>CAINGU010000081.1 GCA_903848645.1 uncultured cyanobacterium | reverse complement strand
TTCTTCAATTGTTAATTTTGGTTTACGTCCACAACAAGAGTGCATTAACACGTAGTTTACCTTTTTCTACCTGAGCTTTTTGCTTCTGATGAGTTAACTTAGCCTGCTCCATCAATGAAATAAATTGATCATAGCTAATTCCCAGTATTCCCCTAGCGCGTTTTGGGTGCAAATGTATATAATGGATAATATTTTTCATGGTAGAGCCACGGTATATCTTCAATTTACCGTTTTACCATTTTTTTGTATATATTTCGGACAGGTCTACTGGAGCAGTTTTGTTTTTAGCTATTTCCAAATATATCAAAAGGGCGTTGATATCGGCTGGGTTAACTCCCCCAATTCTCGCAGCTTGTCCAATGGTGAGGGGTTTAACTTTGTTAAGCTTTTCTCTAGATTCTTTAGATAGAGTCTCAATGGCTGAATAGTCCAAGTCACAAGATAGTTGGCGATTTGCTTGACGGGCAACTTGGTCAATTTGATGTTGTTGTCTTGCTAAATAACCAGCGTATTTGATGTCAATTTCTGCCCCTTCTTTTTCCGCTTGTTTAAGGGTGGGATTGTCGAGTCCGTGACGTTCTAAATCAACGTAATGGATACCCGAACGGCGTAGTAAATCAGCCAGAGTGATAGAACCTTTAATTGCTTGTTGAGTATCGTGAGCGATCGCTTGTCCCACTGCCTCATTCTCTTTTATTCTAGTTATATGGAGGCGTTTTTTCTCCGCCGTAATTTGTGCTTGTTTTTTGCTGTACAAATCCCAGCGCCGATCATCAATTAGACCAATTTCCCGTCCTAACGGTGTCATGCGGATATCAGCATTATCAGAACGCAGTAATAACCGATACTCTGAACGACTGGTGAGCATTCGATAAGGTTCGCGTAGATCTTTCGTACACAGGTCATCAATTAAAGTGCCAATGTAACTTTGTTCACGGGGGAAAATAATCATTTCCTCACCCTGCACAAACCGCGCTGCATTAATTCCTGCTACTATTCCTTGAGCAGCAGCTTCTTCATAACCAGTAGTCCCGTTTACCTGTCCGGCACAAAATAACCCTGGGACTTTCTTAGTCATCAAGGTAGGAAAACACTGAGTTGCGGGCAAATAATCATACTCCACGGCATAAGCCGGACGCAACATCACACAATTTTCCAAGCCGGTTAAACTCCGCAACATCAAAATTTGCAAAGTTTCGGGTAAACCAGTGGAAAAACCTTGAATGTATAATTCAGGAATATCCCTTCCTTCCGGTTCAATAAAGATTTGGTGACTTTCTTTATCTGCAAAGCGGACAATTTTATCTTCAATACTCGGACAATAGCGGGGTCCCTTTGCTTCCACCCAACCACCATACACCGGTGACAGATGTAAATTTTTCCGAATTAAACGATGAGTTTCTGTGGTGGTGCGGGTCATGTGACAAGGCATTTGTTCCCGTTCTACCCACACTTGGGGGTCAAAACTAAACCAACGCACAGTTTCATCTCCCGGTTGAATTTCCATTTTACTATAATCAACGGAACGCTTATCAACCCGTGCGGGTGTCCCGGTTTTGAGTCTTCCGGTTTCAAATCCCAAACGATTCAAAGTTTGTGTTAACCCTTCCGCTGCAAACTCTCCCGCGCGTCCTGCGGCCATGGATTTATTCCCCACCCAAATCTTGCCACCTAAAAATGTGCCAGTAGTGAGAATGACGGCTTTGCAGTGAAAAGATACACCAAAATAAGTTTCTAAACCAATAACTTCATTATTATCATCTAAGATCAAATCCGTCACCATGGCTTCTCGAATTGTCAAATTCTCTTGATTTTCGACAATTCCCTTCATTATCGCCGCATATTCCCGCTTATCCGTTTGCGCTCGCAATGCCCATACCGCAGGTCCCCTTGAAGAATTGAGGATGCGCTTTTGCAGGTATGTCCGGTCTGCCATTTTCCCAATTTCTCCACCCAAAGCATCTATTTCATGGGTTAATTGGGACTTGGCAGGACCACCCACTGCGGGGTTACAGGGTTGCCAAGCGATTTTATCTAAATTTAGGGTCAATAGCAGTGTCCGACAACCGAGGCGGGCAGTAGCAAGTGCTGCTTCGCAACCGGCGTGACCTGCACCGACGACAATCACATCATAAGCGTCTCGGAATTCAACAGAATTGTGCATGGTCATAACCAATTAAGAATTAAAAATTAAAAGTTTAAAAATGTAGTTACATTCAGTATTTTAGCGTATATTTAGAGGCGATTCCAGTTTTTACTAGCTTAGTTACAGGAATGATCGAAGGAGATTCATTATTTGATTGTAGTGGATATAGGGTTTATTGACGGTTAGATTGTAGTAATGGGTAAGAAAATTTACTAAATATCTATGATTAATAAATTTACGGTTATAAATTTTTATTAACGCAATGAATGGATTTATTTCCTGTTATTTTTGTGGATAAAAAGGTTTGGTTTATTTACTACTTGCTTAATCCCGAAAGTGACAGAAGAGGAGTATTGCCATGATTCGGCTCATGGTTAGACAGCTCGCATAATTTTTTACTAGCTCGGACTTTAAAAACATCCTCTCAAAACAAGACCCCCACTAAATGAATAGAGGGGGTTTTGTTATAAATAATAACCCTGGCATCGAGCTATTTTCACATGGGGCTACCCCCAAACTATCGTCGCCGCAGCAGCGTTTCACCTCTGAGTTCGGGAAGGGATCAGTGTGGTTCCACCGCGCCATAGACACCAGGAAAGACTGGAGGGGGGCAGGGTGCGGGGGGGCAGGGGGAAAGAAGAATCTTTGTCTCCCTTACTCCCTGCTCCCTGCTCCCCTGCCTCTTACAGAAGCCCTGAAGACTGCAAAAAGAACGAGAATCAACAATAACAAAATTGAATAGAG
>CAINGU010000080.1 GCA_903848645.1 uncultured cyanobacterium | reverse complement strand
TTTTATAGGAAGTGGAATTAATGGAAACTCTCTCCCATAATTTTCCTGTCCGGCAAGGTTGCAAAATCGCTTCTTTTATAGGAAGTGGAATTAATGGAAACCTTACGTCATCAAAGCTCTGACCTAGCTTTTCGTATCGCTTCTTTTATAGGAAGTGGAATTAATGGAAACTCTCTCCCATAATTTTCCTGTCCGGCAAGGTTGCAAAATCGCTTCTTTTATAGGAAGTGGAATTAATGGAAACTCTTTGTCGTAGACCTGTGTGTGCTTTTTCATTATTCTTCAAAATCGCTTCTTTTATAGGAAGTGGAATTAATGGAAACTTATTTGCGTATGTAGCCGATAATTGCTTTAATAAACGGTTTGAGATCGCTTCTTTTATAGGAGGTGGAATTAATGGAAACTGGTTCGTGGGAATCTTCAAAAAATATTGTTAGATCGCTTCTTTTATAGGAAGTGGAATTAATGGAAACTAAAAAGGTTCATCTTCTACTAAGTTACCCCATTATCGCTTCTTTTATAGGAAGTGGAATTAATGGAAACTTAGGATCTACATACCAAGTCGCAACAGGCGAAGCAATCGCTTCTTTTATAGGAAGTGGAATTAATGGAAACGTTAGTGCCATGTGCCGGGTAATCAATAGATTTATAGAATCGCTTCTTTTATAGGAAGTGGAATTAATGGAAACTTTTCTTCTACTATCCAAACCTTGCGAATACCGTTATTTAGTATCGCTTCTTTTATAGAAAGTGGAATTAATGGAAACGCGATTTTGGCGATAATGTCGCCCTCGCAATATTGGATAAATTGCTTCTTTTATAGGAAGTGGAATTAATGGAAACTTGTTGCCTTCTACGTATACTTCAAGCTTTTTGTTTAAGATCGCTTCTTTTATAGGAAGTGGAATTAATGGAAACTAGACTGTGGTGATTTTTTCTTCGCCACCGTCCCAAACTAATCGCTTCTTTTATAGGAAGTGAAATTAATGGAAACACGATTATTTAGATAATAATTGCTGTACTTTCTCTACCATAGATTCCCGATTTTTATCTTTAATTAGAAGATAAACCTAAGAAATTGGGAATCTATTTTATTATCTATAAACATTCACAATATCCTCACCGATTTGTTTTAATTTATTAACTAATAATTCTGGTTTTATCACCTTCACTCCTCCCTTAAAACCAAGAATCCAGCGTAAAATCTCTACATCATCTAAAGACCATTGAGGTAATATCACTTGAAAACGATGAGGATAGTTTTTATCTTCTGTTTTATCAAGACAGAAAATAGATTTAGGCAAAGTTAATCTTTTACCTGTGATTGGTAGAGACATTTTCATCTGTTGTGGAGGAAACCGTTTAGTTCCTTCGGCAACAAATCTAAAAATTTCATCATTAAACCACAGTTCAATAGTGATACACACTAGAGAACGTTCTTTTTTATTAACACTCAGAAATTGCCGTTGGTCTTGGGGATTGTAACCTAAAAAAATTCCTGCACTTCCTTCAGATAGTTTTTGTAATTTTTTTAAGGCACTTTCTTGTTCTTGTCGAGAACGCACCTTTGTTTGGATTTGACCAATAAATAATCTATCTAATCGTTCAAAACGAAACAAACCATTATATTTACCTGATACACATTCATAACCTAAATACCAAGCTGTGTTAGAAAAAACAATTTGTAATGGAAAAGCTAAAAAGAATCCTTCCTCATCTAGGGTAAACTTACCACCACCACTAAAACGATTTAATTCTAATAATTGTCCTTTAGCGATCGCTTCCTCAACTTGCTGTAAATTTCTGGCTAGAGATTCTGCTGGTAAATACTCCGGGTCAATCATACTGCGATTAGCGATCGCCCGTACCGGATAAATATCACTGACTCCCAAGCGACTTTGTGCCATGCGAGTAGCAAAGGTTTCATAAATTTCCAGTGCTATCGGGTCATTGAGACTTTGTGCTTGAGACTGGAGAACTTGAAACACCTGAGTTAATTCTAGTGCTGATAAAATTGCCGTTCCCGCAAAGTAACCGTCTCGCATAGAAAAATTATGTAATATTTTATATGGTTTAAGGACTTTTTCTATATCTTTACGGACAGAATCTAAAGTATTACCATCAATAATCTCATATTCTTGCAGTGTAGACACCAAAGTTTTTAAACTTCCTTGTCCAGAATTAGGTAAAAACGGATGATGTAAAATGAACCTAATAGTTTGCAACAATCTCTGAAACGCTTGTAAATCTGAGTAGGGATGAGTTACCACAGACGCGGAAGAAGTCAGAGAAACAGCACCAGGGGCGATAGGATGAGGAGAAGGTGAAGAGATAGAATTAACACCAATCAGGGAATTTTGTTGTAACCACAGTAAATCATTAGCGATCGCAATTTCATCTGCATAAATATTCCCATACAATCGGCTCATACAAGTAGTTAT
The DNA here is from genome assembly GCA_903848645.1 of uncultured cyanobacterium. GTDB lineage: Bacteria > Cyanobacteriota > Cyanobacteriia > Cyanobacteriales > Nostocaceae > Dolichospermum. Next base: position 22,884 of record CAINGU010000080.1, on the reverse strand, counting down.
TTCTGCCAAGGAACTTGTAAACTCAGGAACTTTACCAAAAATACTGGCTAATAAACTGGGATTAGTTGCTTGTAGATTACCAATTCCCGGATAGTTAATCACTAAGGAAATTAGATACATTAATCGCTCAAAATCTAGCAATTTACTGTAAGCATGAAAAGTGATTTGACTATTACGGTTAGTGCGGTTGATTAGAGTTCGAGAAAGCTGTTGAATTTGGGTAGAGATTTGGTGAAAGTTGAACTTTGGGGACGTGACATCAACTTCCTTAACTGCCGCAAACCCTTCAGCAGCCATTGGTGGAAAATCTTGCAACGATTGGTACATATTCTCAATTATCACCTCTGGAACTTGACGGGTGCGCTGTTGATTCCATCCTTTACAAGTTGCTAAAGGGGTTTTTAAGTACCACCCCATCCATAAAACCGGGGAAGCGACGGCTAATTTTAACTTTTCTAATAAATCCAGTCGCCACGCACGTTTGGCATTAGTAGCATCATAGATTACAGCATTATCTTGAGCCAATGCTTCTGTCATTTGAGAAATTACTGCTGCTTCTATATCTATCCAATCACCCTGAATAGTGGCATCCCCATAAAGTTCTTGACGAATAACATCAGTAGAGACAATGCGATAATTCCCCAACTTAGCTAATTCAGTGGCGAAAGTGGACTTACCGCTACCAGGGACACCGATCAGGATGTGACAGATGGGAGGAGTAGACATTTTCCTTGATCCTCAATAAAACTTATTTTATATTGTCTGCATTTAACAAAGCTCAAAGTCTAGTGTTTTCAAGCGAATCACGAATTTATTACCACATTGACCCAGTAAATTTCGTCATTCGCATGAATAGTGGGTTACATCCGGTTTTTTGCTGCTAAGATAAAAACACAACATAAATCTGCTCATCTTTACATAGTCACAAATATAGACAATTTTCTGGATATATTGTTGACTTTGTAAATAAATCAGCATTTTTGACCCTTTAATTTAGCGATTAACACGAAATCTACAGTTAGGTAGCAAGTAATTGTTACAAAGTATTTTTATGGTTAAAAAGTTAAATAAAAAGCGTGTATGGTTAAAATCAAGCGTATAAAGTAGATACAGCTACATGAATGAATACACGGCTGTTACTTTTGCCCCAGTGCAAGGGTTTATCGAGAAATCACGTAAACTTAGAGACTTATATGGGGCATCTCTGATTCTCTCTTATTTGAGTCAACAGCTAGTTTTTTATGTTAACCAAACTCCAGGATTAACATTAATTTCTCCAGCAATACCTAGGTTACAGAAAGGGATGCCTAATCGTATTCTGATTAAAGGAGAAATGAGCAAAGAAGAGGCAAAAACAGTCATTCTTTCTGCATGGAAGGATATTTTAAAAGTTTGTCGAACTTGGATAGAGAAGGAATTACCTGAATATCAATATCATTGGGAACGGGAATGGACGCTTTGGGGTGGTCATACTTGGGAAATGTTTCAAGGCAGTGGTGACAGTATTCAAGCAGCAATGGATGATTTAGAAACTAAGAAATTATGCCGTGATTGGAGTGCTGTAAATTGGATTGGTGAGAGTTCTAGCTTGACGGGTACTGATGCGATCGCATATCCAGGATTGGGGAGAAAATTTTCAGACTCGGAAGTGAAAAACAAGATAAATTTCACCTATCGTTACGCGGACGAAACGATTAAAAATTTTTATACAAAATTAGCAATTATCACCGAAAATCAACAAAATTCCCAAGAAGAACCCGAAACAGGGGAAGCAAAACAAGATTTAGAAACTTCCCAGGAAGAACCGGAAGTGGAAGGTAAATTTATCGCACCAAACGAGAAACTGAGCATTCCCGAATTAGTGAAGCGTCTGGTAACTTGCGAGAATGTGAGGAAAGACATAGGAATAGCATTAGGTGATAGAAATTCCTGTTTTGGGAAACTTCCCAAGGGTTTTAAAGAAATTCGTCGCAAACCAACGGAAACTCAACCAGGACAATGGACGGGTTGGTTTATGGGAGATGGGGATGAAGTTGGGAAAAAATTGAAACAAATGGCTAAAAGCGACCAACCGGAAGTGGAAATTAATACATTTACAACTGCTTTGCGTCAATGGGGTAAGAATTTTTACACATACTTTGAACATGAAAAGAGATTAGGACGAGTAATTTATGCAGGTGGAGATGATTTTTTAGGGATTATTTATAGCTATAGCAAAAATGTTAAACAGCCAATTGATGGATTGAGTGCATTGGAATGGTTGATGACATTAAATGATAAATGGCACGAACATAAACGAGATATTAATGTCAGTGTGGGATTTGTCTGGGTCGCGGGGAGTGTTCCCCAACGAGATGTATTACAACATTGTCGTCAAGCACAAGAAACAGCCAAAAATTTGCAGCGCGATCGCGTGACGATTAGAATTGTATTTAATAGCGGACAGTATGTAGAGTGGACTTGTCCGTGGAAGTATTTACATATCTTGAAAGAATACAGAGACAGAAATAGTAACACCTATCCAGAATGGGAATGTAAAGGTCGGGATAGTCAAAACCAACCTAATTGGTCGCATATCTATGGCGATTTAGCCCAACTCAAATCCCGTCACGCTTTTGGACTCGCAGAAAACCGTCGTCACCAAGAAATTGATAGTGATAACACCGCAAAACAAAGCAAAATTCTTGACTATCGGCGAGATTTTTTAGAATTTTTTAATATTTACTTTCCTGGTTACAAAGAAATACTTACAAAGGATGAAAAATTTATTGTAGGTGCAAATGATGATACAAGTTCCGCTCAAAAAGCTTTATTGATGATTGATTGGATAGAAAATTTAATTACAATTGGTTGGCACTTATGTTCAAATACAAATACATCATCATTATTAGACCTTTAGGTTTTTTATATGGTAGTGCCGGTGCATTTCTTTCACCAGAAAACTTAGTTGGTCGTTCTGGAGAAAAATTTCCGCCTAGTGCAGCAGTTCTTTCCGGTTTATTTTGTAGCGCCAAATTAACAGATAAAAATTTCACAACAGAAGATAAAAATTACGAAGAATTTACTAAAAAATTGCATACTGCGGGTCCATTTTGGGCTAAATCTGGATATGAACAGAATTTTTATGTACCAATTCCTTGGCATAGAATTATTGCAGGAGATAAAGAGAAATATAGAGATGAATGGGTATTAGATAAAAATCGAAATTGGCAGCGACAAAGACAATATAAACAAGATGAAGACAAATTAGAACCAGCTTTTACATGGCAAACCATTACTTCTTGGAATAAGACCAAACTAGATTGTGATACCCATCCTTGGGATTATGTATCTTTTCTTCATCCTCACATGGAAGATCACGAAAGGCACTCCAAACAGAAAGATGGTTTGTTTCTAGAAAGTGCCGTACAAATGCCAGAAGACACTTGTTTAATTTATTTATCAAGCCATAAACTAAACAATGGATGGTATCGCTTTGGAGGAGAAAACCATATCGTGGAAATTGAATGTCAAGATATTAAAAAAAAAGAAGTATTGGAACTTTTTGATCAAAAAATAGAACAATCATTCGCCTTAATTTCTCCTGCTGTTTGGGGTTCGACACGATTGTCTTATCGCTTTCCCCAACATCCTGATTTAGCATCATATTTTCCAAAAAACAACACTAAATTATTAACTGATAAAGCCATACCTTATCGGTACAATTCAGGTGGAAGATTAGGAAGAGGACTTTATGCAGTTCCCGCAGGAAGTGTATATGTATTACCAAAACCACTTAATAAATCTTGGAATGAATTTCATGAAGACTGGTTTCCCAATCAGGGATATAGCTTACAGAAAATTGGTTCTGGCTTGTGTTTACCAGTAGAAATTAAAGGGTTACAAAAATATCAAGAAGCTTAATTAGTAAATCAATAGGAGAGAATAATGTATCAGAAAGCTTGCGGAATTATTGAAACCTTAGCACCAGTTCATGTTGGAGCAACAGCAGGAGAAGAAAACGGCAATTTAAACCTCATATTTCGTGACCAATTTACCCAAACAGGTATTATTAATGGTAGTTCAATTCGCGGTCGTTTGCGAGCCGATATGCGTCAATATTGCGGTTTTTTAAAAAATAAGGGTGAAACAATTCCTCCCGAACAAGATGAAAATTTTTGGTATGGAAAAAAAGCCGAACAAGGAGAAGCAGATAGTACCACTGAAGCTGTAATTAAATTAGAACACGCTTCTATTGTTTGGCTACCTGTGTTTTGTCCGGGACAGCCAATTGTCTGGGTAACTTGTCCTCGTCTACTTAAAAGGTATAACCGTATAGCTGGGTTGAATAAAAAAGCTAGTGAAATTCCCAAAGAATATACAGCTTCTAAAAAATTATGGGATAGCGCACTAGAATCGAAAGATAATAAACACAAAGGTAAAAAATTTCTCTTTTTTAATCTCGGTTTTTTAGAAATTAAAAGAGAAGGGAATTTATCAGATTGGTTTCCTTTAGGTGAAGATTTACCAGCAGTTGTAGTAGATGATAATGATATAGCGATGATTCACGATATGGCTTTATATCGTCAGAGTCGAGTCGCTTTAGAAGATGATAAAAAAATGGCTAAAAAAGGTCAATTTTTTAATACCGAAGCCTTACCTGAAGGTACAATTTTAGCCTTCCCAATTGCGATTAAACCCCATGATAAGGATTGGGAATGGAAACCGATTCAGGGTCAATTAAGTGGTGAGATTTATTTGGGTGGACTCGAATCTATTGGTTTAGGTCATTGTCATTTAACAATTAAACATATTACTGAGAAAAAATCATGACTTGGAACTCCTACGAATTAGACCAAAAAGCACAGCATCTAGTCCTTAAATATCGAGACAAGGAGGTTTTAAAGGAATCTCATAAAATGCGCGTCACAGCAGCTTATGGATTAGAAAGATTTTGGGGAGAGCATTTACGCTTAATGAGTAAGAAAGAAAATCGTGAAGATTATAATAAAGGAGAGTTTTGGTTAGCAACTTGGCAAGAATTAGTAGAAATCATGAAAAAAGCCGGAATTATTGTTCCTAATGAAAAAATAGGGCATGATGGCAAAAATTTTAAAACAGAAGATATCAAAAAAATGACGGCTCTGTTTTGGGATAAAGAGCAATTTCCCATTGAGCATCAAAGAGTAACTTTAGCTGTTTTGACTCAATTTTGTGACAGTTTAGTTTGGTGGACACAGCGATTTAATAAAGTTAAAGAGAAAAAAGAGGAAAAATAACCATGAATGCTGAAGATGTACCCATGATGTTCCGCGCTCAAATTGGTGGACGTTGCCAAATTCAGAGAGTTGTTGATAAGCGAAAAAGTGCAGAAAAACGACAAGATGCAGAGATATGGGTTGATGAATGGAAGGGGATTTTTCCTAAAGATTTACTTCCTAAAGAAGTATCTCACAGGAATCAAGCTGTACCTAATTTCCAGCAGCCAATAAATAAAGCTTTGGCACGTTCAAAACCAAATGTAAAACCCGCGAAAAATACAAACTTTAAATTCCCAGAATTTGGTTCTCAGGTAGAAACATGGAAATACACAATCAAATGGAGATTGGTTTCCAATAGCGGACAAGATGAGGGTTTTATCCGTCCAATTATTGGTGCTAAAGGTTTTCCCTATTTCTCTGGTGCAAGCATGAAAGGTGCTTTTATTCGTGCTTGCAAACAACTTTATGGGAAAGAACAGGGGAGAATAGAAGCAGAAACCTATTGTGGTAAAAAATTAGAGAATGGTAGTAGTGAACCTGGAATTTTGCGGTTTCATGGTGCTTATCCAGTTGATTTAGACTGGACAACAAAATTAGTAGATATTGTTCATAGTCAGGAAAGTAGACAAGTAATTAAGGATGATAGAGATAAATCAACTAATGCAAATTCGATGATATCTCTATATCATACTACATTAAAATTCGGGTTTTCTAGTAGCGAAGAATTAGATAAATCCGCATGGGATAAAATTAAAAAAATCTGGGAAATGGCATTAGCTAATGGACTTGGTTCTAGAGTTAGTGCTGGTTACGGATATTTTCAAGAAACTGATTATAATCAGCAAAAACCTTCCCATCTACTATTACAAATTAAGCTCAAAGGAAAGGGTGGTGTATCAACATTAGTTAATAAAACACCGGAATTTCGTCCGAATATGTTCAAAGCTGCATTACGGGGACATACTTTACGTTTATTAGCAGGAATGACTGACGGAGTTACAGCCAAGGAAATTACTAAAAAATTATGGGGTGGATTTGGTGACAAAAATAATCAAGATTCAAAAGATGCCAATGTGGGATTATTGGGAATAGATTTTGATTTTAATCTGAAAAATTTGAGGTTTCCATCTCATCCCAAGCACTATGAACTTTCGGAAGGAACTTTAAATATTTTTTGTATGCATCCTGAGATAATTGATGCAGAAAGACTCAAGTTAATTAATACAGCCAAAGCTATAATTAATTTTACCATGCTATTTGGTGGAATTGGTAAATCTTGGCGCAGAGTATGTCATAAAGAGTTTTATACAACCTATTTTGAAAAGCATCCAGAAAAGGTTATTGGTTGTCACTGGCAATTTATTGATGAGTCAGAATATTATCCTCTCAATAATTTAGAAAATGACAAAAATAATCCTAATGATATTGCTAAATATATCCAACAAATTCGTGATGTAATTCGGAGTTGGATACCACAAGATAAGCAAATTAAACAAGATATTAATTTATTAAGCAATATACCAACACAGAAATCTACAAATACAACTGTCACAACTAATATACCCAATAACAAAAATACATCAAAACCAAATCAAGCTCCTATTCTCAAATCTCCACCAAAACGTCCCGAAACTCTCCAGAATCAACTTCAAAATCAATCAAATAAAAATGATGATATCACGCAATGGCGAGAAGCTTGGTATGCACCGAAAGTACAAGTGTGGTCGCGTTTTGCAGAAAATAGTAAAAGTCTAGCAATTCACTGGTTTCATGATGCTTATAAGGGGAATGATAGGATTAGAAATCCTCATATTTTAGCGGGAAGTATGGAAAATACAGGACGCATTTGGCATCGTATGTATCCGCGTTTTGTGACTAATGAGCAGGGGAAAGTTGTGTCAGGGAAAGGTTATGTAGAGTTGCTGACCATTTTTCCTGATGAATCTCCAGAAACTAAAAAGTTTTTGGATTTTCTCAAAGATGAGAGTGAATTTAAAAAAGTTTGGTAATTAGGAGATTTAATATGTCAATTTGGATTATTACAACAGGCAATAGTGACGTGCAGCTAAACAAAGATTCCTATTGGGAAGATTTTCATGAAACTGTTAGATATGATGATAAAGATATCAGAAAATGTGATAAATTTGCGGCTATTCAGGAAGACAAAGCTACCGACGAAGTTTATCCTGTTCCTGCTAGAATATTAGGCATAGTATATAGAAATCATGTACAAGAAAATTATGACGATTTGGCTTTTCCATTGTTAGATACTTTTACTCAATATTTTTTGGATAAACCCAATGAAAAACCATCCATTATTATTGTTTTGTTGACTGATCAAAGAAATATATTTGTTGATGAAGATGGTGATTTGAATGAGAAAGTAGAAAATGAATTCTCTCCTTTTTGGCAAGATACTTGCACTTTAAAACTTATATTTCAGGAGTATTTTAAGCAAAAAGAAATCTTCTCATCAATTAAACTAGAATTCTGCACTTTAAGACCATCTAAGAAAGGACTAGATAACTGGAATGAAACTTTAGAGGTAGTGCAAAAAGAATTTAAAAATATTCAAGAAAAATTAAGAGAATATCCTGAATATAAACCTGATGAAACTGTATACGTTAGCCATCAAGCGGGAACTCCAGCAATTTCTTCAGCAGTACAATTTGTAAGTTTAAGTAACTTTAAAAAGGTCAAGTTCTTATCCAGTAATATATTTTTTAACAATGATAATAAGCCAGCATCAGAGCCTCAAATAGTTGAGATTTCTAATTACTGGATGGGAATCCAAATTGAAAAAGCGAAACAATTAGTTCGTAAAGGTTTACCTGGTGCGGCTTTGTCTATGTTAGAAGAGATTGGTTATGTAGATACTAAAAACGTTATACCACGTTTTAAAAATATGGTGAGCGTATTTAATATTCGTGAAAGTTTAACTAAAGGGCATGAATTTGATGTTATACCAGCAATACAGCGTGTTGTTGATGCCTTAATTCTAGTTGAAATTTTCTTTCAAGAAAAGAATTATCTTCAAGGTATTGCTTTATTGGCTGCTGCTCATGAAACTTTTTTAAAAGCTGCGATCGCCAGTAAAATTTATAATAAGAAAATTATTTTGAATATTGATGGAAAGCAAAAAACATTTCTGAGTCAGCAATTAGTTAAATGGCAACAGCCAGGATTAGTTTTTGTTAGAAATGTTAGTGACAATTATTCAGATAAAACACTAAAATCGGTTTTAGGTATACCAGATTGGGATAGAGATATAAAAAAAATTGTTGACACTAAATATGATGTGTTACACAAAATGTCATTCCCTGTTAATAATTATCCTATTTTTCAAGATACAAAAGCCTCGGATAAAAATAAAAATAAAGCATTCGATGTCACAAACAGTAATGCTGGATTATTTAACTGGCTTGATAAACTCAGGGTTGGATTTAAACCTTGGTCTTTGCTCACATGGATATGTATTGAAAAGGATAAGTATAAAGAATATGATGATGATCTTCGTAATGGTTTAATGCACAATCTTTTGGGTTTTAACGAGCAAGATGTAATTAAATACCTGTTAGGGAATCCAAAAACATTAATTTACACAGATGTTTTGACTACATACCGAAAAGAAGTTAAAGAAAAATTTCTGAATGAGATTAAGAATTTAGGTATACCTTACAATGAGAGGAACTTGTATGATGAACTAGAAGCGATCGCCAACGACATCATTTAACAACACCACCTAAACTGCGCGAACCGGAGGGTGTATTATATCTTCTTCGCCACACTTTGGTTTACAGCCTCGATCAGGTAATTCCCAAAGTCCTTCTATACCCTGTTTTTCCCATTTATGTAAGATTTCTCTGATTGTTTAAAGAGTCCACTCAAAATGAGCAGCTATTTTTTCTACATACCAACCATGTGAATTTAACCTAATTACCTCTGCTCTATCTTTGACTTTTTGCGGTAAATTCCTTGTTCTTAGGTTCAATAGGGTTTTATCTTGCTCACGAGTTAAAAATACCCTTAAACGAGCGCCCATATTTTAATCACCTCAGTAGATTGATTTTCCGTATTTACTTATCTTTACATAGTTTGGTTTCTTTGCGCCGACTTACTTATTGGTCTACTCAAACAGTTTATCCACAAATTCAACCTAATTGCTGATTGGAGTGGAATTTGAATTTATGAATAATCAACCGTAATAGAATACATCAAAAAGCCTACTATTTTACATCAAATGATGGTTTATCAATAAGTAAATAAATTGTAAAAATACAACTGACGCTTTCATAAACTGGGAAATTAACTGGAATTAGTCCAAACTCAAGTTAAATAAAAACTAGTTTATGTCTTTCATTACCAGAATATCTTCAAAATTGAAGCAAATCATTGCTTAATTTATGACTAGAAAAAGGAAGAAACCCACCGTGAATGAAAATGAACAGATACCAGCAAATGAAGAAACCACAGAAAATCAACAATTAGAAACAACTGAGCAAACAGGAAGAATAGTAATTATCACCGGAGATAAAGGAGGTGTGGGTAAATCCACATTTGCAAGAGGATTACTACATTTATATATCAACAAACAGTTAAAGTATTTGGCTTATGACTCAGATCATCGCAATGCCCAATTGTATAGACACTACGACTCAGCACAACCTGGAGTCAAGCTACTTGATATTTTCACAAGAGGTGGAGCAGATGACTTACTAATAGACTTAGAAAAAGAACTTCCCCCACTGGTATTAGTAGATTTACCCGCCCAGTCAGGTCTGTTTTTTGAGAATTTTGAGAAAGACTTGGGTGTATTTGATGCTGTCAAAGGCTTAGGATACAGAGTCACAATGGTGAGTGTACTATCTAGGGTAAAAGACTCAGTAAATATATTAAGAATTCTTCACAAATACTGTGACGATCGCGTTGATTATGTAGTTGTGAAAAATCTATTCCACGGTGAAGCTGATAAGTTTGAACGCTATGACAATTCAGATACTCGTACCACACTTTTGGTAGATGGTGCGGTAGAAATTAAAATGCCAGATTTGTTTTTCAAACCCTATGACTATATTGATGAAAAGAACTTGACTTTTAGTGAAGTTTTAGAAGATAAACAAGCCAACATTGTCATTAAATCTCGTGTATCAGCTTGGTTGAAAGAATTTGAGCAAAGCGTATTGAATGCTAATGAATTATTGGGGATAAAAGAAAATGCAGTCATCACAGATCAAGCCGTATAATCAAAATAATTCAGGGATTATCCCCAATCCTAAACGACTAGTAATGACAGTTGGTGATGCTAGGGTAGGTAAGTCAACAACAGCACGTTTGTTGATAGAGATTTATCTAGAATCACAACTAAATCTCAGAGTTTATTACAGTGGTAATCGCAATAAATTATATGCTTATCAGCTATTATTACCTATTGCTCAATTACCCTTAACACAAGGTGGTGCAGACCAATTATTAATTGATTTAGAGAGTTTTTCTAATGTGCAAGTAGCTCTGAGTGATTTACCCGGACAAAGTTTTGAAGAATTTCGACAATTTGCCGAAGAAGTTATGCTGTGGGATGCCATTTCTCAATTAGGTTATCGTATCACTTTTGTGCATCCAATTTCCTATCGGAGAGATTGTACAGATTATCTACAAGAGTTTTTTAATTGTTATGGAAATAAAGCAGACTACATCATTATCAAAAATCTGTATTTTGGTGATGAATTTCCTTACTATGATGGTTCTAATATCCAACAGCGTATCCAAGCAAGTGAAAATAATGAGTTATATTTGGGCAAGTTATGGAGAGATACTTATGAATTATTAGAATCTCTGGATTCACCTTATAACTATGCCCTCCAAAACTCTGAAATAGATTTTATGAACCGTTCTCGTGTCTTTAACTGGATGGAAGAATTTAGTGAGCAAATTAAGAATAATAAACATATTGGGGAATTATTGGGTTTATTAATTATTACATCCTCATTGGATTTACCCAACCAATTAATTAACGATTTCTAAGTTTTAACAACCTACAAAACTCAGAAGTCAAAAAAAATTAGAGTTTAGAGTTTAGAATCAGCCTTCAAAGTTTTTATAAAAATTAACTCTTAAATATTAGTCAATTACTAATTTGACAACAATTATGATTCTTGATTTCTTAATCATTGCATTTTAGTAAACAACGAAAATATAAGATGTGTGGAAAATTTCAGGACAATAAAAAATTGACACATCATCTCTATCAAGAAACTTAAAAAAGGCACATAAACTTATGAACACCTCTGTGGAAGCTTCTTTAGATACAACATTAGCAGGACAATCAGATCATTTTAAACAGAAGGTTCTCGATGTAGTGAGACGTTCTGGTATCAATCCTAAAGACCCATTGTTTTTGGTATTAAGTTCCCTGGGTAAATTTGAAGTCTTAATGGAAGACATTCCAGGAAAACTTAACACTGTAGTCGAGGGTTGGACAACAGAAATAGATGACAAACTTGATAAAGCATCAAGTGTAGCCATTGTTCAACAAAAAAGTGCGATCGCCAAAGCAGCATCAACCTTGTTGAGTAAAACCGAGCAAAAAAAATCTAGATCCGTCTTTAGTCCTTTAATAGCCACTGCCCTGGTATTATCTGGTGTGTTTGGTGTTGTTATGCTGGCTGGTAATATATTTTTTATTTGGAAAGGTAGAGGGTTAACAGAAGCAGTTCACTTGACTGGAGAAGAACAAGAAACTTTGAATTGGGCTAAGTCAAAAGACGGAGAATTTGCTCGTCAAATTATGAAATGGAACGATTTTGATTTGAGTGTTTGTCGAGCTAAAAAAGCTCAATTAAAAGGCAGATGTATGATTTGGGTTGTGAATAATGACGAGCGACAACGTTATCTAGAGCAATTAAATCAAAAATCAAAATCAAGCCGTTAAACCAATTTCGCCCATTTCAGGACTATCTATCAGTCCTTCTACAATTGCTTTCGTAGCAGCTTGAGCGCGGTTTTGACAATCGAGTTTAGTTAAAATGCGATGGACATGAGACCTCACAGTACCTACACTCAAAAAAAGTTTGTCGGCAATTTGATTATTTCTATCACCAATAGCAATCATTTGCAAAATCTCTAATTCCCTAGAACTAAGGGAATATTGCCGGCACACTCGTTTTATTTTTAGACTGGGAGTAACTACTAATTGTTGAATTTGAAAATTTTGAATTAATATTTTAGCGATAGCAGAATCTAACCAATTTCCTCCTTTGTGTGTCAGATAAATAGCTTCTGCTAACTTTTCTTTGGCTATCGTCCTTGTGCAATATGAATCTGTACCTGCTGCGAAAGCTTCTCTAACAGAGTCTTCCATAGCTTGAGCATTAAAAATCACTATTTTAGTGCTTGGTGATACTTGTTTAATTTGTTTTACGACTTCAATACCACTATCGTCTGGAAGATGCAGATTAACAAGAGCTATATGTGGAGTATAAGTTTTTATTAGTTTGATCCCTTCTGATGCTGTTTCAGCTTCCCCACAAATCTCGATATCATGAGCAGCAGTAAGTAACACATTGATACCATATCTACTCAACTCATGGTCATCGATAATTACTGTTTTTATCATGTTGTTCACCTACTATGTTTGCGGTTTCTTCTGATTTGGCAGTATTAATGATGATATCTAGAAATGCTAACTTATCTATTAAGTTAGATAGATGACAAATATATTAATTTAATATTTTCTTAAGATTTACCCATAGAGTTAATTCTATGGGTGTGTTAAATAATCATCAAAAAGGGGAAATTTAAATAATTTCTATACCAAACAACAGTCTAAAGATAGATTTTTAGAAAATTTTCAGTGTTTAGACTGGATGGTATAACAATTTTTGTATCTTCCTTACGGCTTAGTCGAAAGATAGATTTGCATGAACAAAATACAAAATTATTTTTTATACCTTTTGATAGGGATGAAATTTAAAAGGTTAGGTATAATATGTTTATCGCCGATGCTTTTTTTATTTTTTGTTCATGCTGTTTTTGTTGCTAAGAAGTTCACACTTTTAGATATCACATCCAAAATATCTGCTGGTTCAAGCAGAGTGATTTGTGCTAAAACTTCCTGTTTAATATCTTCGACAGGACGATTTTTAAGATTTCTAGCATAATTCAATGGACTGTTTTCGCAACATTCACGGTAGCTAGATAATGATATATGACCATCCAAGTACTGTTGCAACAATTCACTATCTCCACCACTGACTCTTGCCAGACGAAAGAAATTTTTAGAGTCAGCTTCAGGAACAACTTTCGCTTTTAACCACCGATATACAGTTGTGGCATCAACACCTATTCTTTCAGCTAACTTTTTTTGAGTCCAGCCTTCTTGTAGTAACTGTTCAATTAACTGAGCTAATCGTTTTTGACGTTCTTGCATAGTAGAAAACCTGGTTCTACCAGTTGTAAAATTTACTTCTTATCCCACTTTATATTTATCTGATTTCATTGGCGGATTCAAATAACTGATATCTAATCGCTGAATTTAGTTTACAGTAAGGATTTTGGATGAAATAACCTATAATTCTCGGTTATTGTTTTGGTGTAGGACAAGAAACCTCAAACAAGGTTGACACCTTATTAAATCCACGATCCTAACCGTTACATAAAGCTTTTAGATTTTTGTGATCCATTCACCAACGGTCTGCTTATCTTGGCACAAGAGTTTCGCAAGGCTCAAAGTGGATAAGACTTGCTTACTCATTTTATTCACTAATTTAAGACTAAATCTCTTTCCTTTACAAGAGTTTGAGAAAAATAATCTGAAAAAGTGCTGACAACAAGCCGATCAAACATTTTGGATCACATCAGAAATTAAATTATTAAGAAATAATAAGTAATCATGCAACTTAAACTGCATTATGCAACCATAATTATTGCAGGGTGCAGAAGTTACAAAATGTACTTTAGAAAGCATCCGTCAACAAACAAGGTGTCATCGCTACCAAAGGAAAGTTATGACGTATATGACGGACTTCAATCAAACTTCTATTAGTGGAGGAGAGAACCAAATAAGGTCATCCTCTAATTCTACCGTCTTTTTGGATACACAAAATTTTACTTTTATCCAAGACCAAGATAGTGATCCAATCGGTTTGGAGACTAACTCTGAAAAAAATCAGGCTGATAGTCAAAACCTATCGAATATGGAACATCAGTCCCATGAAGCTGATAGCTTACCTGGTGGAAAACGCTCTGGTTTCGAGGATGAATCATCCATAACCGTAGAATTAGGTACTTTAGAAAGCAGAATTGAAAAGGGTTTAAGAGCTTTTTGGGACATCGGACAATCTTTGGGTCAAATTCGAGATAAACAGCTTTATCGGCAAAGTTACAAAACCTTTGATGAATATTGCCTTAACCGTTGGGAAATGTCCCGACGATCTGCTTATCGCTTGATACAAGCTGCATTGGTTTATGAAAATGTGACCCGTGGATCACAAAGTTTTGTAAATGTGACCCATGGATCACAAAATCAAATTCTGCCTACGAACGAACGCCAAATCAGACCCTTAGTAACACTACCCCCAGAAAAACAACGCGAGGCTTGGGATAAAGCAGTTTCTACAGCCCCTAATGGAAAAGTTACATCTGATCACGTTGCCCAAGTAGCCAGAGAGTAGCATCGTGAGAACTCAGCAAATAAATCTAGGGAAAAGCATTCTTTTGAAGAACAACACCAATCAACTGATAATTCTGAGCAATCATTAAACCGTAGTTGCTGGAATTGCCGTCATTCTAGTCAAGAGTTGATCAAAGATGATCATCAAAGTTTTTATTGCGATCGCCTGAGTAAGTTAAGTTTTGTTGAAAAAGACGGCAACGAACGGGGTGCAGAATGTGAATACTGGACTTACCGCTTTGGAGAATCATCTGAAGTCAGAAATAATTTAGTTCCCTTACGAGAAACTTTTAACCTCACTTTACAACTGCCAGCATACTTACAACCATTAATACAAGATGCTGCTAAAAAGTCAGATTTAGCAGTAATGGAATGGGTAGCAAAACTTGTGGAAGAGGCAATTTCCAAAAAGAATGCTCCTCAAAATAGAGATGTTCACCAAAATTTTATAGATATTACAGTTTCAGAAGTTGCCTGATATACAGGAATTTTAAGCCAAAAAAAACTATTTGGGGTAAATAGAACTGGTAATGAAAATAAAACTTTCTAATAAATTGCGTGGCGTAGTGTGACTTAAAGGAAAAGATTGCCGTTTTTTAAAGTAAAAGCTTGCCGAACCCATAGCCTGACTAGCTTTACGGTAAATCTACACTCTCCAAAAACGTGAAAAGTGTACTAAAGCCTTATGCAGTATAGGATGAACGCCAATTTGGTCACGAACCAAAAATGGCGATTCCTACGGAGCGCTTCGCTATCGCCTGATGTTAGTCATCAAACTCTTATACAGAGGGCATTTTTCTCTATCTATTGTTTGGACTCACGGCAGGCTTTGACTTAAATTCTTGGGACTGGTGGTAACTTTATCGTTTAACCGTAGTCAACAACAACTTAGCACAAATCGTAATAATCAGGCTTTCAGGCTTTGATGCGGCAATCTTTTCCTTTAAGTCACACGCCAAATTAAACTTTGCGACCAATAATGATATAAAACTTTGCATCAAATAATGAGCCAAAGTTGATTTTTTGCACCATAAGATAAGCCTGAGTTTTAAGAACTCTGTCGAACAAAGGTAGAAGTAAATAACACTCAACAAACAGCACAATTATGCTCATAAGTTGGTCAAGATATGCCTAAAGTCACAATTAATTCCGCCCTGAAGGGGCGGGGAACCTGTACCGAAAATTCCCAATCTAAAATCCAAAATTTTTCGGTCACGATTTTATTGGCTAATTTGCGATTGTATTTCCACTTATTACAAAACTTTAATAAATCCCATACCACATTGTAGAAAATGATCATCTTGAGTCAGGATATATTGAATTTTTAATTATTCCATAATTAAGTACCTGGACAGAATTAATTAGATATTATTTATTTACCAATCCTTTGTCCATTAAGGATTTCAGTCCAAATATTTGTGTAATTAATTTTGTCTCATTACTTATCATAGAAGTAATATCTGTAAATGATATATAAGGTTTATCGTTTAATCTTTTTCTTAATTCATAAGCTAGTTTAAATTTATCAGTTGTCACCTGTTCAATTTGCAAATCGTTTTCTAGCCAATTTAGAAACCCTTCGTCAATATGGCAAATTGGCTCAAAAGCCCAACAGACAAAGTTTTTAGGCTTTTTAATAAATCCCTACCCCTATGAACGGTTACGGTGATGATGAGTTAACGGAAGTCCGATTAACTTTTTCTAATAGCTGTTCTTGTACACTCAGGACTTCTGCTAGTTTCTTTTCCTGTTGTTCTATTTGCTGCGCCATTTCCTCCACCAGTTTTTTGACGCTGGTTGGAGTCTTTCCCCAATCTTCCTGGGATATCTGCTCTAAATGATTGACGCGCTTTTCTTCCATGTCATTTAATTTATCAGATTTTGGGCAGAATTTTTTCCTATCTCTTTTCTACCCCCTGAACGGTTAATATTTTTCTGTTGATTCTACAATAAAATCTAGATTTTTAATGTCAAAAAATATAGATATTAATATATAGAACTGAACAAAATAAATCCATCATCAAAAATAAATAATTACCGTAAATTTATTAAATTTTTAGGATACTAATAAAAGAATTTATCAGATTTTGAAATGACATACTTTTCCGTCTTGATGCACTAATATATTAATTTAATATTTTCTTAAGATTTACCCATAGAGTGAACTCTATGGGTGTGTTAACTAACCATCAAAAAGGAAAAATTTAAATACTTTCCATACCAAAATAAAGATAGAAAAACAACATCCAAAAGATTGATTTTTATTTAATTTCTCTAGGTAAGAATAGATTAACTCTCTATATCTTGGGTGCTATTTTTTTTAAATGGCATCTACATAAAGATTAGAGAGAAATTACCTGAGAAAAATCAGTCTTTGTAACTTTACTTAGACAAAACACGACAAAATACAGCCAAGTTATTTTGGGTATTTTAAAATACTGGGCATACCAATATAAAACCACAACTTAGCAAATGGAACTTGACATCAAATTCCGGTTTATAAGATTTTTATACCTTTTTTATATCTTTTGGTAGTAGTACAATTAACAGCACAAGCTATACTATTAGTAATTAGCTTCTACTTTTATAGCTGCTTTGCTACTTTTTGCTAAAAATGTCACACTTGTATTGATTATATCAGCAATATCTGCTGGATCTAGGGTATAAATTCGTGTCATGACTTCCTTTTTAATTTGCTCAACAGGATATTTATTGCTGGTTGTAACAGTATTTAATGAGTTTGTGTCTAGATCAAAATTTTGAAGATAAGTAGATAGAGATATATAACCTTCTAAGTATTCTTGCAGAGTTTCACTATCACCACCACTCAATTTTGCTAAACGGAAGAAATTTTTAGAGTCAGTTTCGGGAATGGCTTTACCTTTCAACCACCTATATACAGTTGAAAAATCAACACCAATTTCTACAGATAAAGTTGTTTGAGTCCAGCCTTCTTTTAATAAATGTTCAATTAACTCGACTAATCGTTGATGACGTTTTTGCATAGTAGAAAACCTGGTTCTACCAGTTATAAAATTTACTTTTGCTTTTCAACAAGTACAACAGTTTATTTTTATCGCACTTTTTACTTAATTGATAGGATTGGTGAAAACAAATAATGTTCTAATCAAACAGGTAACAGGTAAATCATTATAAGAACACGATATGTTTCTTTTATACCTAACAGATGTTATCAGCAAACAAGCGATAAAAAACATGACAAACCTAACCCTCCGACTCCTTGAAAAGGGAGTGAAAGCCCCTTATATGACAAGACAAAGGTTTGAAGAGAGGTTTTTTATTAAATTGTGCCTAACTACTCAATTTTAGTTGGGCTGTTCCTAAGAAATACATTTTATCACCCTTATTAGGTAAAAAGTTAAAATTTTATATCAGGTCAATAATTAAGGAAAAACTACCGTATCAGTAAAGATTTTGCGTTTTTCAAGGTTTTTCCTGAGCCGTTTACCCATTAGATATTCGCTCTCTTCACCTATCTTCACGTATCTTCAACAATTTTAGAGGGGGAGTGAACAATCATTTTTACCCTAAATTATTGAGAAAATACGAAATTTTCCATAGTTTTCCGTACTTATCCCTCTTCGGTCAAAGTAGGGTAAAACCTTGTGCGATTCGTTGGCTAAAATAACGCAACTTCATTAAGTTATCTAATCTTGATAAAGGAGGATGATGACGGTGTGCGTTTAAGTAAATACAGATAAAGCATTTTCAGTATAAGTTATAGGATATATAAGCATATTGATAAAACTCCAGTCTGCTATATGAAAACTTGAACTGCATCCACTAGAAATGGTTATTCCATCCGTTTTAATGGGAGACCTAGTGCAATTTAGTCAATATCAATTGTTAAGAAATTATAAATTTAGATGCAACTTATATTGCGCTGTGCAAGATTATTAATATTGCAGGTCGCAAGTAACAAAATCTACTTGAGAAAGCATCTGTGAACAAACAAGGTGTCATCACTCTCAAATTTAAAGTTATGACGTACACAACGGAATTAAATCGAGTCTCCATGAATGGAGGAGAGAACCAAGCAGGGTTATCTTCTAATTCTACCACTTTTTTGGATACACAAAATCTTACTGTTGCCGAAGATATTGAGCCAATAGGGTTAGAGACGAACTCTGAACAAAACCAGGCTAATAGTCAAAACTTATCAAACAGCAAGGATCATCTGAATGAAGGAGAAACAGTTGAACTAGGTAGATTAGAAGGCAGAATTGAACAGGGTTTAAGAGCTTTTTGGGAAATTGGACAGTCTTTGGGTCAAATTCGAGATAAACGGCTTTATCGGCAAAGTTACAAAACCTTTGATGAATATTGCCTAAATCGCTGGGAAATGTCCCGGCGTTCTGTTTACCAACTAATTGATGCAGCTTTGGTTTATGAAAATGTGCGCCATGGCGCACAAATTTTGCCAGCCAATGAGCGCCAAGTCAGACCTTTAGCAACCTTACCCCCAGAAAAACAGCGTGACGCTTGGACTAAAGCAGTTTCTACAGCCCCCAATAGTAAAGTTACAGCTGCTCACGTCGCCCAAGTAGCTAGAGAGTACCACCGAGAGAACTCAGCAAATAAATCTAGGCAAAAGCATTCTTTTGAACAACAACACCAATCAACTGATAATTCTGAGCAATCATTAAACCGTAGTTGCTGGAATTGCCGTTATTCTAGTCAAGAGTTGATCAAAGATGATCGGCACAGTTTTTATTGCAATCGCCTGGGTAAGTTAAGTTTTGTTGAGAAAGACGGTAACGAACGGGGTGCAGAATGTGAATACTGGACTTACCGCTTTGGAGAATCATCTCAAGTCAGAAATAATTTAGTCCCCTTACGAGAAACTTTTAACCTCACTTTACAACTGCCAGTATACTTACAACCGTTAATACAAGATGCTGCTAAAAAGTCAGATTTAGCAGTAATGGAATGGGTAGCAAAACTTGTGGAAGAGGCAATTTCCAAAAAGAATGCTCCTCAAAATAGAGATATTCACCAAAATTTTATAGATATTACAGTTTCAGAAGTTGCCTGATATACAGGATTTCAAAGCTAAACAAGATTTTCGAGCAAGATGAAGAGGGCAGAAATCAGTATTCCCTCCTGCCTTTCTTGATCACTATTGGTTCAAAATGCCATGTCAGGCGTTAGGATTTTAAAGGAAGTGCTATTTTCACACCACTAGTTTTTAATGCTGTAATGTTGACCGTGAAAGACCCACCTACCGATTTTCAACTTCCGCCGCACAACGAAGCGGCTTTAGAGGGACTTAGGGAAGCAAAAAACGTTGATTCCACTATTGCTTTAGCAGCTAGTGGTTCAGCAATTGCTACAGGTACAATCACCCCCGCCGGCTGGTTGCTTTTCGGCTTGGCTTACAAACCATTGGTTAGGGTGGAAAAGATTGCGCGACTGGAAAAACTAACAACTGTACTGTTGGAGGAATTTAAAGACCAAGGAATACAAATCTTTCCAGTTCTTCAAATTGAGGACAAGAATCCTATCGACTTGTTTATCAGGTTTCCACGTAAAACTCACTTGTTTATCTCAATCAGATCACTTGGAGACAGGGAAGTAGTCTACAACGAAACTAGAGAAATTATCCAAGTCCGTAAGAAAAATAAGGGTGGTTTAACAACCTGGAAACCTTGTCCATTACTTGAGTTAGCAGATTATGAAAAGTGGCTCAACAAGAAGAGAGACTTATTTGGAATGTCTTCAAAGGAGGCCACAAAAACACGTACTGCAAAAGTTTTGGTCTTATGGCATCCTACTAAAAAAGCTTCAAATCTCAAAGATAACCTTTATTCCGAGGTGGGAAGCATGAGAATTCTGGCTCTCAGGAGAAAAGGCACTATGTTTGTTATTCAAGAGGAGGAAGTAACTGAGTTTATCAAATCTTGGTTAGCTACGTGCGAATAAATTAAATAGATTGAAAAGGCGAAAACCCCACGTCCAGTGAGGACAGCAAGGTTTTCAAAATACTACATTCCATCATCGGAATTGGAGCGGGGTATTGGGTTTTGACGAGCCTAATTTTTATATCCCTGCTAGTAATCTTATCTCAAAAAGTTGAGATGTAAAACCAGAAGAACACTGATTTTACAAATAAATTAGGATTTACGCAATTACAATGCTTTCGGTATACCCAATTTAGTAAGCAAGCTTAAGCTACGAGCAGCTTCTTTTAACGCTTAATCGTTAGCATAGCATGGGACAAATATTAGCTCTGCTAAAGCGCACCGTCTCCAACAGGAGAAGCAAAGACAACGTAAATATCGCCGGAAAACAATGTCAAACCCATATTGTTTGTACCCCTTGCGTAAGTCCTAATAAAGCAACTTTTCAGGAATTTTATCTTCTTATCTTCCTGAATATGTGTGTAAAAGATTACTAACACGGGATTGCTCCAATTCCTCCAACACACTTACTGGAGGATTGGCTATCATGTCTCAACAACAATTTAACAACGCATCAGAATCACAAAACCTAAACGCTCAACAACAAGTTAATAATGAGTTAGAAGCAAAACAGCAATTTAACAACGCATCAGAATTGCAACAGCCCCACGTTCAACAGAAGCAGCAGGGGAAAATGAGCGTAAGCGGCTCAACTGAGGCTTCGCTGAACGTCCAAACGGGAGCAGGGGGAATATCTCCTTCCCCAGTGATATGGAGCGAAGTGGAACAAAAGCCACAACCAAGCACTTCTTTAGGTGGCTTATATACAGGTGGGGTACAATCGCCGTTTGAATATCCTGTTGTCCCTCCTTTCCCTGCACAACAGTCTGTTTTTAAATCTAGTACCAAGATCGAACAACAGCTAGAACTGCAACAACCAATCATTCAACAGGCTCAATTTACACCACGATTACAACCAGAGCCTATCCAGAACGACAGAATCAAATTCGCGTTTAACGCCACTGGTAAAGATAAAAACTGGGATTTTCGCAAACTAGCCGCCAACTTCCAAGACAGAACAGGCACTATTTGGGATGTAGCTAGGCACGTAGAAGAAGGACACGCCTTATGTGCTGGTTTACTTGGTGGTCAATGGCGAAGTAAATTTCATATAATTGGTTCTCAGTGGTTATTACTAGATATTGACAACGCCGCAACTTGGAAAGATGCAAATGGTAATCCGTTAGATGAAAATGGTATACCAATCAAGATTAATAAAGCCTGGGTAGATATTAACGGTAATGTGATTGAAAAATCAGATGGTAGACAAGCCAAGAAAATCTATCAACATCAACTAAATTTAGACGAAGCAACAGAACACCCATTCATCAAACAATATTGCGCGTTAATTTACACCACAGCCAGCCATCAACCAGGCTGGGATAAATTTCGTTTAGTATTTGTATTACCTGAATATGTTCAAGGTGCAGAGACAGTAGAAGTATTAACGCGCTACTTAATGAAGCATCTACCCCATGACCCCGCCTGTAAAGATGCTTCACGAGTATTTTATGGCAATAGCCAAGCCACATTCCCCTTAATTCAACCTCATGTCAGACTACCGCAATCTTGGATAGATGAAGCTGTCACCACCGCTTATCAAGAAAAAATTGAATACGAAAAACGGATAGCAGAAATTACAATCCGTCGTCTACAATTTAAACAACGGGCAGAAGCTAATAACTGGGATATTGATCAGCTAATTCAACAAGCATTAACTTATATTCCCACACGTAGTCCTGGCAGCAACAACTATAATGAGTGCCTAAACGTATTAATGGCACTAACTTCTCATTACGGTGCTGTAGATGCGGAAATTATAGGGGAACAGTGGAGTCCTTCAATTAAAGGAACAAGTTGGAATATTCGAGATAAAATTAGGAGTTTTCGCAGTCGTTCTGGTATATCAATTGGTACGCTATTTCACATTGCTAAACAATATGGATTTAGATTTCCCACAGTTGAACGGAATATTTTTAATAGTAATTACCAAGAT
>CAINGU010000079.1 GCA_903848645.1 uncultured cyanobacterium | reverse complement strand
TTCTTCAATTGTTAATTTTGGTTTACGTCCACAACAAGAGTGCATTAACACGTAGTTTACCTTTTTCTACCTGAGCTTTTTGCTTCTGATGAGTTAACTTAGCCTGCTCCATCAATGAAATAAATTGATCATAGCTAATTCTCAGTATTCCCCTAGCGCGTTTTGGGTGCAAATGTATATAATGGATAATATTTTTCATGGTAGAGCCATGGTATATCTTCAATTTACCGTTCTACCATTTTTTTGTATATATTTCGGACAGGTCTATTGTACTAACTCTTAAATTTCAGACTTTTGAAAAAACTCAAGTTGTGACCTTGTGAAGTATAACTAAATCAGGGATTCTTCCCTCTTTTGAGGCCAACCTTCCGCTTCGTCAACTTCGTGGATTGGATCGAGCATCAAGAGTTCCTGCATATCGGAATATTTTTGGAGAACTGGAGGAACAAATTCCTCTTTGCTTGCCGTCGAGTCTGGAGATACTTCTGGAAGATGATCTTCTCCTGATTCCCCATCAACAGGACTAATTAATTCTTCTGCTCTCAGTTGAGCAATGAGAGTTTTGACAGAGCTTTCTATCAGTTCTGGATCACCGTTAAACTGCTGGGCGATCGCCATAACTATCTTGACAACAGAAAACTCCCGCTCGATGAGATTCCAGACATCAGCACCCACGCGATCTAAGCTATAGTACGTCCCTCTCAATAGGCTAACGATCACCGTTTCGCCGTCGATAGTTTCACTGACTACGTTGGGACTGTTGACTTTGAATCGTGACGAATTTTCAAGCATTGGAGATAATCTATAATTTGGAAACAGTAAAAAATATACCTTATCTAGTGCAAATAAAACAAGCCATGATTCCAGAGTCTTCAACGTCAAACAAGGAACTTCTCGCCGAGCGGGCGGAAGTAATTTTTCGACTTGCCTGCCAGTGGTTAGCAAAAGGGCAGATCGAGAAAGCGATCGCTTGGTACGAGAAAGTTCTAGAATTGCAACCCGACCACCTTCAGGCGGCTATCCATCTGAGCCACCTACAGCAACAGCGGAATTGGTCTCAGTTACAATCACCCTCCGCGCTTTTAGAAAATCCTCACGGACAGCTAAATCTGAGCGGGCAAAAATTTTTCGTCGCTCATCGTTGTGGATGGAGTTTCGCCATTCACGCCCTGAAACCATTACACAACAGTCAAGGTATCGTGTTCGACGGATTTTTAGAAGACTCCTTTCTCCGCCAAGAGCGCCAATTGGGACAGGAAAAAGCCCCCTATACACAACCTTGGGTTGGTTTCCTGCATAATCCCCCAGCTATGCCCAGTTGGTTATACTATCGTGATTCTCCTCAAGTTCTGTTCACAAGGGATAATTGGCTCAAGAGCCTCGAATCCTGTGTTGGTTTATTCACACTGACTGAATATCATGCTCGATGGCTGAGAGAGCGGGTAGATAAGCCAGTTTCCGCGTTGATCTACCCGACGGAAATTCCTGATATCCAATTTAGTTTTGATCGCTTTATTGCCAACCCGAATAAGAAAATTATCCAATTAGGTTGGTGGTTGCGGAGATTAATCTCGATCTATGAACTACCCATCGCCCGAAATAATCCACTAGGCTACGAGAAAATTAAACTCAATCCGGCTTTTTCACTTGATGCGGAGACTCAACTGCAAAAACTCGTCGCTAAACAAATTGAAGTCGAAGGAATTACCCTCGATCCGGTATTTGTTGAAAACACGCGGGATCTGACTCACGTATCGAATCAAGAATATGATGAATTTTTATCGGCAAATATCGCGTTTATTCACCTATACGATACTAGTGCTAATACCGCTGTCATTGAATGTATCGCTAGGGCTACTCCACTATTGGTAAATCCTTTACCTGCTGTCGTGGAATACTTGGGAGAAAATTATCCCTTGTATTTCCATACATTAGCAGAAGCCGCAGAGAAAGCAATGGATATAGAACGTATTCGCCAAGCTCATGAATATTTAAAAGGCTGTGAAACTAGGCAGAAACTATCTGCGGAATATTTTCTGGGAAGTTTTCAAGCAAGTGAAGTGTACCGAAACGTTCAGCTATCTTGTTAATAATTGAAACGAGAATATCTATAGCGATAATTTTTTATCTTATACTCAAGATGGCTTGATTGTTTGATTCTAAAGGTAGGGGTAAAGCAAGAGCTTCATTGGTGTTAACTTAAGTTCGGTGATTAGATACCCTATTTCTTGAAGAAGTCCGGGATCTGGGTATTAGAAATTCACTCTGGAGGCTGACCGCAGTAGCTTGGCCAAGATACGGAAGGAGAGGGTTTTTCGTTCCCCTGCGATCGCAGACGATCAATATGGCGCTTGTATATCTTGAGCATTCCGAAATGAACTAAATCTTTTTGTTGTCGGGTCATATTTTGATCATGTTTTTGGTAATACAACATGACCCTGGGAATCACTACTTTATGAATATTGTTTTCCCAAGCGCGGATAAACCAATCCGTATCTTCGTTATCCTGTAGTTTGGGGTCAAATAAACCTACTTGATCAAACACTGAACGACGATAGAGGGCGCTCCCCAGATTAATAAATTGATAGGGTTGAAATATGGATTTGAACTGATAAAAATCATTTTCCGATAAACCGGGTGACCTTTGCATTTGCTGGATCAATCCCTGAACGATTCCTACTTGGGGATGTGCTACTAAATAATCAGCAAATTCGGTTAATACTCCCTCCTCCCATAAATCATCAACATCGAGAAAGGCGATTGCTTCTCCCCTGGCGTTTTCAATCCCATGATTGCGAGCGGCGGACGGTCCTTGATTTGGTTGATAGATATAGTGAATTTGATCCTGAAATTTGTGGGCGATTTCAGCAGTGCGATCGGTAGAACCATCATCAACAACAATGATTTCCAAAGGTTGATATTTTTGCCCTTGAATATTTTCAATAGCTTGAGCTAAAAACCTCTGTCCGTTATAAACCGGAACAATCACACTGATGAATAAGCTGTTTGTGTTTGGCATTTCAGTTAAATTATTCATTTAGATCATTGTGCTTGCTTTGTTTGATTTTATAAGCAGAAGGGTTAGAACCATAGCTTTTTTTAATCCAATTTTTCACGTCGAAGTGCTTTTTAGTAGGCTCGTAAATATTACCTCCAGATGAAATTTTTTGAAAGTAATCGGGTGCTGAAATCGCCCAATCAAATGCTGGACGTTCTTCCATAGTAAAACAGATTTTATATTCGTATTCAAGTTGATCAAATTCGATTAAGTATTGAGGATCAAAGCCCCAGGAGCTTTCCCTAAACTTGATAAATAAATTATTCCAATTGATTCTTGTTAGTCGTCTCTGCCATTTTTCTCGACCAATATCTTCATTCGATTCGTGAACGAATAATAACTCTATGCCATTTTTTAATCTAGCAATGGGGAAATCAAGTCTGTCTTTTTCTCTCCAAGAATTAACATGATTGTATTTAGAGTAATTAATGAAAGTTAAGGGAGATTCTACATATCCTTGGATGTCTTTTAACAGTTCTAGGTAGCAAGGAGGTTCAATACGAATACCAATAAAAGGTGTACTAAACTTGACCCTAAAATCAACATACGGTCCGTAAGACCAACAATCATCGGAAATAATCGTAAAGGACTCGACATTAGTATATAGTTCTTCATTAGGCTTAGTCGCTTCTTGAAAAAGTCTGAAAGCTCGTTCTCTGTAGTTTGACATATTTATTATTTACCTGTAGTTAAAACCCTGAATTTATAGAGACTTCCAATTAAAAAAATATCCCAAAATTTCTTGTGGTGCGGGCATCTTGCCCGCTAATAATACAAGGACGGGCAAGATGCCCATCCCACAAGATTGGATAATCTTTTTTGTGGAGTTCTCATAAAAGATTTTAGAGAGGCTTTCAATCTTTTTTTAAAACAATACCTTGTCCATTTTTCGTAGATTGGGTTCTTGTATCTCATTTTATATAATGGCAATGATAGTAGGAAAAAACTCAAGTAGGCGGATTTTCAGCGACGCGTGAATTGTATAATGATACTCCACCGTCTATTGTGAGCGTAGTTCCCGTTGTATATTTCGAGAAATAGTCCGACGCTAAATATACAGCCGCTCTACCAATATAATGAGGTGGGATCGCACTGTTATGTAATAGGTAATTTTTGATATAGAAAGGATTTCCTTGTTCATCCACCTTCACCGCAGCAGGAGCGATCGCATTCACTCTAATACCGTGGGGAGCCAAATCAACAGCTATCTCTTGAATCGTCATTGCTAGAGCGGCTTTAGAGGCACTATAGCTAGGCCAACGGCTGATTTCCTGTTGGTGTATGGAAGTTATAAATATTAGCGAACCTTGAATTTTTTCCTCGATCATCCTTTGCCAAATTAATCTCGTGAGATACAATGGTCCAAAAACATTCGTATTAAATATTTTCTGCCATTCTTGCAAATTCAAATTGTCAATCCCCATTGTTCCAAAATTAATCCCTACATTATTGACAAGAACATCAATTGTAATATTTTGAGCAAATAAATCTTGACATAGAGCCTCACTATCTTCCATTTTGGATACATCTGATATATATCCTTTGTATTTAACAGCATAGGTACTTAGTTCTTCTTCAAGTGAAGTTATTCGCTCAGAAATAAGATCGGTAAAGTAGATATTCGCTCCTTGTTTCGCCATTTCCAAGGCGATATTTTTACCGATGTTCTGTCCCGCTCCAGTAATTAAAACGTTTTTCTGGGCTAAAAGCTTATTATCAAACGCGAACTTTATTTCTCGCTCTACTATTGGTCGGACATAGAAGGAAGGAATCGGTGGTATTTGCTGTTGATGCAATTTGTGAATAATGTCGGGATTTAGAAAAGATTTTAGAGAGGCTTTTAATCTTTCTTTGAAAGCTACCATATTATTAATATTCTGTATGATGAACTATGAAACATGAAACTATGCTGACTCGTAAACATCAAGAATTTTTCAATTTTTAATTTAATCTTCAAAAAAGCTCTCCCAATGGATATTTTCAAATTTTTCTTTTAACTCGAAATAATTAGATATGGATTCAGAAAGAGATAGGGAAGATTGTTTTAAGGTATTAGGTTTTAAAGCTTCATGGTCTAATTCGAGAAATTCTTGAACTCGTTTCATTTCAG
The DNA here is from genome assembly GCA_903848645.1 of uncultured cyanobacterium. Classification (GTDB taxonomy): domain Bacteria; phylum Cyanobacteriota; class Cyanobacteriia; order Cyanobacteriales; family Nostocaceae; genus Dolichospermum. Next base: position 16,080 of record CAINGU010000079.1, on the reverse strand, counting down.
ACTCATAATCCTGAGACAAATCCTCGTAAACCACATCTATTTTTTGATGATTAGCAAATAATAAATCGTGAGTTTCTATACTGATTTCTGTCCACTTAAAATAACCGAAGCACTCTTGGTAATCTAGTATAAATTTAAGTTATTCTGGATTATTTTAATTCTGTCAAGTATTTTTCTTGCCAAAGATATTCAAAAGGTAATAATACTATTAACGCAAGTAACAGTAGCATCAAGTCGATCACTAGAATTTATTAACTGTATTCAAAAGGTCTAAAATTACTGGCGGGATATGAGTAATATCAGTGCCTAATTCCAAAGTATAACAGGGAATTTTTCTTACCAAGCTAGACATCATGTTTAACGCACTCTGTCCTGTTCCAGAAAGTTGAAATAGGGTACTAGGAGCGAGAGATTTAAGGGCGAGGATTGGTGTGGCTTTACTGATTCTGGTATCCAGTTCTCCTGTAATTTTCGGAACTAGAATTGCTTTGAGGGGAAAACCCGTCACAATCTTTTCGGGAAAGTGTTCTTTGAGGAAAATCAGGGCTTTTTCTTCATCGAGGCGATCGCCATTACTGACCAGAGGTGCTAGTTCAGGAAACCGTTCCAGATCCTTAGCTCCCTTGAGTTTGGCGGTATTATACAGGCTGTAAACATAGGGAACGGGATCGGTGGATACCAGACAGTAATCATCGCTGGCGTAGGTCAGATCGGAATTGAGGCAGGCCAGTGCTGAGGTAGATTTGCCCGATCCACCTTTCGCCGTCAACAAAACCCCTCCGCTGCTCGTTCCCACGGCAGCAGCATGAACGTATTGGCGGTTTTGGCTGCTCGTCCACCAATTGAGGAGGGTTTGCAAAGGAGAACCCCTTTCCCAGTAAGGCAATCCGGCTGTGTCTGCCATCCAATACAGACCAATATTCCGTTGCTGATCTAGGGCGCTGAAAATATTTGGCCCAACATTGAAGTGCATCTGGAAGCGATCGCTACACAAAGGCTTGACATTCTGACGGGGATCTAAATACTCGTGCCAGTACCAGTGGAATAGCCGCATAAAGGCTGGTAGTAATCCGGGTAATCGGGTTGCGGTGGCAACATTATCCCAAAGATGGATTGTGAGGGCGGGCTGTTCTGTAGGTAAGACTTCCAGATGGGAAATAGCCTGGGTTAACTTGTCGGCCATATTCTGAGTTGCAAAGCTCAAACGGACGGTATAGCCGCCAATACTAAAGAAACGATCAATCGTTCCCGTTGCTTCCGTCACCCGATGAAACCAATTGTGCAGTGTCTCAAAAAATGATAAGCGATCGCTTTCCGTGAATTTATGTAAGACTTTTTGGTGAGCTAATGACTCTGCAAATGGCTCAACATCAACATAACGGAGCATCCAGTCTAAATTGTCATGATCCATAAATATCCTCTTTTTAAGTTAAACAGGCGGTTAGAAACCGCGTCTACACAGGCAGAACCCACACTATGGCTAACGCCACGCTACGCTATCGGCAGGCTCAGTGACCACCTGCGTGGGTTTCAAATCCTTTATTTTTCCTTAGTCCGCGCAGGCGGACTTTGTTTGTGTAGCCGCGACTTTCAGTCGCTAGGTCTTATAGAATCAAATCATTAAGCTGTGTTGAGTATAAATACTCTTCAACAACCGCCGCAGGTTCGCCCTCAGACTGAATTCGTCCCCGATTTAGCCAGATTACCCGATCGCACAGTTCTGCGATCTGATCGGTATTGTGAGAAATCAAGACCACAGCGCAACCCTCGGTTTTCATTTGGATAATGCGATCAATACATTTCAATTGAAAAGCACTATCTCCCACCGACAGATATTCGTCCACTAGCAGGATCTCCGGGCGTGTGTGAATGGCGATCGCAAACGCCAGACGCATCCTCATTCCCGTACTGTAGGTACGAACTGGGTTGTCAATGAATTCCGATAGCTCGGCAAATGCGATGATCGAATCAAACTGCCGTCGCACCTCCCGTTCTAACAATCCCGCTACCACTCCGTTGACAAACGTGTTATCCCGTCCAGTGAGGTCGGGATGGAATCCGGCTCCGAGATCGAGGAGTGCGCCCACTCGTCCCTGAAGTGTTACCGTTCCTTCCTCTGGTCGTCCCACCCGTCCCAACAAGCGCAACAGGGTGGATTTGCCCGCGCCGTTCCGGCCGATTACCCCTAGCATTTCGCCGCGTTCTACTTGAAAATTAATATCTCGCAATCCCCAGAAATAATCGCGGGCTTTGATTCCCCTGCCACCGGCAAGTACGGCTTCCATGATGGTGCGAGGTTTCCCCGGAGAGTAGCACTGAAATCGCTTGCCTAAATTCTGAACAGTAATGGCTATTTCCATCTATATCTTCTCCACGAAGCGATCGCTTTGGGCGATAAAGTAGCCCCGTCCGAGGAGGAACAGCCCTAGGGACCCGACTCCAATAGCTAGAAGCGGTAACAAATTGGGTTGAGCATCTTCGAGCAGTACGGCACGATAGGCGGATACGAGATGGGACATTGGACTGAGCCAGTACCAGAATTTATAGCGATCAGGAACGAGATTGATATCGTAAAAGATAGGAGTTGCGTAAAATAATATTTGTAATAGTACCCCAACCGTGTATTTCGTGTCGTAGAAGGTGACGCTAGTTGCTGCCAGAATATAGGACAGTCCGGCCGTGAATCCCAATTGCAGGAGCATTAAAAGAGGTAACTCCCAGATGTACGTTTGCGGCGTTACCCCGTCAATGAGGAGAAAGACCAGCAAAACTGGTAAGGCCAACACAAAATGAATCATGTGAACCAGAATCGTCACAATCGGGAGGATGATACTGGGAAACCCAGGTTGTCGGATCAGCGTAGCGTTGGCGTTAATTACCCCGGTTGCTTCGGTTAACGAAGTCTGAAACCAAGTCCACACCATTAACCCACAGAACACCGACGAAGCATAGTGGGGAACATTCAGTTTTAGCACCGAGCGAAAGACAGTGGCGAACACCAGTAGTTGTAGTAAGGGATTCAACAGTGTCCAAGCGATACCGATTACCGATCGCTTGTACCGGACTTTTAATTCCCGCCCGACCAACTGATAGATGAGATCCCGCAGATGTAGAACTTCTCGACTGGAAAATTTAGGGAAAAAACCGCTGCTGGCAACCTTCATCGATGGAAGTCCCCCACAAATAGCTGTTTTAATCGCTGGCGTAGTCGTAATAACTGAGCTTTGAGCAGGAGTATTTTGCGATCGCTGGCGAGATTGTATTCCAATAGTTCAGAATAAGCGATTGCCATCTGGTTTAAACTTGGTAGCACCCAATCCGGGAAGGATAGATTCAGAACTTCTCCCAGTTCCTTCAATAAATACCGCAGGGGCAAAACAATCTCGTAGCGTTGTGCTTGAGTCACTAATTTTACCCAATCTGATTCCTCAGATAGAGCCTGGACAAGCAGGGACGCATCAGCAAGCCAATAAATCGGCCGCTGTTTCCCTTGTCGGTTGTTCTGGAGACTGAGGTGTAATAGCTGATCAATGGGACTGAGGACGATGGCGGGAAAGTTACCAATTTCGGTAGAAATGGCATCTGTCCATAATTTCTCGTCGGTATAGGACTGGGGTTTCGCGGTAAAAAGATGATTGTGTAAATAGATAGGTACGCAAAGCGGGTCATTAGGTGATGTAACTCGCCATAACGGTAGGGGGTTTTTCCCCAAGCGATCGCCGGGTTGCGGTCTATAGGAATTTGTCCAACCTAGTTGTTGTAGGGTATTGATCGCCGCCAAAGTTTGGCTACAGGGGACTAAAAGATCCAGCCGATAAAGGGGACGATAACCATAATCTGGGTAAATGGTAGACACTAGTGCCATCTCCCCGATCACAAGAGGAGATAGATCCTCTTCTTGCAATCTCTGCAAAACTTGGACAAAGGAGCGTGCTAGTAATTGATTCACATACCAAGTGCGACGGTATACACCTTTTAGGCGACTCATCTGAGCATCTTCCACACCATGCCGCAGGAGGTTGGGATAGAGCGTACTTAAAAGATGGTGCGATTGGGGATCAAGGGTTTCGATATCTACCGAATCCCGCCACTTCTGCCACGCATTTAGGGCAGTTTGTTCCGGTAAAATTACCGCTTGTAGGAGCAATTTGTGCATTCTTAATGGGGGATCTCCAGAAGGATGGCTTGCGGGGGAAAGCTTATCGGGGGTTGCTATAGTCATTAGCGTATCAAGAAATTAAAGGCGTTGCTGATAGCCTGCGTGGCGATAGCCATATTGAGGTATGAAATTGGAAAATCAAAAAAATGAAACTCTTACTCTGGAGAGACTCTGCGCCTCTGCGTGTTAGCGAAGCGAGGCGAAGCCTAATAAAATCATACTCTTAATCAGCAATACCTAGCTTCTTATCTGTTCCCTTTTTTGTAACAAGCAATCAATTATGAATAATGCCCATCCTAAAATTAGTGTTATCGTTCCGATTTTTAACCGCGAAGCCTATTTAGCCCAAACCCTGGAAAGTATAGTTACCCAATCCGTTTCCCCCCATGAAGTAATTGTTGTTGATGACGGTTCTACAGACAGTGGAGGAGAAATCGCCCGAAGTTTTCCCTCGGTTCGCTATCACTATCAAACCAATCAAGGCGCGGCGGTGGCTCGAAATCAGGGGATTCAATTAGCGTCAGGGGATTTTCTTGCCTTTCTTGATTCGGATGATCGCTGGATGGCGGATAAATTAGCACTTCAATTAACCGCTTTCGCCGCAAATCCGCACTTGGAAATTGTTTTAGGTCACGTTCGTCAATTCTACAGCCCTGACTTGGATGAAACAGCTAAACAGAGAATTCAGATCCCCAAAGAGGTCATGCCCGGTTATCATATCGGGACGATGCTGATCCGTCGGGAGGCTTTTTTCCGAGTCGGTTGGTTGGAAACGAATCTCAAGCAGGTGGACTTCGTCAGTTGGTATCTGCGGGCGATGGACGCAGGTTTGCAGATTGCTATGTTACCAGAGGTAGTGATGGAAAGACGGATTCATCAAACCAATCTTGGCAGGAACCCAGACTTAGATCGGAGAGATTATGTCCGTATATTGAAAGCGTCCCTTGATCGCCGTCGAGCAAGCGGTAAGATTAGCTCTCTGCCTGGCAATGGAGAAAAACCTGAGTAAGTGCCTCTTTCACTCTGGGAGTTTGACTACATTGTAAGGCTTCGCTAACATTGGCGATCGCAGCTTGGTTCTCTCCCCTTGCTAATTGGCGCTTGGCAAGTTGCAATGTCCACAAGGCCGAATTTTCCCTGGCTTTGTCGGTTAGCGATACCGTGGTAGTTCGGGGCAGATAGGTTTCGGCGATGGCGATCGCCAATCTAGCGTCCGCTATTTGCTGTCCAGAGCGAGCGAGTCGATGACTCTCTGCTCCCTCGTGCTTCCGAAAGTACGCCAGTGTCCGGGGTTCGTACCAAACTCGATAGCGAAGGGCTGCGCGTTGCCACATTTCCCAATCAAAGGCCGAACCGACCTCAGAAGAGAATCCGCCCAGGGTCTCATAAACCTCTCGCTTGATCACAACCGCCGGAAATTGCAGGCAGCAATGGGTCGAAATCCTTTCTAACCAATGGGGGAGAATGCCCAAGGTGCGTCGCTCCAGGTTGGAGAGCCAATGGTTTTCCCCCACCTCGTCCACGACCTGGAAGCGGCAGAAAGCGGAGCCAACTGACGGTTCTCGCTCAATCCCGGATTGTAGGGCTGTGTAGAACCCCGGTGCGACCCAATCATCATCGTGGAGTAAATGCACCCACTGTCCCCGCGCTCGTTGGATGCAGAGGTTAAAAATATGTGGGTGTCCGATATTTTCAGGGTGTCTATAAAAATTTACCCGTCCACCCCCGACCCGATCAACGAGTGCTGCTATCTCCGAAGCGATCGCTTCCCCAGCCCCATCATTAATCACTTCAATCTGCATCTCTTGTGCGTCTGGAGCCTGTTCTAAGACACTTTTCAATGCCTGTTCTAGATAATTCACCCGGTTATAGGCGGTTATCATCACAGACCAAAAAGGACGGCGAGTTGTCGTGGATAACTGCAAAATCTTCGGGAATTCCGGCACAGGAACGATATCACCCTCCGGCTCAACCTTCATAATTCCCAGTTTTACCAGTTGTTGCGAACTCTCCAATCGTACCGAATGGTTTTCATCGTACAGTTTGAGAGCAGAATTCCCTGAGAGAGTACGGAAGTATTCCGCGTATTGATGACCGTCGCCGTAATGTTCCTTACGCTTGACCTCCCGCGCCACATAATCGGTAAATAGGGAAAAATATTTGAAATGCAACAAACAACCGCTGTCCTTGGCGATTTTGGCTGGGGGTAGATTAGTTAAATGTTGCCCACCGATCATCACCATTTCTAGCCCATATTTCAGGAGAGGAACTTTACTCAAAAAGTATTCTCCAGCAATTCCGAAAACACGCTCTCTTACTCCCCCGAAATATATGTTTTGATTGCGGTAGGGGCCGGACTGTTGGTGTATGCGGTGATAGTATTGGCGATCGAAATAGGGGCAAATATCCAGAAAATTCTCTTCCGTCTTGTAATGGGTGTCTTGCACCGCTTGATCCGAATACATATCCAGCAAAATCGCGGTATAGGCTCTATACTGTCCCTCGTCTAATCTTTGACATAGCTGGCGAATAGTCTGGCGCTCACAATCGGGATAATACAGTAACTCATCGGCATCCACCGTCAGACACCAGTGATCAATGCCGTACCGTCTCAGCAGCAGATCGAACCACACTGAACCAAAATTCACCTGATTAAAGGATTTGGCCGACGACCAGACATAAATATCGTCCTGTTGCAGTAAATATTCTAGAGTTCCATCGGTTGATTGATTATCAACGATGAGAAACCTATTTACTCCTTTTTGTCGGTAGTAATTGAGGAAATAGGGCAATCGGGGCAACTCGTTTCTGACGACGACGCAACACAGGAGAGCGGACGGGAATATCTTGATCCCTTTGTCGTCTGCTCTGGTGAGTTCATAGTATGCAAATGCCGTGTCAATTCCTTCTTCATCTACAATTAAATTGATATGACGCTTGTGGAATTCGGCATTGTTGGGATCATGCTCAATCGCCAGACGGTAGGATGCGATCGCTGATCCGATATCCCCTTGTTGGATCAGTGCTGATTCCAGTAACTGGAGTACCTCGCTATGGGTCGGGTTAACCTCTAAAATTTTCCGACATTCCTCTATCGCCTTCTCTAGCTGACCATTCCGTTGATAAATGGTGGCCTGTTGTGTCCATTCGATTACCGCATGGTTTTCAATTGCTTGACGATATAAGGCGATCGCTGTTTTTTCTTCTCCTTTCGTGGTTAATAATTTATCTAAGGCCAGCAAGGATAACCAGTGAGTGGGAGCGATCGCTAATACTTTTCGATAGCCAGTGATCGCCCGTTCAATTTTGCCTTTCTGATGCCATAGTTTTGCTATTTGAAACTCGACATTAACATTGAATTTCGGTGCGGTATTTTCGGGTAATTGAGTTTCTAAATTAGCATCGGAGGAGGTCGTGTCTTTTGATTTAATAATTGGGTTAACCATAGGAATCCTATTTGGGTTTTAAACAGATTAATTTTTGTAACTACTGTTTCGTGGAAATAATCCCCCGTGACTTTAACAAGGTCAATCCGTTACGACCAATTTCTAGAAAATGATTCCACCAATCCCTAGGACGCTCTCTCATCTTTAGATAAAAGATCACTTGCTTTAATCTAAATTGCAGATCGAAGAGAGAATTACGCGAATCAGCGAAGGAGCGATCAATATCGCCAAATAATCCCTTGCAGACTTGGCGAGATAAGGAAATGGCGATTAAGTCCCCAATAACTTCAGACCAGATCTCAGAGGGAATATCGGCATCTAAGAGGTTTTTAGCAAGATATAAACCGAAATGCAATACTCTCGTCAAACCTTTCTGTCGCGCTTGATCGGTGACTTCCGACCAATTCAATTGCGGATAATGGTTTAACAACTCGGCGATATCGCAGACTTTCGCTAGATGTTCTAAGTGCAATCGTCTTTCCCAAGAGTCTTTAGCTACTTGAAGACAGAGGATGAGCAGTAAATCTTCCTCGCAGAAACTCTTCACCTCAGTACCCAAAAGGGTATAGCCTTTCGTTCTCGACCACAACCTGCCAAAATCTAGATCAACTGGGAAATAAAACGGAGTCAATCCCCAATGCAAATCTACCTCTATTTTTCTATCAGCATGAAAGAAACTCTGTTCTCGATCATTAGTTTCTTTGAGGGTATATCCTTCCGATAGGAGTAGGGATCGACTTTTAGAAAAGTCCACTTCGTCCACGAGCAGATCGATATCCCAAACCTGTCGAAAAGCGGTTTTTCCGTAAATAGAAGCGGCTAGTAATGTTCCTTTGTAGGGAATTACTGCAATCGCATTCGCCTCGAAAACAGCCAGTAAGCGCAGGAGTTCAGTGGTCAGAATTAAATTTTTTCGTGTGTTCTCTAAAAAGCGCGTTTTTAAAGTTGATACGATTTCCGCAGGTATCGCTCCCGGACAAACCCCCTTCAGACTATGGTACAGCAAAAGCAGGACGCGATGTTTTTCTGCCATTGAAAGTAAGTTACTCCAGGCAATTTGTTGCTGGAGTAAGCATTGGACGCGATCAGCGATCGGCGAAGAGATCCGCGTGCGTGTACAACATAGGAGTAATTCGGTTTCTGGAAGCAGGTTAGGAACAAGTTGGCTATTGTACACGGTTGAGTCCCTCTGTTAAGGTGTACTAAAAATATAGTACGTTTACGACTGTACTTTTTGTGTATCCGCTCAATAAGTAGGGGTTAAGAGTTATTGGAGCATCAATGAGTAACCAAAGGAATAAAGAGAAGACTGCTCACGAATAATAGTTGCCAAAGAGGGAATATTCCCAAGTTGAGAAATACGGTCACGCACATACTCAAAAAAGCTAATTCCTAACTTACGAGTAGTAGCAACAAGGGACATAAAAGTATCCCAAGCCTGAGTACCTTCTAGAGTTTGAGTAGCATAACTAATATTACGTCTCTGGACCATCGTCCTGGCAGCTAACTCCGCCGGATTATTGTGCAATGTCGTCCTTCATGCACCCAACACAAAGCGATATTATCAGTCAGTAATTTAAACTGAGGAGCATCATCACAGACCAGAGTTTGCACTACTGGCCAATCAGTTTGTTGATAATAGAAAGCAATCGCTGCTGCTTCTATAATTCGAGTCCGGTGTTGAGAACCCAGTTTGGGTAGATATGTATCAAGTAGATTGTATATAAAGGGTTGCAGACTACATTAGTGGTGTAGTTCACTCCACCCACCCGCGCACCAGTTTGGTCGAAGTGTTGCCAAGGACTACTCTCTAGTCCCGACGCATATATTTCACTTTTCTCGCTTTCAAATTCAGTCTGGTTTTTAATTAGTAGGTTCGATAGATATCCGGCTGATATGGATATCCCAATATCTTCTAAAAACTCTAATAATTTGCCTTGGGTCATGTTGCCCCCATAGTATAGGCTAATCACTAAGGCTTTTATTCCTGGTCCGAATTCTCCTTCATAACCACAAGGCAGTTCGGCTAAATAGGTTTTTCCTGCTGAGGGTGAGTAGTATTTCTCTTTCCGAAATAGTACGTTGACTTCTCCCAGATCCTCTAAGGTTGAAAATTTATATTAAAGTATAAACCATCGTCTTGAATATTATTACCTTTATCTTCCAAATTAATGAAAGGAAAAGCGTAGTCAAGACGTAATTGAAGAACCTTAAATGGCTTCCAAATAATTCCTAAACCTGAACTAATCAAAAATGTTTGTGATGATAACTTATTCGGATTATTAGCAGCATTCCAAACTGTTCCTAAATCTAGAAATGGTGCAAGCTGAAAGTTGGAATTTAAACTGATTCTATCTTCAATTGAAAGAGAAAGTCCATTATCGCCAGAGCGTGCATTTTGCCGATAGCCACGTACTGACTGTCCACCACCAATAATAAATTGTTGAGAAGGCAATAAACCATCAGGTGTTATTTGTGCATTAGCTCTGACTAGTAATGAATTAGAGTCGCTCAGGCGTTGCTCTCGTTGTAATGAACCACTCCAACTGAAAAAATAGCCATCAGGAACTGGACTATCATTAGTAGTCGGATTAAATAATCCAGTCCCAATCTTAAATTCTGATCCCAAAAACCAATTTCCTGATATATCTGACTTGCGATAATCTTGACGAACTGAAACTACACTGGTGCGGCTGACACCATCTTTATCAGGTCCAAAACCAAAACCAGTTGGTTTATCAAAAATAAAAGTCTGACCATTATCAATACTCAAACCTAAAGATAATGCTAATTCTTCTGTAGAACTACGTATTAAAGGCTGACGATAAAATATTTCATAAATTTGTTTTTCTCCTTGAATATTTAGAACATCAAAAGGTGATTGAGTAACTCTGGTTGAATTGAATGTTGCACTTAATTGCAAACTACCATTCATTACATTTAAAGGAACTTGATAACCAACAGTAAATAACTTATTTCCACCAGTATTAGAAATAGTGGAATTAGCCGAAAATTCATCCCCAAGTCCTGTTAAGTTACGATATTTTAGACCCACATTCACTCTTTCAGAACCAACAGTAGCAGGAGAAAAGTTGTCAATGCTAACGTTCGTAGCTACCGCTGGTGCTTCTTTAACAGTAACTACTAACTGTTTCTCCTGATTATTAAGTGGTTTTATTGTCGCTGTCACATCAGTAAATAGTGGATCTTGTCTCAAAAGCCTGAGTTTATCTTCAATTTTGCCAGTATTTATAATTTCTGTCTTAGATAATTGCAGACGACTAAGGACATAGGATTTTAATCGCTGAGTACCTTCAACTGTAATGTTTTTGAGAGAACTTTCTGTTACATTAATTTGAACTATACCACGATTTGGATCATTTTCAGATGGTTTAGCAGCAGCAATATAACCATCTTTTTGATACAAAGCATTAATTTTATCAGTAATGTTTTGGATTGTTTGAATATAATCTTCTTGAGTAAAATCTTTACCTTCAACTTCTTGAACAATAGAATTAAATTTATCTTCAGGAAAAACTGTATTACCTTTAATTTGAATGTTACGAATAGGAAGCAGAGCTATTTTCGGTTTGCTTGGAGTTTCAGGTATAGCAGTTGGTTTTACTTTTACAGTCGGTTTGATTTTTATAGATGGTTTCGTAAACTCTACGGCAGAAGTATGAGTATCTGTAGAAGTAATTGTGCTAACTTGATTGTCCGGGCTAGGATTATTTCGTTTAGGAGTTTCAGGTTTATCTGTATTATCTGAATTCGGCTTTATTGGTAAATTTGGCTTTGATAAATTAGATGCTTCGTTGATATTTTTAATACTTAAATTATCATTATTACTTAATTTATTAATTGGTACTGATTTAGCCATAGAATTAGCCATTGCAAGAATATTTTCGGGATTTTTATCCCGAAATCTAATTCGATAAATTAAGCTATCTTGCTTCCACATAATTGAAGAAAATTGAGCAGGGGGATTTTGTTTGAGACCATTAATTAAATAGCCACGAATTTGATTATTGAGATTAATTCCTGACCCTATATTTTGATGCTGATTGAATTCTTCTTGACTTCCCGAAGAAGTTGGAGAATTAACTGAGAAGTTACCAATTAAACAAGCCTGGGATTCAAGTTTACAATTGAAGATACTCACAGTTACGCCAGAGTTAACAAGAGAAGGTGAGACTTTAACTGAATAATTACTTTGTTGACTTGCTAAGGAATCAAGAGATGGTATTTCTGATGGTAATCGGAACAATAAACCTGGTACTAAATTAGTTTTTATTTGATCAATATAGGGTAAAAAAACATTATTAGAACTAGAAATAGCCTGAGCAACAGGCAGATTACCTAATACAATTAGTAATCCTGGAAGCATGAGTAAATATTGTCCTAAATACCGATTCATCACAAAAACTCCCTACCTCAAATAAAACAATTCTTCAAAAATTTCAGATATTATATTCCGGGAATTTCTGACAAATCTCCCTCTAACTCCTCAACTTTAAATCTAGTCATTTCTTGCCATTCCTCAACAGTGAAGTCAAATCCATAAAATTGAGCCATTTCTACAAATTTTTCAGGATTAGGTGCAGAATTGAGTTTTTGCTTTAAATTAAGATCAGTTTGCACTTTTCTAAATAATTTGACTACATTCTCTTTTGCCATAAATGTAAAATTTCAGGATAGAATAGGGAATTTTAACCAATTAAAACTGTTGGACAACCACTAACAATTTTATTTGGTGGACCAACAGCCTCTAGAATTGTACAACCCATAAAACACGCTGGCAAACCATTAATGAAAACTGTGCTACTACCATCAATTACCACTCCAGGTCCATGAGGAGGTATTGGTAAAGGTGTAGAACAGATATGGATATCTGCACCACCAGCACTACTGGTAATCATGCTACCCATATTAGCCGCAGCAACCGATTTTGTTGTTTCTTCAGCGGCTTTAGCAGCCGGGAATCCTGGCGTTCCACTCGCAGACATAGTAGCAGTTTCCGCTACTTGAATTGCCGTATCAGATACCTGTTTAGCTGATTTTAAAGCTGCAACTGATACTTGTGGTACACCTCTCCACGCAGGTAATCCACCAATTAAGACATTCAGACTACCCGGACCAGGTGTTAACACTGGTGGTAAAGGATGGACGACGTTATCAGTTATTCTAGCTGCGGGTTTACCCATAAGAATTTTTTTGCGATGTGAATTAATTACTTTAATTGAGTTGAATTACAGCACCTTTCAGGGAAATATTAGCCTTGGCTTTAATATCAATAGAACCATTAGCATCAATTTGAATATTGCCTGATGATTTAATACTGATAGTAGCAGAACTATCATTAAGTACATAACTATGACCACCACTGGTTTTGATTTCAATCTTGTGGTTTTGATCATCTAAGACAATTGTATGATTGCCATTAGTCTTAATTGTTACAGATTGTTCACTATCATTGATGTGAATATTATGACCTTTAACTGTTTTAAGTTCAAATCCCGCTTTTACACCACCTTTGTCAGACTCTACAAATTGCATTTTATGACCACTAGTGGTAGTGAATGTTCGTAATCTAACTTTACCACCATCAACTGTATTATTCACGTTTTCTGGGGGCTTGTCTTTACCATTCCAGACTCCTCCTAGTACATAAGGACGATGGATATCTCCATGTTCAAAGCCGACTAATACCTCATCATTTATTTCTGGTAAACAATCATTACCGCGATTTGCTCCAATTCCATGTCCAATAATTCTTGCCCAATGACTTTCATGCTCTTCTGTTAATGTGGGTAATTTAACTTTAACTCGACCCCAACCTTGTGGGTCTTTATTATTAGTAACTATCCCAACTAAAAGAGTTTGTCCAGGTTGTAGCTGAGTAGGAGGAGATATAATTGAGAGCATATCGCCTTGTTTTAAGCCTCTAATACTAAACTCTGTTGTGTATAGTCTTTCACTATAAACATGGCGAGTTTCAGTAACATAATATTTACCACTATATTTTCCCATTCCTTCTAGTCTAACTTGTTGTCCCGGTCTAATTTTGGGGTTTCCTTCAGCTCTAGCATCAGCATGGACAAATTCACCTCCTAATTCATCACATAAAGCTTGAGCAATTTTCTTGGCTTCTTGGCGATCAAATACAGGTTGGTCTACGACGATCATTTTAGACTGACTATTAAAAGCCGTACTTTTTTTACTACCTTTACCATGTTCCGTTTCAGTAAAAACCTGTTCTGAATTGGCCGTTTCTACAATAACTTCTTTCTTAGAGTAATCCCAAGCACGGACTTGTACCTCACTTACTTGTTGGCTGCTAGTAACTCTAACTCGAAAACTGTGCAAGTTTTTTAACCATTTTAGTGCTAATTCATTATCCACCTTTGGTTTACGAAAGTTTAATTTTCCATCCTGAACAAAAAATTCAAATCCATTTCGAGTAGCTCGTTCTTTTAAGAATTCCATATTAGTTTGATTCTCTTGAAAAACATATTCATGAACGTCGCTAGTAGCATCAACTTTATTAATTGGTATACTTACTTCTCCAGCAATTTTTTGAACAATATCTGTATCGGTTATATTCAAAAACGAGCGATTATATCGTCCGCGATGTAAGCGATGAGAAACATCATAACCTCGAATTACAATTGGTGCTTGAGAACCACTAGTAAAGTGTGTCTCCATTGCTGTAATTTCTCCTTCAATAATCGAGCCTTCTTGATGCTCTTGAAATTCTGCTGTCGTACTCGATCTAAATCCTATTTTTACTTTTTTACCAATTTCAAATAACTTTTGATGTTTCCATGCTGGTTCATTAGATTCACGTCCTGATAAGTAAGGATTGTTAATTACTAAGGTAAACATTCCTGGTAAATGCAAACTTTCTTCAACCGAAATTTGCAAAATATCGTTCATCAATTCTTCTGGAGCGGATTTTCCATCAATCTCTAGATTTGGTTTAGCTGCATAACTACTTTGAGGCATAATGATTATCTATTTAGGTATATAAAAATTTTAGATGAATTTATTTCCTGAGATTATTACGCCTTGCTTGGTTTTGTTGACGTGCTGGTTGACTAGGTTGTGGTATAGGTCCAGGTCCTTGTTGACTTGATAAATCTATTTCTTCAAGACTTAAATCAATAAATGCTCTAACTGGTAGACCGTCATCATTGAACATTGTTAATTTATATTTAAATGTTTTCACAAAACATTGTAAATACTCTTGGCCTCCCCATGTAAATAAGTAAAGGGGTGGTCTTTTAACACCGTTGACTTCTACTAGAAACTCAACAGTTCTTTTGAACGCTTTTATATCATTAACAACATTACCTCCACTTTCATATCTATCTATAATAATATTATTAATAGATAGGGTATAAGGATTAGGATGTTTGAAACTAGCTTTGTTCATTCCTTTCTCAGTGCGTGCGCCAGCAGATTGTTCTAAACTTATACTACGACTAAAATCTAGCTGCGTTGGATTGAACATGAATTCAATATCATAAGGGCCATCTTTAGATGTGAGTTTGGCTTTTACAAGTGCTGGCATATATAGTAGTTTCCTTTTGATTGAAGTTGATAATTTTAAGAGATTAATAGTAATTCCTACCTCGTTCTCTCTCTATTTCTAAACGCTGTCGGATGAAAGCGTATATTTCTCGTGCTAATATTTCAAAGTTTTTCGAGTCTGCGTCTTTTGAATTATCCTCAGAGTCTCCTTTGACTGAAGTATTACTAGATGATTCTGTTTGATTAGTATTTGTTGCTTGTTCAGAAGCTATACGTGACATTTGGAGTAATGATTCTATTCCAGATGAAACATTACTATTAGTATAGTAATTATTATAATATCCTGTATCGGTATTTGTTAGATTTTCTCTTTCTTGGGTAGGTAAAGAAGACATTTGGATATTGCTTGTTTCAGTATTAACTTGATTGGAACCAGAGTTACTATTACCAACTAATTCCTCTAGGCTTGACCAGGATTCTGGTATCTTTGTTGTATTGATAGGTTGTTGTAATTGTTCGTTACTTTGCTGATTAATATTTTTTGATTTTTTTTGAATATTAAATGGTGTATGATTATGAATAAATTCAGAATTTATTGGGTTATTTTTTGCATTAATTAGTAGATTATTTTCTGATGAATAACTAGGTTGTATTTCTCTTTTTGTTTGAATATTAGTTCTTATATTTTGAATCGGTTTATAGCCAAAGTTGGAAGTCAGCAAATTATATTCTGGGATTAAAGAATTTGAAGAACCTAATGGTTTTGTAGAAACTAGATTTTCTATAGTTGTGGGTAATGGAGAAATTGCTTTTTCTCCAACTGATTCTGGATTTGTAAAAGTTTGAATAGAAGGATTTTCTCCAACTGATTCTGGATTTGTAAAAGTTTGAATAGAAGGATTTTCTCCAACTGATTCTGGATTTGTAAAAGTTTGAATAGAA
>CAINGU010000078.1 GCA_903848645.1 uncultured cyanobacterium | reverse complement strand
TTGATAGCAATGGGAATCCTGTTTATCCCAACGAATATTTGAAGGTAAATACAATTTTTGACGTGGCTACTCAGGCTGGACTAACTACAGCTTGGTCTGACAAACACCCCGCAGCTTATACAATCCTGGCTGGTAACGATCAACTACCAGTAAATAATTCAGTCAAAGCACAACTCGATCCGACGAAATATAATTTTGCTACTGGTCAGGTCGGTAGTATCACTGATTACTCTTCGCTAGAAATCAACGCATCAGTGGCAATTGACCCAACCAAGCCAGGTCCTCTGTCAACCAGCATTGGGACTTTAGTAGACCAATCAACAAATACTCCTTACTCAAATACCAACAGTACGATTCAGAATGGCGTAACTATCAACGGTAAACAAACGTCTTTCTTTAATGATGCGACAAAGGGAAATCCAGCCCTTTACAACTATTACAAGGCTAATCCAAGTGCTTTGCCTGCTGGCTTCACTTTAAATGACTTTACCTCTGTATCCACAACCTCAACCTACGACGACCTCAAAGTCAAGCAGATATTGAATGAGATTGATGGGATGAATGATGCAGGTACTAAATCTCAAAGCACTCCGGCAATTTTTGGCATGAATTTCCAAGCAGTGAGCGTAGGTGAGAAAGAGCCAGGCACTCTATTTAACGGAGGTGGAATTGACTCTAGTGGAAATGCTCGTCCTGACCTTGTAACTGCTGTTAATCATACTGATCAGAGCATTGGTCTCATTTTAAATGAACTGCAAAAGCAAGGATTAGCCAGTTCAACTTTGGTGATTTTGACCTCCAAGCACGGACAAAATCCCGCCCAAGATCCTACAGTTGGTTTGCAAAGTACATTTGATAGTGTTACTGGTGCTGCTGGTGGCGATGGAAACCTTACTGCTATTGGCGCTCTCCTTGTCAGAAATGGTATCCAACTTGCTTCTGAGAATGGTGGCGATACTTCATCACTGATCTTCTTGAAGAATCAATCCGATCTCCAAAAAGCTTTAGCCTTACTCAGTGCCAAGAATTACTCATTTGATACTGCAAAAGATTTAACTAGCGATCCCACAGGAAACACTTTGTTTGCAACTGAGGATGCCGCGGCTCAGGGTACGGTATTGTCTGGTCAAGGCATCATCAATGCCGGATTGGGAAATCCCTTAACAAATGATCGTACCCCTGACATTGTTGTTGAACTTAATACTGGTTACTTTTTTGGTAACGCCAACAAGAAGCGTGCAGAGCATGGTGGTTTTACTAATGATGACACTCACGTAGCTCTCGTTGCTGGTAGCACAGGATTATCGAAGAGTCTGCAAGGTGTAACTGACAGTCAAACTGTTTCTACTACTCAAATTGCTCCCACTACATTACAGGTTTTAGGTTTAGATCCTAACAAACTTCAAGGTGTGCAGATTGATGGCACTAAGTCGCTACCAGGCTTAATTAATACTCCTCAGTTAAGTCCTGTGGGTACTACTGGAGATGACAACTTATTTGCCAGTCCTGGTAGTAAATTTGATGGTCAAAGCAACATTGTCTTTACTGGTGCAGGCAATGACACAGTAGACCTAACAACTGTGGCCGCTATCCCATTCACAGGTAATAATATCATTGATGCTGGTAGCGGTGACGATACAATCATCGTTAACAAGAATGATAGCGTTTTCGGTAGTGATGGTAATGACACATTGATTGGGAAAGATAGCAAAGGTGGCAACCGGATGTCTGGTGGTGCTGGTGATGATACCTTCTTCTTGGGCAACAACGACCGAGCATTAGGTGGTGATGGTAACGATAAATTCTACGTTGGACTCGGTGGCGGTAACTTGATTGCTGGTGGTTTTGGTGCTGACCAATTCTGGATTGTCAACGGAGAGATTCCTCGTGCTGCTAATACCATTGTAGATTTCCAAGTTGGTATTGATGTTTTAGGTATTGCTGGTCGAGGTGCAGGTTTTGGTTTTAGTAATCTGACTTTGAATGGTAATGATATTCTTATTGGTGGCACAACAATTGCTACCCTAAGTGGTATTAGTACCAATACATTGACTGCTGCCAATTTTACCTTCCTATCCGCATCTGTACCTATCGGTGCGTAAATTATCGGTAGTTAGCTAGGAATAAAACACCTAACTGTAGAGGCGTTCCATGGAACGTCTCTAAACCTAAATTTATACTAATTTTATCTCATTCACTTGCATACCGCCGTAGTTTATTACTTAAACTGCAAATTTTGCATATCTTTTTCAACCTATCAAGCCAAATAATTCTAGAATCTTAGCTAAATCATAACCTAATCTAAATGTTATTTCTATAGATTTTAATCACATAACAATTTTTCACCTTGTTATATCTGTAACTTTGCCTAAAAAAAAATGGGTAAGCAAATATAACCCAGCATCTACTAAATTTTTGTAAGGATAATTAAATGGCAACCCTATCTATAGACGCTTTTAAAACAAATGTCACCTTAACTGGTACAGCAGACAATGATACTCTTGATGCCTTAACTGGAGGGGGAAATAATACTCTTCAAGGTGGTGCTGGAGATGATAAGTTATTTGCCTATACTAATGACAAGCTCTATGGAGAAGCAGGAAATGATCAACTCTACTCTCAGGGTAATGGCGGCAATACTTTAGATGGTGGTGATGGTAACGATCTTATTTTTACTGACCGTAATGATACTGTTTTTGGCGGTGCAGGTGATGATACAATTTATGGCGGTCTTGGTGGCAATACTTTAACTGGTGGTCCAGGTAAAGATACATTCTGGCTGGCGAATGCTGCGTATCCCAATACTCCCAATATCATTACGGATTTTAATCCAGCAGAAGATACCCTACAGGTTAATGTTGATGGTATTACTACATCAGATCAACTGACATTCACACCGCAAGGTAGTAATACATTAGTTAGTGCTAATGGTAAACAATTAGCCATTCTTTATGAATTACAAAAGTTTAATATTGCTTCAGCTTCAGCAACAGAAGGGAATGCGATAAATTTTACTATTACCCGCACTGGTAATACTCAACTTAGTCAAAGTGTCACTGTATCTACAGCTATAAATTCAGATGATACAACTAGTAACAATGACTTTACTGCCAAAAATGAAACCATCACTTTTGCATTAGGAGAAACGACTAAAACTTTTACAGTTCAAACAATTCAAGATTCATTGGTAGAAAAAGATGAGACTTTTACAGTCGCTTTAACTAATCCCACCAATGGAGCATTGATCAATAATGGTACGGCTAAGGGAACAATTATTAATGATGACATTCCTTTAGCAAATGTTACTAACAATGACATATTTACTATTAAAGGTGAGAATGATAAAATTAGGCTCAAAGTCAGTTTACTAGAACGCAATTCTAGTTCTAGCAATGAATTAGGTGTAGTTAAAGTTGATGATGCTCAAGGAAGAATTAATGGGATTGCTCCTGGTGCAGCAAGTTATAATGATGAAGTTTTAAAGAGAGCAAAGGTAGTTTTCTCCGCAATTTCTAATCTGCCTAATGGGGTAAATACTAATGATTTTAATCGGTTACTAGAATTTAATAGTGGTGATAATCTAAAATTCTTTTTACTCAGAGGTGGAACAATAGATTCTGCTAAAGCTGGGAAAACTCCATTGTCAAATTTAGTCTTTGCAGATGGTACAACCCAAAAAATTGCAGATTTAGGGACTGATGGTTTTAAACTGTCTTGGAAAGATGGTTCAGGGAATGTTAGTGACTTTAAGGATCTAGTAGTCAATTTGCAATCTACAAAAGAAGTGTTACCTATAGGTGCATCTTCCCAAGGTGGAAATCAAGCAGAATTAATTGATTTAAAAACTGGTTTAGATGGCATCAAACAGGTAAAATCAGATTTTTCTGTGTATCGGGAGGCTGCATTCAACAACGAAGTCTATTTCTATAAAATTGATAATACCGATGGACAAATCGGTAATTTACAAGCCACTTCAGCTAATAGAGCTAATTATTTACAAGCAGCATTAAACAATCTGTTGAAAGATGCTAAGACTGGTGAAAATATCAAATTTGCAGCGGCTAATCAAGGTACTCAATCTGGAACAAATACTATTAATACTGGCGTAATTCTTGCTCCCATGATTATAGTTAATGGTACGTTGTCTCAGCTTTTAGATAACAATACTAATAATGATCCTCAAGTTTATTTTCCCTATTTAGGTGTGAATAGTGATGGTGTTGATCACATTCGCTTACTAGGAAATAATACTTTTGGTTTTGAAGATTTACCAAATGGCGGTGATTTGGATTATAACGATATCATTGTGAAAATGAATTTTACTCAGATTGCGTAATTTCAATTCCCAAAGCTAGTTGATACAGATAGCGTCGAGATAATCCCATATCTTTTGCTAACTGACGACTAGCTTGGGAACGGGAAATCCCCTGTTGCATTATTTGCAATAATTCAGTTTTGAGTTCTGTTTCTGTTAATTGCGGTTTGCTGGGGGGATTTCCTGCAACTAAGAGAGTATATTCTCCTTGAGGTTCTCTTTTTTGATATTCAGAAATCGCTGCTTCTATTGTTCCCCGCCAAAATTCCTCATATAATTTAGTTAATTCCCGTGCTATAACTATAGAGCGATCGCTTCCTAAAACTTCCCCTAAATCTGCTAAAGTATCTCGTAACCGATGGGGTGATTCATAAAAAACTAAAGTTCGGGATTCCCCTTGTAAAGATTCTAAATATTGCTTTCTTTGTTGACTTTTAGCTGATAAAAAACCATCAAATATAAACCTATCTGTGGGTAATCCAGCCGCACTTAAAGCGGTAATTACAGCACTTGCACCGGGAATAGGAACAACAGTTATACCATTATCAATACAAGCTTTAATTAACTCATATCCTGGGTCAGAAATTCCCGGCATACCTGCATCACTTACCAGTGCGATCGCTTTTCCATATTGCAAATGTTCCAACAATTCAGGAATGCGACTATTACTGTTATGTTCATGATAACTGATCTGGGGCGTTTTCACTTGAAAATGTTGTAATAATCTGCCTGTGTGCCGTGTATCTTCTGCCGCAATCATATCCACTGCTTGCAGAATTCGCACTGCTCTAAAAGTCATATCTTCTAGGTTGCCAATGGGTGTAGCGACAATATAAAGTGTTCCTGGTTTTGGTTCAGTTTGCATATTAATTTAAACACGGATTAAAGGGATTAAAGGATTTCACGGATTATATAATCTTGAAGATCAGCGGTTAAATTTGATCATGGGTAGTTAGATTCACAAAGTTTCCTATAATTGACTGAATAATTTCGGCAAGTTACCAATTAGCAATGATCAATTCTGCTTTATTTATCGGTTTAATTACCTTAGATCTAATTTACTTAGCGGATTCTCCTCTCCAAAATAATCAAAAACTAGTTGCTACTGACTATACTGTAGCAGCAGGTGGACCAGCAACAAACGCCGCTGTCACTTTTAGCCATTTAGGAAATCAGGCTCAAGTTTTAGGTGTACTGGGTTCTCACCCCATGACACAACTAATTTCTACGGATTTAGAAAATTACCAAGTTGCAATTATTGATTTAGACTCTAATCAGGATACACCTCCACCTGTTTCTTCTATTATCGTCACTCAAGGTACAGGTGAAAGAGCGGTAATTTCTATTAATGCTATGAAAACTCAGGCAAATATTACCTCTATCCCGGCAAATATTTTGGAAAATATTGATATTGTCTTGATTGATGGACATCAAATGGCCGTTAGTCAAATTATTGCCCAAATGGCTAAAAAACAAAATATTCCTGTTGTCATTGATGGTGGTAGCTGGAAACCAGGATTTGCAGAAATATTACCTTTTGTAAATTATGCCTTATGTTCTGCTAATTTTTATCCCCCTCACTGCCAAAATCAAGAAGATGTTTTTGCCTATCTGCAAAATTTTAACATTCCTCACATTGCCATTACTCAAGGGGAAAAGCCCATACAATACTTAAGTAATGGTGGGTATGGTGTGGTAAATGTGCCAAGAATACAGCCCGTTGATACACTAGGTGCAGGAGATATTTTTCACGGTGCTTTCTGTCACTATATTCTTGGCACAGGTTTTATAGAAGCATTAGCACTAGCTGGTAATACTGCTGCTAAAGCTTGTCAGTATTTTGGTACACGCCATTGGCTGAATTTAAATTTGTAATCCTAGATCATGTCAATTTATGCCCGTCCCCAACTGGATCTACTTAATTTTCATCGGGTTGCTTGCTGGAAACAGCTAGTAGTAGCGATCGCTTACTATATCACAGCCCAATTATCTTATACCTTGACCACTTACCAATCCACGGGATCAACCCCTATTTGGATTCCCGGAGGCATTGCTGTCGGACTAATTACTATCTGGGGTTATCCACTATGGTTAGGAGTGGCAATTGGTATATTCATCACCCAGTTGACGACATATCAAGGATGGGTAAATGTTTCTAGTCTCATTTTAACTATCTCTATCGTTACTATTGCCACAATCGGCAAGCTTGTATCTGTTTATTGGACTGAATATTTAGTTGGTAATCGCTACTTTTTGCACCGAGCCAAAGATACTACCCAATTTATGATCTATGGCGGTTTTATTAGTCATTTACCTGTGGCAATTTTCTGTTCATTCCTATTATGTATTTTTGGCAAAGCTCCTTGGCTACTTTATTTTAATATCGCCATATTTTGGTGGTTAGGTGATGTCTTTGGTATTCTTGTTTTTGCATCCTTAATCGTTGCCTGGAACAAAAATATTATTTCATTTACTCATTTAATAAAACGTCGTTGGCTAGAAGCGACTATGATTTTGTTTTTAACATTAGTTGTTAGCAATATCATTTTCAGAGGTAACAATGCAGAATATTTACTATTTCCTCTATTGGTGTGGGCAACTTTCAGATTTAAAGAGCTAGGCGCAACCCTTTTAATGGTTATAATTACTGTAATTATGGCAATCTGCACAGTTAAGGGATATGGTTCATTCGGGCATAATTCTATTCAAACTTCTTTATTGCTATTGCAGTTTTTTATTACTTGTATTGTGATGACAACCTTAATCTTGAATGCGGTTTTAAATGAAAATGATCAAGTGAAGGGAAATTTGCAGATAGCCAATACTACTTTAATAGATCAAAATCTGAAATTACAAGAACTCAATCATCTGAAAGATGCCGAATGTGCAAAAGCAGAAAAAGCACTCAATGATTACCATGAAGCATTAGAAAAACAGTTTACCCTATCTCAAGCGAAGGAAGTGGCAGAAACCGCAACTCAAGCCAAAAGCGAATTTTTAGCAAATATGAGCCATGAAATCCGCACACCTATGAATGGCGTGATTGGCATGGTTCAACTCCTTGCTATGACAAATCTCTCAGAAGAACAACAAGACTTAGTAGATACGATTCAAGATAGCGGTAATGCTCTTTTGGGAATTATTAATGATATTCTTGACTTCTCAAAAATCGAGTCAGGAAATTTGCAACTAGAAGAAAATTCTTTAGTTTTGAGAAATATCATTAAGTCTGTGTGCAATCTTCTTGCTAAAGAAGCAGCTAATAAAAATATTCAGCTTACATATTCAATTCACCCAGATGTTCCTAATTATCTTTTAGGAGATGATTCTCGTCTTCGCCAAATCTTGCTAAATATTGTAGGAAATGCTCTTAAATTTACCCATCAAGGGCGTGTTCATATCTCAGTCTCAGTTAAGAGAAAAGGAGGAAATGAAGGATTAAAATTAATAATCTCCATTCAAGATACAGGAATTGGTATTGATAATAATCGCTTAAATAAACTATTTCAACCCTTTACCCAAGCTGATGCCTCCATTAGTCGTAAATATGGCGGTACAGGTTTAGGATTAGCAATTAGTAAAAATTTGGTAGGTTTAATGGGAGGAACAATTTGGGTAGAAAGTCGTGGACATATTGGGGGTAATCCTCCTGTAAATTGGATCTCAAAGATTGAAAATGATCATTTACAAGGTTCAATCTTTCATTTTACATTTATTCGTCAATTATCAAAACCTCAACCGTGGATTATTGCTATCACTGCTAACGCTTTAGAAAAAGATCGCTTCGCTTGCTTTGATGCAGGGATGAATGACTTTATTACTAAGCCAATTCAGTTGGAAGAACTTACCAAAGCGATAAAAAAAGCAAAAATCTGAATTTAATTTTTATGGTTTAATTTTTTTATATCTACCCAAATTTCTCATAGATGAATTCATGAAAGACTTATCAGAAATATTAACGATTACGCGGGAAGTCGGTTGGGGTGCAGCCAGTCTACTCAGTTCTTATTATCATGGTACTGCTGCCGTACCAAATTTAGATATTAAGTATAAAGACAATGAACCCGTTACCGTTGCAGACTTGGCAGTAAGTGAATATATCTTGTCACAGTTACAAGCCGCTTTAGGTAATGCAGACTTTGGTTATATCAGCGAAGAAACTCATAAATCACAACAGGGAAAAAATCCTCATGAATGGGTATGGATCATTGATCCTTTAGATGGGACAAGAGACTTTATCAACAAAACTGGGGAATATGCCATTCATATTGCCTTAGTGCAAGGAACACAAACAATGTTAGCCGTGGTAGCAGTTCCAGAAACAAAAAAGTTGTATTATGCCACTAGAGGCAATGGGACTTTTATCGAAACTGCTACTGGTTCTGTACCAGTGCGACTTAACTCCAATAAAAATATTCAAGATCTAATTTTGGTTGTTAGTCGCTCACACCGCAACGATAGGTTAGAATATCTATTACAGCACTTGCCCTGTCGAAATCAAAAAGCAATTGGTAGCGTCGGTTGCAAAATTGCGGCGATAGTTGAACAGCAAGCAGATGTTTACATTTCCCTTTCCGGTAAATCCGCACCTAAAGACTGGGATATGGCTGCTCCCGAACTAATTCTCACGGAAGCAGGTGGCAAATTTACCCATTTTGACTGCACGCCATTAAAATACAACACCGGTGACATTCATCAATGGGGAGAGTTACTCGCAAGTAATTATCAGAATCATGAGGTACTGTGTAAAGAAGCACAAAGCATTCTTGCCCAGTTTACTGACCACTAAAGCAGTGTTCATCAGGGAAAGTTCCCCGGCGATCCTGAAAATTTTATTGGGAAATTTTGCCCATAATGGGTTAATATTCTCATGTGATGCTATACTTGGGGATATAAAGATTATTTTCGGTTGAGTAAGTCGGTTTAAGATTTTTTTAAATACGTCTCTCCGAATCTAACTCTCTACACTCTCTGGTTTGGGAGACCCTCTTCTATGACGATTTACGTTGGTAATTTGTCCTATCAGGTAACAGAAGATGACCTGAAACGGGCTTTTGCGGAGTACGGAAAAGTTAGTCGTGTGCAGCTACCTACAGACCGGGAAACTGGTCGTCCACGGGGTTTCGCCTTTGTGGATATGGAAAAAGAAACAGAAGAAGACAAAGCCATTGAAGCACTTGATGGTGCTGAATGGATGGGTCGTGATCTGCGGGTAAACAAAGCTAAACCCAAGGAAAACAGAGGTTCTTCTCGTAGCGGTGGCGGCGGAAGTTGGGGCGGTGGCGGTGGAGATCGTGATCGCAGCGGTGGCGGTGGTCGTCGCTATTAAGTCTGTTAAAAAAAATTAAAATCTAGAGTATCCAGCAGATACAGCCCTAGGCTAGTTGCTGCTGGAAAATTTTATTTTACCTCTAGCTTTAGCTCTCAAATATTGATTCAAAATACGGAGGAATACGAATGACACAAGTGGTTTTAGGCGAAAATGAAGGTATTGAATCAGCACTGCGAAGATTTAAGCGGGAAGTTTCCAAGGCGGGAATTTTCCAAGATATGCGGAAAAAGCGTCACTTTGAGACACCTTTAGAAAAAGAAAAGCGTAAAGCTATCGCTAGACACAAGCAACGTCGTCAACAACGTTCTCGCTTCAAAAGATAAATTTTAGTTCTATCGGCTAAAACTGGAAATCCTGACAGGATTTCCTTTGAAAACAGATTACAAGTAGTTACAAATGCCATCAAATACAATTTATTCAGAGATTAGGGGCGGGTTTATCCTGCCCCTAGGTTGTTTTTTGAAGAATTTGCTAGATTTCAGCTACTGCTCGTTCAATTAAGCGGCGTGCTAAGGTCTGTGTACCTGTGTGTTCATAGTAATTGGTCGCCACATCCAGGAATGCTCCTAGATAGTCTAATTTATCTTCGCTAAATTGCATAAAATTTTGCAAATTACCAGTGATTGTTTGTGGTGTGAGATTATGAGATGTAACCAGGTTACTCATCCAACCTTTAACTGAATCAAAACTTTCGCCAATAAAGTCCAATTTACCGGCATCGTTATGGCCAGGAATTGAATCTTTCATGCTTTGGTAAGTTGAGTTTTGTGCTAAATCTTGAGGATTAATCCCATTTAAAGCCTTGTTGATAAAGTTTGGTCCTAAAGGAATTAAACCATCAACGCACACCAAGGCCACCATGCGGATGAGTGACTCACCACTATACTCACCTAAAGAGGCGACAAAATCGCCAATACTATCACCGGGAATACCGTTAATTTGACAAAAAGCGACTACTTCAGCCACCAATTTCAATGTCAAATCAATCGTTTGGGCTTTTTCTGCTTTGGGAGTGACAGAATTTAAAAAACCTAACAAGGGAATGCTTCCCCCAATTTTGTTAGCTAAAACTGCTGCACCCAAAGCCTTATCTGTAGAGTCAACGGTTTGATAAAGCCAAAGGGCGGTTTGATATCCTTGGGATCTATCGTTAAATAGATAAATCGCTCTTTCGCCAATTTGTTGAATTAAGTCTTCGTCATCTTCACCAGTTACGGTTTTAATGGTATTGACAAAACCAATAGTATTTTGCCATTCACCAGGAGCAACAAAATCTAAAGCCTTCAACATGGAAACAGTCAAGTTACTGCTAGGAAGTTCATCAACTAACTGCTGAATTGGTTTACTCACAAAAGTCTCCTTATCTATGTTTTGTATTAACGTCGGTTGCTAGTTAGGGAACATTTCAGAATTTCCCCAATTACCACCCTAAACTAAATAATTAGCAACAGGGGTTAGCTACCTATTTCAAGTTTGCTAAACCATCAAGATTAAACTTCTCTATCCATGCTGCGCGATCGCTGGCTGTAAATAATGGATCTTTAGAAATAACCTTCACTTGGTACTTATTCACCAAAACCGAAGTTTGAGTTTTACCCTGTTTTACTGAGGGATAACCGCCTATTTTCTCAGTGCTGTTAGCAAATTTTGATGCTGTTGCTGGTGTACTACTAGTATCAGAAATAGCCAATTGAGCAACTACTTTGCCACCTTTTTTCAAGTTTGCTTCTGAAAAGCCTTTTTTCTCTTGAGTATAGACTCGACTATAACCATCTCCACCAGTGGGGAAGAATTGATTTAATTTACTACCCTGAGTTGCATTTTTAACTACAGCTTGCCCGCTTTTTTGTCTGGTACTTTCCTGTTGTACCTGATCAAAACGACTAGGTGCTTTTGGAGAACAAGCTGTAGTCAGTAGGACAACTGATAGCAATACAGCAGCTAAAACTCTCCGCCCACGATTTGTAACCATTTTTGATTTCCCCTTGATACTTAAGTTTGTGAGGCAATTATCAACTCTATTGTCACCCACAAGCCAGAAAATTTACTTTTAAATAATGATTGGAGGTATTGATAATCACAAATGTTTTGATATTTTTGTATTACAATACTAGGTCAAACGATGAGCTATGACTGCATATAAAGGATCTCCTCCTGGTACTCCCAACCATTGTAAGAAATTTGGTGCTGTTGACTTTGAGCAAATGACTTCTGGAGTTGTGAATCCCGGTACTGAGGTAAAGTAACCCTTGACTAATTCTACTCTAAAAGCTTCTGAACCATCTCGCCAAGCTTGAATTGCCTTTTGAAAAAACATCCGGTTAGAAAAACTGATAATTGCTATACCACCAGGTTTCAGAATGCGGTGTATTTCGGAAAATATGGCCTCTGGATATTGAATATATTGCACAGAAACACAGTTAATAACAGCATCAAAGTTTTGATCTGGGAAAGGTAACTGGGGATTTGTGTTGAGATTCTGGACAAAGTAATGATTTAATTGGGGATTTCGGGCTAGTTCCTCTGCATTGAGTCCATGTCCTTCTACATGAGAAAAGGTGATATCTGTGGGTAGATGGGACACCCAACTACTCATCATATCAAAAATATGCGTATTAGGTTGGAGTCGCTGACAATATAAATCGGTTAACTGTTGAATAAATCCTTCATCTACATGAGTGACAAAACGAGGGTAACTATAGAATAACTGATCATCTGAGTCATCTAACTTAATGCGTTGATTTGGTTGAAGTAGCATAAATGTCTTATCTGGCAGATTTGATAATTTTGGCTAGTATTTTCAGTTAAACTACGGGAATATTCTCAACTATTATAATTTCACCATGAAAAAATTAATTGCCACAATTTCCGTAATTCTTAGCTGTATATCTTTGATAGGTTGCGGTAGCGCACCAAAGGATATAGTTAAAGAAGATTCAAGTAATAGTGTAAAACAAAGTCAAAGGGAAACTTCTCCAGTAGCAACAACGGAACAAGAGGATAAAGAAGAATCTTCTTCAAAATCAGAAACTCAGGAAAATGCAAACAATAAAGAAGATCAGAAAGAAGAGAAGAAAAAACTTGTTCGTAAAAATCTAGACAATAATAAAAATACTCAGAAAGATGGAATTAAACAACCAAGAGTAGGAACAGTTACAAAGTTAGTCAATGGTGATTTAATGTGTTACGTTACCTTGGTGGATAAGAAAGGAATTGAACACAATGTTGGTGCGAGTTTTGAAATTTGTGCTGATGAGAAGAAGTTTGTCAATAAAAAGATCCGCGCTGTTTATAAAATACAATCAGTTAGTGATTGTCAAAGTGCAGAACCTTGTGGAAAAACTCGCAAGGAATCCATTATTACAAAAATGGAGGTTGTAAGTGAAGTTACAGAGAAAAAATCACCAAGCGGTAATTCAAAAAGTAGTAATTCACAAACTTTAAGTAATGGTGAATGGACGATTACTTTGAGCAATACTGACTCTTGGAAAGGGGTTAATGGTACAGGAAATGTCAATTATAAAGGATGTGATGCTAATGGGAAATGTCTCAATTTGCAAGGTGGTAAAGTCTCCTGTCGAGATGGTAAATGTGTGACAGGTTGGAAAAATGAGGATTATATCTATATTTTAGAACAACCTATTACTGAAAATGGCAATGCTGATTCTACTTTAATAGTGAGAAAAGATGCTACGGAAGTTTTAAAAGCTACGGGATTGAAAGCTGTATCTGGTAATTAAGTTTTTATAACAAAGGAAACATTCTTTCACCAGTATGAGAATTAAATAGAAATAATTGATTTAAATCTAATTGTAAATTTAACTTTTCTCCTGGATGTAAACGAACATTTCCACCGATTTGCACATTGATAAAACTTGAAGAACCTGGTAAACTTACACGAATCAAAGTTTCTCTTCCTAGCGGTTCTACAACCTTAACTTCTACAGTTAATCCTCCCAAATTTTCGGCAATATTGATATGTTCAGGACGAATTCCTAAATGATAAATTTCTCCTAAATTCAACTTTAAGTTCTGTTGAAAATTGGGAGGAATTTGTAATAGCTGTCCACTAATATCAAAAGTATCACCTTTGTAAATAGCATGGAGAATATTCATGGGTGGATTACCCAAGAAACTTGCTACCATTTCGTTAGCAGGTAAAGCATAAATACTTTGAGGATCACCAATTTGTTGAATTTTCCCTTGATTGAGAACAACAATTTTGTCAGCTAAAGTCATGGCTTCAACTTGATCATGGGTGACGTAAATTGTCGTAATTCCTAATTGTTGATGTAACTGTTTTAATTCGGCTCTGGTATCATCTCGCAATTGAGCATCTAAATTAGATAAAGGTTCATCAAGTAAAAATAATTGGGCTTGACGAGCGATCGCTCTTCCTAATGCTACACGTTGTTGTTGTCCTCCAGATAACTGTTTGGGTTTACGATCTAAAAGATGATCCAACGCTAGGGATGTTGCTACTGTTAACACTCGTTGTTGAATAGTTTTCGGATCAACCTTTCGCATTTGTAACCCAAAAGCGATATTTTCCCTTACCGTCATGTGCGGATATAGAGCATAGTTTTGAAATACCATGGCTACATCACGCGCTCTAGCTGGGATATCATTAACTAAGCGATCGCCTATATATAAATTACCAGATGTAGCAGTTTCTAAACCAGCAATAGTTCGCAAAATTGTTGATTTACCGCAACCAGAAGGCCCGACTAAAACCCAAAACTCACCATCAGGAATTTCAAGGCTAATATCCTCAATAGCGGTGACATTGTTGAATTTACGTTTAATATTTTCGAGAAGAACTTTTGCCATTGTGAAATTTATTTATTGTATTTAGATGATTCTAACTCCCTTCCCTTCTTTCTTCTTTCTTTTTCTGACTCCTTCTATAATTATTACTTCTCCGGTGTAAAATTTTGGTCAAGAAAATTAAGAGCATGATTGCGAAGTTCAAAATATTGTGTGGAGTTACGCATGGCCATTCTATCTCTGGGATGTTCAAAAGGAACTGTTAAAATTTCTCCTATTTTTGCAGATGGTCCATTAGTCATCAAAATAATGCGATCTGACATATAAATTGCTTCGTCTACATCGTGGGTAATCATCATTACCGCTTGCCGATTATTTTCCCAAATATCTAATACTTGACGTTGTAATTTACCACGAGTTAAAGCATCTAAAGCCCCAAAAGGTTCATCCATTAATAACATTTTTGGACGAATTGCTAAAGCTCTGGCAATACCAACTCTTTGTTTCATTCCTCCAGAAATTTCATCAGGATATTTATCTGCGGCTGCGGTTAAGTTTACCATTGCCAAATGTTCATTGACAATACTAATTTTTTCGGCACGATTAGCATTTTTCAAAACTTCATCTACTGCTAAACGAATATTTTCACGAACAGTTAACCAAGGCAATAATGAATAATTTTGAAATACCATCATTCTATCTGCTCCTGGTTTACGAATCTCTTTGCCGTCTAAGCGAACTGAACCAGATGTAGCTTTTTCAAAACCACCAATTATTTTTAACAATGTGGATTTACCACAACCAGAATGACCAATTACAGAAATATATTCATTTTCACTAATGGTCAAATTAATATTGTCCAAAACTGTGAATTGTCCTT
The DNA here is from genome assembly GCA_903848645.1 of uncultured cyanobacterium. Taxonomy (GTDB): domain Bacteria; phylum Cyanobacteriota; class Cyanobacteriia; order Cyanobacteriales; family Nostocaceae; genus Dolichospermum. The sequence goes on along the minus strand of CAINGU010000078.1, from coordinate 159,122 downwards.
TATCCTGGGTTGGATAAGATTTGACTAAATTTTCTACTTCTAAAAATCCGTTACGGGGCAAAGTTTCGGTAGTCGTATTATGTGGTAAAGTTGTATATTCCATGATTAATTACCTATTTTTTAAGACATAAAAAACCGAGAGGGAGTATTAGCACGAATATCAAAACTCTGAAGATATCCTACAGGATCACTAGGATCAAATCCTTTTTTATCTATAAATACTTCGGGAGGTTCAACTTTGTAATCATCCTTGGGACATTCAATTCCCATTTCTGCCGCTATCTCTCGATATAAATCTGTTCTCCAACCTTTTGCAGCGACTTCTTCGGCATTTTTAGGAATTTCCTTGATTTGTCCCCAACGGGCTGCTTGAGTCATTAACCAAATACTGCGAGAACGCCATAAAAATGTGGAATGTTCTCCTATGGCGTGGGGAATACTATTAGGAAGATCATAAAAAATTGTGGTATCATCTGCTTTAATAGTTCGGTCTTTACCATCAAAACCACCATAATTATAATTGCCAATAATTCCCGGTCCAGTAAACTTAGTAATAGGAACACCCGGCTTTTTGGGTTTTGCACCAGTAAATGATCTTTCTGTTAGCAATTCGGCTACTTCTTGGCGATTTTCAGGTTTGCTGCAATATTGACAAGCTTCAATCATTGCTTTTACCAAAGAGCGGTAAGTTTTGGGATAATTGACAATAAAAGATTCCATTACTCCCAGGAGTCTATCTGGGTGTCCATGCCAAATTTCCTTACCTTGGGCAAAGGTAAAACCGATACCTTGATTACCAGTAATTGCTCTAGTGTTCCAGGGTTCGGCGACCATGTAAGCTTGCATTGCCCCAATTCTCATATTTGTCACCATTTGCGGTGGGGGAACAATGATCACCCGAAATTCTTTCAAAGGATCAACACCCGCAGCAGCAGAAAGATAGCGAGCAAAGTATTCATAAATGGCAGAACTGAGGACTACAGCCCAAACTTTCTTTTCTGGGGGTTGTTTGTCAAAATAACCGCGAAAGTCCTTTCCAAAGGCTTCTAAAGCCCCATCACCGTACTTTTGTTGATATTCAAACCAAGGACGGATGCCATAGTCCCACATATCCTTATTCATGGTCATGGCGTTACCATGACGGTGGATGGTCATTGCTGCACACAAGGGAGCATGACGCGCACCTTCTGCACCGATTCTAGCGTTTGTGACCGCACCAGAAACGACGGGGGAAGCATCCAGACGACCGAAAATTAAACCGTCGCGGGAAGTAGCCCAACTGGCTTCGCGGTTGAGTTTCACATTTAAACCATATTTTCGGAAAAATCCTTTTTTCCAAGCGATCGCAAATGGCGCACAATCATTAACAGGAACATAACCCACAGTAATATCGGGTTTTTCTAAATCTTGAGATTTAACTACAGGTTTCACCGCTAAAGCTTCTGCTGTTAATCCCTTAGCAGACCTATCTCCAGAAACAGCACAGGATGATAAAAATAAACCTGCTGTTGTCGCACCTATTCCTGTGATGAAATTCCTGCGAGTTAAATGATTTTCAGTCATACCTTTTTGTGATTTGGGATTTTATCTGCGTTTATCTGCGTTCATCATCTTCTATCAGCGTTTAAATCTTTAAACTTCCAGGACGGTGAGTAACTAACTCTTGAAGTTTCCCCACACCGTAATCTAAAATCAACCCAGTTAACCCAATTACAAACACAGCTAAAAATACAGAACTGAGATTTAAACGACTCCATTCATCCCAAACAAAAAATCCTATTCCTACACCACCAGTGAGCATTTCTACCGCTACAATTACTAGCCAAGCAATGCCTAAACTAATTCGCAACCCTGTAAAAATATAAGGCAAACTCGCAGGTAAAATAATTTTGGTAATCTGTCTCCAGCGGTTCATTCCCAAGACTTGTGCTACATCTAAATAATCTTTAGGAACACTAGAAACTCCCAAAGCCGTATTAATAATAGTTGGCCACAAAGAGGTAATGAAAATTACGAAAATAGCGGAAGGATCTGCTAAATTGAACAGAGATAAAGAAATGGGCAACCAAGCTAATGGAGATACAGGTTTAAAAATCTGAATAATGGGATTAAAAGCTAACATTGTCGGTCTGGACATTCCAATCAAAAATCCCAAGGGAATGGCGACTAATGCACCTAAACCAAATCCTAATATGACTCGCCGTAAACTTGCTAATAATAACCAGCCAATGCCTAAATCACCGGGACCTCTTTCATAAAATGGATGTAAGATATAGTCCCAATTAGCAATTAAAGCTTCTGGTGGTGTGGGTATTAATTCGTGATTAGCTAGTGCTACTACCCACCACAATGAAATAATTCCTAAACAGCCTAATACTGGGAATAAAAAAGTATCTTGGAAAATTACAGGTTTGGTTTTTCTCCAAACAGTTTGTCCCGCAACTGCAAAAATGGCAGCTATATTTAGTTGCAATATCATTTATTTCACCTCAGCAGAGTTAAGCTTGGGTACGAAAACGTTAACTAGTACCAACCTTGGACACTGATAAGATCAGAACATAATTAAAATTCTGTCTCTTCAGTCTCCTCTCAATGCCTACGAAGTTAGCTGACGGGCTAGGGTTGAGAGATCCCCTTTTTTGCTTGATTTTGGATTTTATTTGCGTGTTAAAGCTCAAATTTCTAAATTAATCAAGACAAAAATACGCCCCACAATTTGGTTCCTCCGTTCCAGCACTATTAAATTCAATGTACTGGATTAAGCTGACTTACTCAATTATGAATAATGATAGAACATTAACATTTATATTCAGTAATAACATCAGTATTCGTGATGAATATTAGTTTCGGGCGATTATAAATCGCTACTCCACAGGCTAAGTCCACCTGCGTGGACTAATGTAAAATCAAAGCTTTTGAACCCACGCAGGTGGGTTTTGTCTGTGTAGCTGCGACTTCTAATCGCCAAAGCAATCAGAAAATCAACAATTATCAATCTAATAAACCTCGTTTTTTACAAGTTATCTAACGCATTTTCAGCAGCAGCTTTTTCTGCATCTTTTTTATTACGTCCTTGTCCTTTTCCCCGCCATTTTTCTTCCCCATTTACTACTTCAAATACATCAGATTCAAATACTGGTGTATGAGATTGTCCACCTATTTGTCTTGTAACATATTTGGGTGGATTTGTGTTACCGCTGCTTTGTACCCACTCCTGAAAGCGATTTTTGGAATCTACATTAGAACGAGATACAACAATATTCTCAGGTACAGAGGCAAAAAGTGTTTCTACAATAGGACGAAGTAATGCAATATTGGAATTTTTATCTAGATAATAAGCACCAATAACTGCTTCAAATGTGCTACTTAATAAGTTAGGACTATTATATCCTCCATCGAGAATTGCACCTTGTCCTAAACGCATTCTCAAGTCTAAACCTACTTCTTTCGCAAATTCTGCTAATTGTTTTTCATCTACTAATGCAGAACGACGACGAGTTAATTCATCTTCTCCTTTTTCAGCAAACTTTTCATAGAGATATTCACCGCTTAGGAAATTGAGAATAGCATCACCAAGAAATTCTAGGCGCTCGTTATGTTCTTCTCCTGGATGTTCATTAACATAAGAACGGTGAGTTAGTGCTTGACGAAGAAGTTTTTCGTTATTGAAAATCAAAAGATCGTGCATTTTGTGTTTCTCTTATTGAGTTTCTCTAAATTAATCAGTTCTAGTCTCAGCAACAGAATCTATTGAAAATAAATACTACCGCTCAGAGAACTAGCAAAGTATAAGTGTTAGAATTTTGCTTTATATTGCAATTTTTTTACTATCCGTATAAATATTTGCATACCGTATAATGAATTAGTTAAATTAGGTGTACCAAAAGAAGATATTGTCTTAGCTTTTCATGAGCCTTTGATGAGACAATATACAGGTTTTGCAGTTGGTTCATTTCAAATCCCCGACTTCTTTGAGAAGCCAGGGATCTAACTACTTAGTCCAAGCAGGATGACACAACAGAGAAGACATGACTCGCACACCGCGCAGTTGATTAGAGAGGGGTAGATGACCTCTAGGGGCGCTTAAATCCCAGGTGAAGCCGTGGGGGTATCTTGTCCAGTTATTACCATTCTTCCAGTCAATTTTTGGCCATAAGTTGACCCAATTTTTACTTAACCCTAACCAAATCTCTCGCTGTACGGAAAAGCCAAATTTACCTTCTGAGTGAACTACCCAGAGTTGATTAATGGTGTGTAAGTCTTGAATTGGTAAACTTTCTACTTCTGTAAAGTATAGCCATTTTCTTTTTACTGCTTGGGGACCTGCTGCTTCACACATCTTTTGAATTGTCAAGAGATCCGCCGCTTGAAAATCTTGATCTGCAAGTAGCTTTTGCAAAGAATTGTAACTGATCCCACAGTCCGATTTTAGAGGTACAATTCCTTCAGGAAAGTTAGTTTGTAGAAATTCTTGACTTGTCGGTGCATCAGTATTGTAAATGACTTGGTAGACTTTGCCATCAATCCAAGTTGCTGGGTTGTCACGACGTTTCAGCAAAAATTCCTTCAACACATCTAACCCATCATTACCCAAGTCAGCTAACTGCGGGATGATTTGTTGTTGGACTTTTTCGGACCCAGCGATTAACTTTTGGCGGAGGGAATCGAGATCATTTGTAGTGCCTGATACAATCATTGGGTCTGTCATGCCGTTACTCGTGTTAGCGTGAGCGTGAATAAACTATCTATTGCTATCGGTTATTCTACAAAATGAAAGACGAATAGCGAAAAGTAGTTTACTCCAAATCTTGGGTAAATATGGAAAGCCTTTGAGTGTGTGTCTAAAAAAGTCACTCCCGGTGGCTTATGCGAAATCCTAACTAACAATACTTTATCAGTTAAGGGGTCATAGAATCCAGGGGTTACAGTAATGATTTGGGGGTGCAAGCCCTATATCTGAGGGCGCAGGCCTTGCGCCCCTACGAACTCGTGAATTTCTTCTATTTGGAATGTGTGAATTATGTACGAAAAGATTACTCCTCCAACCACCGGCGCAAAAATTACCTTCAAAAATGGTGAACCGGTTGTTCCTGAAAATCCTATTATCCCTTTTATTCGCGGTGATGGTACGGGGATAGATATTTGGCCTGCGACGGAAAAAGTGCTTGATGCTGCGGTAGCAAAAGCGTACAAAGGCAAAAGAAAAATTAGTTGGTTTAGGGTTTATGCTGGTGATGAAGCCTGTGATTTATATGGCACATATCAGTATTTGCCCCAGGATACATTGACGGCTATTAAAGAATATGGCGTAGCTATTAAGGGTCCTTTGACTACTCCCGTTGGTGGAGGGATTCGGTCTTTAAATGTGGCATTACGCCAAATCTTTGATCTTTATACTTGCGTGCGTCCTTGTCGTTATTATGCTGGGACACCTTCTCCCCACAAAACTCCTGAAAAACTGGATGTGATTGTTTATCGGGAAAATACGGAAGATATTTATTTGGGGATTGAGTGGAAACAAGGTAGTGAAATCGGCGATCGCCTGATAAGATTCTTGAATGAAGAATTAATACCCGCTACCCCAGAACACGGTAAAAAGCAAATTCCCCTCGATGCTGGTATCGGTATCAAACCTATCAGCAAAACCGGTTCTCAGCGTTTAGTGAGACGTGCTATTAAACACGCTTTATTATTGCCCAAAAATAAGCAACAAGTCACCTTGGTGCATAAAGGCAATATCATGAAGTACACAGAAGGCGCTTTCCGGGATTGGGGTTATGAATTAGCCACAACGGAATTCCGTCAAGAAACTGTGACCGAACGGGAATCTTGGATTTTGGGTAATAAGGAGAAAAACCCCAATATTTCCTTAGAAGAAAACGCCCATGAAATAGATCCTGGTTTTGATTCCTTGACACCAGAGAAAAAAGCGCAAATTGTCAAAGAAGTAGAAACAGTTCTGAATACAATTTGGGAAAGCCACGGAAATGGTAAATGGAAAGAGAAAATCATGGTCAATGATCGCATTGCTGATAGTATCTTTCAACAAATTCAAACTCGTCCAGATGAGTATTCTATTCTGGCAACAATGAACCTGAACGGTGATTATTTATCCGATGCTGCTGCTGCTATTGTCGGCGGTTTAGGCATGGGACCTGGGGCAAATATTGGCGACTCCTGCGCGATTTTTGAAGCTACTCATGGTACAGCACCAAAACACGCTGGGTTAGACAGAATTAACCCCGGTTCGGTGATTCTTTCCGGCGTGATGATGTTGGAATTCATGGGTTGGCAAGAAGCCGCAGATTTGGTTAAAAAAGGATTAGGTGATGCGATCGCCAATGGTCAAGTTACTTATGACTTAGCGCGGTTAATGGAACCTCCTGTACAACCTTTAAAGTGTTCTGAGTTTGCTGACGCAATTATCAAACATTTCGGTTAATTTTTATTAACCTTTGGGGCGGGGTTTCCCCGTCCTATGAAAATTAGAAATTAATTGTTAGAATCAAGATTTACAAGATTTGAGGATTTACAAGATGATATTAATACCAATCATCTTCTCAAATTCAAAATTCCAGAATTTTCCCATCCAAATTCTATCATCCTTAAATCCTCTAAATCCTGATTCAGATATTCCCTCATTGATAAAATAGTCTCAAGCCGAAAACTTGCCAGCAGGAAAAGATTCTGATCTAGCATCAGTTGTAGTCACTGGTATAACTAATCCTTCTTTTGCCATAATCGCACCGGGAAAACTGGCATAAGCATCTTCACCTACACGATCTAAATAATCATCATTGTGGGCTGGATCATGATGGTAAATTGCTAAAGTTTTCACATTAGCCGCTTTAGCAATTTTTATTGCTTCTTGCCAAGTGGAATGTCCCCAGCCAATTTTTGGTGATTTGGGGTTGCTGTATTCTTCATCAGAATAGGTAGAATCATAAATTAGTACATCTGCATTGCGAGCTAACCACAATACATTTTCATCTAAATGATCAGCATAATGTTCAGTATCAGTAATATAGACAGCAGCACCACCATGCCAATTAACTCGATATCCTACGGCTTCACCGGGATGATTTAAATGAGCCGTTTCGACGATAATGTCGCCGATATGGATCGGCTGTCCTGGTTGCACGTTGTGAAAAGTCAAATTGGACTGCATAATCTGTAAAGGTACAGGGAAGTTAGGATGCAGCATTTGGTCATTTAACCGCTGTTCTATGGTTGAACCATCAGGGGCGATCGCTCCATAAATATCAAATTTATTGCCACTAATAAAAGCTGGGGTGAAAAAGGGAAATCCTTGAATATGATCCCAGTGGGAATGGGTAAAAAATAAATGACCCTCCACTGGCATTTGCGCCAATAAGGATTTCCCTAAAACGTGTAATCCTGTTCCAGCATCAAAAATTAGTCGTTTACCGCCTACTTGCATGGATACGCAAGGAGTATTACCTCCGTAGCGGACAGTATCTAAACCTGGGCTAGGGATGCTGCCCCTAACGCCCCAAAATTGTACGTTAAATTCGTTTTCTATCCTAGACATGGGTATTGCTGGCTGGCTGGACTGAACAAGAAAATGATGGAAACAAACGACTTCTTACTGACTTAAGTGTATGTTGTTTTACAAATTGTTGCTGAAAACAACATTTTCTGGTAGGAAACCGGCTGTGCTTTTTTGTACCCAATGGAGGTACTTGCGGGAGAATTTAGTCAGAATGAGCAATTAGGAATTATTGTATAATTGTTTTTTTTCATACGTCCTATTATTCTGTATAGTTTACCATACTTACTTAGGTATTAGCTAGTAAAGATTCAGTAAGTTCACTGAAAATAATTATCTTTCTTTTGGCAAATCTGCCTAAATCTACGGAAATTTAAATTCCCATGTAGATAGCTGATTAAGTCCATGACCATAAGTCAGATTATATTGCAAAGGAGTAATACTGATATAATTCTTTTGGATGGCATGAACATCAAGGGGAATGTGGGTTGGTAAATTTAACTCTATAGGTGGTTCTACATCCTCTATCACCTCTCCAGTTAACCAGTAGTAAGTTTTGCCTCTGGGATCAGTTCGCTGATCAAAAACGTCTACGTAGCGTCTTACTCCTTGTCTGGTGAAAGTAGCGCCTGCAATTTCTTCCCAGGATAAGGGCGGAATATTTACGTTAAGTAACATTAACTCTGGTAGCGGTTGGGTGGCAATTTTGGCAACGAGGATTTCGGCAAATTTGGCCGCTGGTTGAAAGTCTTTGTGAGTATGACTGGTTAAACTAAAAGCAATACTGGGAATACCTTCTATTAACCCTTCCATTGCCGCCGAAACAGTACCAGAGTAGAGGATTTCTGTCCCCAAATTTGCACCTTGGTTAATTCCCGATAAGACTAATTCCGGTGGAGAATCTAATAAAGCCCATAATGCTAATTTTACACAATCTGAAGGCGTACCATCACAAGCCCAAGCTTTAATGTCAGGATGAAAGCCCGATTCGACTATTTCGGCGCGAATTGGTTGCAGTAAGGTTAATCCATGTCCAGTTGCCGATCGCTCTCGATCTGGACAAACTACTGTCACTTCATGACCCGCTGCTGCTAGAGTATTAGCTAAGGTACGAATACCCAAGGCAGAAATCCCATCATCGTTACTAATTAGTAATCTCATTTGTTAGTTGTTAGTTGTCGGTTGTCAGTTGTCAGTTGTTCGTTTCCATTAGGTATTAGTTTAGGATCAGTTGTCAGTGTCGGTTGTCACACCAGCAAAAAATATTATTCACCAAAGTTGATACTAACAAGAAAATTTCCTGTTCTCTGTTCCCTGTTCCCTGCTATAGACTAATGACTAATGACTAATCACCAATGACTAATGACTAATAATTTAGAGGATCAACTTTTAGCATTACGCCAAGAAGGAGAAACAGCAATCGCGGCTGCTGATACCCTGGAACGCCTAGAAGAACTCAGAGTTAACTATTTGGGCAAAAAAGGGCAATTGGGGGCGTTATTGCGAAGTATGGGGCAAATGAGTGCGGAGGAACGTCCTAAAATTGGGGCGATCGCTAACACTGTCAAAGAAGCCATCCAAAACAGCTTAGATCAACAACGCACATCCTTGGAATCCGCTCAAATTCAGGTACAGCTAGAGGCTGAAACCATAGATGTCACCATGCCGGGTATTTACCGTCCCCAAGGTCGGATTCATCCCCTGAATGGCATTATTGACCAAACCCTAGATATCTTTGTCGGCATGGGTTACACCGTTGCCCAAGGATCAGAAATGGAAACAGATTACTACAATTTTGAGGCTCTTAACACTCCTCCAGATCATCCAGCCCGTGATATGCAGGATACCTTCTATTTACCAGATGGTAATTTATTGCGGACTCATACCTCCTCGGTGCAAATTCGCTACATGGAAAAAGAAGAACCACCCATTCGAGTTGTTGCCCCAGGTCGAGTATATCGCAGAGATGATGTAGATGCGACCCACTCAGCGGTTTTTCATCAAATTGAACTTTTAGCAATAGATGAAGGACTAACTTTTACAGACCTCAAAGGAACTGTGAAGATATTTTTACAATCAATATTTGGTGATTTACCAATTCGCTTTCGTGCCAGTTATTTCCCCTTTACCGAACCTTCAGCCGAAGTAGATTTACAGTGGAAAGGACGTTGGTTAGAAGTCATGGGTTGCGGTATGGTTGACCCCAATGTGTTAAAATCTGTGGGTTATGACCCCGAAGTTTATAGCGGCTTTGCTGCCGGTTTTGGTGTAGAACGTTTTGCCATGGTATTACACCAAATTGATGATATTCGCCGTTTATATAATAGCGATTTGCGCTTTTTACAACAGTTTTAATTATGTAAGTAAGTGGGCGTTAAAAAACATAATATAAACCTAACCCCCCAACCCCCTTCCCTACCAGGGAAGGGGGAGTCAAAGCCTCTCCAGTATTAAGAGCTATTCCTTTTCCCTCTCCTTGTAGGAGAGGGTTAGGGAGAGGTTTGGAGAGAGGTTTGGAGAGAGGTTTTATATTTAATTGTGCCAAGCTACTGATTCAGCCTTCAGCTATCAGTTTTCTGTGAAATATAGGTGATTAAAACTTCCTCTTCTTTGCTATTTCTCTTCTTAGCTGACTACTGATTGCTGATAGCTGAATGCTTAGATAATCATGAACCAAAACTCAACCACCCAAAAATTTCTTTAGCTGTTAATTCTAAATTGATATTTTCCAAAATTGGTAATTTATCATCACCTTCATATATTTCTATTTTTTGTCCAGGAAATACAGCTAATACACTTTCTTCTTCTGGGTTTAATAACCAGCCCAATTCAGTTCCATAGCGGGAACAATGCAATAATTTAGTTAATACTTTTTTTTGTGGTTGTTCAGGAGAAAGAATCTCTATTACCCAGTCAGGATGAATTTCAAAGCGGTTAGCAATTCTCCCAGATTCAGTTTTAGGAATTCTTTCCCACCGGAACACCGCAATATCAGGCACAATGGTACTACCACCAAAAGTACAGCGTAGTTCTGGGAAGGCATAAGCAATCTTTGGTGTTTCCGCTACTTGATTGATATTGGTACAAAATTTAATCTGTAAACGACTGTGTTCACCTTGTGGCATAGGTTTTTGCAGGATTTCCCCATTAATAAATTCTGATGCTGGTTTAGTTTCTGGTAATTTGATAAAATCTTCTAGTGTAATCTGGCGTTCAGTGGCTATAGTCATAGTTGGTAACTAGAAAGCATAATTATATTATCAACGATAATATTCAAATTCTCAACTATTTTTTGTGGTGCGGGCATCTTGCCTGCTAATGATGGAGGACGGGCAGGATGCCCATCCCACAAAGTTGGATAATTTATTTTTTGGTATTCTTTTAGTATATAATTTACAAGGATAATAATTCTCATATTTATGATGAAAAATTCAAACAAGACATTATTGAAATTAGTTAAAGATAAGTTTAATAAGATATTTAACTTTCAGCAATTACCAATTCCTGGATATTTATTTATTGGCATTATCTTCGCTGTAGTAATCAGATTAGTTTGTGTTCCTAATAAATCAGTAGATTATAAATACTTTTTAGATCCTTGGTATGATTTTATCGCATCTCATGGCGGATTTAGTGCCTTGAAATATGGTTTTGCTGATTATACACCTTCCTATCTTTACTGGCTTTTGATTGCTTCTACACTGCTTTCTGGATTACCGAAAATTTTGGCAATCAAACTTTTTGCCATGACTGTTGACTTTATTTGTGCATTTTTTACTTATAAAATTGTCAAGCTTAAATATCCTGTAGGTAGAATGGCAAATTGGGCATTTTTAGCCGTTATATTAAGTCCCACTGTAATTTATAATAGTTCTCTTTGGGGACAATGTGATGTTATCTATACCACGGGATTAATTACTTGTGTTTATTTTTTATCTATTTACAAACACATTCCCGCATTAATTAGTTTTGGTGTAGCACTTTCCTTTAAATTACAAGCGATGTTTTTAGCACCTTTATTATTAATTTTATTGATGAAAAAAAGAATATCCTGGTTTTATTTACCAATAATTCCGTTAGTATATATAGGGGCAATGTTGCCAGCTTGGATTGCTGGTAGACCAATCAAAGAATTATTATTAGTATATTTTGAACAATCTAATAAATATAAAGAACTAGCCAAAAATGTCCCTAATCTTTATCAATGGATTCCTAACGATTTATATAATATTGTTGTGCCGATAGGTTTACTTTTAACTGTAACTGCCATATTTTTGTTAGCATATCTTGTGTATAGAAGTAAATTAGAAATTACTCAAGATAGACTCATATATTTAGCGACAATATCAGTATTTTTCATGCCATATCTCTTGCCAAAAATGCACGAAAGATATTTTTATCCTACAGATATTTTATCTATTATATTTGCTTTTTACTTTCCCCAATATCGTTGGGTAGCAATATCAGTGCAACTGGCATCATTTTTTAGTTATTTGGGAACTCCCATATATATCCAGTTATTTTCTGTACCTTTAGGTTTTACACTTTGGTTTGTTGTGCGAAATTGTGATATGATTTACCCAAAATCAAAAACTAACTTTTCCTTAAATATCAATAAATAGTGTGGAAAAATTACTAACCAAAAATAATATTAGTGTAATTATTTGCATTAGTGTTTTAATTTTATTTATATCTAGTATTGTCCGACATGAATTATTTAATTCATCTGGAGATTTAGCATTTTTTGATCAAACAGTTTACTTAATTAGTCAGGGAAAATTACCATTTTCCTCTGTACTTGGTTTTCATGTTTTGGCTGATCATGCTGCTTGGATTTTGTATCCTATAGCTTTACTCTATAAAATCTATCCTAGTATTTATTGGTTGTTTGCAGTCCAATCTGTTGCTTTATCATTAGCTGCTTTACCTACATATTTACTCGCACTGCAAGCAGGTTTAAAAGAAAGTCAAGCAATAGCAATTGTAGCTGTTTACTTACTATATCCGGTGGTGTATAACAGCAATTTGTGCGATTTTCACCCAGATACTCTAGCTGTTCCTGCACTTTTAACAGCAGTTTTAGCTGCAAGAACGAAAAAAATAGTTTGGTTTTGTGTAAGTGTTTTAATAGTGTTGGGATGTAAAGCGGTGCTTTCCTTAACAGTAGTAGCTATGGGTGTTTGGTTACTACTTTTTGAAAAGCGGCGTTTGTATGGTGTAATAGCTATCATTACTGGTATAGTATGGTTTATAATTGCTAACAAAATTATCATCCCTTTTTTCGGTAGTGAAGCAACATTAGTCAACCGACATTTTTACCGCTATAGTTATTTAGGAAAGTCATTCTCCGAAACATTACAAATTATCTTATTTCAACCGCAAATTATTATTAGCAATATTTTATCATCTATAAATTTAGAATATTTATCTTTTTTGTTTGCACCTGTAATCTGGGGTTTAATACCCAAATACATGACACCATTAATAGGTGCAATTCCTTGTTTAGCATTAAATATACTTGCTGATCATCCCTCACAGAAAAATGTAATTTTACATTATTCTTTACCAGCAATTCCATTTATAATTTTAGCATTAATTGCTAGTATTGCAGCAAATAAAGCATGGATAAAACAAAAAAGATTAGTTATTTTATGGTCTTTAATTTGGTTTTTAATTCTAGGTAAATGGGGTTTCTTTATCTCCAAATATCTTAATTTTGTAGATAATTGGCAAGCTACCAAAGAAGCAATATCTTTAGTTAAAACTCAAGATAGCGTTCTGACTACAGATGTAATTACTCCACATTTAACCCATAGGCAAGAGATTAGTTTTAAATATAGTATTAATGAATTGAATAATTTTCATTATATATTGCTAAATACTCGTCATCCTGGTTGGTCAGCAACAGCAGAAGATTATCATAATTTGATTAAGGAATTAAAAAAGCGTTCTGATTTTAATTTACAATATCAAAAAGATGATGTTTATTTGTTTACAAAGCAGTAAAAAATATGGCTGCTTGGTAAAATTAATTCGTAGTAATCAATTTAAAACCCTTAGCTTCCCCTATAATTTTACTCTGCTTTAAATTCATTTTCAGAAAATTATCATTATCCACCAACAAATAAGATTTATCAGAAAACCTATCTTGTAAATCTGCAATAGATGTAGGAATAACTTTACAATCACTATAAAAATCTAAACTAGGACGGCCATCAGGAAAAGAAGTATAAATCTGTGTTCCTGCTGTAACATTATCCCTAATTAATACTGCCACTGGGACAACAGGGAATTTTTCATTTAACTCCCAAATCCATGATTTAGAACTCATCAAAAGTGCTAAAACTAAATACATTCCCGCAAATAAAACAGGAATAAATTGACGGTTACACTGATTAATTAACCATGCTGTTATTACCATAGTTATTGCCAAAATAATGCTCATAACAATTAACAATGGCTGTTTATCAAACATACTAAAATAAATACAACCAGCTAAACCAACAACAATTAAAAATCCGAAAAATCCCGTTAAAAATTTAGTTTTAAACTTGCCTTCTTGCCAAATATAGCTAAGATTAGCCCCAATTGCTAAAGCTAAAAATGGATATACGGGCATAATATACCAGGGTAATTTCGTACCCATTAAAGAAACTATGGCAAAATAAACAATTGTGCCAATGAGAGTTAAACAACCCCAAGCAGTATCACGATTTTTCCAACTTAAATATAAACCACCTGGCAAAAACAACAACCAGGGAAAACCATATTTTATGACTTCCAGTAAATAATACCAAATAGGACCAGTATTACCTTCCACAGCTTTTCCCAGTCTATCAAAAGCTTGGGATTGAAAATGAACTTCTAAGAAAATATTGCCATAATGTTGCCATTGGGCAAAATACCAAGCAATAGCAGGGAAATTACCTAACAGCATTCCTATCCATAAAAATGGATTTTTTAATAAAGCTAATTGTTTATTAGCAATAATAAATAAACCTGCTATTCCTGCCAAAACTACTACTAACATTCCCTTTGTGAGAGTAATTAAACCTAAACAAAACCCGATACCAAAAGCATATTTTTTATTATCTCTTGCTTTGAGAATACAAAATAATAATAATAAGAAAAAGGAAATAGTCATCCCATCTAACATTGCCAGTCTACCATGACGCACCACAGGCAATAATGTTAAATAAACCAAAGCAGAAAATAAAGCTGGTAAATTTTCTCTAAAAGCTAACCGTCCAATTAAGTAAAGTAAAGGAACTCCTAAAGCTGTTAAAAATGCTCCGGGAAATCGGGTAGTAAATTCTTGTACTCCTCCTATGTGATAGCAAATAGCAATTAACCATTGCATTAAAGGTGGTTTTAATAAAAAAGGATCTCCTTGGATAGTAGGATAAAGCCAGTTACCCGTGCGGTAAATTTCTCTAGCAACTAGAGCATAAGTACCTTCATCCCAATCTCGTAAAGGTAAGTTTCCGAGAAACATTAACCATAAAATTAGAGATGCTACTAATAACCCTAATAACCATTGTTTATTGCTCATATTTTAGAAGTGAATTAATGGGAGAAATTTCATGATATTTGTAACTGTTTTTAAAGTCTTTAATTCTGGTATATCTGGTTTTAGTCGTTCTGCTATTATCAATTTTTGTTCAGCTTGTCTTGGTTGAAAGTCATACAAATAAACAAATGCTAAATAAACCCAAGTATAAGGATTTTGAGCATCATATTTAGTTAATTCTGTTAAGTTCTGGATTAATGCTGGGGCTTTACGTTGTAAAAGTTGTGATAAAACTAGAGTATAACGCCAATTAAGGTTATTTGGTTCATTTTGTAAGTAATAATTAGCGGCAAATTCAATTTGTTTTAAATAATCTTGAGTAGGATCATATTGATTGAAATTATCTATTTGGACAAAGATATTATCTAATTTTCCTGTTCGTAAATCTACTGCTAATTGTGACATTCGGGAAACTAAATCCAAAGGTGGTGTTTTTTCTATTCTTCCCGAACCTGTCACATTTACAGTTAGATTGGAAGTATTTAAAGGTGTAATTTTGCCACTTATTCTATTTAAATAAAGTGCTGAAAGTTGATATTTTCCTAGTGGTAATGTTTTGGGAACAAATGTAGCCAGATTCTCAATTACCCGAAAACTACCTTGGGGATGACATTTCATGCCACAATATAAATTACCCAAAGCAATTGCATGATCATGATACCAGGCTGATTGTCCATTTTGCCATTTTAAGAGTAACAACCCATTTTGTAATTCATCCCATGAACCTGTGATTTTATAAGTAACTGCATTATTTTTATCTATTAAAACTTGATTAGCAATTGTCACTTTTTCTAAAGTCACTGATTCATGATCATTATTTAATTTTTCTACAACTATATGAGGCTTTTTGCGATGATATAATCGTAATTTATCACCATGAGGTAATACCCAATCACCTTGTAATTTTAAGTCAGGAGAAGCTTCAACCAAAGATTTTAACTTGCGTTTAGTTTCTCCCTTTTCTCCCGGTTCATCTGGTTCATTATCTTTGGTAACATACCAAGATAAATACTGTAAATCTTGATCTACTTGAGATAATTTCATCGTTAATTTTCTTCCATATACACGAAAATCAGCTAATGTACCGAAATAATCTAAAGTAAATTCATTAACTTGCGGTGTAGAAACTGGAATTACCCCTAAAGTTGATCTTAAATATGGGGTAGTTTGGTTGATTCTCTCCATTAACTCTGTGAGAGGATATTGTTTACCATCATTATTAGGTAAATGTCTTCCTCCCCATGCTTGAATTAGGGGTAAAGGAAATAAATTATTCAGTAAAACTATGCCACTTACTATAAAAGTTGCTAATCTTAATTTATTAAACCAGATATTTTCTATTAAATTAAAAAAGTAAGCTAAAATTAAACTAATTACCGGAAAGCAGGGAAGAATAAATCTAATATCTTTATTTGTACCCAAGGAACAAATTACATAACTACTAATCAGAAAAATAAATAACCAATTCAAAGCAGATTTAGAAAAATTATTTTTAATTATTTCCTGAGAAAAATTATGTTTAAAAAGATAAACTAAGAAAATACCAATACTGACAAATAATATTGGAAAACCAACACTTTCCGGGATAATTTGTGGATAATATAACCAGCCGGCAATAGTTGTAGCAGGAGGATCACCTTCTCCTTTTCCCACATTGTTAGCGTTTAATGCAGAAGTAATAATAGTTAACCAATTTAAACTATACCAAGAACCACAAATTAACCAAGCTAAAATTAAAGATAAGCCTGTTTGAATCAGTTTAATAAATTTACGTTTTCTGACAAAAATAATTAATGTCCAGATACTAGGAATAAAAATGAAAATAAACCCTGTGGGTTTTGCTAACATGATCAAACCTATTCCTATTCCCAGTAAAAAAGTTAATATCCATGATAAAAAAACAGTATAACTATCTTTCCAAATAGTTAAAACCATAAAAGTAGCTATTACAATTGCCGTCAAACCATAATCTAATAAATAATCTGTCCGCATAATTCCCAAAATGGGAAATAACAAGCAAAATATACTAGCTGTGATGCCAATTTTTCGGTTTGGAAATAAATAATTGCCTAAATGATATACTGAGAAAAGAATAATAGCTGTATATAATAAATTGACTAAACTCGCTTGATCGTATCCCTTGCCAAACAATACTAAAAACGGTACAGTACAAATATATACAAAAGGAGCGCGATAACTTGGCGTTAATTGCCATAGAGATAACCACCAATCACCTGATAAGATATTCCAATTTTGAAAAATCCGATAATGATGTAATGCTCCTGTTAAATGCGCGCTCTGATCATAGGATGGAATAGATTCATCTAAGAAAAACCATGTCCTATCTATAACTAAGCTAATCAACCAAATTGTTAATAGTATGATATAGTCTTTTGGAATTTTCAAATCACGGTAATAATTCATCGCCTTTGATGGATAAGTAATCAAAATTTAAGGGAATTTTACCATTTATTGAAAACAATGTATATAGCTATATGCACTTGCATAGGGTACATGATAATCCCCTTTACGAAAAAGCGGGGTGGGGTTATTTGATCTCACAAAAACAAAAGAACCTCTATAGTTCAATCATAAAAATTAAACATTAAAATCCAAAGGAACTTTTCATGTCAATACCAGAATTTGGTTTACTGCTAATCTCAGTTCTTATCAGCGTCGCTGGACAGTTTTTTTTGAAAATAGGAGCAGTTAAATTAGGTAAAGTTCATATAGGTAATATTATTAATCTTATTCTCACTATGATCACCATACCAGAACTTTTATTAGGATTAACCTGTTATGGTATTGGTGCTGTAGCTTACATTCTATTGTTGACAAGAGTTAATCTTAGTGTAGCTGCTCCTGCGGTATCAATTGGTTATATATTCTCCGTATTTTTGGGATACTTTGTTTTAAAAGAACCTATTTCTCTAACCCGTGTTTTTGGATTAGGTTTGATTGTTACAGGGGTAATATTAGTAGTTTGGAAAAAATCAAGTTAAGAAAACTGATACTGATTGTAATAACTAAATACAGTCTCTACAATTAGCGGATTCAGTCATAAAGACATAAATTCTTAATTAGCAATTTTTAACATATTTCCTATATATTTATTCCTAGAAATTACAATAGATGAATATATGACTCACGATAACCGCACGGAAGTAAGGAAAGTTCTAATTATCACCCTACTACTTAACATATTCGTGATGGGGTTAAAAGCCCTTGTAGGTTACTGGACAGGTTCTTTAAGTTTACTGGCTGATGCTTTACATAGTGTTACCGATAGTGCCAGTAATATTTTAGGATTAGTTACCATTAAGTTTTCTTCACCATTACCAGATCGAGAGCATCCTTACGGGCATAATAAATTTGAAGCAGTCGGCGCTTTAGGTATCGCTGCATTTTTAGGAATAGCCTGTTTTGCAATTGTTCAAGGTGGAGTAGAAAGGATTCTCAAAGGTAGTGAACCTGTAAGAATATCACCTCCAGAACTGTGGTTATTACTAATTGTTTTAGGAATAAATATTTTTGTAGCCTTTTATGAGCGAAATGTGGGGAAAAAGGTAGGTAGTTCCATTTTAATCGCTGATGCTACCCATACCATGAGTGATGTGTGGGTGACAATCTCGGTTATTGGTGGCTTGATTGGTGTTTGGCTGGGTTATCAGTGGTTAGATGTGGTACTAGCTTTCCCAGTCGCTTTACTGGTATTCTGGAGTGGTTGGTCAGTTTTAACAGAAAATTTACCTTGGCTTGTAGATCAAATGGCTATCGCCCCAGAAACAATTCATACAATTGCAGTTTCCGTACCCGGTGTTCTTAACTGCCATGATATCGCTTCCCGTGGTGTCATCGGTCGTCAAGTTTTTATAGAAATGCACTTAATTGTAGATGCACCAGACGTAGAAACGGCTCACAATATTACAGAAGAAGTCGAAAAACAATTAGAACAACGTTTTCATCCAGTTAGGATTTTAATTCATGTTGAGCCACCTGCATATCATTCTGAACGCATAACCTTTGATTCTGAAAAAACATAAATTAAAATTATGAATAATCACTTTTTACCTATTTCTGAATACGCAGCAGAACCAATAAAATTTATTGGTTTTACTCAACCGCATGGATTATTTTTAGCCATCAAAGAACCAGAATTAACTATTCTGCAAGTTAGTAATAATATATTACAATTTTTAGGTTTTGCACCAGAAGATTTACTTAATCAGCCTTTAAGTAAATTGATAGATAATGAGCAAATTAATATATTTAGAGATTACTTGTACCAGCAAGATTTACAATCAAGTAATCCCATTGAATTTATTATTAAAATAGGAGATAAAAACGTTAATTTTGATGGAGTTATTCATCGTAGTCATGACATATTAATTTTGGAATTAGAACCTACTATTTTAGATAAAAGCCAAGTTTTCTTTAAATTTTATCCTTTAATAAAACTAGCTATTTCTAAGTTAAAAGGTGCTGATAGTTTGCTTAATCTTTGTCAAATCTTAGCCAAAGAAGTTAGAAAAATTACCGGATTTGATCGGGTAATGTTATATAAATTTGATGATGACGGACATGGTTATGTAATTGCTGAAGAAAAATTAGAACCTTTAGAATCTTATTTAGGACTACATTATCCAGAATCAGATATTCCTCGCGTAGCCAGAGAATTATTTACTTCCAATTATACCAGATTAATACCCGATACTAGTGCTGAACTGATAGAAATTATTCCCCGCAATAATCCCATCACAAATCAGCCCACAGATTTAACTAACTCCATGCTCAGAAGTGCTTCACCTTGCCATATTCAATATTTACATAATATGGGTGTAGGTGCTTCTTTAACCATCTCCTTAATTAAAGATCAAAAACTTTGGGGCTTAATCGCTTGTCATCATCAATCACCAAAATATCTACCTTATGAGATTCGTAGCGCTTGCGAAATTTTAGGACAGATGGCATCTTTAGAATTAGCCAATAAAGAAGATAACGAAGATAGCGAATATAAAATATATTTGGCATCTATTCAAGCAAAATTAGTTGAATATATGTCAATAGATAAAAACTTTATTGACGGTTTAACTAACCACGAAATTAATATCCTCAAATTAGTCAATGCCCAAGGTGCAGTAATATGTTTTGATGGAGAATATATTGCTATTGGTAACACACCTAAACAAAAGGATATTCAAAAGCTGGTAAAATGGATCAATGAAAACCTACAAGAAGCAATATTTTACACTAATAATCTATATCAATTTTATCCTGATGCCGAGAATTTTCAGAATTTAGCTAGTGGGTTGCTGGTAGTTTCCATTTCTAGAAGTCAGAAAAACTATATTTTGTGGTTTCGTCCAGAAGTCTTACAAACTGTAGATTGGGGAGGAAATCCTTATCAACCATTAGAAATAGTTGAAGATGAAGGTATGCAAGTATCACCCCGCAAATCTTTTGAACTATGGAAAGAAATAGTTCAGTTAAAATCACTTCCTTGGCAACCCTGTGAAGTCAGTGCAGCTTTAGAATTGAGAAATTCAATTATTGGTGTAATTCTGCGAAAAGTAGATGAACTACAACTATTAAATCGGGATTTAGAACGCAGTAATAATGAATTAGATTCCTTTGCTTATATTGCTTCCCATGATTTAAAAGAACCATTACGAGGGATTCATAATTACTCCAATTTCTTGATTGAAGATTATGGTGAAACTCTCGATGAAGATGGACAATCAAAATTAAGAACATTAATGCGGTTGACTCAACGCATGGAAGATCTAATTGATTCACTGCTGCATTTTGCTCGCTTAGGGAGAATAGATTTCTCTATGCAGCAAACAGACTTCAATAAAATTTTAGATAACAGTTTAGATTTATTAAGCCCTCGCATTGAACAGGAAAATATAGAAATTCGTATTCCCAAATCTTTGCCAAAAATATCTTGTGATTGCATTCAGATGAGTGAAGTTTTTAATAATCTCGTTACCAATGCTATTAAATACAATGATAAAGATAAAAAATGGATTGAAATTGGCTATATTGAAAATACTAACCCATTGCAATTCTACATCAAAGATAACGGTATTGGCATTAAAAGCAAACACTTTGATACTATTTTTCGCATATTTAAACGACTACATGGACCTAATAAATATGGTGGTGGTACAGGTGCAGGACTAACCATCGTTCAAAAAATTGTTGAAAAACATGGTGGTAAAATTTGGGTAGAATCAATTTATGGTGAGGGTAGTACCTTCTATTTTACATTGCAAAGCGATGAATTATAGCACGAATAGAGAGCAGATCGCCGAAAATTTAAGTTTGTCTTAATTATTTTGACAACTGCTACATGATTCAGCATTAACAAATCACAATTCTATAGAAAAAGTAATTAATCATGGTATATTACCAACTACCTATAAACTAGAATATAAATTAAAAGAATAACAAATGATTGGCAATTATACGAAACCTTTTTTAGTAATTGAAGATAGCGATGAAGACTTTGAAGCTTTTTCTAGAGTCATTAAACAACAAGCTGTTATCAACCCTATTTTTCGTTGTACAGATGGTGATGATGCACTAGATTATCTATATCGCCACGGCGTTTATGAAGATTTCAATAGTTTCCCCCTACCCGCATTCATTTTGCTGGATTTAAATTTACCAGGAACAGATGGTAGAGAAGTATTAAAGGAAATCAAACAGGATGAACATTTAAAAACAATTCCTGTAATTGTCTTTACTACTTCTTCTAACCCTAAAGATATTGAAGCTTGTTATCAATACTCTGTTGCTAGTTATATTTTGAAACCAATAGATATTAAAAGATTGATCGGAACTATTCAAGGCCTCATCAATTATTGGCTGGATCTTGTAGTTGTTCCTGATCCTGTTAACAAATAATTTTATTTCTCCAAGCGTACCGCATACCACTGTAAATATTCTCCTGGTCCCACATCTAAATTACAACTTGTATCCAGCAAATATTGTGCTTGTTCTATCACAGAATCAAATTTTTGCACATCCATTGGTAAATCCTCAAAGGGAATTTGTGATAAAGTTTTTTCTAGCTTTGTTAATAACTCAGTCGCTGTGAGAAATTGTTCTGGTTGATTTGTTTCCAAAACAACGAAATCGTCCTGCTGATACATTAATGGATTTGGCATTTTTGGTAATTGGTGATTGGTAATTGTAAAACATTTTTCCCCCTACTCCCTGTTCCCTGTTCCCTACCCTCTGGGCGCAGGCCCTGCGCCCCTACGATGGATATACTGGCATTGTAAAATGAAACCATGCACCACCCTGGGGAGATGAATCTACCCAAATTTGACCGTAATGGGCGCGGATAATGCGTTGACATAAACAAAGACCAATTCCATATCCATCTGTACCTTGATCCCGTTGGAGACGGAAAAGATTCTCAAAAATGCGATCGCGGTTTTCTTCGGGAATCCCCGGACCTGTATCACCAACACTAAATTGAACTTTTTGTGTAGTGCGATGCAGTCCTGCTATACTAATCATGCCACCTACAGGTGTATATTTGATGGCGTTATCTAAAAGATTCACTAACACTTGCCGAATTCGTTCAGGATCTGCATAAACAAAGGGTAAATCCTGGGGAATATCTGTTTCTACCGTTTGGGATTTGGCAATGTAGCGATCTCCCAATTCCTCTAATACCTGTAAACACAGTTCCCCTAATTGTAACTTTTGTGGTATAATGGGTAATTCTGTATCCTCACCCCGCCCGACCTGCAACAAATCAGCAATCATCCGATCAATGATCTTGGTTTGTGTGCGAGCTTGTTTTAATAAATGTATAGCCAGTCCTGGTTTAAGGCGTTGAAATTCCCCTGTATCTGGATTGTAATTAGATTGCAGAGTTTCAATAGCGATCGCCGCAGCCGTCAGGGGATTGCGGAGATCATGAGCTAAAATCGCAATTACGCGGTCTTTAAACAGTAGTTGTTCTTGCAGTTTCTCTTTTTCCTGCTTTAGACGAAAAACCTCATCCGCAAGTTGAATCGCCTCGGCAGAAGTAGCAACAGAATGAATGGTAGATTTAGGTAATATCACCTGAGTCTTTTCATCTAAACATTCTTGTGCATCTTCCTGTAATTTTAAAAAGGTGTCAACGGCAATTTGCCAACGTGGCCACCAGTTTTTTAATTGGGGGATAATATTAGTACCAGCAATAGTCTGTTGGGGTTGTGGATGAATTTTAACTAGCGCGGGGGTTGCTACTAACTTAAAATGTTCCGCTAAATAGGGTTGTTGTCCAACATCAATAATTTGTAGTTCAAAACTATACCCAGCCTCTAATTCTTTTAAGTAAGCGCGAATTCGCTGTACCTGTTCTCGGGACTGAGGTCGTCCATCAACAAACAGCAACAGTTGGAGTGGAGCTTCAGAATAGATAGGCTGATCCTGGGAAACTTGCATGACATCTTGTTTCAGCACTGGTAACAACCTGGGGACGCTTTACAGAAAGTAAAATGGACTAACCGGGAATTTTAGATTTTAGATTTTAGATTTTAGATTAAAAAAATTTGGTATATGTCCCCGTCCTTCAGGACGGAAAAATACTCGCTGCGCTGCGTACGCTTCGCTAACGAAATTCCAAATCCAAAATTTTCGAGCTTCTACACTTGTTTGGTGGAGTCAATCCCAAATCCAAAATCGTAAATCCAAAATCGAGTGACGTTGCTTGATGGCCGTTGTTTTTTCCAATTTAATATCTATTTTAGATTTTTCCTACTGTAATCCGATCTAGGTTTTTGACATGAGACGAATCTTTTTGGGAATTTTACTGCCTTTTACCCTTGCTTTTATACCTACTAGGCTTCTAGCTCAGGAATTACAGCCCCCGTCCGACCTCAATCAAAATCCTAATTTGCAGGCAAAAGAGGATAGTTTTTATACTACAACTTCTCAGTTGCTCCAGCAGCAAATATATTTAATTGGGCTGCTGGAAGAAGCTTTCACCTCCCCAGATGCCAATAAAATCCGATCTGCACGCGGAAAATTAATTATCCAGACTACTCAGATAGAAGGCTTTCTCAAACGTCAGTACCCAAATTCTCAAAAATTATGTAGTTCCCAAGGGAATTTTTCTGATCTATCTTCAATACCTGTGCAGTTGAATGAATCAACAGTGCAAATTTACTGCTCTTTGTATGCTTCTAGTCAGGAATTGTGGAAACTACGCCCAGTCATAGATCAGTTATTATCTCGACGGGGGGAAATAACTTTAGTCAGAGATTTACCCTTAGTTTCTGGAGAACGACAATTAGATCCTGTACTTCCTATTGCTCCTTTACAGCGTCCTCACCTGGGTAAACCAGCAATACCGCTTGCTAACAGAGAACCAGATTTAACTGCACCTCCTTTACGAATTATCGGCAAAACACAAAAAACAGCCATAGCTAATTATGTACCGCCGATGCAGCCAGCGATTACAGCACCAATAGACGCACTCAATCATCTTCAAGCTGCCAATCAATTCTTACAAATAGCCCAAGCAGCATTTCCCCATCAGCGGAAAGCAGTGGCGGCATTTAACAGCTTAACTGATCACAGTAATTCCTCAGAGCAGAAAATTTCCGCTAACTTTTTGAAACTACCTAACACTGGCATGGTGCAGGTATTACCTGATTTAGCTTACCGTCGTCAGCCGAATACTGTTCAGAATCGCCTACAAGCTAATATTAATGGTTATCCTTTTCCCCTGGGAGTGGAGACTAAGGGCAGTTTTATTCCTAGTTTACCACTTCAGGTGGTTGGCGAAAACTTTCAATTAGTTCCTGAAAATGCAGATTATGGGTTTATGGTTGATGTCGGTGATCTACCTTTGGAAAAATTGGACGGGAAACTGCAAACTATCAGCAAGTCAACACGGGATTTTTTCCTCAACTACCAGCCTCCCAGACAGTTAGAATCTTTACAAGTAGATAAACGCCGCTTTCTCACGGGTAAAGATCAGGAATGGAATCAATCCCAAATTATCTTAACTGGTGCAAAAGCCCAATTAAATCGGACCTATTTAGTGCGATCGCTTCAATTCCAACTTCCAGAGATAATTCTCAATCGTCAACCCATATCCCGCCGTAATAGCCGCCTTAAAGAGCAATTAGCACAAGTTCCTAGTAGTGATACCATCGTCGCTTTCCGTGCCGTCAGTCGTCATCAAGATGGTAGCTACACCATTCTTTGGCGAGTTCTCAACCAACTACCCGCACCGCAAATTGAAGATTTAGAGAAATACGTACAGTATTAAATAGCATCATAGCCCCCTCCCCGCAAGCGGGGAGGGGGTTGGGGGTGGGGTTCTTCCTATAGACGTTCTCGAAAATAAAGCCGATATAAATTACAAAGACATTGCACTTCATTTCCTTTAAATTCAATTAAACCTAAACTGCGTAATTTTAAGGCTTGTGTAGGATCTATTTTAATAGGAATATCACTATTAATTACTTGTTGCATTGCTGCTTTTAACAACTTATCTTTTTCTAATTCTGAAAGATAGAAATTTAAAAACTTGCCATAAGGACTTTGATTAGTGGGTGCAATTTCCAGAAAATTTGATAAAGTTAAATGACCCTTAGCAATTGTATCAAGCGCAGTAGTTAATAAATAAGGATGACCATCAATCATATTTCTCAATTGAGTTATTTTTGAATCTGAAAAATCTAACCCGTATTTTTGAACTAATTCTTTTATTTGTGTAAGATTAAATTCGCCTATTTCCACAGACAACCCCACATTAAAAGGAGATTGATTAAGATTTATAGAAGTATCAACTTCTTGAGAATGGGCAATTACTAACCGTAAATTTTGCCAAATATCCTCAGTTTTCGCTTTTTCATGCCAAGCTCTTAATAAAGCAGAAAATTGTTGAGTAATTTCAGTATAGGGAAAGATTTCATCAATATTATCTAAGCCTAATACCAAAGGACTATCAATAGCTGGTAAAATATATTTTTTTAAATAATTAGTACAGTTATCTTGACTACCAAAACGACTATTCCAAGATTTCTCTATTTGGTCTTCTATTCCTAACTCTAAACTCAAAATTGCACAAAACCGCTGTAAAAAAGTATTCAGGTCAGTTAGATTTTCTTTACCCCATAAATTAATATAAACTGTCCGATAGCCTTTTTGTTTAACATGATGGAAAATACGACTTATTAAATATGTTTTACCCATTTTACGCGGGGATTTAATGCGGATTAATGCCCCTGGTTGTAGGATATTTTGATAACAGTTATTTTCAATTTCTGGACGTTGAATATAAAAAGAAGAACTATTTATTAGATTATTTTCTGTTTGTTTAGAAATATTTGATAACTGTTCTTTAATAAACCGACTTACACCTTTATAAACTAAATTATCTGGTGATTTTGGCTTAGTGATAGAAATATGATCATCATCTGTAGCAGTAGGTTGCACATCTTTAATGCCAGGATTAGCACTATCTGGATCTACAACTAGAACTATTTTAGTCGGTTTTGTTTCATAATAAACTTTTGTAGTAATTGCCATTGCATCAACATTTTGCCGATACCATTCATTAAGTTGACGCAATTGGGGAATATGGGATTTCAATTCATCAACATTAACAGTAGTTCGTGTGAGAGTACCAATTTTATCAATTAAATTAGCTAAATGAGCGCCAGTGTGAGGAGTGGATAAAAAGACGATACCTTTAGTTTTTTCAATAACTGATTTTTTATTAAAAGTTTGAGCATTTCTTAGCATTTCTTTTACTAATAAACCACCCATACTATGAGTAACAAATATAATGGGATATTTTCCAATATCATTAATTGCTAAATATTCTAATAAATTACTAGCACGATCAAAAAGTGGCATTGTTGCACCTTTCCACTCAAAGGGTGCAGCATTATAACCAAAAGACCAAATTCCTAAATCTGGTCGTTCTTGTGCAAGCCATGTTAACCAAAAGTTATCATCATTTGGTAATTCTTGAGGATGCCAAGTTGACCTTGCGTGACCACCTAAACCGTGAACAAAAATTATATCTCCGCAGCGTTTGGGATTTTCACATCCTGAGATTTTGATTAAACCTGTGATTTCTGAGGGTTTAGGTTGTGAGGTTGTTTCAGGTTTTGGGGTTTTACCAAATAATTTACCTAAAAATTTACCAAAAAAGTTGAAAACCATACTAATAAGCACAATAAGTTTATCAGTAATGAATTATATCTTACTTTGGGTATAGTTTGCATTGTGATCAGTAGGTTGGGTTGAACGCAGTGAAACCCAACAGAACCAATGATTTTCGCCAAAGTGGAATAACAGGAAACTTGAAACTGGTAGATTATGCTATAATTTGTCAATGATTAAATCGTCAGAAATGAGCTAAGAACAGGAAATACTAGATACCTAATTCTTAACATTATTGCCTTATGAACCAATCCATTACTACAATAAATACGCGACTTCTTGACTCTCTCACTCAAATTATCCTTTCACTTTCTCATGAAGAATATCAAATCTTAGTAGAAAAAATTCAACACTCTCGACTAACTCAACACCAGAAAACACAAAATATTGAATCCTTAAAACAGGATATAGCCGCAGGTATTCAACAACTCCAAAACGGTGAATACACAGAATACGATGAAAATAATTTATCTACTCTCATAACTTCAATTAAAGCGCGAGGTCGGGAACGTTTACAAGGAGAAATATCTGAGTGAATCACTTTCGGATTTCAAAACTAGCAGAAAAAGATTTAGAAGATATTTGGATTTATCTCGCTCAACAAAATGAAATATTAGCAGACCAAAAAATCGCACAAATTCTTGATAAATTTCCGATGTTAGCTCAATTTCCTAATATGGGAACAAAAAGAGACGAACTACAAACAGGACTTCGTAGTTTTCTTGTTAAGCCATATATTATATTCTATACTCAAGATTCTGCAAGTTTAGAAATTGTGAGGATTTTTCATCAATCTAGAGATATAGAAAATCAATTTTCAAACGATGATATGTAGAAATTCTATTTAATTTTTTCTTTTAAATTTTGACTTCCGTTAGGCGGTTGTGCCAGGTATCGAATTTCTGAAAATAAATCTTTGAAAATGAGAGCTTAATAAATCTTTACAATGCTCTGAAAGCCTTATCTGCTACAATCTACAAATCTCTGCAAGAAGAGAGAACTCCATGCTTCCCATCCTTCTCGACCACCCAAATCAAATTTCCCAGCAAACCGTTCAAAACCCATTGTTCTTCCTCTACCAGGTAACGTACCTATTACGAACGTATCTAAATTTTTATTTCCTTCTAAGGGTACAATTTCTTTCCCCTTTTTCCATCCCACCTTTTCGGCAAACCTATTATACCCTTCTTCGCTCCATTTTTTCAAGTCAAAATCTAAAGAATTACCTGTTTCCTCCCATATCCTTTTTTGGACGCTATAACCGAATTTTTTATCTGAGTTTTTTAACCATAATCGATCTACTGCTTGTAAATCCTGACATTGAAAGTTTTTAATATCACTTACTACTAAATAACCTTCTTTTTCTCTTTTAGCGGAAACCAGAAGAAACTGATCATTTTTACTATCTGCATCTTTCCATCTATTTTGTTTCATTAAATAATCTAGTTCATCTAATAAATGTGTTTTTAAAGATTCATAATATTCTGTATTTGAACTATCTAAATCGTTAAGCTGACGATAAAGTGAAGCCACAATATCAGCGTTACCATTGTAGAGAATATTGAGGTCTAACTTAAATAAATCAATATTAGATTTTAAGTGAGATTTGAGAATATCATATTTAGCTAATGCTATTTTGTAATTATTTAATGATTTTCCTAATTTCCCTTTTACATAATAAATATAAACTAGAGTAGCTAAATAACTAGAATCATTTTTATCAATATTATTTTCTTTTGGTAATTTTTCAAAACTTTTATTCAAATCTTCTTTAGCTTTGTTATATTTTTTTATATCTGATGGGGAATTTTTATTTTTTTCTGTGTTTAAAGATTCATATCCTAAAACTAAAGAACTATCTAATAAAGCTTCTTTAATTTCTTGATTTTTGATTTTTTCTCGTAAAACTAATCCTGCAATATTTAAAAATTGGTTAGCTTCATTATTTTTACCTTTTTGTTGAAGTTGAGAAGCCACTGCTGATAATTGTCGAATTTTAGCAACATTTTGATTCATCTTAGATGTTTGTATTCCTGATAAAATTGCAAAACCTAAACTAGAAAATCCGACAAGTGAAACAATAGACAAAAATAATAGTCCTGCTTTTTTAGCTTTTGCTAATTGTCTTTCTGCTTCCTGTTTAGCTTCAGCTTCAATTTTAATCGCTTTTTCTTCTTGTTCCTGGGTACGACTAGCTGCTAAAAATTCTCTATCTTCAAAACCTAAACTTTTATCCTTTACCCAAACGTCTGCTTCTGCTAAAGCTTCCCCTCGCAATAATCGAGATTTATCCTGTTTTCTTGATAATCTCCATTGACGAAGATTCTCTGCATAAGGACGTAAACTAGCTAAAGTTTTTTCAATCCAAAGACTATCAAATATAGTATAATAAATCCGATTATAAATTTTTAATTTACCATCTTTTTTAACAACAATTCCCGCTAACTGTAAATCACTTTGTTCAATACTATTATCAGTATCAATTCCCCCAGAAATCCAAATTTGTTGATATAAATCTAATAAATATGCTGCTTTATTTTCATCTCTTTTTAAGATTCTATTCCGAATCGTTCTAAAATGTTCCGGTTCATCTTGAGATTCCCAATTTTCAATAACTTTATTTTTAACTGAATTCTCTACAAAACTAGCTTCTTCTCCTGTCGGAATTACATTTTCTGATTTACTAATAAAATTACAAATTTTCTGAGTTAAAAATGGCTGTCCTCCCGTCCAATCTAAAACCGCTTTGAGTACAGTTTCAGGATTTTTAGCTTGGTGAGAAAATCCCTCGATTAAAGGTACAGCTTCGGCAAATTCAAACCCTGTTAATTCAATGCCTTTACCAATATTAAAAGGAGTCCGCTTTTTATCTTGAATTAATTCCGATGGTGTAGCAACTCCCAACAATACAAAAGTAATGCGGTTATATTCAGGATTATCAACTCTGAGATTAAAAAAGGCACGAATTAACGCAAAAAAATCATCAACAGGAAATTTTAAACTAAGAATACTATCAATTTCATCAATAAAGATAACAATTTGCGTGGAAATTAATTTTAAGACTTTATCAATAAACTTACCAAAAACCTGCACATTAGAAAGTCGTTTATTTTCTTCCCATAAAGCATCTAAATCAAATCTATTACCTAATTTTAAACTTTCAGAAATATTATTAATAATGCCATTATACCATTGTTCAGAAGTTAATCCTGATGTGCCAATGGCAGTTAAATCAATAGCCACACAAGCAATTTCTTCAATTTGTAATCTTTGCATAGTGCGGACACGCAAACTTGATTTTCCCATTTGTCGAGAGTTCAACACAAAACAAAATTCTCCCGCTTTCACAGCTTGATATAAATCATCATCAGCTTTACGTGTGACGTAGGTGAGTGCATTTGGAGCAAGACTACCACCAAATTGATATTGATAATCTTGGGAAGTCATAGTTTTATGTTACATGAGTTAAAAGGGTGGTTAGAAACCGCATCTACACAGGCAAAACCCACCTTCGTGGGTTGAAAAAGTTGAATTTTCTATTAGTCCACCCAGGTGGACTTTGTTTGTGTAGCCGCGAATTCTATTCGCTGTGATAAAAAATCATTATAGGCAAAATCTGAACCCAATAGCAGTAGGACAAAATTTCCCCAGTCACCCAGCCCCAAAAATGCTAGTGTAGGAAATGAAAATCAATTTGTGATTTCTTTGTGTTTTCCCGTAACTGCCCTGCTGTATTCCTGAGTTTAGCTGTTGTACTATCTTCCTTAACAGCCTGTACTAACAGTCCATCTGCCAAAAACCTAGAACAATCATTGGCTGCTGATCCTCAGTTGCAAAATAATCCTGTTCCCTTTGGCAAACCTCAAAGTCAGCAAGTAATACCAAATCCAAACACATCGAAAATTCAATTACCTGCTAATTTTCCCCCAGATATCCCCATTTAT
Source organism: uncultured cyanobacterium (assembly GCA_903848645.1). Classification (GTDB taxonomy): domain Bacteria; phylum Cyanobacteriota; class Cyanobacteriia; order Cyanobacteriales; family Nostocaceae; genus Dolichospermum. Next base: position 127,903 of record CAINGU010000078.1, on the reverse strand, counting down.
CCCAATGCTAAATTAGAGGAAGTCACACCAGCTAATTCGGAAAATAAAATATCAATTCGGTGGCAAAGTGCAGATCCTAGTAATCTAATTACCAGCTTTTATCGTCAGCAATTTCAGGCTAAAAACTGGCAAATCGTCCAACAACCTCCAGATGATGTAGAGGGGACTTTTTCCGCACGACGCAATGATCTACTCATCAATGTCACAATTAAACCACAAACCGTTACCAAAGCTGAACCCAATCAACCGCAAACAGCCACTAAAATATTAATTGAGTATTCTTCTAATTCTCAAGCTACAACTACGAAACCAGTTACCCCATCAAATAATTCCGAATTTATCGGTCCAGTTTTACCTAATACTAATAATACCAACGCAGTCACCCAGCCAAGCACTCAGCCTGAAACTTTAGGAACTCAAGAATTCACTGATATTCAGAAAGCACCACCAGAATGGCGATCTCACATTCAAGATTTAGCAGCATTAGGTGTGTTATCTATTGAACCCAAAACCAACGAATTTCTACCTGATAAAATTATCACCCGTCGGGAATATGCTCGTTGGCTAGTTGCGGCTAATAATGCCATGTATGCTAAAAATCCAGCCAAACAGATTCGGTTAGCATCCCCCAGCACTCAACCAGCTTTTAGGGATATTTTAACCAAAGATCCTGATTTTCCAGTTATTCAGGGATTGGCAGAAGCAGGTTTAATTCCTAGTGCTTTATCTGGAGATGCCACAGCGGTTTTATTTCGTCCTGATGCCCCCTTGACGCGAGAACAATTAATTTTGTGGAAAGTTCCTTTAGATACCCGCCAAGCCTTACCCGCTGCTAATTTAGAAGCCGTTAAACAAACTTGGGGTTTTCAAGATGCAGGTAATATTGAACCCAAAGCGTTAAGAGCAGTTTTGGCTGATTTCCAGAATGGAGAACAATCAAATATTCGCCGAGTTTTTGGTTATACAACCTTATTTCAACCCAAAAAACCCGTAACTCGCGCCGAAGCTAGTGCAGCTTTGTGGTATTTCGGTACTCAAGGTGAGGGAATGTCAGCAAAGGAAGCTTTAAAGCTGAAAAACTAAATCTTAAACTCTTAAACCCTTATTTATCCGTGTCCTCTGTGTCCTGGAGTGGTTAGTTTTCATCTTAATTATACAGCAGATTTCGGAGAAATCAGGTACAAGCTTGAATAATGAAACTATTGTGGTGCGGGCATCTTGCCCGCTATGTGTACCTTATAACAGCAGGAATCGCTGTGCAGTTGCGTATTTTGTACTTGATTGCTGGGGACGAACGCTTTTTAAAGCCTTTATAAATATAAATACAAGACAGGCTGAAAAGCCTGTCATTTCTAGTTCCTAATTCTTGATTTTACTTTTGAGGTGTAGCTGTTGGTGTAGCCGTTGGTGTAGCTGTAGGAGTAGCCGTAGGTTTAACCGTTGGTTTAGCCGTAGGTTTAACCGTTGGTTTAGCCGTAGGTGTAGCCATTGGTGTAGCCGTTGGTTTAGCCGTAGGTGTAGCCATTGGTTTAGCCGTTGGTTTAGCCGTTGGTTTAGCCGTTGGTTTAGCCGTTGGTTTAGCCGTTGGTTTAGCCGTTGGTTTAGCCGTTGGTTTAGCCGTTGGTTTAGCCGTTGGTTTAGCTGTTGGTTTAGCTGTTGGTGTAGCTGTAGGAGTTGGCTTAGTTACTGGTTTACCAATAATGTTCTTAACTTCTTCATTGAGTTTTCGACGAAGTTGTAAATCAGCAATACCAGTTTCTGGAAGTTGATATTTTTTCTGGTACTCCTTTACCAACTCTTCCAGCCGGGGACTGTAAAATTGATCACGGGTAAGCAAAGGATTTGGCTTAAGTACAGTATTCAAATTACCTTGCAGAATTTGGACAATGGTAGCGGCGTGATCTTGGGTTTTGGGACCGGCTTTCCCATCTACCTTAAGTTTGTAGCCTGTTTGAAATTCAGTGATGGCTTTTTTTGTTTCCTCATCAGTAAGAGGATCTTTTGTAACTTTAACGTTATAACCCAACCCCCGTAGTACAGATCGGAATTCATCTGGTTTATAGTTGCGCCCACGGGCTGCAAAAGCTATATCTGAACCGACAACACTAGCTATTACAAAACAGGTTAAAGCGATAGTTGCTCTAGATTTGTCTAAACCACACCACATCATAAAAACTCCTTGGGATTAAAATCCGTAATATCAAAAGAGACTAACAAGTAAATCTTAAGTTTCCTTAACCTATTATTTAACAATTAGTTATTAATTTTGATTAATTAGAGTCTAGTTGATTATTAATAAATATGAATTTCATTAGCACAGGGGCGACCTTGTTCAATGTCATATATATTACTAAAAGTAGTATCAGCAATATTTTGCAAAGCTTCTTTTGTAAAAAAAGCTTGATGTCCGGTAATAAGAACATTAGGAAATGTCGTTAATCGCTGAAAAATATCATCTTGAATGATTTCTCCAGACAAGTCTTCAAAAAACAATTCCGATTCTTGCTCATAAACATCTACACCAAGATAACCAATTTGCCCTGATTTTAACCCTTCAATGACTGCTTGGGTATCAATCAATGCACCTCGGCTAGTGTTAATAATCATTATACCTGGTTTCATTTGAGCGATCGCGTCACTATTAATTAAATGATGAGTTTCCGGCATCAGGGGACAATGGAGAGAGATAATATCGGCATTGGCAAAAAGTTCTGGTAACTCTACATATTTGCCACCTAAAGCCTCTAATTCGGGGTGGCGATAAACATCATAAGCTAGAATATTACAGCCGAAGCCTTTCATAATCTGTGCTAAAATCAGCCCGATTTTACCTGTCCCAATAATCCCTACTGTCCGTTCATATAAATTAAAACCTAAAAGTCCATTTAGAGAAAAATTACCTTCTCTGACACGATTATAGGCACGGTGGATTTTGCGATTTAGGCTTAAAATTAATCCTGCTGCGTGTTCTGCTACGCCATAAGGTGAATAAGCAGGTACACGGACAATGGTAACTCCTAACTTGGCTGCGGTTGCTAAGTCTACATTATTGAAGCCTGCACAACGCAAAGCCAGCAACCGAGTTCCCCCAGCAGCGAGAATTTCTAAAGTTGGTGCATCAACTTGATCATGGACAAATACACAAACACAGGGAAATCCTGCCGCTAAGATGGCAGTATCACGATTCAAACTAGGTTCAAAGAATACCAAATCATGTTGAGTCGGAGAATTTGCAGCTTCTAAAAACTGCCTGTCATAGGTTTTTGTACTAAAAACGGCTACTTTCATGCCAAATTTGAGCCTATATGCTACATGGATTTCTCGTATATCATAACTTAACTTGGAAAAAGTAATTTATCTAAAAAATCATGAGTAAATTAAAAACTTCCCAGCAAAAAAAACTATGGTTTGAAAGAGTAATGGCAATTACCGCCACTATGAATTTAATATTGGTTTTATTTGATTTAAGTTATGTATCTGGGCGGGATTTTTACTTCCGCAGATTTCCCCAACTTACTCAATTGTACGATCCCATTAAAGGTATTGAACCTCATCGTGAGACAAAACAATATCTAGAAGCAGTGGCTGAATTAGAAAAACAGGTAATTCAAACAGGGTTAAACTCATCTCAAGTCAAAACTAAGTTAGACAATATTCATCTTCTGAGCAAAGAGATGATTGATACTAATCCTTTTGCCGGTGCGGGAAAGAGTGGAACTCTGGAAAAAATCAAAAACCGAATGCGGGAACACGTCGGAAAAAAATCTGCAAAAGAGGCATTTAATACTTTTTGGAGTCAGGAATATTTATCTAAGCATGGTTGGAATCAGGAAATAGATTTTTTCAAGCAAAAAATTCGTCCGGGAATTGCCGCCAACTATTATCGTAAAATTGATGAAAATGGGGAACTTTTTGATGATTTTTGGAAAATTGATTTACTATTTGTAATTCTATTTGCTCTAGAATTATTAGGACGGACTTTTTTAATCAAACGTAGATATAATCATTTAAGTTGGTTAGAGGCAATTCTCTGGCGTTGGTATGATCTATTGTTACTAATACCAATTTACCGCTGGTTACGATTCATACCAGTTACAGTGCGACTAGATCAAGCAAATTTAATTGATTTTTATGTAATTAGACGGCAAATTCATCAAGGTATTCTTGCCAATTTTGCCGAAGAAATTACAGAAATTGTCGTAGTCCAAGTAATTAACCAAGTTCAAGGTTCAATTCAACGTGGTGAAGCTACACGGTGGTTATTTAATTCAGAAAATGTGCGTTCTTACATAGATATTAATAATATCAATGAAGTGGAAGCAATGGCTGGATTATTAATGAAAACGGTTGTTAATCAAGTATTACCAAAAATCCAACCAGAAGTAAATGCGATTTTGTGCCACAGTATTGAAGTGGCTTGTCAGCAATTACCAGGCTATAGTAATCTCCTGATGTTACCAGGTGTGGGGAAAGCACAAACACAAATTAATGAACAAATAGCTACCCAAATTACTAATAATATTTATGCTGCTTTAGCTAGTACCATCAAAGATCCTGTTGCGGCAAAACTTTCCACTCAGCTAATAGAAAAATTAACAACTTCATTCACTTCAGAAATTCAGCAAAAACAAGTGCTGACAGAAATTCAAAGTTTGCTAAATGACTTTTTAGAAGAAGTAAAAATTAATTATATTCAACGTTTGTCTCAAGAGGATATAGATAAAATTCTGGAGGAAACTAGAAAAATGCGAACAGAATCATCCAGTGGTTTATCTATTCGCAAATGAAAAACAGGAGAAGCTTCAATATTAGCCAATAGATAGATGAAAATTATCATAATTTTTGCCAATCTGGAATTTAGACATAGTTATCATTAATTTAAACCATGGATACAATAATAGATTCCGAATTTTTGGAAGAGATAACTCTCGCACAAGCAGAGACTTTATTCGGTGGTTATTGCCAATCATCACAGGGTTATCCAGATATTTACATGAGCGATATTGCTGAAATTATCAATAAGGCAAAAAAACAAACTGAAGGTGTAGATAACAAACGTAGTAATCAGAAGATTAACACCATAGATAATTCCAAAAAAACTTACCTAAATGGAGTAGAAATACCCCGCAAGGGAAAAACTGTATTTATATCCTTGTAAAGTCAGAAACAGGTAAATTATTGACTTTATTGAGAATGAATAAACTATCATCTCCAAAAACCTAACCCCCCTACCCCCCTTCCCTACAAGGGAATGGGGGTTTTAAAGCCTCTCCCCTGGTAGGGGAGAGGTTTGGAGAGGGGTCTGTTTACACATTAAAAACTTTTAAAACATCCTCTTATTACTGGGGGATGAAATTCTCAACTTTTTGTAAATTATTGGGGACGGTACAAGTATATCTTAATATTCGCAAATAAATAACCTGGCAGTTATCATCAACTACCAGGCTTTTAATTAATCAAAAATTATGTTACGAAAAAATTACAAAATACCCCAGAAGTGAAGAAAACCTTGACCTGAAAATAGTTCAATCAAAGCTGCTGCTGAAAAACCGATCATTGCTAAACGGCCATTCCAGATTTCTGCTCCTGGTGTAAAACCCCATTGCCAAGCGTTGCGATCTGTGGCTACAGGTGTGGTAGCTGTTTTTGTTGCATTAGTCATAATCAGCACTCCAATTAGGATTTACTAAGCTTTGTTACCTTATGTAAATAAATATAACAAATTTTCTCAAAAAAAAACAACATTTATTTATATTTTTTTTGCAACTATGTGTATATCAGTTGCAAGTATTCGGCTTTTTTAAACAACGTGGTCTGGTTCTAAAGCACAGGGATAAGCCGAATCCCCGGTTTCTACTTGAATAGTAGAATGTTTAATACCAAAATGGTGTTCAAGTTCCTGAGTAACTTCCCATAAAAAAGCATCACCAGGATAGCCTTCTGGCATGACTAAATGAACCGTGAGTGCTGTTTCTGTCGTACTCATAGCCCAAATATGAAGATCGTGAATTTTCAACACCCCTGGACATTCAATTAAGTAATTTTTTACGGCACGGAGTTCAATTCCTGCGGGTACGCCATCAAGTGCCAAATTTACGGAGTCTCTGAGTAAGTGCCACGTCCCAACCACTACAACAGCCACCAGCACTAAGCTAACCAATGGGTCAAGCCACAGCCAATGGGTGAATAAAATCGCAATTCCGGCTATTACAACTCCCAAGGATACCAGGGCATCAGCAGCCATGTGTAAAAATGCTCCCCGAATGTTTAAGTCGTTTTTGCGTCCTGACATAAACATGAGTGCAGTAGCAGTATTAATTATAATGCCGACCAGGGCAACACCAATAATAGTTTCTCCTGATACTGGAGCAAAAGTATTAAAGCGGCGAATAGCTTCCCAGGCAATCGCACCCATAGATAAAAGCAGAACTACAGCATTTACTAGAGCAGCCAAAATTGAAGAAGCACGCAATCCATAGGTATAGCGGTGGCTGGGAGGACGACGGGACAGGGAACTTGCACCCCAGGCTAGGAGGAGTCCCAAGACATCACTCAGGTTGTGACCCGCATCAGCAAACAAAGCCAGGGAATGGGCTAAGTAGCCATAGGTTGCTTCAACAATGACAAATCCTAAATTAAGGACAGTACCAATGGCAAAAGCCCGGCTAAATGTTGCTGGGGCGTGACTATGATGATGGTGTCCAGGTTCGTGGTGATGATGGTGGTCGTGGTCGTGTGTCATAGTGATGAGTTAGGGGTAAAGAAGTAGATAAATACTATGGTTGGTACATTATTCAATATCCCAAGTTCTTTGATCACAATAAACTATAAACTAAATTTTCCCTAACTAAAACTTCACCTTCCCATTTTCCAGCAGTTTTATCAAAAAAATCAGCAGTATATCCTAATTCTTCTGGTGTTGGTATTGTTTCTTTGGAAGAATCAGTAATAATAATTACTAATTCTTGATTAGCTAATTGTTGGGGAAGTTGTAGGAATAATTTACCTTCTGCATCAATTTTTGATTTAAGTTTCATTTGCATATAATTAACTCCTTAATATCTTTTATTATTATACTACTAATTTCTCAAAGAATATTTTTTAATCATTCATATTTATCTAAATTTGTTCACATGATAAATTATATCATCGCATCAACTAATTTAGCATTTATTGAATATTGCCTCCAAATGCTTGTTTAACTCTTTCTATTTGTTTTGGCGATTCTATTTGCTCGAAAAGTTTTAGTGTTTTTAGTTTATATTCTTCTGCTTGGTTATGTTCCCCCATTGCCTGAGATACTAACCCAATTTGGAAATAAATATCAGCTAATTCATAACTATTGCCAATTTTTTCACACTTTATTTTTACATCCAAAAGCTTCTGTAACGCCATCAAGTTATTATTTTGTGCTGAAAATAGATAGGATTCTCCTAAGATAACTAGATTTTGCGATAGAAGATAGGAATGGTTTTTAGCGAAAGAAGATAGATTCAATAAAAGAGATTCTGCCTTGGAAAACATCTTATTTATTGTTAAACTTCTAGACAAGTAATATAAACCATAACTTCTAATCCAAGTGTGATATGTGTTCTCAAGGAATTCTAATAATTCAAGAGACTTATTAATCAATTTTTCAGCTAATAAATAATTTTTTGCTTCACAAGCTAAAAAAGCAAGACAAGCATATATATAGCAAAGGTATTTATTTCCTGATTCATTCAAATGCCGAGCATTCTCCAAACACTCTTTAAATAGATTTTCGGATTTTGAATAATCCCCAAAATGAAGATAGGTGAGCGATAAAGCACCTTGTACATCTACCCACCAGTCTTGTAATAATTCATGATGATATTTAATTACAGGAGTAGGATAAAAAGATAAACATTTTTCATATGAGTCAATTCCATATTTAAGCATTCCTGAAAGAGAATAAGCATCACCAAGTAGACCATAAATATAAATTAAATTTACAGAATCATTAGCTATTTGTTTATCTTTGAGAATGCAATTAAAATAAGAAATACTTGCATTACTATATCCAAAAGACCTAAGTATAGAAGAAGGAAAAGGCTTACCAATTTTATGGGCTAGTAAAAGATTTAGTGCTTTTGAGAATTGTGTAGCTGTTATCGCATGATGTATAGCTTCCAAGTATAAAATAGCGTCTTCTATAGATATCAGATTATTAGAAATAGATTCATAAAAATCAGATATTGCAAGATTTGCTGTTTCCCAATCCATTTTATTTTTTAGTAGACGCGATTTCGCGGCTTCTCTAACAGCAGGATGTAAATAATATTCTCCTTTAAACTCAATCAAAGAAGTCTTACTCAAATACTCTACAACCCCAACCCGTCCAGCATATTCAGGTACATCCCACAACAAATAAATCAACCCATCAAAAGGAACTGTTTTTACATCCTGGTAGCGATAGCAACCCATCCGACAGAGCAACTTATAAGCATCAGAGTGGTTATCTCGTAACCAATCCATTTCCACCGAAATCAAACTTTTTAGGTCTGGATCAGCTAAAAAAGCATCTTTGTAGCGATTCCAGTAGGCTTCAATATTGCGATAAAAACGGATTTTAATTGCACTATGTATTATATCCATAGCCTTCGCATTACCATTAAAGGCATCGCGTATCTGCACTAGATCCTTTGAATTTTCTACATTCTCGCAATCATGGAAATATTGCTCCCATGCTGTAATGTCTAGGCCATTCAGTAAGTATTCATCTACTTTCTTTCCACGGACAATATTTAGCGAATGCCGACTAGTGATCAGCGTAAACGAACAGACAGAGGGATGACCTAGCACTGCCAATAAATCCTCATAGCCTAGAAGCCTTTCATCAAACTGAAATTTGTCATTAAGTGCAGGTTCAAGATTGTCAATCAATATGCCGATGGATGGTTTTAATTTGGAGGATAGCCTTGTTTTCAATATCTCTAAATTTATACCAAAATCATGGCTTGGCTCTTCATTCAATTCTTTTTGTAAAATAGCTGATAATTTTTCTGATGCAGGTGTAATAGCACCTGATGATAAACCCATGTTTATTCTAATCACGTTCTGAGTGTGAGTTCTTAGAAATTCCTCTGCTAAAGTAGATTTACCTATGCCTGCACCTGCTTTGATTAAAATAACTTTGTGCTGCTTTTGGAGTTTCTCTAGCTCAGTGCGATCTCCATCCCGTCCTAGTAAATTAAATTTTAGCTTTATAATCGCCCCCTTACGATACTTCGCTAACACTGAAGGCGCATTTTTATACGTGACACTCTTCTCGAGCTGATTGGTCAGTCTTTCGATGATCCTATACAAGTCCGAAAAAGCAGAGTCCAAAGATTTTCGCCCAAGTCCCAATTTTAGTGATGTGTCTTTGGGGCTAAGTTCCAACAAAATTGCCTTCAAATTTCTTTGCTGTCCAGACGGAAGCTCTTTGACTTCAATAGTTTTTATGTCCTTAAATAGACGCTCTAGATCCCAATCCTGCTCTACCTCTGAAAAGTTGCACTCATCCCCATTTTGTATTGCCATAGAGATTTGACTAACAAGTTAGTTACCCTACCTAACTAAAAACTACCATATTTACTAAGTATTTATACAACTTTGTTAGCTGAAAGCCAAAACAATCGGTTTTATGATGAATTCAAGTTCAAACGAGCTAAGGCAAGCAAAAATCAGTCCATTAAGAAAGGAACAGGTAATCATGAAAAAGCGGAATGTTTTGAGAAATACAGTTATTGCAACCATAATTGCGCTTAGTAACGCTACACAGGATGCTCATGCACAAACTGGAAATAGCGTCAACGATATATACAAAAACGATGCTACTGGATTATGTATGAATGTAGCTGGTCCCGGTTCAAGTAGCTATCTGAACAGGAAAATTTCACAGTATGAATGTAGTCGTTACTTTGATCGTGAACAAATTTTTATATCTGACCCACAACAGGATCGATCTAGGCTTTTACGTTTTGGTGGAAATGACAATCTTTGTTGGAACACAGTAGATGGAACTACCAATAATCCTATACCCTTTTTGTTCAATTGTATGAATGGTGATCAAGGTCAAATGATGACTTATCAAAGATCACTGCGTCGTCTTATCATGGATAAGACAAACTTCTGTATAGAGGCTGACGCAGGAGGCAATTATGCTCCAATCCGTTTGAAACCTTGTAGTAGTTCCCGTAATCAACAATGGACGATCCTGAAGTGGTAAGAAAAGTCTAAAAGTATTTACAGCACTTTTCCTTATTACAATACAAGGGGTTTAGCAATGCTCATAGGTGTCAACTTAAGTTAGAAATGCCTTATCTGTTTGCTTCCACACCCGCCCAGAAATGAATTTCCGGGCTAATAACCAAAGTAAACTAAAGTTTACTCAAAAATTTCTGGGTTATTTAGTCATGTTTAGATGACTTTTGCTATGAGACTGGGAATTCATTCCCAGGCGGGTTATGGATTAAGTTGACACCTATGAGCATTGCTAAACCCCTACCTGCGTCAATAGAATAGACTCAATAAAAATAATGAATAGATGGTGTCTTTTGTTCATTCATCTTTTGTCAGCAAGCATAAATATTTCTCTATTGTTGTTAAGTATAAACACATCAGAAGCCTTTGCAGCCGGAGGAGAAAATACAACAGGAACTACTGCTGACACAAACACTACATCAACCCCCAATACTGGAACTGCATCTAATTTAAATACTAACTTAAACACAAATACTATTAACCAAGGTGTTTCTGCTTTTAGTTCTAGCTTTAGTGGCTATAGTTCCTATGGTAGTCAATGCGGTTTATCTATTTCTAGTGGCTATATCAATAATGGTGATCAAAATAGTTATCAACTTTTAACTACATTTAATACTAATCCCTGTACAAATCAAAGTGATTTAGAAAATATTAGACAAAACAATGAGAATAAAAGAGAAGTAATCAGAGCAAATGCTAACATCATTACTAGCTGCATTAATGCTAGATCAGAAGCGGTAAAAAATAGAGTCAATCCAGATACTATTTGTCAACTTAATAATTTTCAAATGCCCAGAACTCCTTAAGCACAACCTGGATAAATGCTATACTAAAATGGTAACTCCTAGAATATTGTAGTGATAAATTTATGAGTTCACCATTTCCAGGGATGAATCCCTACTTAGAAAATCCTGATTTATGGTCAGAAGTACATCATAGATTAATTACAGCGATCGCTATTGCTATCTCTCCTACTTTGCGTCCTCAATATCGAGTAGCTATAGAAAAACGTACCTATAGACTTGATACTGAAGATTCTTTATTAATTGGTATTCCTGATGTAGCAATTTTATCAGTTAAACAAGCACAAAAACCAAATATTCATAAAACTGCAATAGCAACTTTATCCACAGAAACAGAAAATAAGGCGATTACTGTCACTTTACCATTACCTTTAGAAATTAAAGAAGGATATTTAGAAATTAGAGAAGTTTCTACAGGTAAAGTAGTCACTATAATTGAGATACTTTCTCCTACTAATAAAAAAACTAAAGAAGGTAGAAAATCCTATTTAGATAAACGGGAGAAAATATTGCAAAGTGATACTAATTTAGTAGAAATTGACTTAATTAGAACTGGGGAAAAAATGCCAATTGTCACCAGAGTTTCTGATACAGATTATCGCATTTTAATTGTGAGATCCTATCGGTTTCCATCGGCTCAATTATTTGCATTTTCCGTCAAACAAACTATACCTAATTTTCCCATACCTCTACAAAAAGGAGAGGAGGAAATAGAGTTGAATTTACAGAATTTGTTCTTAGAAATATATGAACAAGCTGCATTTGATTTAACTTTAGATTATCATATTCCTCCTGTACCAGACTTGTTAGCGGAAGATCGAGAATGGATGGATATATTATTAAAAGAACAAGGAAGAAGAGAGTAAATAAAAATTATTACTGACATTGCCGTTAAAATGATTGATTTGGTCTTAAAAATCCCCGTATCTAAAGACACGGGGAGTATCAAAAACCCTACTCCACCTCCACCACACTGATAACCCTCTCATCCCTGTTGAGTTGACAGATACTTTCACCCTTACTATCTTTGTTGAGATTAGGAACTGCATCTACCGATACGCGGATAACTCGCTCCTTATTTGTCAGTAAAGCGACCTCCGAACCTGGTTTTGCTGCTACCATAGCCGCTAAATTGTCGGTTTTATTATGAAATTTCACAAGTTGTACCCCTAAATCCCCCCGACTAGCCGCCCTCAACTGATTTGCTGGCATAATTTTGCCATATCCCTCTTCAGTCACTAACAATAATTGGTGATCTTTGCTGACATTGACACAACCAACCATCTGCTGATTTTTCAAAAGGCGGAAAGCTTGTAACCCCATTGCAGCCCGACCCATGAGGGGTAGTTGTTCATCATTAACGGGAAACCTTAGTAGACGACCGCTAGAACTCGCTAAAATTAAATTTTCTCCGCTAGTCATCAATTGAGTAAAGGCTAATTCGTCATTATCTTTCAGCTTCAAAATAGTAATTCCTCTGCGTGAGAGATTCACAAATTCTGATAAAGACAGGCGTTTAATCCGTCCTTCCTTAGTTAACAAAACCATTTCCGACGTTTCGGGTTTTTCTGGCAGCAAGAACCGGGTAATGATACCTTCTGTGTTACCTTGGGCGGTACTGGTAAGCATCGTAATCAATGGCGTTCCTCGTGCTGAACGTCCAGTAGTGAGGGGAATATCTCCCACGGTAATGGGGTAGACTTTACCACCGCTGGTGAGGATTAACAGGTCTTTGTGGGTATTAGTTAATGCAGTTTGGATCAAGAAATCATGATCCAGCAGTCCGTTTTCCCCTTTTGTTTTTTTACCGTTGGGGGAAATCCGCCGCACATAACCCCGGTGAGTAACTTCTAAAATAGTTTCCTCTGCGGGTTGTTCCGGTTTAGGAGTGGGAATTTTCGCTGGGGAATTATCTTCTGTGGCTGCTGCTTTTGGTTGTTTGGCTTTACCTTGATCTTCGGAAACTGGTTTTTCTTTGGTGTGAACTATTTTCGTGCGTCGAGGATCATTGTATTTACGTTTGAGAGTTCGCAAATCTTTTTTCAAGGCTTTGAGTAATTCCCGTCTGTCTTCCAGCAATGTCCGCAATAGGGTAATTTCCTGGTTAAGTTGGTCAAATTCCTGTTGTAAGTTTTGCTGTTCTAAACCAGTGAGACGACGTAATGGCATAGACAGAATGGCATCTGCTTGGACATCAGTTAAATCTAGCTGGCTACAAAGTGTCATCTTGGCGGTACTGCCATCGGGAGCTTGCCGTAAAATAGCAATGACATCATCCAAACTTGATAAGGCTTTTAGCAATCCTGCGAGAATATTTACCCGATTTTCAGCTTTTCCTAATTCATAACTGTAGCGACGGTTAAGGGTATGTTCTCGGAACTTGAGAAATTCCTCTAATAGTTGTCGTAAGCTTAATTGGCGAGGTTGGCCATCAACTATAGCTAAAAGAATCGCACCAAAGGTAGTTTGTAAAGCGGTTTGGTGATACAAATTCTGGAGCAGTTCTTGGGGATTGGTATCGCGTTTGAGTTCAATAACTACGCGCATTCCCTCCCGATCACTTTCATCTCGAATATCAGAAATTCCGTGTAAACGACCTTGATTGACTAAATCGGCGATTTTTTCAATCCAAGCTGCCTTGTTAACTTGAAAGGGCAGTTCTGTGACTATTAATGCTGTGCGGCGTTTAGTTCCCCTGGTGGCAGGAATTTCTTCCATGGTGACTATACCGCGCAGGAGAATCCCCCCTTTACCAGTGGTATAAGCCTCTCTGATGCCGCCATGATCAACAATTTCCCCACCAGTAGGAAAATCGGGACCGGGAATTAATTGAAATAATTTTTCATCCGTTAAATCTGGGTTGTCAATTAAGGCAATTAAGCCATCAACGATTTCTCCCAAATTGTGTGGGGGAATGTTTGTAGCCATCCCTACAGCAATTCCCGCACAACCATTTAGCAACAAAAATGGTAATTGAGCAGGTAGTACCGTTGGTTCTTGTTGAGAATTGTCGAAATTGCCAGTAAAATCCACAGTCTCTTCGGCAATTTCCGCCAACATTCCTTCATGTCCCACAGGTGCAAGACGGGTTTCCGTGTAACGCATTGCTGCCGGTGGGTCATTATCAACGCTACCAAAGTTACCATGTCCCCCCAACAAGGGATAACGGCTAGAAAAGTCTTGGACTAATCGAACTAACGCATCATAAACTGATTGATCACCGTGAGGATGATATTTACCGAGAACGTCTCCCACCACACGGGCGCATTTTCGGTAAGGTCGATCTGGTGTTAAACCCAGTTCGTGCATGGCATATAAGATGCGCCGATGCACTGGTTTTAAGCCGTCCCGGACATCTGGTAAGGCTCGCCCCACAATCACACTCATGGCATATTCTAGGTATGACCGTTGCATTTCGGTGTGTAGGGCGGTGGTGATGACCTGTCCCTTAGAGAGAAGGTTTAACTGTTTTGCCATGAGGTTTTTCCCTGAATTTTGACTACACAACAGCCGCTAGAAGATAACACGCTCCGCAATCACAGCATAACGGATTAAATAGAAATACTCACATAATCTTGATACTCATGAAGATAAAAAGCAGTAGTATTATCCTTGATGTGATCTAAGCTTATAGATTATTAAAAAATACAACAAACATTTGCTTGGTGTTAACCCTATTAGTATAAAGTCTCATGAAAACCGTTCTAACTGTTCTAATTGTTGAAGATGATTTAATTAATGCTCGCGTTTTTTCGAAAATTCTGACTAAACGCGGCGGCTTGGGGGTAAAACACACGGAAAATGTGGAAGAGGTCATGAAAATTGCCCAGGCTCATGAAATTGACCTGATTTTAATGGATGTGTCTCTATCACGTAGTGTATACCAAGGTAAGTCCGTTGATGGTATCAAAATTACACAAATGTTAAAATCTGACCCAGAAACAGCCAACTTACCGATCATTTTAGTGACAGCACACGCTATGGAAGGGGATCGGGAGAATTTTTTGAAACAAAGCGGTGCTGATGGTTATATTTCTAAGCCTGTAGTTGATCATCAACTGTTTATTGAGCAAATTATGGCTCTTTTACCCCAGGAGTAGTTGGGAAATTCAATTTTGGATTTTGAATTTTGGATTTTGGATTAAAGGAAATTCAATCTAAAATCTAAAATCTAAAATTCCCTATTGGGGTGTTGATGTTTTCTCCTGTTGCTGTAATGCTAATTTAATTTCTGGCAATTCTAAGAATTTTCGGGTGTCTGAAAGCAAGCGTTCACCCCAAAGATTCTCTTTGAGAAAATCTAAATCGCCGTAACGGTAATCTATGCGAAGTGCAGATACTCCCATTTGCAAACTTTGTTGAGGATTGCCTTTTTTATAGGAAGCTACGGCTAAAGCTAATAAAGGTTCTGCGGCTTTTTGATCAATTTTGACTGCTGTTTGCCATTCCTGAATTGCTCCTCGAACATCGCCCTGTTCGTATTTAATTAAGCCAATATTGTTAATTGCTGGCCAAAACTTTTTATCTTGGTTGACAGCTAAATTGAATTGAGCGATCGCATCGGGGAATTTCTTTAACATATAATAAGCATTGCCTAAATCAAACAACCCTCCGGAATAATTGGGTTTTAACTTCAAACCCGCTTGGTAATGGCTGATAGATGCTTGGTAATCTTTTTTTTGAAATTTAGCTGAACCCAATGCAAACAAAACTTCAGGATTTTTGGGGTTAAGAGTTTGGGCTTTGTTCAAGGAGGTAACAGCTTCATCAAATTCTTTATTTTGTAAATACAAACTCCCCAATAACCACCAGACTTTATCATTCTGTGGAGCTAGTTTTGTGGCCTGTAGCGCTCTGACTAAAGCCGGTTCAATCTGCTGAAACTGAGCTAACTGAGCCGCTTCCTGTGCAAAGTTTAAGCCCTGCTTCTCTAACTGTGTGTTATCAATTTGCACTGTATGCGGGATAAATGCCTGAGCATGAGCAGCTTTTGGCAAACTCCATAAACTACAGGCAACTAACAGAGAAATTAACTGAATGTGTTTTGACACACTACTACCTCCTAGTTTGAATATTGGCATCTTATAGCTAATGCTACGTTACACTATCAGATAGCTTAACAAAATCAGATAAATTGGTCATTAGTCATTGGTCATTTGTCAGTTGTCAGTGGGTGATTTTCTTCTGACTCCTGTTATCCGTCAGAGGTTGGCGGCTTTAGAGGTAGAGTGATAGTGAAAGTTGTACCTTCACCCAAAGTGCTGGCTACTTGAATTTGTCCTTGATGATGTTCGATAATGGCTTGAGCGATCGCTAATCCTAATCCTGAACCATTAGTTATGGCTGTAGCCGTTTTTCCAGTTCTATGAGTCCGTGCTGGATCAACTCGATAAAAGCGGTCAAATAATTTTGGTAGCGCGTCCGTGGGAATACCAATTCCGGTATCACTGACTTTAATTTGTAAATGAGAATTTGTGTAACGTATTCCTGTAACTCGATTTATACCCTCTATTCTTGCTAACTCCACTTTGATTACCCCTTCTGCGGGAGTATATTGCAAAGCATTGCCAATTAAATTTGTAAACAATCTGACTAATTGCTCCCAATTTCCCATGAGAGTAAACCAGTTTTCTAGTAATTCGGGATTAACTTCCGTTAAGGGAGAATCAACTAAATTCAAAACTAGATGAATTTGTTTTTCCCTAGCTACAAATTGTTGTTCTTCGACAACTTCCATTAATAAAGCATCCAAAGGACAAGATGAAAATAAATCCTTGCTAATTCCACTATCTTGTCTAGCTAAAAATAGTAAATCATTAACTAACTTTCCTAATCTTTGGGTAAGTCGTTCTACTACTTTTAATTGTTGTTTATATTGAACTGTATTTTTTTCTTCTGCGACTAAATCTAAATCAGCCAAAGCAATTTGGACATTAGTTTGAATTAAAGCAATGGGACTTCTTAATTCATGGGAAGCATCAGCGGTAAATTGTTTTAAGCGTTGGTAAGATTCCCCCACAGGTTTCATGGCTTTTCCCGATAAAAACCAACCACTAGCCGCTACTGACAATATCATTAAACTAATTCCTAAAGCCAAATCAAAAATTAATTCTCGGCTAGGTTTTGTCACCTCAAACCAAGGATGACTGACTCGTAAATATCCTAAAACCTGTCTTCCTTTTTCTATTCTTTTCGTAACTTGTCTCAATAACTGTGCAGATTCTCCCCATCCTCCCATGCCCTCTATTCGCACAGTTTCACCTGTATGATTAGTATGAATAGGAATATCTAATATTTGCGAAAAAGTTGACCACATTAATTTACCATTAGGACTAAACCACTCTAAATCAATGCGATCATCTTCGGCATTTTCAGAATTATTGGGAAAACTAGCTGCTACATTTACTCGCAGTTGATGAGGTTGAGATTTTATTGCTTCAATCACCAAAGAACGCTCGACAACTTCCACTACATGATATAATGTATCGTCAATTCTTTCAATTAATGTACTGCGAACATATAAATATACTCCACTGGCAAATAGTAATAGTAAAATCGCAGTTATAGCCGTGTACCAAATCGCTAAACGGCGACGAGTAGATTGAAATAGATAAATAGACATATAGGCTATCCTCCCCAAAATTTCTTCAACCAATTCTGACTAAATACTTGTTTTAAAGTTTGGCTAATTGTCCTAACTGTTATCTCTAAAATCAATTTGGTATTTGAGCTTTTCCAGGGAGGGAATATTAGCATACTTCTAATAATCAATAGCAACCCCCAAGTATGTCCCCAAATATATCCTTGATGCCAGTAGCTATTAGCTAATGTTGCTAATGCTAATGCTTTTAGTTCTTGATCACCAGTTTCATCAGCGATCGCCATAGCCTGTTTAGATTTATAAATTGCTTTCTGGTGGTCTTTTAGACAACCGTGGCAATAAGATAAATTGACTAAATTTACGCCTACACTGGATTTTTTACCAATTTCGCTGTTGGTAATTAAGGCTAATTGAAAACAATTAATTGCCTCCTTATAATCTTTTGTAAGCGTATAAATATATACAGCACCCAGACTCACTAGTATGTCAGCCTCTTGTTGTTTATTATTAATCTCACGAACGAGATTTAAGGCTTCCTCGAAGGAATTAATTGCATTCTGATAATCTTTCAATAAGAAATAGCTAGTACCTAAATTCCTTAATGTATTACAGTATTTATAATGCTTGTAACTGGTATTAATTATTTTTAATTGTAATCGAATATATTCTAGAGCTTCATGGGGTTCTCCCATATTAATATAATTAGCTGCTATACCACCTAAAGCATCATATTCTATATCTTGATCACTAATTTCTTGTGCAACTGCTAACGCATCTACATGATATTTTATTGATGATTGATGATTATATGGTAGACAAATATTGTAAATATATCCTAATCCATATAGAGATTTTCCTTCTATTTTTCGATCACCAATTTCACGAGAAATTTTCAACTGTTCCTGATAGTGAGTAAGTGCTTCTTCAGCTTTTTCTAGACAATAAGCATAAACCCAACCCAAACCACCGTGTGCTTGAGCTTCTGCTTTGCGGTTGTTGATTTCACGAGCAATTTCTAATTGTCTTTCATGGTAATCAATAGCAATCTGAGCTTTTTCTAAATAGGAATAAGCAGTACCTAAGCCATCTAACCAAAGACAATCTAAATCTAAATTAAGCTTGGTTAAAAGTCTGCTGTATATTTCAATTTGTTCATTGTAGTAGCCCCAAATACCTAATTGTTCATGTAGTTCTTTAGTATTGGGAATAGTTAGACGAATAAGTTTACAAGCTGTTTCCCATGCTTCTACTTCACAGAGATGGTGAAACACTTTCAGGTAATGTTTTACCCATTCTAGGTTAGAAGCATTAAGTTTAGGTTTATACATTAACCAGTTTTTTATCGCCATGTAATGAGCAAATTCCCAAGGAGAACTATCAGCTAATAGAGATGTTGCTGATTTGATGCCTAATTGAGATAAAACTAATTCTCCAGATTGTGTGAAATCAATTTTTTCTAAAGGTTGTTGAATTTTTACCTTTACTTCATTAAAATTATGAGTCATGCTTACTTTCCATTTTTTGAATTTTTAAGGTGTTCTAAAGCTACAGTACGAATTAAATTATGTTGTCTTAATAAATAATCATTATTATCATCAATCATTTCTTCGATTAGATAACGATCACGTAATGTATTTAACACTGCATATTGATCTTCTTCTCCTAAACCCAAAGTTTCCAAAGTATTAAAATAAAAATTCTCTCCTACCGGATAGGAATAAACAGAGCCAAATATCAGCATAAAATAAGCATTTGGCACATCATTAGCTAGTCGCTTAAATGTTTTTTCAACGCGGTCTTTTACAGCCCTTTGTAAACTGCTAGTATATCTATCTAGCCTCATCTCATCATGATCTGACTTAACTTTTTCTTCTTCCTGGCTTTGTTCAACTTTTTTTATTTCATGTCCATATTTTTTCCAGTAAGCTACAATACTTCCATGAAAAGGATGACTGATTATTTCTCCAGTAATGACTCTCAATGCTAAGGGATGTCCTTCATAAGCAGCACCAATTCGTTTTAGATAGGTTCTACTATCTGACTTATCTAAATCTGTGCCAATATCTAACCCTGCTTGTTTAAAAAATTCTAATTGCTCTATATCAGTAAATCCTTTGAGCGGTTCATAATGCCAATACGTTGGATAACGCGAGCCAATAATATATAATTCCTGCGGTAAATCCTGAGAAGTAATGATAATTCTACTTCTACAAGAGTTTGCAGACAGCAAATAATTAAAGAACTTCTCCCAATACTCATCGTGAAAATCACCATTTCCTTTGAGGATGAATTCCAAAGAGTCAATCACCAGCAAATAGGGATTATTTTCTAAGCGGGTAACTATCCAGTTAAACAATAGCTGTGAATTGTTGCGGTCTTCTGGTGTGAGTATTTCGCCTGAACCGGTGAGTATTAAAGCCGCTACACTTGCAAAATCTGTATTTTGGTAATGGTCAAAATTGATTTTAATAGATTCAGGGAAATTCCCTAGCAATTCTGCTGTCAATCGGCCAGCGAAAGCAGTTTTACCAATGCCGGTTATCCCAGTGAGTATTAATACTCGACAATCTCCCCGAAGTTTAGCAATTAGTGTGGCGATCTCACTTTCCCGACCTACGAAATGATTGTCAATGATAGGTGTGGGTGGTTGTAGATTCCACCTTCTCTCGAAAACCACCTTAAAATTTTCTTGGGTAACTTTTTCTCCTAATGCGGTCTTAGCACTTAGTGTTTTCCACAGTTTGCTTCCCACTTGCTTAATGTAGTCTTCAGTATATCCATTAGCCAAGGCAATACTTAGATAAGTAAGTTCACGATTTAACCACAGTTGACGAATAATAAGAGTTTGAGGCGTGCTTAAAGGTTTATCTGTTTGCTGTTGAACTAACGTATTTGCAAAATTGATAGCGTCTTCTACATTCATGTCTGATTTCACACTGGGTAATCTAAGCTGTAGTTTATCTTATTTTTGAGTCCCAATGTCACTTAATATCACTTCAAGTTACTTGATATCACTTATTAGATTAATTCAACGCAACACTTTAACCCACTGACACACTCAATACACGGTATTAAACTTTAGACATAGAAAAAGGAAAAATCAGTCAATTAAGAGAGAAATCATGAACAAGTTTAATGTTCTTGTATTATTTACGATAGTTAGTACCTTTATTGGTGGTGCTGCCGCTTTAGCCGAAAACTTTGTCGTTGATGGTAGCAATAAGGCTCTCAATACTAACAACAATTTCCGCAAAGTAGATGGAAATCCTGTGATGTCGCTTTGGGATTTCAACTCTACTGACCGCGATCAACAATTTGATCGCATCTCTGGTAATCGTGGTGGTACTCTTCTTCGACATGGTTCTACTGGCAAGTGTTTAAATTCACATTATCTGACAAATGGAGGTCAAGTTAATACTTGGCCTTGCGACGCTAACGATCCTGACCAAAATTTTACCATCAACTCGTTGGGTAATGGACTCTCTCAGCTTCAACGTACAGGCACAAATCTCTGTGTAGATAGCTCCACCCGTGACAATGGCGGTATTGTTCATGTATGGCAATGCGATCGTAACAATCCCAATCAACGGTTTAGGAATGGCATTCCACCTGGCTACTACTCTGAACTTCGTTCTTTATCAGATGACCAGTGGGATCAATATAGTGGTGACAACACAAGATTTGATCCTAATCCTCAATGGGATGGGAAGGTTGATGAAAGATCAAAAACACCTGCTTCAATCAGTCAAATTTATACTGATTTGGCCGTAACAATCTTTGGAGTGCGTCGTCCGATGAATACTGGTTATTTGTATGATCAGAGTTACTTAATTGGCTATGGGAAATGGCACGCAGGACTTGACATTGATGCACCAATGAAAAATGGTATTGGAGTTCCAGTCAAAGCTGTAATTGGCGGAACTCGTTGGATGATTCAAAATATATCTGGCAACTACTTTATGGGCATTAAAGGCGATGATGGTAAGCTATGGATTTATGGACATCTCGGTAGCTTAAATGGCACTAGCGGCAGAATTGAAGCAGGACAAGTAGTTGGTACAACTGGGTCTCTAAATCATCTGCATTTGGAAGTACAGAACAATAAAGATAAGTATGAACAAACTTTCGGCGCTCATCCTAATCAGCAGTTTGTCCGAAATGTAACATTCAGTCCACTTCAAGCATTCTGGCAGGTTAAAAATAGATAGTTAATCTATTTTTATGTAAGAGCGATTAATTACCTTTAAATTTGTCGCTTATTTCTTTTTCTTATCATTCTTAAATATTGATTTTGTGGCGCATTCATTATATCAATTATGTTGTAACTAAATAAGTTCGATATTCCCATATCAAATAAAGGTAAAAATCATGGCTAATGCAAAATCACCACACATTCAAAATAATAACAATGCCGATCTCAAAGAACAGAAAGTTGAATGTTCTTCCTGTCAAGGTACAGGGAGAATTCAACCTTACGGTTCACGGAGATCCTCCAAATGTCAAAAATGCCAGGGAACAGGTTTTTGTTAAAGTCAAAATTGATCATTAAATTCAGAGATTAACGAACATGAAAAACACAAAACAAACTATCACAGTTCTAGCTTATGCTTCTAGCTGTATTCTCGCTACAGGAATCACCTTATTAACTGGACAAATAGCGCAAGCAGGACAAAATATCAACAACTGGAATATATCCCTAGATTCTGGTAATGATAGTCTCTTTACAAGTCCAGGTAATAAAACTTTTGAACTTTATGCCATGGGAACAAAAGAAGATGAGCAATATTTTTATGTAGGAATTAACGGAAACTTACCCGTAACAGGTTTGAATACTGGACCCCAAGTCTGTAACACAACCAATGGAAATTGTTTTAATATTAGTAATCAAAATATTGGTTATGGTGATTTTTTCCTAGATTTTTCCAATCAAAACAACTTTCTCAATGCTAGTAATTCCCATAGTTTAATAGGTGTGAGATTTGCAGGGAATAATGATTCTAAAATTTCTGGTACAGGGATTTTTGATCATGTCAAAGCTACGGATGTTGAAAAACAAAATGGTGGTTATTGGAACTTTGGTTATCACAATCAAGTTGTAACTCAACAAGGTGGTACTGCCTCATTGGGAGATTTAGCTTGGAATGATGCTTATTATGCTCCCTACAACGGTTCATGGACATCTAATCCTGTTCCTAATGTGATTGAATCTGGTAATAAAATTGGTGATATTACATTGTTAAATAGTGCAGAATTAGCTAATGCTGGATTTGATTTAAGTTCTTTAGGACAAAAAGGTTCTGAGACATTTGGCTTTAAATTTGCTAAATCTCTTTTACCTATTGGTCAATATCTTGCAACTTTGATTTTGGAATGTAATAATGATGCGATCGCTCTCAGAGGAGAAACAACTAAAATAATTGTAGAACGACCCAGAGAAGTACCAGAACCTTCTTCTCTTTTCGGACTCATGACAACGGCTTTAATTTTGGTAGCGAGTAAATTTTGTCAGCCTCATCAACTCAAATTTAGCAAACATAAAAATTAAATTCAGGGAAAATTAGATACAAATTTAGTCGGGGTAAAGCACAATGCTAAACCCCAACTAATAAATATCCACAACTGTTGAATTTTGCAACAAAACTTTACAAATTTTGAGTTTCTCTATGAGAAGAGAGTCAGTAGTTGATAGAACTTAGTATCACCGAGGATGCACAACTTGGCTAATCTCCTCAAAATCGTAACATTCAACACTTCTACTCAAAAAAATAATTATTTTTAATAAAAATAGCAGTTACCAGTCAGATTCAATACAATTGAATCCGGGTAAACCCTGCCCTAGAGGTTTTGCGACTTACCAGATTTATATATCAAGAATTGTAAAAATCTATGCAGTAGCAATTAAGATATTTATATTAATGCTTTATAGGCAATATTTGCCTTAATCTAGGTGATCATGCCGAAACCAAAAAAAAATCCTCCTGCCATTAATCTGAGTGATCCACAATACTACATTAACCGTGAGTTAAGTTGGCTAGAATTTAATCATCGGGTATTACATGAAGCTTGTGATCCGAGAACTCCTTTGTTGGAAAGGCTGAAATTTTTGGCCATTTTTAGCTCCAATCTGGACGAGTTCTTTATGGTGCGAGTGGCAGCTTTAAAACAACAGGTAGAAGCCACTGTTAATTTATTAACACCTGATGGACGCACACCGCAAAAACAGCTAGATGATATTCGTCTCCATCTGAGTCCCCAACTCAAAAGACTGAATACAGAATTTGAGGAAGTGCTTCGACCACTGTTAGTACAAGAGGGAATCTATATTCTTGATTACATAGAACTTAATCAAAATCAGCGAAGTTACTTAGATAACTATTTTGAAGAACAGGTTTTTCCAGTTCTGACTCCCCTCGCTGTTAATCCTGGTCATCCCTTTCCCCACATTTCTAATCTCAGTTTAAATCTAGCAGTAATGGTAAAAAATCCCGATACAGAAGAGGAGTCTTTTGCCATAGTTAAAGTTCCGAAAGTCTTATCACAATTTTTACCCTTACCGCTAGAGTTGGGAATGCAGGAAGATGGTAAAACTGTTCACTGGACAGGAGTTCCCTTAGAACAAGCGATCGCTCATAACTTAGAATCCCTCTTTCCAGGCATGAGTATCCAAGAATATCACCCCTTCCGCATTACCCGTGATGCTGACCTAGAATTAGAAGAAGACGAAGCCGATGATCTATTATTAGCGATCGAACAGGAACTTCGCAAACGGCGCATGGGTGGAAATATCGTGAGGTTAGAAATTCGCTCCCAAACCCCTGCATCAGTTCGTTCCCGTCTTTTACAAGATTTGGAATTAACTGAAAGTGATATTTACGAAGTTGATGGTCTTTTGGGACTGCGGGATTTAATGTATTTTCTCGCATTACCCTTGCCAGAACTCAAAGATCCCCCACGTCAGTCAGTTGTACCTTCCCGCTTACAACGTCTGAGAGAACCCTGTATTGATACTGATGTTCCCGAACCAGAAGATGGAAAAGACTTCTTTTCCATAATTCGAGAAAAAGATTTGCTAGTCCATCATCCCTATCAATCCTTCTCTGGTACAGTAGTGCGCTTTATTACTAGTGCCGCCCATGACCCCAATGTCCTAGCCATCAAAATGACTCTCTACCGGACTTCTGGGGACTCACCCATAGTCAATGCTTTAATTGCTGCGGCAGAAAATGGTAAGCAAGTTTCAGTATTAGTAGAATTAAAGGCCCGGTTTGATGAAGAGAATAACATTTACTGGGCAAGACGCTTAGAAAGAGTTGGTGTTCATGTTGTCTATGGTTTAGTCGGTTTGAAAACCCATAGCAAAATTGTCTTAGTAGTACGACGGGAAAAAGACCGAATGCGCCGTTATGTACACATTGGTACTGGAAATTACAACCAAAAAACCGCACGACTCTATACAGATTTAGGCTTATTTAGTTGTCGGGAAGAATTGGGTGCAGATTTAACAGATGTGTTTAATTTCTTAACAGGCTACTCTCGACAAAAAGCTTATCGAGAAATTATGGTAGCACCTGTGAATATGCGCGATCGCTTTCTGGAATTAATTAGACGCGAAATTGAAAATGTCCAAAATGGATTTTCTGGTCGCATCGTTGCTAAAATGAATGCCCTAGTTGATCCACAAATCATTTCTGCCTTATACGAAGCTTCTCGGGCTGGGGTACAAATTGACCTAATTATTCGCGGGATTTGTTGTTTGCGTCCCGGACTACCAAATCTCAGCGAGAATATTCGCGTCATTAGCATTATTGGCCGCTTTTTAGAACACTCCCGCATATATTACTTCTACAACAATAGCCAAGAAGAAATATATATCGGCAGTGCTGACTGGATGCGTCGCAATTTAGATCGTCGAGTCGAAGTAATTACCCCCATCAAAGACCAAGATATTGCTAAAGACTTGCAAGAAATCTTAGGAATTATGTTGGCAGATAATCGTCATGCTTGGGAATTACAACCTGATGGCAGTTATATCCAAAGATGTCCCGGTGATAACTGTCCAGAAGCTAATTCCCAAAAAACTATTATGTCTATGACATTACGCTCTGTAGGCATAAATTAAACTCTCATTGGTTGCAGCAAGGGTGAATAATAAATTTAGATTCCAAAAGTCCAAGGGTGGCGTTAGCCATACTTGAATTTATATATTTTTTTGTAAATTGTTATTCAGTCAAGAGATATATCTATTAAATAATTTGTCATCATATCATTATGCAAAAAAAATATTTTTTCATGAGATTTTTGCATCAATATCAGCGTTTAATGACTAAAATTCACCCATAAGATAGAGTGAATTATTTAGCTAATACTCATAAACTATAAAAGTTCATACCATTTTGGATTTTGGATTTTGGATTTGAGATTGTCACAGACTTACTCAATAAGCTTGACAGTTTTCCATCTGTCACAATCATTTTCCCAATTGGTATTAATTCATATTTATTCTTTTTTTGGAATGTTAATGTTGTCCCGTGAGTCTTCTAACTTGCGTATTCTAATAGTTGATGATCATGAACTTACTCGTTTGAGCTTACAATTAGTTTTTTCTATCCAAGAAAATATCCACGTTGTCGGTTTAGCCAGTAATGGTCAAGAAGCTATAGAAATGGTTAAATGCTATCAACCTGATGTAATCGTTCTCGATTTACAAATGCCAATTATGGATGGTTGGGTAGCATCTAATTACATTAAAGATATATCTCCAAATACTCAAATTCTGGCTTACTCTTCGGTAGATGAAGTATCTTTTGGGAAAAACAAAACTCAGCATAAGTTTGATCAAATTTGCAAAAAAGATATTCCGACAATGGAACTCATTACTTTAGTCAGACACTTAGGCCAGCGAGTTAGATATTTTTCATTTTCGGAAGAAAAATTTAACTCTGCTTATTAAATTGCGTCGTTTGTATGTTATATAAGACACAAACGACGCTGCCTTTTATACTGAACCCAGCTTAATTATTTCCGGCTTCGGGAATAGTGCGTTTAAATTCATCCATTAAATCATCTAATTCTTCCAAAGCTTGATTGACATCAACTCTTAAAGTCCCTAAGTTGGGTTGTTCGAGTAAACTCAGCAAACGTTCACGTTTAGCTTGAACTGTGCTAATTCGGTCTTTAATTGCCTGAATATCCATTTTTCTACTTCCAATCTTTAAATACTTCAAATCTAAAGTTAACGCAAAAAGGAAGAATATCAATTTCCCCCTTTCCCAATCTGTCACTGATCAGAGATGATAATAGAACTCAGGATGAAAATAAATTATATTAATCTCAAATTATGATCGGCGGAATTTCTTTGGGAACACTTGGTTTAACAATAGGTAGTATACTGACTATCACAGGTTTTGTTGCCTACTTTGCGGATAATGCTACCCTCAATCTAGTAGGATTTTTCTATGGTTTTCCGCTGTTACTGGGAGGTTTAGCCCTAAAAGCTAATGAACTTAAACCCATACCCTTCAGCCAAACTACCACACCCTCAATCTTAGAACTCAGAAAACAACAAGCAACCGTCACACAAAATAAAATCCGCAAGGACATCACACGCTTCTGCTATGGGCAAAAAGCTCATCTAGATGTAGCCCTTGCTTATTTAGGTTTAAGTCCCACGGACGAAGAAAGACCAATAGTGACTGGTTTACGAGAAACCGAAATTAATGGGGCTTATACCTTAATTCTAGAATTCGATTCACCACTAATCACCTTTGATACCTGGCAACAAAAGCAAGAAAAAATGACCAAGTATTTTGGACCTAGCGTAGAAGTGAGCATTAAACAGCCCAACGAAAATTACATCGAACTGTCTTTAATGAAACAGTAGGGGCGCAGGGCCTGCGCCCAGCTAATCATCACCAACAGCGTACTCAATCAATAGAGACAGACGCTGACGCAGAGTTTCCAGTCCTAACCGCTGACTAGCAGAAATAAACACTGCTAAAGGAAACTCTTCCCTAGCCACAGCGAGTGTTTCACTACTAACTTGATCAATTTTATTAAAAGCCACCAACGCCGGTCC
This sequence comes from uncultured cyanobacterium, assembly GCA_903848645.1. GTDB lineage: Bacteria > Cyanobacteriota > Cyanobacteriia > Cyanobacteriales > Nostocaceae > Dolichospermum. The sequence continues at coordinate 100,158 of CAINGU010000078.1, read as the reverse complement.
CGGTGTAATCGGCATTTGCGCGAGTATATCCCGAACTGCGCGAATATGATTCAACCAAGCAGGATGAGATAAATCCACCAAATGCAATAAAGCATCCGCTTCTGTCACCTCTTCCAAAGTTGCCCGAAAAGCATCCATTAAAGATGCGGGTAACTCATGGATAAACCCTACAGTATCCGTCATCAAAGTTTCCTGGGGTGCGCCAGTTTCTGCATGAGGAATTATTAATCGCCGCGTGGTCGGGTCAAGGGTAGCAAACAGTTGGTCAGCCGTGTATACTTCCGAATTGGTCAGGGCGTTGAGTAAAGTAGATTTACCAGCATTTGTATAACCCACCAAAGCTACCGAGGGAACTTGTCGATCTTGTCTTCGTTGACGTAAGCGACAACGATGAGCTTGTAATTGATTAACTTCATGTTGAAGTTGGGAAATCCGTTTTTGAATAGCCCGACGTTCTGTTTCTAGCTTGGTTTCACCCGGTCCTCTTGTGCCAATACCACCCCCTAATCTGGACATACCCTCACCTTTGCCGGTCAGTCGTGGCAGCATATACCCTAATTGTGCCAGTTCCACCTGTAATTTACCTGCACCAGATTGAGCGCGTTGGGCAAAAATATCTAAAATTACTTCGGTGCGGTCAATTACTCTGACACCAATTTGTGCTTCTAAATTGCGAACTTGGGAGCGGGAAAGATCACGATCAAATACTACCAAATTAGCACCTAGAGTTTGCACAGCGATCGCCACTTCTTGGACTTTACCTTCACCAATCACTGTTTGGGGATGAATACGCGATCGCTTTTGTTGTAAGGTTTGTAAGACAACACCTCCAGCGGTATCCACTAATCGGGTCAATTCTACTATGATATCTTGGAATTGTTGCGGCGTGATATTTTCTGTTAATACCCCCACAACTACCACCCGATCATGATCAGCCTCTACTTCTTGAGCTACAAACTCCCGACTAAATTCCTCTTCCAAACCTTCCACTAAGTCTAGAAAATCCTGGTCGGCTAAAGCATCTAAGCTCAGAGGTGGTGATATGTGGGAATATATCCCCGCATCTGAAATACTAGTACCAGATGATTGAGTAGCAACTAATTGTTTACTATTAGCCACCAGATGCGCTAAATAAGCTTCTTTCACATACCCGGTTGCACCACCACCACGCTTTGTAAATCCTCCTCCAGTAATATTTAAAACTACTAAGGCATCCAATCTTTGCAAAGCCATGGCAGTTAAGGCTGACTCACTCGGTTCTTCTGACTTGAGATTGGTGGATAAACAACGAATACCGCTCAGACGTTCTGCACCATAACGAGGCAGTTCTAGGGGCGGAATTTGGGTTTGACGCGGAGTACCTACACCGACTCGAATTACTTGTCCGCGACGATTAACATAGGCACAAACAGGCTGATTAATTTCCGTACTAACTGCTGCCAAGCGTTGAGCAAAATCAGTTGTAGTAATGCAATCACCTGATATCCGCTGGTGGTACAGCCGCTGGAGTTGTTTTAGCTGGCTGGACTTTAAACCTTGAACATTACCAAAGATAGTCTCTATAGGCGTTTATGACCAGTTACCTGGTTCCCCCTGAATCCTTACACTGTCTATTTTACAACAGGGAACAGGGAACAGGGAACAGGGAACAGGGAACAGACAAGAGTTTTTTAATTCTTAATTTTTAATTTATTAGTAGTTTTTATTTATAATTGAGTGAAATTTCTAGACTCTCAGGCGATTATAGATTTATAATTAACGATTGTGAGTTTTTTCAAAAAACAGAAAAATAATGAACGCTCAAGAAATTATTCGCTCCATTGAAGCGGAACAAATGAAATCTGATTTACCCGATATCTATGTCGGTGACACAGTAAAAGTCGGAGTCAAAATTCAGGAAGGCACTAAATTCCGTGTGCAACCTTACGAAGGTGTAGTTATAGCCATGCGGAATGGCGGCATCAACGAAACCATCACAGTCCGCAAAGTTTTCCAAGGTGTGGGTGTTGAACGAGTATTTTTGCTTCATTCTCCCCTGGTTGAAAGCATTAAAGTATTGCGTCGTGGTAAAGTTAGACGTGCTAAATTGTACTATCTACGCGATCGCGTCGGCAAGGCAACCCGTATTAAACAAAGATTTGACCGCGCTCTGTAATCAAAATGGTAAATTGATAGGCAAAACCCAAGCTGCAAGCGGCATCCGCCGCTAACTTGCCAAATAAAAAAAAATAAGTTACAATTAGAATCGAAATTGCGTTAGACTAAATAAAGTTCAGCGCAATGACTGTAACGAGAAAAGCTTGTGCGCTCTTAGTTCAGTTGGTAGAACGCAGGTCTCCAAAACCTGATGTCGGGGGTTCAAGTCCTCCAGGGCGCGCTAAAAAAGAAAAATATTGCCCGAAGCAATAACGTCACTGCCAAAACAGCAGAAAGCGTCAATTATTTCGGGTATAATTTTTTTAAGATGTAGCTTTCCTTTTGCCAGTTAATTTAGGCCGAAGCTGTAAACCTTGAAAAAATCACAAGGTGGGGCTATTTAAGAAACGGGGGGATAACGACTGTGGCCAAAAAAAATGAAGCAGAAATGCCAGAAACCGAAAATGGGTTTAGCTTAAACAATTTTTTCCAAGGAACGAAGGAAGAACTTGAAAAAGTAGTTTGGCCCAGTCGGCAACAGTTGGTGAGTGAATCAGCCGCTGTACTATTAATGGTTACACTCTCCGCATCTTTGATATATTTGGTCGATGGATTGTTCGGTTGGGCAGCAAAACAGGTGTTCTGATGACTTCTGCAACAGACGAACCACGCAACTCGGAGTTGCAGTTAGAGGAAGCACTCTTGACAGCGATTAAAGAAGCCCGCTGGTATGCAGTGCAAGTAGCCTCTGGCTGTGAGAAACGGGTGAAGACAAACTTAGAGCAACGTATCCAAACTTTTGATGTCGCTGACAAAATCATCCAAGTGGAAATTCCCCACACCCCAACGGTGAAAATCCGTAAGGATGGTAAACGTCTCCCATCAGAAGAAAAGGTTTTCCCTGGTTATGTGCTAGTCCGAATGGTGATGAGTGATGATACATGGCAGGTGGTAAGAAACACCTCCCACGTCATTAACTTTGTGGGCGCAGAGCAAAAGCGTGGAAGCGGTAGAGGCCGTGGTCACGTTAAGCCAGTTCCCCTGAATCCTTCGGAAGTTGAACGCATATTCAAACAAGCCTTGGAACAAGAGCCAGTAGTCAAAATTGATATGGCTACAGGTGATAAGATAGTTGTGCTTTCTGGTCCATTTAAGGATTTTGAGGGCGAGGTAATTGAAGTTTCCCCAGAACGGAGTAAACTAAAAGCTCTACTCTCTATCTTTGGACGAGATACACCAGTAGAATTGGAATTTAATCAGGTTAAAAAACAGAGCTAAATACAAATGGCGAAGAAAGTAGTAGCGGTCATTAAATTGGCCCTGAATGCTGGGAAAGCCAACCCAGCACCGCCAGTTGGTCCCGCGCTGGGTCAACACGGCGTTAACATCATGATGTTCTGCAAAGAGTACAATGCCAAAACAGCAGACCAAGCTGGAATGGTAATACCTGTAGAAATTTCTGTTTATGAAGATAGAAGTTTTACATTTGTCCTCAAAACCCCACCAGCATCAGTGTTGATTCGCAAGGCAGCGAAGATTGAAAGAGGCTCAAATGAACCCAACAAAAAGAAAGTTGGTAGCATTAGCAGAACGCAATTACGCGAAATTGCTCAAACCAAGCTTCCTGACCTCAATGCCAATGATATTGATGCAGCCATGAATATCGTGGAAGGGACTGCTAAAAATATGGGCGTAACTGTTACAGATTAATTAAGTGATAAATTTTGAATTTGTGCTTTTGAGTGAATAACTAATAGCAAAATCCAAAATCTAAAATCCAAAATCTAAAATCATATCGGGGGAGAAGCACGACTTCGAGATTACCCCAGGAGAAAAAAATGGCAAAAAAAGTATCACGCCGCTTACAGGCGTTGCTAGAAAAAGTAGAAGATAGGGATTATACACCCTTAGAAGCATTAGCTTTGTTAAAAGAAACAGCAACCGCTAAATTTAGTGAAGCTGCTGAAGCTCATATCCGTTTAGGAATTGATCCTAAATATACAGACCAACAGTTGCGGACAACGGTAGCACTACCCAAAGGTACAGGACAGATAATTCGGGTAGCAGTTATCGCTAGAGGTGAAAAAGTCACAGAAGCAACTAATGCTGGTGCTGATATAGCTGGTTCAGAAGAACTAATTGACCAGATTCAAAAAGGCTTTATGGACTTTGATAAGCTGATTGCTACACCAGATGTGATGCCACAGGTAGCAAAGCTTGGTAAATTATTAGGGCCACGGGGTTTAATGCCTTCACCTAAAGGTGGAACAGTGACATTTGATGTTGCTAGTGCGATCGCTGAATTCAAAGCTGGTAAATTAGAATATCGGGCTGATCGGACTGGGATTGTTCATGTTATGTTTGGTAAGGCTGCTTTTTCACCTGAAGATTTATTAACAAATCTGAAAGCATTACAAGAGTCAGTTGACCGTAACCGTCCTTCAGGCGCTAAGGGTCGTTATTGGCGGTCATTGTACATATCCTCGACAATGGGTCCATCAATTGCTATTGACATCAGCGCCCTAAGAGAGTTAAAACTAACTGACGCTGCATAATTTTAGATTTTAGATTTTAGATTGATAGTTGCTAGATAGACAATTGAATTTTTTCCTTAATTATCAAGCTTTAATTTCAAATCCAAAATCCGAAATCCAAAATCCAAAATTTAATAAAGCCGGAGACAGCAGGTGCTAATAGCTTAATACCCTGCCGAGGTTGTAATTTTAACCGTCTGAAGTTTGAACAGTGAAACTGTGACAACTACAGCATTAAAAATACCACTTTGAAACCCTGGCTAAGTTAGCTGGGGTTAAATTTTTTCGGTAAGTCAGCAAAAAGGTGACAGGTGACAGTAAATAGAGTAACAACTAACAACTGACAACTAACAACTGGGCGCAGGCCCTGCGCCCCTACTTAGAACTGACAACTGACAACTAACAACTGACCACTGACAACTGACATTGGAGGTGAGACAAGTATGGGAAGAACGTTAGAAAACAAAAAAGAAATAGTTGCTGATCTTAAAGTTTCTTTGAGTGAATCAACTTTAGCACTGGTAATTGATTATCAGGGGCTAACAGTTGCTGAAATCACAGATTTGCGTCGGCAACTTCGTCCTAGTGGTGCTATCTGTAAGGTGACAAAAAACACCTTTATGGGCATTGCTATTAAGGATCAGGAACAATGGCAGCCAATGTCAGAATTACTTAACGGTTCTTCTGCATTTCTGCTAGTTAAAGAAGATTTATCTGCGATCAAAGCTTACCAAGCATTCCAAAAAGCCACCAAGAAATCAGAAATTCGTGGTGGTGTCATGGAAGGTCGTGTCCTGAGTGAAGCTGATGTCAAGGCTCTAGGAGACTTGCCATCTAAGGAACAACTTATGGCTCAAATTGCTGGTGCTATCAACGGTGTGGCTACCAAGCTGGCTGTTGGTATCAACGAAGTTCCCAGTTCCTTGGCTCGCGCTTTGCAAGCTGTCGCTGAAAAAGAAAATAGCGATAGTTCTGAAAGTGCTGCTGAATCAGCGGTAGTCAGTGAAGATTAATCACTGACAACTCACAACTAAAAAACTAACAAATCAAAAATTCTTTAGGAGTTATATCCATGTCTGCTGCAACCGAACAAATTTTAGACCAGTTGAAATCTTTGACCTTATTAGAAGCTTCTGAATTAGTTAAGCAAATCGAAGAAGCTTTTGGTGTTAGTGCTGCTGCTACTGGTGGCATGATGATGATGGCTCCTGGTGCTGGTGCTGCTGCTGCTGAAGTAGTAGAAGAGAAGACCGAATTTGATGCAATTTTGGATTCCGTACCAGCAGACAAGAAGATTGCTGTACTGAAAATCGTTCGTGAAATCACAGGTCTAGGTCTGAAAGAAGCTAAGGACTTGGTAGAAGCCGCTCCTAAAGCAGTTAAAGAAGCTGTAACTAAGGATGCTGCTGAGGATATCAAGAAGCGGATTGAAGAAGCTGGTGGTAAGGTAACAGTTAAGTAATTGTTATCAGGTGATTGGTGATTGGTGATTGGTGATTGGGAAAAATTTTTACCCAGTCCCCAGTCCCCATTATCATCGCTTCAAAACCGGAAGTAAATATTGTGTCAGTGTAAAAGCATCAACTCCTAATTCTGTTCTTGTTTGTGCTGCTAAAATTCCTGCTTGGGAATGCCACCAAGCCGCAGTTGCGACTATATCTTCTATAACAATTTCTTTATTCATAATTTGCGCTAATAGTCCACCTAATAAACCAGTTAATACATCACCACTGCCACCACGGGCTAAGGCTGGGGTACTTTCGGGATTTATCCAAACATCACCTTGCGGATTAGATATAGCCGTTCTTGCCCCTTTTAATAGGACTACAGCCCCACTTTCTTGGGCTGCTGTTTGCACTGCTTTGATTCTATTTGTGTGATCAATATTCGGAAATAATCGCTGAAATTCTCCAGTATGGGGTGTGAGTACGGTGGCAGATTTTCGTGGTTTTAATGTGGGGATAGTTCCTAATTGTGCCAACATATTTAAAGCGTCAGCATCAAGAATTAAGGGACATTCACATTTAATTATTTGGGGAAGCAGAGAAATATTATCTTTAGTTAAACCAGGTCCACAAGCAATTGCAGTAAATGAATTTAAATCTATATTTTCTGGTAATTGCAAATTAGCAATTGCTCCTGTTTCGGTTTCGGGACAACCAATAATTAACGCTTCTGGTAAATGGGAAACTAACAACATTTTCAGAGATTCTGGAACAGCAATAGATAACATTCCTACACCAGAAGCTCGCGCACCTAAACCTGTTAAAATTGCTCCACCGGCATAACGTCGAGAACCACAAATTAATAGTAAATGTCCTTGTTTATATTTGTGAGTAATTAAAGGACGAGGTAAAGGTAAAGTTGATAATGCTGTTGTTTGAGTAATGCGTTTGATTGTGGGGATATCACCAATAACAGCATGAATATCTGCTAAGGGAATATCGAAATCAATTAATTCAACTTTACCAACATAAGGTAATGCTTGTTCTTGTAATAAACCTTGTTTCCATAAACCCAAGCAAAATGTATAATTTGCCTGAATAGCTGTTCCTAAAACTTCTCCTGTATCTGTATGTAAACCCGAAGGTATATCAATACTAATAATAGGTTGATTTTTGCCATTAAAATAATTAATTGCCGCAGCGATAGAATCAGTAATTTCTCTTTCTAAACCAAAGCCAAATAAACCGTCAATTAAAAAATCATAACTTGGGATTTCGGAAATTTCTTGATAACAGGGAATTCCTAAATTTTGAATATATTGAAAATGTTGGGAAGTTAATTCTTTTAACTTAGCAAAAGGTTGATAAATCCAAACTTGATAACCGCGAAAATGCAGTTCACGAGCTACTACTAAAGCATCTCCACCATTATGACCGGGACCAACTAAAATTCCTACACATTTTTCTGGGGAAATAATAAGCTGTAAACGTTGGGAAATTAATCCTGCAACCTTTTCCATTAAAGCAGCTACAGGCATTCCTGCTGTAAATATCCTGGTTTCAATCTCCCGCATTTGGGCTGCGGTAACAACAAATTTTTCTTTAGTCATTTGTCGGTTGTCAGTTGTCGGTTGTCGGTTGTCGGTTGTCGGTTGTCAGGATAAAGACAAATATTTTCTCGAATTACCAATTACCAATTACCTTATTTTCCATAATAAACCCTAGCATTACCGTGACCTAAATTCTTTAAATAGCTATTCCATTGTTCGGCTTCTAATTTATCGCTAAAGGGTCCTACAGCTATATGAGATCCTCGTGGTTGATTTCTTAGAAATACGTTAATATTTATGCCTATTTTTTGCTGAATTTGTGTGCCAACAGAACGTAGATTATTAGCACTACTGGGAATAACTACATAGTAATATTTACTTCTTTGCTGTTGAGAGTTATTTCTATAGTTCTGCGTATTATATACAGTGTTATCATCAGGTATTACTTGTTGGGAAGAATTATAAGAAGTTACTTCTATATTATTAGAATTAACAATTCTTGCACCAGGAATACCATTTAATTCCAGTTCTCTTACCCGTTTTTGAGCATTATTTTGTCCATTGAAAACCCCAGATTGAATCACATTCCGTCCATTATACTCGCGGAGATAGGCACTGCTTTCAATTTGCCGAACTAGCTGCAATAATTGGGAGTTACTGCTATCAACATAAACAAAATATTGGTCAAAATTTGGGTTAAATTGACTATATTGTGTACCTGGAGATTGATAAAAATTTACTGGTTGTAACTGGGGTAATGGCTGCTGGTTGAGGGGCATCTCACGGAGGTATGGCAGCGTTGTTTGTGCTAAAAATAGATTATTGTCGGGTATTTGAGCTTGGACTGGACTATATTCGCACATTAACACCGAACACCCACTTACTAGTAAGGAAAATATGGGTACAGAGGTAAAGTGACTGACTTTTAAAATAGGCATAGTTGTCACCAGCTTTGGCAAAGGTTTTTTACTAGATATTATTGTAATCAGTTAATGGGAAATTGCGTAAGTATGCTCAAAATCTCCACAGGAAAATTCCTGACTATTCCGCCTTTGTAGGTATGTATGCTAGAATCGGACAGTCTTGCACCTTGTGGTCAGATAAAAACTTCTTTGCTACAAAAATAAGCCGCAAGCACTTTGAAAAGTGTGAATTATGAAAAAAGTTGTCGTTGGTCTTTCTGGTGGCGTTGATAGTTCTGTAGCCGCTGCTATGCTACATAATCAGGGCTATGATGTAATTGGTTTAACCCTTTGGCTGATGAAAGGCAAGGGGCAATGTTGCTCTGAAGGAATGATCGACGCGGCTGATATTTGTGAACAATTGGGCATTCCCCATGAAATTGTCGATATTCGGGATGTCTTTCAAACAGAAATTGTTGATTTTTTAGTAACTGGCTACAGTGTGGGAATTACGCCGTTGCCTTGTTCCCAATGTAACAAAACGGTGAAGTTCGGTCCCATGGTGGAATATGCACGGGAAAAATTGGCATCAACAAAAATCGCCACAGGTCATTATGCCCAAATTTGTTACGACGGGGCTACTAATCGTTACCAATTGTTACGAGCCGTTGATCGCAACAAAGATCAATCTTATTTCCTTTATGACTTATCCCAAGACTTATTAGGGGCGACAATTTTTCCCCTGGGTGAATTGAATAAAACCGATACCCGCAGAATTGCCACTGAATACAATTTAAAAACCGCCGATAAACCAGAAAGTCAAGATCTATGCTTGGTAGAAAGTAACGGTTCTATGCGGGCATTTTTAGATAAATATTTAGCTCCCAAACCCGGTGATATTGTTGATGCAACTGGTAAAGTTTTGGGACAACATGATGGTATTCATCATTACACCATTGGTCAGCGAAAAGGCTTAGGAATTGCTGCGGCTGAACCCTTGTATGTCATTGAACTAGATGCGGCTAATAACAGGGTAGTTGTAGGCGATCGCACCAAAGGAACTCAGTCAGAATGTACCGTAAATCGGATAAATTGGGTTTCCATTGCTGAACCTGTTACCCCCATTCGTGCAGAAGTGCAAATTCGTTATCGTTCTCAACCCGTACCCGTGACAGTAATTCCTTTAGCAGATTCCCGCGTGCGGTTAGTATTTGATGAACCGCAGTTCAGTATCACACCTGGACAAGCCGCGGTTTGGTACGAAGGAGATAAGGTATTAGGTGGGGGAATTATCGAACAATTTAGTTAAGTTTGTTCATATCCCTCAGCAGTAACTAGCAACCTGTGTTATTAGTTGAAAAGCAGATCATGGTAAATGTACTAGGGCATCTCCAAAAATCCGTATGAAAAAACAACTTTTAACAGCAGGGTTTGTTCTCCTGTCTTTCATGTTACCCGTGAAAGCTTCCGCCGCTAATTTTACTCAAGTTTATGTTTTCGGTGACAGCCTTGTTGATAATGGTAATGTGTTTGCAGCCTCTGGTGGCACTTTTCCCCCATTTCCCTACTATCAAGGACGTTTTTCCAATGGTCCTATCTGGACGGAATATTTAGCCCAGGATATGGGTGTACAACTCAATAATTTCGCTTTTGGTGGTGCTACTACAGGTACTAATAATACAATATCACCCACGTTACCAGGACTAACTCAGGAAATTCAAAGTTTTGTAGGGACTAATCCATCAGTTGATAATCAGGCACTATATATAATATCAGCCGGTGCTAATGATTATTTGAATGTTACTGATTTTAGCCAAGCAATTAATAATGCAGTTAGCAATTTAGCAAATGCAATAATATCTTTATCTGCTGTCGGTGCTAAAAACTTCTTAATAGCTAATTTACCTAACTTGGGAGATATTCCTGCTAATAACAAGACTCCCATAGTTAATAATCTCAACTTTTTAACTGGAATTCATAATTCAGCTTTGAGTCAAACTGTCAACGGTTTAAGTCAGCTAGAACCAAACCTCAATATCAACATTTTTGATGTTAATTCTCTTGTCAATCAGATCATAGCATCACCAGGAAAATTTGGTTTCACAAATGTAACTGATGCTTGTCTAAACATTGTTGCACAAACTATTTGTTCTAACCCCAATGAATATTTATTTTGGGATAACTTGCATCCCACAAGTTATGCTCATAGTATAGTTGCCAAATCAGCAGAAGTAACTATTCCTGAACCTTCAACTACTTTGAGTCTGTTAGGAATTGCAGCTTTAGGTGTAACAGGAGTTATCAAACGCAAACGCAAGACATTTAATCCAGAAAATCTGGTTCTTGCCGCACAATCATCTCATACAAAGGTTGAAAACTAAACCAACCCAACTCATGAGAACCGACTTGGCTATGAGCTATTTTCGCATATTCTGGCTTAATCGGGCTAGGTTCTCCGGCTGCTTCTGCTAATAATTGGGCTTGACAAGAACGCTCCATTGTGATGAACCACCAAGCAGCCTCATCAATAGTATTACCTACAGTCAGTAAGCCGTGATTTTTGAGAATGACGGCTTTATTTTCGCCCAAGGTTTGAGCAATACGCTTACCTTCTTTGGTATCTAAAACAATGCCAGTATAATCAACAAATATACTATGGTCTTGGTAAAAAGCACAAGCATCTTGGGTGAGAGGGTCAAGGAGACGACCAAGACTCGACCAGCTTTTACCATAGATAGAATGGGCGTGGGCAGCGGCTACTGCGTCAGGACGGGCGGCATGAACTTGAGAATGAATAGCAAAAGCTGCGCGATTTACTGGACGATTACCGTAAATTACATCACCTTGCTGATTAACTAAAATTAGGTCACTAACTCGAATTAAACCAAAGTGCATTCCAAAGGGATTTACCCAAAAATGTTCGGGGTTTTCGGGGTCACGGGCTGTAATGTGTCCAGCAACACCTTCATCAAATCCAAATCGAGAAAATAGCCGTAATGCTGCTGCTAGTCGCTGTTGACGGTGCAATCTTTCTGCGGTAATTGAAGTGAAAGTGGGAATTTGGGGAATATTTGGCTTTTCTATGGGTTTTTCTATCATATAAAAATCCGATTTATAGGTTATTCTAGCAAATTACCCAAATTAGAAAAGAAAAACCGCAAAATATTACATTTCACGGTTTTAAGTATGGTGTGAGGAGTTAAACTCTCTATCATCATAGAGTATTAGCCCGATAAAAATGCTCTCGTAACAGTTTTAGTAACAAGATTTTTTATTTCTTACATTTTCTATCTTTCCTGAATTAATTTCTGCACTTGCTCCCACTCTTCTACACTTACCTTAAAATTAGTAAAATTAGGAGCGCGAAGCACCAATAAATTTTTAAGTACAGAATCTTCTTGTAACCGATTTTTCAACAAAGCAGATTCTGCAAGTTTATTCGTAAATTTAATTATCTAACAAAAAATAAAAACCGTGAAAAAACAAATTCACGGCTTAATAAAAATGTGGTGTGAGGAGACTTAACTCTCACTTCATCATACTTCACCTGACAATTAGAACTTCAATTACCCCAAATTTCTTTACAAGATAGTTATTTGATGACATATATATTTTCTTAATATTTGTCAATTTATACTAATAGCACCACCACAACTAGAACCACACCCCGCAGTACAACCATAACAATATTCCGCAGTTTGGATTTCATGAATTATATCTAAACTACCAACTTCTAATAATTTGCTCACTGTCAACTTTTCACCATTGCTAGTTTTTGCAGGTAAATTCATCATTTGGTTAAAGTCGCAATCATAAATATTCCCTAAATAATCAATAGAAAGTTGCTCACGACACATTAAACCATCAATTGTTTTCGGATTAAAGTGAGACTCTAAAAAATGCAAATAGCTAGAATAAATCTGTTTTCGTTCTAAATGAAACTTTGTTCTCCCCACAGGTATATTAGTAATCGTGAAAAGATGATTAAATCGAATATCAAACTTTTCCACCAAAAAGGTTTTATAAGCCCTTTCTAAATTTTCTTGTTCGGGAGTTAAAGAAAAATCTTCACTATTTGGTAATTGAGGATTATACACCAAATCTAAAACTAAATCTGGGTTTTGACCATAACCAATTTTATTTAACCATTGTAAAGCTTTAATTGATTGATCAAAAACACCATCTCCTCGCATTTTATCGACATTATCTGCTAAATAACAGGGAAGAGAAGCAACAATTTTAACTTGATGTTGAGCAAAGAAATCTGGTAAATCCTCAAATCCATCAACAAAATAAATTGTGAGATTTGATCTAACAATTACCTGTTTACCTGCCTTTATAGCAGCTTCTACCAACGACTTAAAACCATAATTCATCTCTGGTGCGCCACCAGTTAAATCAACAATTTTGATTTCGGGAAACTTATTAATTAACGTAATTAATTGTTGACAAACTTCCGGTGTCAGTTCCTCAGTTCTTTTAGGACTAGCTTCCACATGGCAATGATTACAAGCTAAATTACAACGCTTTCCTAAATTAATTTGTAAAACGGTAATTTCCTTTTTTATTAAAGGTGAATTTAGCTGTTTATCAAAAGGTGTAATTGCTACTTTTACCATAATTACTCAAAATTAAATTAACAACATCCTCCACCATCATAATACCATGTAGAATTAGTAATAATGATTTCTTCAGGATTTGAATTGGCTAAATTTCCCGCTGTTTTATCACAAACCGCCGCAGGAATTCCTCTTTGCAAAATATGTCCAGCTTGATCATCAAAAAATGCTTCCTTCCCTGCATAAATCGCTGTTTTACCAGTAAAAATACAAGCACCGTCGGCGGGAATTTCTACTTTAAAAGCCACAGAATCCAGACTTTCTAAAAGTAGATTTTCCTGTAGTTGATAATTGTGTTTATCTAATAACCGATAAGGACGACGAGCGCGAATTTCAATTTGTCCAAAACCAGCATTAATAATTAATTGAGTATATTCTTGATATGTAAGTGCGCCAGATAAACAGAGAGCGCGTAAATGTTCATTTTGTTGTAAATGAGCAGGAATGGGACTTGTTGCAATCGGGTCACTCATCTGCAAGCGTCCACCTGGTTTTAATACCCGATAAGCTTCTTTCAAAGCGCGAGTTAAATCTGCTGGTTCAAAAATATTAAACAGGCAATTTTGCGCTACTACATCTACAGAAGCATCCGCAACAGGTAAATTAAAAGCATCGCCAGGACAAATTTCGACAAAGCTAGGATCAAACCAAGGGTTCTCTTTTGCAGCAAGTTGTAAATTACGCGTTGCAGCTTCGCGCATAGCTTCCACTGGTTCAATAGCAATAACCGCACCAGGACGACGAGAAAAATAAGCAAATTGCAAAGCTTCTAAACCACCACCAACACCAACATATAAAACTGTAGGTTCATTATTAAGCTCATTGTGATGAACTGTAGTTCCACAACCATAGTTCATTTCCTGCATAGCCACAGGAATATTCAATCCTGGTAATTGTAAAGGTGTACTTTGGACACAACAAAGACCTATTTCTGGTGTTTGGGCAACTTGGCTGTAAAATTGGGCGGCGGTTTCTAAATAGGTCATAATCTCAAATAAGCATTAATTTATCTTAACAGGACTGTTTCTTGGCTTGACTGTAATTAAGAATTCAAAAAGATTTCTTGATTTTTAATTTTTAATTCTTAATTTTTAATTCCCAACGGGCTTGACTTTTAATGTCAAAAAGAGTATTATACATAACTAATAGAAGGGGAGTAGCTGCTGACAGTAAATCAAAATTTTCTGTTCAGTATATCTAAGTCAACATACTGGTGATGAACCTGGTTTAGATAGCGAATAAATAAAGTATTTGAAAGCGAGACCTTCACTGACTACACATCTAAACGTGTGGAGTTCAGTGAGGTTGAATGGCTCTCATTGATACTCCACACAGGTAAAAAATCCTTTAGGAGTTTGAGAGAGTGTTAACAGCTTTTACCGCAGCCTTATTACTGATTACAATTTCCGAACTAGGTGATAAAACATTTTTTATTGCTGTGATTTTGTCCATGCACCACCCCCGGCGCTTGGTGTTTGCTGGTGTGGTAGCTGCTTTAGCGGCTATGACTATCTTATCAGTTGTATTTGGACAGGTAGTATCTTTATTACCAAAAGTCTACATTCATTACGCCGAAATAGTTTTGTTTATTGCCTTTGGTTTGAAGTTAATTTATGATGCTAATAAAATGGCTGTATCTGCTGCCGAAGAAGTCGCAGAAGAGGCAAAAGAAGCGGTAGAAAAAGCAGATTTAGATAATTCCCAGCAAAAAACTGTTTGGTCAATTTTACTGAAATCCTTCGTATTAACATTTATAGCAGAATGGGGCGATCGCACACAAATAGCCACCATCGCCCTAGCCGCCGGGAATAACCCCATTGGTGTAACATTGGGAGCAATATTAGGACATTCAATTTGTGCAGCGATCGCCGTTATCGGTGGTAGATTAATAGCAGGTAAGATATCTGAGCGACAAATTACCTTTGTGGGTGGCTTTCTATTTATCATCTTTGGTATAGTCGCAGCTATAGAAGGAAAATAAACTGTACACTACTGAGGTTAAAATAGCCTTTTCCTGTCGGTGAGGGTTGAGTTTGACGTTTATTCAATATCTTTCCAAAACCCTCCGACATTCCAAACTTTATCAAAGTTTTCATTTTTAGCAGATGCTATACAAGGTGGCATTATAAAATAGTCTTCCCCTCTTTCTTTAGATAGATTTAACAGTTTAGAACGGATAGATGCTGCTATATTAATAGGCTTTTTCGATGTCATGGGAGTGATTCTAGATAAGGACGCATTACATTATGGACTCGGCAAATTTTAGCATAATGCCATAGTTCATCCATTGAGCATCTTCTTTCTTTCCAACATTCTCGAAGTGCTTCTAATGCTACTTCTAAACCAATTTTGTGACGAAATTTAAAACAATCCACAACTGTTTTAGCCAAAGAATATACTCTTACATTAACACCCTCTATTAGATGGTTTTCAATGCCTTCTTCTAGAGATTTACCAGACATATAAACAATTCTCAGAGGTAAAAGATTATCTTTTGGTGGACGATGTTTGTGAGGAATAGCAAGCCATACTTCAAAAGGTGATTGTGTAGTTAGCTCATAAAAACTGAGTGCTGATAGAAGACAAACTACCCCACTAGGAACTCGTTTAGCAGTTTCAGCCAAAGTGTGACTTTCTGTAATTTCAGCATCAGCAAAAGTATAAATACCACGAGCAGAACGTATTAGTAGCCCTTGCTCTTCAAGGCGTTTAATATACTCTCTGTGAATGCCTTGTCCTTCTATGTCTTTAGCTGTAATTATGCCTTTTTCACGAGCATAATCTAGCACTTGTTGTGTTTTGGACATAATTAAATCAATTCACTTAACTGCAATATAGCCTTATTATCAAATGTGATAAAGTGCCAGCAGTAGTTAACAATTGCCTACACTTTATCACAAATTTTTCTTTAACGCATCGTTAAAATTAAAAAGAGAAGTAGAAAATCGCTAGAAGCGGGCTTTTCCAGCCCTTTCAGTAGTTTAAGAGCAAGAATAAATTTTCTCCCCCTATTTCCTGTCCCCTTATCCCCTAAACCCTTACGGAGTAGCCGTAGGTGATGCGGTAGGTGATTCTGTTGATGAAGGCGTAGGAGATGCCGTAGGTGATAACGTGGGAGCAGGATTAGATGCTGCTGCTTTATTAATCTCGTCCTTATACTGAGCCGGTGCTAAAGCCGTCGCACTATCAAACAAAGGTTTTGCTTCATCAAGCTTACCTTGTTGCTTAAACAGCATAGCCTTTGCTAATACAGGGCGAAAATCTTGAGCATCTTTCTTAATTGCTTGATCATAAGCTGAAATAGCTAAAGTGTCATTTTTCTGAAAAGCGTAGACACTACCCAACAGCACTTGCACAGCAACCACATCCACACTACCAGGTTGAATAGTATTAGCTTGAGTAGCAGCAGCCAAACTTTCTTGTAATACCCCAATAGCTGCTTCTGGACGCTTTTCACTTAATTGCAAACTCACCATCCCCTGCAAAGCTTTCAAATCACCAGGTTTTGTAGTTAAAATAGAGCGATAAGTTTGGGCTGCTCCTTCCTTATCACCAACTTGTTGTTTTGCTTGTGCCAGTAAAACCCCGTATTCTGATTTTTCGGGATTGAGTTTAGCGAGTTTTTCCAAAGGTTCAATCACAGCTTGAATATCCGCTGGTTTCACTTCCCCTTGGCTTTTTTGACTCAATAACCCTAAACGCGCTTGTAAAACTCCCTTGAGTGCAGTTTGATTTTCTGGGTCTTTTTGTAAAACTAATTCATAACCCCGGACTTGATCTTCCAGTTTTGACTTTTGTTCCGATGAAGATATTTTATTATCACCATTAGCCTGATTTTGTGGTGATGATTGGGGTTTATTAATCGCTGTAATTATGGGCATAATAGAAACACCCAAAAAAGCAACAACAGCGAAAGCTAACACTACTCGGACTATCCAGCGATTACGCGATTCAGACACAATATTATTCTGCTCCTAAATGGGAATGAGATAAATTGCAAAGTTAAAAATTTCCAAAACTTTGCGGAATACGGTCATTTGTCTGTGAATTTTATAACAAATAAATATCTATCCTGCTAAAGTAAGTGATGACTTTAGGAAGACCCGTCAGAATTATCGCTATGCTATGCTTCCGATAGCGTAGCGTGGCGTTAGCCATAACGGTCGTGAAGACGCTAAATTACACATTTAGTGTATAAATGTGAGATTTAGCGTTTTTATGTTCTTATAGAGCATCAAGCGAGTGGCCAGATTAAAAGGAAATATACTTTGATCAGCCATACACTGCTCTTTTCACCTGTTTTTATTAAATCCCACAATGGGATATGTCTTGTGCCGCAAGGAGTTTTTATGAATTCCGACCTGATGCCGTCTTCTGAATCCGCAAATTTCACAGCCTCTAACCAAGGCATAAAAGAGATTGAATCCCCTGTTAATGCTAATACATTAACAAACCAATCCTCTAAACTGGAAAATTCCCTGACTGACTCTAGCAAGTCTGACTCTAATGGGCATTTGGCTAATCGAGAACAACCAATTCCACCTCCTAGTGAACCGACTCAATACCGAGCTATTGGGTTAATTCGGGGATGTTACCATGCTAGTGATGAACAGTTTACCCAAGGAACACTAATCACAAAAGATGGGGTTGAACTTAATGCCGTCCTCTTAGGTCGGATTATGAGTTTAGTCAAAAATCACTTAGACCTAGAAAAAGAACATCTATGGGTAGTTTATCCCCGCACCAGACAAGAAAATGACGCATTGCACCTGCAAATTGTTGGTGTTTGGGAACCAGAAAATCTGGCTAAATATGAACTAGATGAAGATGTCCCAGATCCCACCGCGCGAAAGTCAGGTAACTCCACCGTAGTTTCTGATAACGGTAGCGTAGCGTCAACCATTCATCCAAAACCCTCATCAGCAGTCCCTGATGGTGGCTTTTCTGTGCGTGGTGAGGTAGTTTACCAGTCTTTTGACGAAAAGAGTTTGGTTGTGAAAATCAAACAAGCTCCCCGTAAACCTACCGATAAAGCTAAATATTTTAAGTTGAAACTCAAGGGCATATTAACCACCAAAGCTGTGGGTAAGTTCTGGGACTTCAATGTTAAAAGGGAATCTGACGCATTAGTAGTAATTAATGCCGAAGCGATCGCTGATTTACCCAAAAAACGCCGACCACCCTTCAAAGGAGCGCCTCGCGGTGGTGGTGGTGATAGAAGGCCATTCACCCCCAGACGCAATGGAAATGGAGATGCCCCACGTCCCATTAAAAAGACAGCAGGTGATCCCACAGTCATCACCAAACCCAAACCAAAAACCCCCGTTCCTATGCCAGTTAAAAAGCCTAAACCTGCTGGGGAATAGGTAATTGGTGATTGGTAATTGGTAATTGGTGATTGGTGATTGGTGATTGGAAAAAACTATTACCCATTACCCATTACCCATTACCTATTACCTATTACCTAATCTCAAAACTCCGTCCAACGGTCTTGGGGTAGAAAAGAACGTTCCATAGGAATTGGGGCTACTGGTTCAGTTAGGGTAAATATCCCTTCTGTAATCCATTGTTTCAACTCTTGGGCTACTTGTCGGGAAAGAAATAAACTGGCTAAAGAAGCTACTCGTACCGTCCTGCCTTCAATAGTGATACGTCCAGATTTTAGTTGAGCGTAACTCACTAAACCGAAGGTAGGACGGACACGACGAGGAATAGAAAAATCTACAATTGGTGCTACTAAGTCCTTGTCTTGCACAGCACAGCGTTCTACCACCCCAGCATTTAAAACTGGCAATGGTACACCTACACCCATCATTAAAGATGGTCCATAGCTTTTAAAATAACAGCCTTTTATCCATCGGGCATTCATTTGTTTAGCATCACCAATTAACGCTAAAGTTGCCGAAGGTCCAATAGGTGTCCGATTTTCTAACCGTTTTTGCAAGGGAAAATGTTGTGTCCCTTCCCAAGCCACGTAACCAATACCCCCAGCCAAAAAAATCTTTGTCCCAATGCCAACGAGTTGTAAATCGGGGTCATTGAGTAGGGGTGACAGCGAACCAGGATTAGAATAAACTGCATTTCCTAAGCGTGGCTGTAATGGACCTAAATAGGTATGTAGTGGGCGATCGCCTCCATTCACACCAACAATAAAATTTTGATAAAGATTGCGCGGATTAAATAAATAAAACTGATTGATAGTGTCACGGGTAACAGTGGTTTCAAATGTGGCTCTAGGGTAGCAATCGGTAACTTGTCCCACAGCGCGAACTTGGATAGATTTACCGGCAATTAAATCCTCAATCACATGACCACCACCACGTTCCCGCACATCTTCCCCATCCAGGGAGTCAACTGGACAACTAGCACCTAAGTATAAATCCACCGCCCCAAAACCAGCATAAGCCGGGACTCCATCTAACCAGCAACGCCGAATTTTAATGGGTGGGTCAGTATGTCCTAAGTTAATAATTGCACCACTTGATTCCATTGGCTCAAATGTGCCGGTGGTAATTACATCTACTTCCTTGGCAGCTTTACTAACACCAATTTCCGCAACTCGCGTTTTTAACTCTTCAGCAGTCCAGACTACCGCTCGTTTTCGGGTGATTTTCTCATTAATTTCGGCAATTGTTCGCATTTTTAATCTGAAGGACTATCACTCGATTTTGGATTTACGTTAGCGAAGCGTACGCAGCGCAGCGAGTATTTTGGATTTTGGATTGACTCTAACCTCAAGTGTAGAAGCTCGAAAATTTTGGATTTGGGACTTACCATTTTTCCATCCTTCAGGACGGGGATTGTACCAAATTTTTTTAATCTAAAATCTAAAATTCCCGGTCAATCCTCTACCCTGAGTTTAACGGAATCAGCATGAGAAGGTAAACCCTCCGTAGTTGCTAAGATATCAATGGCAGATGCCACTTTTTCCAAAGCAGTTTGTGAGTATTGGATAATACTTGAGTGTTTTAAAAATGTTTCTACCCCCAACGCCGAAGCATAACGGGCTGCACCAGAAGTAGGTAAAGTATGGTTAGGCCCTGCCAAATAGTCTCCCACAGCTTCTGGTGTGGAACTCCCCAGGAAAATTGCCCCAGCATGGCGAATATGATTAATTAAAGCCCAAGGATCGGCAACTTCTAATTCTAGGTGTTCTGGTGCAAACTCGTTGGAAAGTTCGGCGGCTGCTTCCAGGGATTCCACCACGACGATTAAACCATAATGGGCGATCGCTTTTTCCGTATCTATTCGGCGTGGGTGATCTACCAATTGTCTTTCTACCGCCATTTGCACTTTTTTCGCCAAACCAGCGTCCGTTGTCAGCAAAATTGCGGCAGCCATAGGGTCATGTTCCGCTTGGGCTAACAAGTCAGCCGCTACATACACAGGATTGGCTGTTTCATCAGCAATTACCAGCACTTCGCTAGGCCCTGCTAAAGAATCAATGCCCACAGTACCGTAAACTAATTTTTTAGCCAAGGTGACATAAATATTCCCCGGACCAGTAATGACATTAACTTTGGGGATGGTTTCTGTGCCATAGGCTAAAGCCGCAATAGCTTGAGCGCCTCCCACACGGTAAATTTCCTGAACTCCTGCTTCTTGGGCCGCTACCAAAACCGCAGGATTCACCATTTTACCGTCTCTAACTGGTGTTACCATCACTACACGAGGGACACCTGCCACTTTCGCCGGAATGGCATTCATTAACACTGTACTGGGATAACAGGCTCTACCGCCTGGTATATATAAACCTGCACGGTCTACGGGGGTGTAGCGTTTGCCCAAAACTACTTCATCATCACCAAACTGTACCCAGCTTTTGGGAACTCGCTGACGGTGAAAAGCTTCTATTTTTTGGCAAGCTAGGCGAATGGACTGAAGCAAATCCTTGGATACCTGTTGGTAAGCCGCATCCAGTTCCGATCCTGTTACCTTGAGTTCTTCTGCTTTGAGAATTTGGTGATCAAATTCGGCTGTATAATGTAGTACAGCTTTGTCACCTTGGCGCTTCACCGCTTGCAACACTTCGCGGACTGTTGCTTCTTTATGAAGTACCTGTTCATCCTGGGTGCGTTCGCAGATCCGTTGAATTTCTGATCTAACGTCTGCCTGCTGAGTAATAATTCGCAGCATGGAGTAATGACAATGCCAAATTTTAC
Organism: uncultured cyanobacterium; assembly: GCA_903848645.1. GTDB lineage: Bacteria > Cyanobacteriota > Cyanobacteriia > Cyanobacteriales > Nostocaceae > Dolichospermum. Next base: position 78,810 of record CAINGU010000078.1, on the reverse strand, counting down.
AATATTCTGATATAAGAACTACTTGGGCTTTTTACCTGCTACTACAGCATCGCGTCAGTATAATAACCATTCAAAATAGCTAAAAAGCCTAACATATAAGCTTTTTGACCTTTGACTTTTGAATTTTGACTTCCGCTCTGCGGTGTTAGGGCATGAAGCTGAATGTAATTCTCTCCTCTAGCTTAACCTGGATTTTTTTTGATACTACATTTATAAAAATCAGGCAACTCTAGAAATTTACTACTCCCTGGGTGTGAATTCAGAGGATTGCTTTCATGGCGACTGATTTGTTAGTGAATAACCTATTTTAAACTATTTTCCCAATTCTCGGCATCCAGCCCTGGGAACTAAATGAAGTCAAAAATATGGTTTACGCCACGCTGCACTATCAAAAAGCAAAAAAATATTTCTCTCTTCTGGACTGGAGTAACTTGTCACCTGTATTTTGATAAAATATTTTTTTGGAGAAATTATAACATTAGCAAAAATAATGCTATATTTATTAAACCTAGTAGTGTGTGTACATAATTAATAGTCTTTTTTGGAATTACTGTGGCGAATACAAAGTCTGCTCTTAAACGCGCACAAATCGCAGAACGTAACCGACTGCGTAATAAAGCATATAAATCAGCAGTTAAAACGCTGATGAAAAAATACTTTAGTTCTGTGGAAGCTTGTGCTGCTAATCCGACAACAGAACTCAAGCAAGAAGTGGAAGTAAGAATGTCCGAGGCTTACAGCAAAATTGATAAAGCTGTAAAAACTGGCGTGCTTCATCCCAACAATGGAGCCAGGAAAAAGTCAAGATTGGCTCATAAACACAAAACCCTTACCGCTTAGTCAATAGTCAGTGGTTAAGAGATTTTGGATTTACGTTAGCGAAGCGTACGCAGCGCAGCGAGTATTTTGGATTTTGGATTTACTGCTACCCCCAAGTGTGGATACTGATGATTTTAGATTTGCGTTAGCGAAGCGTACGCAGCGAGTATTTTGGATTAATTCCGCTCTCTCATGGCGGAGCTTGTACCAACAATTCTCAATCCAAAATCTAAAATCCAAAATCTAAAATTTTTCACCGACAAGCTATGCAACTGATAGATACCCACGTACACATTAACTTTGACATTTTCCAGCCAGATTTAGTGGCAGTTCGCGCTCGGTGGCAAGAAGCAGGGGTTGTGCGATTAGTTCACTCCTGTGTTCACCCCCAGGAGTTTACCAGCATTAGCCGCATAGCCGAACAGTTTCCTGAAATCAGCTTTGCTGTGGGGCTGCATCCTCTAGATGCTGATCAATGGGATGACCAAACAGCTACCCTAATTAAGTCTTTGGCTAGTTCCCATTCTCAGGTGGTGGCCATTGGGGAGATGGGGTTAGATTTTTATAAAGCAGATAACTATGAGCATCAGCAGCAGGTGTTTGCATCACAATTAGCGATCGCTTGTGAACTGAATTTACCAGTGATCATCCATTGTCGTGATGCTGCCCCAGCGGTGCGGGATATGTTGCAAAAATGGCGGGATTTGTATGGGGAAAAGTTACGGGGTGTCATGCACTGTTGGGGAGGGACTCCTGAAGAAACTCAATGGTTTTTAGATTTGGGTTTTTACATTAGTTTTAGTGGAACGGTGACATTCAAGAATGCTCAAACTATTCAAGCAAGTGCGGCTATGGTGGATAGCGATCGCTTGCTGATAGAAACAGATTGTCCATTTCTGTCACCTGTACCTAAACGTGGGGAAAAACGCAATGAACCTGCTTATGTTCGCTATGTGGCAGAACAGTTAGCAAAACTGCGAGGAGAAACTCTTGCAGAAATTGCCCAGAAAACCACGGAAAATGCTTGTAGATTATTCGGTCTAGCATGATCATCGACAATTTAAATCCCTAATTAGGGCTGATTTAACAAAAAAGATACTTTTGGCGGATAAAAATGTGCTAAAATTATTCCCTCAAAAACATTTAGGTTAAGCCATAATGGTAAAGGAAGGATAATAACTCCTATAACTCAATTTGTGCTGTTATCAACCCGATATTAGCCAGCTTGAGAATTTGTGGTTTTAGCCCGCTGGATAAATTGAAGCGACCCAATCTAAAATCCTTTCATTGTCTGCCCATCCACTTAAATCTCTACAAACGGATGCTCTCAATAGATAACAAACTGTGGCAACTTTGGTTGACTAAGAAAAACTTGAACTCTGAAAACAGCAATCCTATCGGTAACGCCATGGTTCGCGCTATTGATATATCAAATCTATAGAAAATCGTTAAACATAATTGTCTAGTCCAGACAATCATAGCCATATCAAATCCATAGCGTAGGCTCATACCATAACGCTGCGCTATCAATTTGTGACTCTTTTCTTTCTCAATTCCCTAATTTGGGGATCTTACAGCCAAGATTCAGGTATCAGGCAGAAGGTGTGATGTGTGAAGTATGAAAAAGTGTGAAGTAGAAAGAAACTTAACTGCCAATGCTAGGGAGGTGCTATCACTGAAAAACCTAGTATCAGTCATTGGCCTAGCGGATGGACTTCATCACTTTATGTTAGCACAAAGCCTTGATGGCAGACTCCTAGTTTCGGCTTCATTTAAAGTTTAACCAGGTTGATAAAGGTAAAGGCATGACTAACGACAAATACATGGAATCCGCCTTTCTATTACCCGACTTGATTGAAATTCAGCGTTCCAGTTTTCGCTGGTTTCTAGAGGAAGGGCTAATCGAAGAGCTAAACTCCTTTAGTCCAATTACAGACTACACTGGCAAACTAGAACTGCACTTTTTAGGCAATAACTATAAACTCAAAGAACCTAAATATAGTGTTGAAGAGTCCAAGCGCCGGGATAGCACTTATGCGGTACAAATGTATGTTCCTACTCGGCTGCTGAACAAAGAAACAGGAGATATTAAAGAACAAGAAGTATTTATTGGCGATTTGCCATTAATGACAGACCGAGGCACGTTTATTATTAATGGAGCGGAACGGGTCATTGTCAATCAGATTGTGCGATCGCCTGGAGTTTACTATAAATCAGAAATTGATAAAAACGGACGACGGACTTATTCTGCCAGCTTAATTCCTAACCGGGGGGCATGGCTGAAATTTGAAACAGATCGTAATGACCTAGTTTGGGTAAGGATTGATAAAACCCGGAAACTATCGGCTCAGGTGCTGCTGAAGGCACTAGGGTTGTCAGACAATGAAATTTTTGATGCTCTGCGCCATCCAGAATATTTCCAAAAAACTATTGAAAAAGAAGGGCAATTTTCCGAAGAAGAAGCCCTGATGGAATTATATCGGAAACTTCGTCCCGGTGAACCACCTACAGTTCTAGGTGGACAACAGCTTTTAGACTCTCGCTTTTTTGATCCTAAACGCTATGATTTGGGCAAAGTAGGGCGTTACAAACTGAACAAAAAACTCCGCCTTTCTGCTCCAGACACCATGCGCGTCCTCACGGCTGGAGATATTCTGGCGGCAATTGATTACCTAATTAACCTAGAATACGACATTGGCAGTATTGATGACATTGACCACTTGGGAAATCGCCGAGTCAGAAGCGTTGGTGAACTGCTGCAAAACCAAGTCAGAGTAGGTTTGAACCGCTTAGAAAGAATTATTCGGGAACGGATGACTGTATCCGATGCTGAGGTGCTGACTCCAGCTTCCTTGGTTAACCCTAAGCCCTTGGTAGCGGCGATTAAAGAATTCTTTGGTTCGAGCCAATTGAGTCAGTTCATGGATCAAACCAATCCTTTGGCAGAATTGACCCATAAACGCCGTCTCAGTGCCTTGGGACCTGGTGGTTTAACCAGAGAAAGAGCCGGGTTTGCGGTGCGGGATATTCACCCCAGCCACTACGGACGGATTTGCCCCATTGAAACTCCTGAAGGACCAAACGCCGGACTCATCGGTTCACTAGCTACCCATGCCAGAGTTAACCTCTATGGATTCCTAGAAACACCATTTAGACCAGTGGAAAACGGCAAGGTATTGTTTGATGTACCGCCGGTGTACATGACCGCAGATGAGGAAGATGATCTGCGAACAGCTACTGGTGACGTTCCCCTCGATGAAAATGGTTACATCAAAGGTCCCCAAGTTCCCGTCCGTTACCGTCAAGATTGGACAACCACAGTCCCCGAACAGGTGGATTATGTGGCAGTTTCTCCCGTGCAGATTGTCTCAGTGGCTACTAGCATGATTCCTTTTTTGGAACATGACGATGCTAACCGGGCGCTCATGGGGTCAAATATGCAGCGCCAAGCTGTACCGCTGTTGAGGCCAGAACGTCCTTTAGTGGGGACAGGTTTGGAAGCCCAAGCAGCAAGGGACTCCGGGATGGTAATTGTTTCCCGCACTGATGGCGATGTAGTATATGTTGATGCGACAGAAATTCGTGTCCGCGCCAGTGGTCAGTTGTCCGCAGCTAGTGGTAGCCAAGTTATTGAGAAAGGACAAGAGCTTAAATACAAACTTTCCAAATACCAGCGTTCTAACCAAGATACCTGTTTAAACCAAAAACCATTGGTGAGAATTGGGGAGAAAGTCGTCGCCGGTCAGGTATTAGCAGATGGTTCTTCGACCGAAGGTGGCGAACTAGCACTAGGACAAAACATCGTTGTGGCCTATATGCCCTGGGAAGGCTACAACTACGAAGATGCGATTCTCATTTCCGAACGGTTGGTACAGGAAGATGTCTATACCTCTATCCACATCGAAAAATACGAAATCGAAGCCAGACAAACCAAACTCGGACCCGAGGAAATCACCAGAGAAATTCCCAACGTCGGTGAAGATGCCCTCAGACAATTAGATGAACAAGGCATCATCCGCATTGGTGCATGGGTAGATGCTGGGGATATTCTCGTGGGAAAAGTCACCCCCAAAGGTGAATCAGACCAACCTCCAGAAGAAAAACTCCTCCGCGCCATCTTTGGTGAAAAAGCCCGCGATGTCCGCGACAACTCCCTGCGAGTTCCCAACGGTGAAAAAGGCCGGGTAGTTGATGTCCGGTTATTCACCCGTGAACAAGGTGACGAACTGCCACCAGGAGCAAATATGGTAGTCCGGGTTTACGTGGCTCAAAAACGTAAAATCCAAGTCGGCGACAAAATGGCAGGGAGACACGGTAACAAAGGGATTATTTCCCGGATTCTGCCCGCGGAAGATATGCCCTATTTATCCGACGGTTCACCGGTGGATATAGTTCTCAATCCCTTGGGTGTACCCAGCCGGATGAATGTCGGTCAGGTGTTTGAATGTTTACTGGGTTGGGCAGGGCATAACCTGGGAGTCCGGTTTAAGATTACTCCCTTCGATGAAATGTATGGCGAAGAAACTTCCCGCCGCCTAGTTCACGGCAAACTCCAAGAAGCCAGAGACGAAACCAGCAAAGACTGGGTATATAACCCCGATAATGCCGGCAAAATCATGGTTTACGATGGTCGCACCGGCGAACCCTTTGACCGGGCTATTACCGTTGGTGTTGCCTATATGCTCAAGCTGGTACATTTAGTTGATGACAAAATTCACGCCCGTTCCACTGGACCCTACTCCCTCGTTACCCAGCAACCCCTCGGTGGTAAGGCTCAACAAGGTGGTCAGAGATTTGGAGAAATGGAAGTATGGGCATTGGAAGCCTTTGGCGCAGCTTACACCCTGCAAGAACTATTAACCGTGAAATCCGATGATATGCAAGGCCGGAATGAAGCCCTCAACGCCATTGTTAAGGGCAAAGCCATTCCTCGTCCTGGTACTCCCGAATCCTTCAAGGTATTGATGCGTGAGTTGCAATCCTTGGGTTTAGACATTGCTGTTCATAAAGTGGAAACCCAAGCAGACGGTAGTTCCCTTGATGTGGAAGTAGACCTCATGGCAGACCAAGCCGCCCGCCGCACTCCACCCAGACCTACCTATGAGTCACTCTCTCGTGAGTCATTGGAAGAGGAAGAGTAGGTAATGGGTAATGGGTAATCTTCTAAATCACCAATTACCCATTACCAATCACCAATTTTTAATTTTTAATTTTTCATTTTTAATTCTCATGAGATCTCCCCAATCTAATCAATTTGACTACGTAAAAATTGGTATAGCTTCACCAGAACGTATCCGCCAGTGGGGTGAACGCACATTACCCAATGGGCAATTGGTGGGTGAAGTCACAAAACCAGAAACTATTAATTACCGCACCCTGAAACCAGAAATGGATGGGTTGTTTTGTGAACGCATCTTTGGACCAGCGAAGGATTGGGAGTGCCATTGTGGTAAATACAAACGGGTGCGTCATAGAGGTATTGTTTGCGAGCGCTGCGGTGTCGAAGTTACTGAATCCCGCGTGCGTCGCCACAGAATGGGTTTTATTAAGTTGGCTGCACCGGTGGCTCATGTCTGGTATCTGAAGGGGATTCCCAGCTACATTGCTATTTTGCTGGATATGCCCCTGCGAGATGTGGAACAGATTGTTTATTTCAACTCCTACTGTGTTTTAGCACCTGGAAATGCCGATACCTTGAGTTACAAACAACTCCTGAGCGAAGACCAGTGGCTAGAAATTGAGGATGCTATCTATAGCGAAGATTCTCAGTTAGAAGGAGTGGAAGTGGGCATTGGCGCAGAGGCTCTCTTGCGCTTGTTGGCGGATATTAACTTAGAACAGGAAGCAGAAACCCTACGGGAAGAAATTCTCAAGGCTAAGGGGCAAAAACGCGCCAAGTTAATTAAACGGCTGCGGGTGATTGATAATTTCATCGCCACTGGTTCAAAGCCGGAATGGATGGTAATGGAAATTATTCCCGTGATTCCGCCAGATTTGCGCCCGATGGTACAGCTAGATGGGGGCAGATTTGCTACTAGCGATTTAAATGATTTGTACCGCCGGGTGATTAACCGCAACAATCGCTTGGCTAGACTTCAGGAAATTCTTGCACCGGAGATTATTGTCCGTAACGAAAAACGGATGCTGCAAGAAGCTGTGGATGCCCTAATTGATAATGGTCGCCGCGGTAGAACTGTGGTGGGCGCTAACAATCGTCCCCTCAAATCTCTCTCAGATATTATCGAGGGAAAACAAGGACGTTTCCGCCAAAACTTGTTGGGTAAACGGGTGGACTATTCGGGACGGTCGGTAATTGTCGTCGGTCCCAAGTTGAAAATTCACCAATGCGGTTTACCCAGGGAAATGGCTATTGAATTGTTTCAGCCCTTTGTGATCAATCGGTTAATTCGTTCGGGCATGGTGAACAACATCAAAGCCGCGAAAAAGCTGATTTCTCGCAATGATCCCAGTGTGTGGGATGTGTTGGAAGAGGTGATTGAAGGACATCCAGTGATGTTAAACCGAGCGCCAACTCTCCACCGTTTGGGGATTCAGGCTTTTGAACCAATTTTGGTAGAAGGAAGGGCAATTCAACTACATCCTTTGGTTTGTCCCGCTTTTAATGCTGACTTTGACGGTGACCAAATGGCAGTTCACGTGCCGCTATCCTTGGAGAGTCAGGCAGAGGCGCGGTTGTTGATGTTAGCTTCTAATAATATTCTCTCACCAGCAACCGGTAAACCCATTGTCACTCCTAGCCAAGATATGGTGTTGGGAGCATATTATTTGACTGCGGAAAATCCCCAGGCGACCAAGGGGGCAGGTAAGTATTTCTCCTCTTTGGATGATGTAATTATGGCTTATGAAGCCCAGATGGTGGATCTTCATGCTTACATTTACGTGCGATTTGATGGGGAAATTGACTCTGGTGAACCGGATACAGATCCTTTGGAAGTTCTGGAGGATAAGGATGCTAAGGGTAGGTTAATGAGTCGAACCCTGATCTATAAATTCCGCCGGGTGCGAGAGGATGGTGAGGGAAATTTAATCTCTCAGTACATTTACACGACTCCAGGCAGGGCAATTTATAACAAAGCGATTCAGGAAGCGATAGACGCTTAACAATTTTGGATTTTAGATTTTAGATTTGCCAATTTTAGATTTTAGGTTTTAGATTTTGGATTGCAAAATTCAAAATTCAAATAATCTAAATAATCTAAAATTCAAATAATCTAAAATTCAAAATCCAAAATTGTAATAATTCAAATAATCTAAAATTCAAATAATCTAAAATCCAAAATCTAAAATCTAAAATCGTATGACTAAAGCAGTTTTTCGGAATCTGGTGGTAAACAAGAGCAAACTCAGAGATTTGATTTCTTGGTCTTTTACCCATTATGGTACGGCGCGGACGGCGGTGATGGCGGATAAGTTGAAGGATTTGGGCTTCCGCTATGCCACTAGGGCTGGAGTATCTATTAGTGTGGATGATTTGATGATTCCTCCTTCTAAGAAGGAATTGTTGGAAGCGGCAGAAATAGAAATTTTGGCAACGGAAGAACGTTATCAACGGGGGGAAATTACGGAAGTTGAACGTTTCCAAAAGGTAATTGATACTTGGAATAGTACCTCTGAGGCTTTGAAGGATGAGGTGGTGGTGCATTTCCAGAAGACAGATCCCCTGAATTCTGTGTACATGATGGCTTTTTCCGGGGCGCGGGGGAATATTTCCCAGGTGCGGCAGTTGGTGGGGATGCGGGGGCTAATGGCAGATCCCCAAGGGGAAATTATAGATTTACCAATTAAAACCAATTTCCGTGAGGGATTGACAGTTACAGAATATATTATTTCTAGTTATGGAGCGCGGAAGGGGCTGGTAGATACAGCTTTGCGAACTGCGGATTCTGGGTATTTAACCCGGCGGTTGGTGGATGTCTCCCAGGATGTGATTGTGCGGGAGTTTGACTGTGGCACTAACAAGGGTTTGACCATTGGGGCAATGGTGGAGGGGAGCAAGACCCTGATTAAACTAGCGACTCGGTTGATGGGTAGGGTTGTGGGTGAGGATGTAGTGCATCCAGTGACGAAGGAAGTTATTGCTCCTCGGAATACGCCCATAGATGATGATTTAGCGATCGCTATTCAAAAGGCAGGGGTAAAAACTGTAACAGTTCGCAGTCCTTTGACCTGTGAAGCAGCCCGTTCGGTGTGTCAGCATTGCTATGGTTGGAGTTTAGCCCATGCCAAGATGGTGGATTTGGGGGAAGCTGTGGGGATTATTGCCGCCCAAAGTATTGGTGAACCAGGAACGCAGTTGACCATGCGGACATTCCACACCGGGGGAGTATTCACGGGGGAAGTGGCTCAACAAGTGCGATCGCAGGTGGCAGGAACGGTGAAGATTCCCCGCAAGTTGCAAACCCGTCCTTATCGCACCCGTCATGGTGAAGATGCCCTGTATGTAGAAGCAAATGGCACATTGATGATTGAGGGTAAAGCTAAGGATGGTAAGGGCGGTAGCCAAGAGATTCAAGTTACCCAAGGTTCAACCCTGTATATTCACGATGGACAGCAGGTGTTGGCGGATCATTTGGTGGCAGAAGTGGCACTGGGTGGCAGAACCACGCGCACGAATACAGAAAAAGCCGTGAAGGATGTAGCTTCTGATTTGGCTGGAGAGGTGAAGTTTGCGGAAGTTGTGGCAGAACAGAAGACAGATCGCCAAGGTAATTCTACTGTTACAGCTTCCAGGGGCGGATTGATTTGGATTCTGTCGGGGGATGTATATAATTTACCTCCTGGTGCGGAGTTGATGGTCAAAAATGGAGATGGGATTGCCACCAATGGCGTATTAGCCGAAACCAGATTGATGACCGTGCATGGTGGTGTGGTGCGGCTGCGGGATGCTGTTCCAGGGAAAGCGACGCGGGAAGTTGAGATTATTACAGCTTCCGTGGTGTTAGATCAGGCGGAGGTGACAGTCCAGAGTTCCCAAGGTAGAAATAGTTATTTGATTACTACTGGAGACAATCAGGTATTTAATCTGCGGGCGACTCCAGGGACGAAGGTACAGAATGGTCAGGTGGTGGCAGAGTTGATTGATGACCGTTACCGGACGATGACTGGGGGATTTTTGAAGTTTGCCGGAGTGGAAGTACAGAAGAAAGGCAAGGCTAAGTTGGGTTATGAGGTGGTGACGGGGGGGTCACTGTTGTGGATTCCGGAGGAAACCCACGAAGTCAACAAGGATATTTCTTTGTTATTGGTGGAAGATGGGCAGTTTGTGGAATCGGGAACAGAGGTAGTTAAGGATATTTTCTGTCAAACCGGCGGTGTGGTGGAAGTTACCCAAAAGAATGACATTTTGCGGGAGGTGGTGATTAAGCCTGGGGAGTTGTTGATGGTGGATGATCCGGAAACAGCCATGACTAAGGATGATAGTTTCTTGCAACCAGGTGAGGAACTGCAAGGCATGGTGGCAACGGAGTTACGGTATATCCAGTATGTGGAAACCCCAGAAGGTCCGGGCTTGTTGAGTCGTCCGGTGGTGGAATTTGCAGTACCGATGATTCCTGATGTGCCAGCAACAACTTCTGTGAGTGAGGATAAGGGTCGCTCAATTCAGTTGCGGGCGGTGCAGAGGATTTCTTACAAGGATGGAGAACGGGTGAAGTCTGTGGAAGGGGTGGAACTCCTGCGGACACAGATTGTCCTGGAAATTGAGCAGGAGGGCGATGGCGAACATGGGGCTTCACCTTTGGCTGCGGATATTGAACTGATTGCTGATGCCGAAAATGCAGAAGTTCAACGGTTGCAGTTGGTGATTTTGGAGTCTTTGGTCATGCGTCGAGATATTACGGCAGATGCAACTCAAGGCAGTACGGAGACGACTTTGGAGGTTGGGGATGGTGATAAGGTTGCGGCGGGGGCAGTGATTGCGCGGACGAAGATATTGTGTAAGGAAGGAGGAATTATTAGGGGTGTGCAGAAGGGTGTGGAAATGGTACGGCGTTGCTTGGTCTTGCGTGAGCAGGATTTGGTGACGGTCAATACCAATGTGCCTCCCAATATTAAAAAAGGAGATTTGGTAGTAGAAGGTAGTGAAATCGCTCCCGGTATATTTGCTGGTGAGTCGGGACAGGTGGTAGAGGTGGTTAGTGGTCAGTCGTCAGTCGTGAGTGGCAAAACAACGGACAACGGACAACTGACAACGGACAAACATACCATTACTCTCCGGGTTGGTCGTCCTTACCGAGTCAGTCCGGGGGCGGTTTTACAGGTGGAAGACGGGGATTTGGTGCAACGGGGTGATAATTTGGTGTTGCTGGTGTTTGAACGGGCAAAGACTGGGGACATTATTCAAGGTTTGCCCCGGATTGAGGAGTTGCTGGAAGCACGGAAGCCCAAAGAAGCCTGTATTTTGGCGCGTCGTCCGGGGGAAGTGAAGGTGGTTTATGGGGATGGGGATGAGGTGACATCCATCATGCGGGAGGCTTATTCTATCAAGGTGGTAGAGAGTGATGGTTCTGTCACTGATTATCCTCTTGGCCCTGGGCAAAACCTGATTGTTCCTGATGGAGCGCGGGTTGTGGCGGGTCAACCATTAACCGATGGACCTTCTAATCCCCATGAAATTTTGGAGATATTCTTTAGTTTGGGGTCGGAGGATGGGGTCTATGCCTGTGCGTCTCATGCGTTGCAAAAGGTACAGACTTTCTTGGTGAATGAGGTGCAGATGGTGTATCAATCTCAAGGGATTGATATTTCTGACAAGCACATTGAGGTCATTGTCCGGCAGATGACGAATAAGGTGCGGATTGATGACGGTGGGGACACGACGATGTTACCAGGGGAGTTGGTGGAACTGCGGCAAGTGGAGCAGGTGAATGAGGCGATGTCTATTACCGGTGGAGCGAGGGCGGAATATACTCCCATGTTGTTGGGGATTACGAAGGCTTCGTTAAATACGGACAGCTTTATTTCTGCGGCTTCGTTCCAAGAAACTACCAGGGTATTAACGGAGGCAGCGATTGAGGGTAAATCTGATTGGCTGCGAGGCTTGAAGGAGAACGTAATTATTGGGCGATTGATTCCGGCGGGAACTGGTTACAACACCTATGAAGAACCGGGAGCGATTGAGGATTACGTGATGGATATAGGGAATGGGGTATTGGATGAGGTGGATGATCCTTTGGACATGGTGTTAGATGACCGAACTGCAAAACTCTATAATTTGGATGGACCAGGGATAGGGGAAGATAGCTTCGGGAAAAAGATAGGAGAAAGGATGATATTGGATGATGATGATGATGATTTGATAGCGGATGAAATTAGTGACCTCGTGGTAGAAGATGACGATGACTTCGAGGAAGAAGAAGATGATGATGGTGATGATGATGGTGATGATGAGGATTTTGATGATGAATAAAATCTAGTCATTAGGGAATAGGGAATAGGTAATAGGTAACAGGTAATAGGTAGTAGGTAGTAGGTAGTAGGTAAGAAATATTCCACCTCCTTCCTAGACCCCTACTTCCTCTACCTCCCCTACACCCTGCTGTTTCTGTTCAATTCTCAAAAATCACCTAGTTTGATCTTAATTCCAGAATCAAGGGGAGGGGTTTTTAGATACTCAACTGGCTCATAAATTCGACGATTTGAGTTATTGGGATCGTCACATGATTTAAAAAAAGACTCTGGATTATTGATGTAATTGAGAGGATTTATTTTTTTACATTCTGGATCTTTTATGCTTAAATATGATTCAGTATTTAGTTTAGATGTATGATTCCAATAGCTGTTAATTGTGACGGGTTGTGTAATTAAATTCACTGCTTGATTGTGTTCAACTGTGACATTAGGGTTGGGTTTGGGTTGAGCATTTGCACTCTTAGGCAAGAGGAACTCACAGAAGAAAAAAGTCAAGATAAGAACAGGTAATTTCATTGTATTAGTGGTGAATAGGGTTGAAGGTCTTTTAATTTCTGATTACAGTTCTATTTTCTAGAATTTTCTATCCTCATGATCATCATCAATATATAACATTTCAATTTGTTCTGAAAAGTTAGTAAAATTTCAAAATTGTTAATTTTATTCTTTGACTATAATCTAATATGCTAATTCTCAATAAACATAGGATACGATTTTTTATATCCAGTTTCTAGACTCAAATATCAATCACTACCTTTAACTACAATGCCTTTAAAAATAGTTGAAAATTTCGATAGTAGTTTTACACTAGAACCTCAATGTCAAGAAGCTCTTTTTGCATTATTAACGGGTGAAGTTTTTTTAAGGCAAGTTTGCGAAGGTTTACAATGGCAAAAGGTTGAATTTACGGAGTTATTGTTTCAACCAGTTCCTTACAGTTTGATTACCCCCAAGGGAATGCCAGCAGACTTTGAGCCATATCACGAATCTAAAGATTATACTATTATTAATGTGCCACCAAATTTCATGTTTAATGCTAAGGTATTTAAACCAAGTCGTCTGTGTGCAGTTTATCAGAAAATTGTCTAATCAATCATAGCTATAAATAAATTTTTCATTTATGACAACAGAAATAAGTTTACCAACCTTAGCTAGTCTTGAATACTATCCTTATATTGATAATGATGGTGAATTAATAGCTGACTTTCAGGGGAAAATTGGAGTTTATGCTATTTTTAATGAAGACAAGATTCTCCAATTTGTTGGCTATTCCCGTGATATTTATCTTAGTTTAAAACAACATTTAGTCCGTCAATCTCAAAGTTGTTATTGGGTAAAGGTGCAGACTATAGAACGTCCTAACCGCACAATTTTAGAAAATATTGAAAATGCTTGGATTACGGAAAATTCTACTATTGATATCCCTAATCCTGCTAGGCTGGGTGGTGTAGCTATGGATAAACAAAAATGGACTAATCCCATTGATGTAAAAGAATTCATGACACCGGAAGAACAAAATAATTATCAAAATATAGCTATTGATGAATTGGCTCAAATCAAAGTCTTGAAAAATGTGGCGCGACGTGTTGAAGAAGAGATTTTAGCAGTTCTAGAAGCACGGGGGGTAAAAACACAAATCCGCTTTAACCCTAAATTAAAAGAATCAGGATTATTGGATTTAAAGTGAATGGGATAACAGTCACAAACTATGATTTTTGTGGTTTACATGATTTAGATGATTAAGAATGCTGACCGAAAAATTTCGCAAATCCAAAATCCGTTGACAACTGACAACTGACAACTGAGGCATTAAGGTTGTACACTGTATAACAAAGTATCCTTTCCCTGGCTGGCGCTAATTTATGCAAACTCTGCTAAATAATCGCTATCAAGTTATTCGTACACTAGGATCTGGTGGATTTGGCGAAACCTTTCTCGCTACGGATTCGTATATGCCATCTAAGCGTCTGTGTGTGGTAAAACAGCTAAAACCAGTCGAAAATAATCCCCAGATTCACCAATTAGTGCAAGATAGATTCCAACGGGAAGCAGCTATTTTAGAAACACTTGGTGGTGATTGTAACCAAATTCCCGCTTTATATGCTTATTTCTCTTCTGAGGAACAATTTTACTTAGTACAAGAATGGATTGAAGGTGATACTTTAACAAAGACATTCCAGAAACAGGGATTATTTACAGAAACTGCGGTGCGGGAATTATTAATAAATATCTTACCTGTTCTGGATTATATTCATTCACAACATATTGTTCACCGCGATATTAAACCGGATAATATTATTTTGCGTCATCATGATGGTAAACCTGTGCTGATTGATTTTGGTGCGGTGCGAGAATCTATGGGAACGGTTTTGAATACCCAAGGGAATCCGACGAGTTCAATTGTGATTGGGACACCTGGATTTATGTCCAGTGAACAAGCAGCGGGTAGACCAATTTATTCTAGTGATTTATATAGTTTGGGGTTAACAGCAATTTTTTTGTTGACTGGGAAAAGACCACAAAAATTAGAGACAGATTCTCAGACAGGTGAGATATTGTGGCGACAATATACTAGTAATTTAGATCCAATTATAGCCAGGGTAATTGATAAAGCGATCGCTTATCATCCACGCGATCGCTATCATACTGCAAAAGATATGCTAGAAGCTTTACAAAATTTAGGAAATCCTCTTGTTTTTACCCAAGCGCCATCTATTGTTAACAATCTCATATCTACAATCCAACAATCAGCTATTCCTTCCCCAAATAACGGTCAAACTAATTCTCAAAAGACTATTCTCATGGGTAGTTTAATTGTCGGGGGGTTAATTGGTGCATCAGTAATTATTAGTCCATTATTAACAAAATCTTCCCAATCTACCACCGAAACTGAGATAGCAATTTCTGCAACAAGAACGATACAAACACCAACAGTTACAGATACTCCTGCGGTTGTACCAACTTCAGAAGCATCATCAAATCCAACAACGACAAATCCTGAATTAATCACACCAAGTCTTACCCCACAAGTAACCCCAGAAACCAATCCAACTGTCAACAATTATGCTTGGTTGTCAGAAAGGCCAGTCACGGATGTAGATTTATTTGGCAAAAATGGTTATGAATTAGATATTATGCGAAATACGATTTTTGCCATCTATGGTCGTCGTTTTGAGAATCCAGGCTTACAAGATTACTTTAATAAACAGTCTTGGTATATTCCCCAATATGCACCAGAAGAATTTCCCATGAATAAATTATTATCAAAGTTAGAAATAGACAATATTGCCTATATTGACAAATTTCAAAACCAGTATCAATTGAGATACTTTCAGAAATGAATTTTCTATTAATTAGTGGTGGGTATGGGTAGGAATCCCCCAGTAATTTATGCTGACTCCTGACTCCTGGCTACTGACTCCTTCTTCAATCTATTAGTTTAAAATCTTTTCAATCATCCGATTAGCTTGAGAACTATAACCACCACCAAATAAATTAAAATGATTCAAAACGTGATATAAATTATAAAGTGTTTTTCGGGTTTCATATCCTTTATGTAAAGGAAATACTTCTTCATAACCTTCATAAAAAGTTGGTGGAAAACCTCCAAATAATTCTGTCATTGCAATATCAACTTCTCTATCGCCAAAATAAGTTGCAGGATCAAAAATTACTGGTTCACCTTCAACAGTAAAACCTGCATTTCCTCCCCATAAATCTCCATGGACTAAAGAGGGTTGAACTTGATAATTTGCTAATAATTTGGGAATAGTTGCTAATAACTGATCTTCTAACGGAAAACTACCACCGCGTTCTTTTGCTAACTTAAATTGATAACCTAGACGGTGTTGAGTATAAAATTCAATCCAAGAGGTATGGAAATTATTGATTTGGGGTGTAGAACCGATGGTATTATTCATATCCCAGCCAAAACCTTGATTACTGGTAGTTTTGTGCATAGTTGCTAATTTACGCCCCATTTCTTGCCAAGATTTGTTGTTACCGCTGGTCATTTCTAGCCATTCCATAACAATATAGCTAGAATTGCCTGTAATTCCCGAACATAATGGTTTGGGAACGCGGATAGTTCCGGTGGTATACATTTGTTGTAAACCCAGCATCTCTGCTGCAAACATTCCTGCTTGAGAAGCTTGGTTAAGTTTAACAAAGTAAGTCAATTTACCATTACTGACAGCATAACCTTCGTTAATACATCCACCACTTATAGATAAATGCTGGTGACTTACAAATTTTTCGCCAGTAATCTGACTAATATGGGTATCAATTTCAGTCCAAATCATAGTTTGTCAATGGTTAGTGGTCAGTTGTCAATTGTTAAGAATAGATTAGCAATAACTAATGACTAATGACTAAGAGGATGTTTTAAAAGTTTTTAATGTGTAAACAGACCCCTCTGGTAAACCTCTCCCCTGCACCTCTCCCTAACCCTCTCCTTTTAGGAGAGGGGAAAGGAATAACATTTAATACTGGAGAGGCTTTAAAACCTCCATTCCAGCTAACAAAAGTTTTTCCGCTTCCCTCTCCTCTTAGGAGAGGGTTAGGGAGAGGTAGGAAAGGGAGGTAGGGGGGTTAGGTTTTTGGAGATTATGGGTTTCATATAATACTTTTCAAACAACCTCTAAACAGGTTTGATGACAACGACACCATAAGCATCAGGTGAAAGATAATATGTAGCCGCTTTCATTAAATCAGTTGCTTCCTGTGCTTGAATATATTGGGGGTAATTAAAAGCTGGTTCTAAGTCACCAATTAATGACTGATAATAACCATACAACCCAGCACGATCACTTGGTGTTTCATTCCCAAATATAAAGCGATTGGCGACACGTTGTCGAACCCGGGCAATTTCTAATTCTTTGACTAATTCTATGTGTAAGGTGCGAAGATGTTGAACGATAATTTCTTCTACAGCCGCTAAGTTTTCGACATCACACTTGGCGGAAATTGAAAATACACCTTGCAATAAATTACTCATATTACTGACAGAAACCGAAGATACTAATCCCCGTTCTTCCCGTAAATCTCGCACTAATCTCGATGTTCTCCCATGTCCTAAAATTCCTGCTAAAACATCAAGTGCATAAGTTTCATCTAATTCTATCAATCCAGGTACTCGCCACATGATCACTAATCTGGCTTGTTGGAGAGTTTCATCAACAAATTCCCGGCGCACAACTTGTGTAAATGCAGGTTCAGGAATTGCCGCTATTGGTGTTAGTTTGTTGATTGTTTGTTGATGATTTTTACTAAATTCTTCCGCGATAATTTCTACTAATTCTTCTACTGGTAAATTACCTACAGCTACTGCTGTAATTGACTGAGGTTGATACCAATGAGCATGAAAATCTCGCATTTGTTGCGGTTTAACTTGAGAAATAACTGCTTCAGGTCCAAGGACAGCACGACGATAAGGTAAGGAATCAAAAGCGGTTTCCATTGCATGACGATAAATCCGTCGGCGGGGGTTATCCTCAGAACGTCTAATTTCTTCTAAAACTACTAAACGTTCTCTTTCAAAAGCATCATCAGGAATACTAGGATTGCAGACAACATCTATTTGCAAAGGTGCTAATTCGGCAAAATCTTTAGGCGCAGTTGTGGTATAATAATGAGTATAATCTTGGCTAGTGGCAGCATTAGTTACAGCCCCGCGCTCTTCAATGCGGCGTTCAAATTCACCACTAATTAGCTTCTGTGTGCCTTTAAAAATCATGTGTTCTAAAAAATGAGCCATGCCATTAATAGCATCTGACTCCATTGCAGAACCGGTTTTTACCCATAAGTTGAGATTAACCGCGTCTATTGGCATTTGTTCGGCGATAATGGTTAAACCATTGGGTAGTAGATGTACATTTGGTGCGTTAAGACGCGGAAAATTTAGCAGAGTTGATGTCATTGGTGGTGGTGAGTGAAGAGCTATGTTACTTCTTATATCTTATATTCTACAACTTTCTTGATGGTGTCAATTGCAAGTATTAGATCCCAGAATTCTTTAATAATTCTGGGATTTAGTTTTTCAAAGCAATATTCAAACTATCTATTTATTCATTATGAAAACACCGAAGCACTGATTGGTTGTGCAGAAGATGATGGTAAAAATTTATCTACTAACAATTCTTGGAAAGTTTTGACATCATTTTGCCAGTTAGCAATTATTTGTTGTAAATCTTGGATTTTTTCCGTAAGGGTGTTGCCTACTAGGGGATAATTCAAGTTACCAGAAAATAAAATTGCTGGTGTTATCTGTTCTCCAGATTGGACATTTACTTGATTAATAGCTAAATTCAGAACTCCCCGCTTTAAAGGATAACTCAACTCCAAAGCGGCATTGACTTTACCTTCTCCAAATTCCTGCCATGAACCAGGAGCTAAAAGTTTACCACATATATACTGATAAGCATCCGCTTCTGATGGAAAATTAACAAATGCTTTGGGGTTAATTCCCACTGCTTGATATTCGATTTGGGATAACTTTTCTATCAATTGAAGTGCAACCCCTGCTAGTTGAATTTCTGTTGCTGGTTTTTCCCCTATCATTTCTAATACGTTGAGTCGGTTAGGTTGAACAATGATTCCCACACCATTTTTATAAACCAACTGGACTAAATTATTGTTGTAAACTGGTTGGTTTGCTAGTTCCCAGTCAGCAGGAATAATCCCTGTATATTTGAGGAAATCTGGATTTAACACTGCGGGATTGAGATTTTTGGCAACAATAGCGATCGCTATTTCTGTGAGTTGTAAACTATTATTCATAAACTCCTGGTTATAGCTGAATTGATTAGCAGTATAAACACTGCCTAACCTAGTATAAGTAAAAATCCAGCATTTGTAATTATTTATCTAAATAATCCATACTTGTGCAATTGACTAACTAAGTTAGAAATTTCTTGTGCAGCCATACCAACGCTAGTCGCTAAGACACTTGCAGCATGAATGATTTTCAGCCAATCAGAACGTTTATCTTTGGCATCTTCCACATCATCTTTTTGATTTTGGATTTCTACCTTCACATTATTAACTATAGTATCATTTTTATGGTTAAGAGAATCAACTAAATTTTCCATTTTGCCGATATGTTGTTCTTCTGTAGTGATAAGTTTATTCAAATTTTCTAACTTACCATCCATTTGTGTTTTAACTTCACCAATATTTTGCCTACAATCATCTACATTAGTTTCACGAGTTTGAATTGCTGCTTCGACAGTAGCAATCATTTTATGATCTGAATTTGCATAAATTCCTGGTTGAATTTTTAGCATCTTCAGTCTTTTCTGAAGACTTTCTATGTCTTCCTGATACTCTTTTTGAGATTCTCCTAGAGTTTCAATTTGTTTACCATAGTCTTTCACTTCTCTTTCTAAATCTTGGCGATCATTATATTCTTGTGACATAATTCTTAACCTCTTTTATTTCCTAATTTTGACAAACATATCTTGTAAATCTGCCAAATCTATGCTATTGACAAAATCTATCATAATTTGGCAATCATGGGCAATATTTTTCAATGCTTCGGCTTCAGGATTGGTGGTAAAATGTAATTGTGCTTTAGCAATTATTTCTGATAATTCCTGAAACTTAGATACAATTATCTTTTTTTCTTGCTGCATAGAAGCAACAGTTTTTAATGGTGAATTTCCAGATTTTTCTAATTCAGAAAACCAGTCAGGGGCTAAAATTAGTTCTTCATATATTTTCAACAATTGCAAATAAGCATGATTGAACTTTATAGCTTGATTTGCTAAAGTTTCGTAAGATAAAACCAGATTTTTAACTGCTATATCCAAAGTAATTTTCTCCTATTTATTAATTGCGTTGAAAATAAACGGCGAATGTAATTCGCGGCTACACAGGCAAAACCCACCTGCGTGGGTTATAATTTTATTTAGTCCGCGAAGGCGGACTTCGTTTGTGTAGACGCGATTTCTAATCGCCGGGGTTAGATTTTTTATCAATTTATTCCCCTCCTATTTGTAAATCATTTTTAACTTTATTAATCTTCGCTTGCTGAATAGCTAAACTCAAAACCTCCGTTAACTTATCTTGTAATTCTTGTTTCTCATTTTGCAGACGTTTTAAAGTGTCTTTTAAAGACGACTCCTCAATATCGGTAATACGTCTTTGTTCATAAGCAAGATCATCTACTAATTTTTGAATGTCCGCAACCTGTGATTCTTTATTTAAAACTCGCGCTAAATTGATTATCTGTTGTTGAGTATTTCTCGTCTGACGAGATAATTTTTGCCAAAGTTGTTGATAATGACTACGACGAATTTGATTATTTGTATTCAATACCTTTTGATAGAATTGATCAAATATTCCCAATTTAACATTTACCAAAGATTGTAATTCTACCAAATCCGTTAAAGTTAAATTAGCAGCAAGTTGTAAATACTTCAAATTGCGGATATTATTAGCATCAATGCGTCTATCTATTTGCAATGATAATTCATCAGGAACAGGGTTTAAATCAAAACGTAATTCTCCAGCTAAACGATGAAAGATTTCCTGTTTGATATTTGATAATAAAATTTGTAATTCTGTACAACCTTGAGAAACCTGATTTAACTCCTCCCGAATATCAGTTAAACTTTGATTATGTTCTTTATATAAACGTTGATATTCTTGTAAAGCAGTAGATAGTAAAGTTTCCTGACCTTGAATATACCAAGGACGGGATTTAATCACATCTTTAATTTTATCATTTGTAATTGAACTTTCTACCCCTAACTTTTCCTTAGCACTATTTTCATAAGGAATTTTCACCGGGTGGGGACGATACCAACCTTCCATATATAAGAAAGATTCACCAGGTTGTAAACGCGCAATTTCTTCCATTTGTGATTGGTCTAAAAGCATTGCTTGACCAATATCTTTTCTATCATCTGCTGACACCAAACGATGAGCAATTTTCACGTTTGTATTTTTGACAACTTCTGCTGCTACTCCTGTGGGTAATTGGTCAGCAATAATAATTGCTTCTCTCAAAGCCCGCATTTCTGCTAACATTCTAGTGACATAATTTGCGGCTTCTTGTTTTGTATTTGCATCTTCACCAGAGGAAGTTCCTAAATTTCTCCCGACTAAGTTATGTGCTTCTTCTAGTAATAAAATATGTTCAGGATTTCCGGCTTTTTCTGTCCGTTGACGTTTGATATATTCCCGAATTTTTGTTAATAACAAGAACGTCATCAAATTTGCTTGATCTTGGTTCAAATAATCTAATTCTAAAATTGTGGGATATTTTAATAAATCAGCAATTGTGGGACTACTGCGTTGAGTATTTAACATCGCACCGACACCACGACGTAATAAACTACCAATTCTCACTTCTAAAGCTGTTTTTAGGTTAGATTTTACCTCACCTGCGTAATCTTTGGTTTCAAATAAAGCGGTGATTTTATCATATAAATCCCGCATGGTGGGAATTTGTAAATTTTCTGGTGTTCCTTCTTCACTTCCTGTCCATTCCCGATCATAATATATTTCTTCCAATGCTTCGGAAAGCAAAGCGGGTAAGGAACCAGAAAGAGGTAACGCACCCCGAAAAGATGCTTCTAAATTAGAAATATGTTCATAAAAAGGAACTCCTTGGGAAACTTCAAAGGGATTAAATCGAAAAGGAGAAATTAAATCATTTCCTAAAGTGTAAACTCGTAATTGTTGGGTGAGGATTTTTAAAGATTTGAGAAATTCTATATCAGCACGAGTAAATTTACTCAGATTAGGATTGATAGCTAAAAGTGAACGATATTCAGTTTTCGCAGGTTCAAATACTAAAAATGGGATTCCATGACTCCACAACTGAGTTAGTAAATTAAAAGCTGTGGTAGTTTTTCCACTTCCTGGAACACCACAAATAAAAGCGTGTTTATTCAGTTGTTTTAATTCAATTTGAATTTTGTTTTCTTCACCTCGGTTAATTTCATAACCACCAAAATCAATCCATTGTTTATCTTTATCTCAACTGGTAATATCATTTTCTTGACTAATTCCCGCTACAGGTGCATCACTGGGTACAACTATGCGAAATAAACCACTAATTTCATTTAATGTTGCGTAGCGGTGTAAAGGTTTTAAATCTAAGTTTTCCAGTCCTTTATCCCATTCTTCCCAGTGGGTAGCGGTGGAAAGTTTTCCGCTTTAGCTTTGTTAGCATAATTTTAATTAGAATCTTGTTGTGTAAATTTGGTTTCGCAATATGTCGTTAATTCAGTTATGATTTTTTTTGAGGTGTCATAGGATTGATCAAAATACTCAATATCAAAACCTAAAAAGTTTGTCTCATTAAATGAGAAATTTAATTCAGTACCTGTATCCCCCTTCATAAGTTCTTCGATTTTAAGATTGTATTCTTTATTTCCAAACCATCCACAATGTACCCCAACATTGCGTCGTAAACACATTTCAGAATAAGTTGATCTTTCCAATCTAATTAATTCTGTATCTCCTAGATATTTAACAAGCTCAGTAAGATAATAAGATGGTTTTTGTCCCATCATATTCCTAACATGAAAAACTATTTGCTCGTCTATTGATTTGATAATAAATTCGTTCACCTGCGTTTTGACATTCCTGACAAGCATAAATGATATCAGCAGCAGTTTTGAGACTTGAGTAATCCATACTGTTGGTAGATGTGACGAGTAACTAGCATTTAAAATAGCACAGTAATAAACGTGAGTATACAGTGCTTATACTTAATTAACAATTGCTTATTCTCCAGCTTGTTGTTTAAGAATGCTAATAACCTGATCTGATAACCAAAGATAGGAAATGCTATCACAAGAATCCTGTAAATCCTTAAATCCTGGACATTTTACTAGCCACCTCTTGATACTGTTCAATAAAATAATCTTCAAAAAATTAGTAGTATAATAATAAAAGATATTAAGGAGTTAATTATATGCAAATAAAACTTAAATCAAAAGTTGATGCAGAAGGGAAATTATTTTTACAACTTCCTCAACAATTAGCTAATCAAGAATTAGTGATTATTATTAGTGATACTTCTGAAGAAAAAATACCAACACCAGAAGAATTAGGATATCCTGCTGATTTTTTTGATAAAACTGCTGGAAAATGGGAAGGTGAAGTTTTGGTTAGAGAAAACTTAGTTGATTGTGATCAAAGAATTTGGGATATTGAATGATGATTTACTTATTGGATACTAATACCTGCATTCAATATTTAACAGGACGTAGTGAAAATGTAATTAATAAATTTAAAACTACTCATCGCGAAAATATTTGTTTGTGTGATGTTGTCAAAGCAGAATTATACTATGGAGCTTGTCGTAGTCTTAAAAAAGAACAAAATTTAGCTTTATATGAGTTCTTTTTCTCTCAATATATCAGTTTACCTTTTGATGGAAAAGCAGCTAAAATTTATGGTGAAATTCGTTCTCAATTATCAAAATTAGGTACTCCTATCGGTGCTTATGATTTTCAAATTGCTGCTATTGCATTAGCTAATAATTTTATTGTAGTAACTCATAATACTAGAGAATTTCAAAGAGTTGAAAATCTACAACTTGAAGATTGGGAAGAACGGTATTTGCGGTGATATTAGTTTCAATCTTATGCGGACACTAACTCCCGTTTCATTAATCACCTGATTAAAGTGTATTAGTCGTTTTAGCATATTATTGATTGAGAACAAAGGTAAAATCTTTTAAAACAGAATGGAATGAAATATATACTACCAATTCTCATCCCCAACCCCACTATGACACAAATCACCATTTCCGAACTCCCCCAAACCCTGCAAACTCTAATTAATCAAGCTAAAAAAACAGGTGAACCCCTGACAATTATAGAAAATGGTATTCCATTGGCTATCATTTCTCCTATTAAGAAAAAATCCCTTCTGCAAACACTTTCCACCCTTGAACCACTAGACGAAGAATTTGCAGATGTAGATGCAGGAATATTACCCCTAGATGAAATTGAGCTATAACCGTTATAATATATTCATAAATTGCCAGCTTTAGCCTTAAAATATTATGACTATTGCACAAGAAACTCGTTACTATTCACCCGCAGAATATCTAGAACTAGAAGTAAATTCAGATATACGTAATGAATATATTGATGGAGTAATTATCCCCATGACAGGTGGAACACCGAATCATAATCAAATTGCCGGCAATTTCTATGCTGTGCTAAATTTTGCTCTCAAACGTCAACCATATCGCGTATTTATCACAGATCAACGTCTTTGGATTCCTGATAAGCGCATTCATACTTATCCAGATATTATGATAATTCAAAATCCTTTGGTGTATGAAGAAGGGAGAAAAGACACTTTAACTAACCCGGTGATGATTGCTGAAGTTTTATCGAAATCTACCAGCAGCAATGATAGAGATCAAAAATTTGCCGCTTATCGAACTATTCCTACTTTACAAGAATATATTTTAATTGACCAATACACAATGCACGTTGAACAATTCTGGAAAAGTGATAACAATAAATGGATTTTTTCAGAATTTATTGATGAAAATATGAGCTTAAATTTAGCTTCTGTTCCCTGCCAAATTTTGCTGGCAGATATTTATGATAAAGTAGATTTTAATCCAGAACTGTAGAGTTAAATTGTAGGGGTTTAGCAGTGCTAAACCCCTACGGAAGATGTGATTTGATGATCATAGATATTTAGTCTTTTATTTTATAGTGTAAACTAATAATTAGTAATATGAAGAATTGTAAACTTAATCATCAATGTCAAATCCTACACATACAAAAAATCAATCCCGTATCATCGTCATCGGTGCGGGTATAGGTGGACTTACAGCCGGAGCATTATTAGCCCATAGAGCTTATAAGGTCCTGATTCTCGACCAAGCCATAGTTCCCGGTGGTTGCGCTTCCACCTTCAAACGTCAAGGATTTACCTTTGATGTTGGTGCGACGCAAGTTGCAGGTTTAGAACCTGGGGGAATTCATCACCGCATTTTCTCAGAATTAAATATAGAATTACCCGCAGCCACACCTTGTGACCCAGCTTGTGCGGTATATCTTCCCGGAGAGTCAACACCGATTAATGTCTGGCGTGATTCTCAAAAATGGCAAGAAGAACGCCAAAAACAGTTTCCGGGAAGTGAACCATTTTGGCAATTATTAACCACTTTATTTAATGCTAGTTGGGAATTTCAAGGACGTGATCCTGTTTTACCACCCCGGAATTTATGGGATTTAGGACAACTAATCAAAGCAGTGCGTCTGAGTACATTTATTACCGCACCTTTCACCTTATTTACAGTGGGTGATGCTTTGCGATTATGTGGTTTAGGAAATGATCAAAGACTGCGGACATTTTTAGATTTACAACTGAAATTATATTCTCAAGTTAGTGCGGAAGAAACGGCTTTACTTTATGCAGCCACAGCCTTGAGTGTATCCCAATTACCCCAAGGGTTATTTCATCTGCAAGGAAGTATGCAAGTATTGAGCGATCGCTTGGTAGAATCTTTAGAACGAGATGGTGGTAAACTATTAATGCGCCACACCGTCGAAAAAATCCAAGTTGAAAATAACCAAGCTAAATCCGTAATTATTAAAAATCAGAAAACCGGAGAAACTTGGACAGAATCAGCAGATCATATTATTGGTAATGTCACCGTTCAAAACTTAGTCCAATTATTAGGAGAAAATGCGCCATCTGGATATAAACAAAGAGTAGAAAAACTACTACCAGCTTCCGGTGCGTTTGTGATTTATTTAGGTGTAGATAAAATTGCAATTCCTCCTAATTGTCCACCGCATTTACAATTTTTATATGATATTAATAAACCCATTGGGGAAAACAATTCCCTGTTTGTATCTGTGAGTCATGAAGGAGATGGCCGCGCACCATTAGGAAAAGCTACAATTATCGCTTCTTCCTTTGTTGATTTTACGACCTGGTGGGAAACTCAAAATTATGAAGAGTTAAAACAAAAATTCACCCAAGATGCAATTTCTAAACTTTCTGAATATTTCTATTTAAAACCAGAAACTATCATTTATGTAGAAGCAGCCACACCTCGCACCTTTGCTCATTATACAGGTAGAGAAAAGGGAATTGTGGGCGGTATTGGTCAAAGAATTCCTACCTTTGGCCCCTTTGGTTTTGCTAATCGGACTCCCATTAATAATTTGTGGTTAGTTGGTGATTCTACTCATCCTGGAGAAGGAACTGCGGGGGTAAGTTATTCAGCGTTGACGGTAGTTAGACAAATTCAAGCTCAAAATTAATGGTTAAGTAAATGCAAACACTAATTAAACTCAAAATTGAAAAATTTATTGAAGATGGTGAAGAATATTTTTTAGCCACCAGTGATGATTTGCAGGGTTTAGTTGCAGAAGGAAAAACAGTACAGGAAGCTATAGAAATTGCCGAAGATGTAGCCAAAGTTCTCTTAGATTTAGAAAAAGAAAATAATCATGATTTTCAACTACAAAATTTGCCTTCTCAGTTTGAATATCCGCTAATTCTGGAGGTTTAATGGGAAGATTAGCAGGATTTTCTTATCGAGAAGTAACTAAAAAATTAGGAAAATTGGGGTTTCAATCTTATCGTTCAGCCAAGGGAGATCATGAAATTTGGTTTAATTCAGAAACCAATCAAAAAACAACAATTCCTCATCATCGAGAGATTAAGGAAGGAACACTCAGAAATATCCTTAAACAAGCTCAAGTTGATATTGATGTTTTTCTTGGTATTTAGTTTCTGAACTCTTAATCTTTGCGCCTACCCGTAGGGATCTCTAAGAGAGATTGCGTGAGACTAATTCATACTTAAAATTAGCAAAATTATCAATTAATTAGGACTTGCTAAAGGCTGAGATTCTTGAACGGCTGGTGTTGCTTGAGGTGTAGATTCCACAGACGGACTAGGTACTGATTTCGGCATCATAAATTGTCGCCAATTTCTAATTTGTTCCCTGGCATCAGTATAAGCACTACTACCACGGGGAATTAACTTTGCTGTATCAATAGCTTTGGCAACATCCACTTCACTTTGAGAACGTGCCATTTGCAACAACTGTTGACTCCATTGGTCAATAGCAATATTTACATCTAAACGTAAAGTGTTACGACTGGACACTCTATCTGCTAACTGAATAGCTTTAACTAAAGCTTCTGGTGTGCCAGTAACTGCAACTTGCTTGGCTTTTTGCCAACTGTCTTTAGCGCGAATTTGCTCTTGCCAAGTATCTATAGATGATTGGGCTTCACTAGATAAAGCCCGTCCTGATGAGGCAATTTTTTGGGCTTGATTAATCGCACTGGTTAAGTTACCGCTATCTGCTAATGCCTTAGCCTGATCTAAATACGGTTGATCTTGAATTTGCTCAATTTTTGCTGTCCATACTCTAATCTTTTTCCTAGCTTCTGGATATAATGCCCGTCCAGAACGAATTTGACTAAGTTCAGCGATCGCTGTTTGTAATGAGTTAATATCTTCACTAATTGCTATTTGTTCAGCCCTTTCTAAATATGGTCTGTCTTCAATCGTCTCTACTTGTCCACGCCAACGCCCGATTTCTTGACGCGCTTCTGTACTGCGAGGATTATTCCCAGGAATTAGCTGTACTTCCGAAATAGCTGCTGTTAAATCATTAACTGTGCCTTGACTGGCTAGATTCCGGGCTTTTTCTAAGCGAGAAACATCTTCAATTTCTAATTGCCAACGGGCAATTAATTGTTGGGCTTGATTATAAACATCCCTAGAAGCATCTATTTGTTGAGCTTGAGAAATCGCTGTTTCTAACCCAGCCACAGTACCAAAAAAGGCACTTCTTTGCGCCTCACCCAAAACCATAAAATCGTCAACTTCCGCTTGTAATTCCGGAATAGGGGGGATTTGTCGGGCAATTTCCAAAGCTGTATCAGCATTACGCTCCTTCATTTTAGCTTGTGCTAATTTGAGCATTTTTCGAGCAAATCCAGATATTAACTCTTGGGCTTTTTGATATAGGTAGCTATCTGGTTTAATCGCCTCAGCTAATTTAATAGCTTTGAGTAAATTATCTACACCGCTATTTTTCGCTAAATCTTCTGCTTTGTAAAGTTTATCCCCATCTTCCCGCGCCGTGACAATGATGTTATTTAATTGATCATATTTAGTGCTTGCCCAGTATTTATTATCTACCCGTAGCAACTTAGCTGTGAGCATAAAAGCCGATTGCCAATGTCGCTGACGCAGTTCTTTCTCGGCTTCTTGGTAAATTCCTTCAGCTTTTGACCAAATCGTCTGCCATTTTTGAATTTGCTCTTCTACCAGTTCACTAACTTTTACATCAGTAGGAATTTTCCGGGCTGTAGCGATCGCTTCCTCCAAATTCCCCGATTGAAAACTCTCATCAGCCAGCTTGAGAATATCCCGTGACCATTCCTCCAAAAGACGATTAATTTCACCCCGCAAAGGATGATTTTCTGGTAGTTGTTTGACGAGAGTAATTGCTTGGAGCAAATCATTAATTGTTTGCTTAGAAGCCGCCAACTGAGCGCAGTGCAACCTAACTGACGCACTAGCCAAAGGCCAGAAAATCTGTGGACAATTAGGGGCAGAGGGAAGCTTAAACAGCATGGATATAGCCAGAAAACCCATACTACCAGGAATCAAAGTGAGAATGACTGCCCACGGAACCCAGGTTTTAGTCCAGCGCGGCAATTTCTCAATTAAAACATTGAGATTAAAAGTAGGTTCTGAATCATTATTTATAGACAAACCTGCGCCATCTTTCTTTTTGCTTTTGTTCACAGACTGAGAATGAGAACTCATCGCAGCAGTATCAGCAGTTTGATTATTTGGTATATAGTTGGGTTGAACCCCAATTGGTTCTCCGGCTTGGTCTTGAGACCAATTATCTGGAATATCCCGCTCTGTCATTGCTCACACCACATTAATTGAATAGCGATATGAAAGTAGGTAGATCAATATAGATAATTTTATGTTTGCTATCCTAACTTTCCCATCTAGAAAAACCCATCATTGGCATTCACCACCCCCATCAATAACATTACTGTTTTTTGGTTTGAGTGTGACTGGTTACATTAACCAGAAATTGCAGATTCTCTCTGTATATCTCCAATTAATCGGGTTAAATCATCACTACTTGCCTGATAAACATTACCACAAAAGTCACAAATTGCTTCTGCACCATCATCTTTCACAATCATGTCTTGTAGTTCAGCTTCTCCCAATATCTTTAGCGCCCTTAGCACCCGATCAAAAGAGCAGCCACAGTGAAAGCGTAACATCTGACTTTCAGGAAATATGTTCAATCCCATATCTCCTAACAAATCGTTAAAGATTTCTGTCAGTGTTTTACCTGCTTGGAGTAATGGGGTAAACCCGGATAAAGCCGAAACCCGTGATTCTAATGTAGCCACTAACTCTTCATCTCTGGCCGCTTTAGGTAACACTTGGATCAGTATTCCTCCAGCCGCTGTTACGCCCTGTAGTCCTACAAATACACCCAAAACTAAAGCTGAAGGAGTCTGTTCTGAACTTACCAAGTAGTGAGCAACATCGTCACCTATTTCTCCAGAAACCAGTTCTACTGTACTGGAATAAGGGTAGCCATAACCAATATCCCGGACTACATAAAGATAGCCTGCACCCACTGCCCCCCCAACATCTAGTTTACCCTTATGATTGAGTGGCAATTCCACAGATGGATTACCGACATAGCCCCTAACTGTGCCATCTAAGCCCGCATCTGCCAGTATACCACCTAAAGGACCATCTCCCTTAACTCGCACATTCACCCTAGAGCCTACCCGTTTCATACTCGAAGCCATCAACAAACCAGCAGCCATACTTCGTCCTAAAGCTGCTGTTGCCACATAAGATAGTTTATGGCGTTGTCTAGCCTCTTCTGTTAACCGGGTGGTAATCACACCCACTGCTTTAATCCCACCATCCGCCGCAGTCGCACGAATTAATTGATCTGCCATGAAAAACCTTACAATTCTTTACAAGATGACTCTTCTATTTTAGGTTGTTTCGAGTCAGGAGTCAGGAGTCAGGAGTCAGGAGGAAAATTTTAGATTTTAGATTAGAGTTAATTAAATCCAAAATCCAAAATCTAAAATCCAAAATTGGATCACCAATTACCATGCTAGGCAAATTTCAACAAAGCCAAATCCGCATTGAAATCGCAGCATCAGCCGATGCTATTCATGACAGTATTTTGCATCCTGCACAACTAAAAAAATGGCTATTGGGGCAAAGTTTCCCCCCAGAAATGCCCACAGAATTACCGTCAGGGTTTGAATTCACAACTTGGACAGGACCCGTCTCCATTCATCATCGAGTAGATGTAGTCAAACCCAAT
Source organism: uncultured cyanobacterium (assembly GCA_903848645.1). Taxonomy (GTDB): domain Bacteria; phylum Cyanobacteriota; class Cyanobacteriia; order Cyanobacteriales; family Nostocaceae; genus Dolichospermum. The sequence goes on along the minus strand of CAINGU010000078.1, from coordinate 48,212 downwards.
TGTCTGCGCTTACTACTGAGTGGAGGCATTGACGGCTTTCACGAATGGTACTGGGGAGAAGGCTGGATACAATCCCGTTTAGAAGGCATATCCATGTTACCCCTAAACTTAGGACAAACTCTGAGCTTAGTCAGCTTACGCCAATTCTTAACCACAACCAAATAACCTCCCGCCCATTTCTCCTCTCTGCGCCTTTGCGTGAGAAAAAGATTATCTATACCACGTCTATTTTGAGAGCCATAGTTATTGAAAGTAGTGGGAGCATCTTGCTCCCTGGTGATGAGTAGCGAGCAAGATGCTCGCATTACTCCAGGTTTCAACTTGGACAGGGTTTAGTAATTACGATATCCATAAAAGCACTCCCCCCGTCGCCAAAACACACATAATTCCTGTTAACCCCGCGAGGGGTTTTTTATTGATACCCGTTACCCAGGTCGAAACTTTATCTGTGTAGGTGATTAATCCTGCTGTATCTATAGTAGCGATCGCCCATACCCAACCAGCATGAAGTCCCCAAGCTATTCCTAAATTATGCCTATCAGCTAATCTGGCTAATACTAATACCATCCCCATTAACCATAATCCAGGCAGTTGAGGAAAAGTTTCTTTTTGTTCCCATACCAAATGCAAGAGGGCAAAAATCGAGCTAGAAATAATTGCAGCTAACCAAATTGAATAATTTTGTGCTAATTGAGTGAATATAAATCCCCGAAATACAAGTTCTTCAATTCCCCCGACAAACAAAGCCACTAGGGAAATTGTCAATAAACTAGATGGTATTAACTTGAGATGAGATTTTTCTAAATAGCACCAACCGGCGCAAATTTGCCCAAAAAATGCGATAGCTAGACTGAAAACACCCAAGCTAAAACCTAGTAATAAAGAAGCGAAAATAGAAACTTCCCCTACTAATCCATAATCAGGGAAAGAACCCAATTTCAACCATTGAAATCCCCAGAGAATGACAGGGACTAATAAATAGAGAGATACTAATAAAGGAATTTTTTGCTCAGGTTGTAAAGATTTGTGTATTTGCCAATTTAAGGTAATGGCTAAAATTGCTACCAATGGCAACCAGCAACCTATCCAAACAATAAAAAAAGCCATGACCAAAAATACTGGTGTATCTTTGAGAAACTCCAGCAAAGGATTGGCCGATAACTTTAAAAATGACAGCGCAATAGACATAAAAAACATGACTAACTTCCCGCAACAACAGATTTCTTGATGAATAATCAAGACTCTACTAGAATTTGTGACTAATGGAAGAGGCCAAAACGTTTTTTATGTCTTATGCCACTGAAATTATTTAACTACAACTACTAATTAGCGGTAGCTTTAGGGATAAATTAGTCAACATTGACTTTAAAATTATCCCTGATAGGTGAAAAAATTTATGCTTCTGCGTCTGATTCATCAGCACCATCATCTGACTGGGTTAATTGTTTGTCACCTTCACCAAGTTGAATTAAGTGAATATGTTTGTAACCTAGTCTAATTTCAAATTCATCACCGGGCTTTAGGTTCATCGCTTTGGTGTAAGTTGCACCAATCACAATTTGACCATTTTGATGAACACTAACCCGGTATGTCGGTTCGCGGCCACGTCCATCTTTTGGTGCTTCTGGGCTGAGGGGAATGCCTCTAGCTGACAGCAAAGCATCATAAAAGTCTGTTAAATTAACGCGAACCTGGCTATTTTTAGTAACGGTGTAATAACCACATTGCTTTGCTCTTTCCCGACGTGGTAAAGTCGAAAGTTCTTTTACTTTCGCCAGCAGTGTTTTTCCAGTTAATGGGGCAGTTGCAGTTTCAGTCATTATGCTCTAATTTTCCTTAATCTCTTTAAATTGATAGGGTAGCATGGCGTTAGCCATTCAAAAATTTTCTTGTGAGTCTAGTATTGAGCAATCAGCGCAACTGGACTTCAGAAATGAACAAAACATGAGGGTGATGGGTGAATTCCTGCTGATATGGAAGCAACCAGTGAATCTATTATAGTTATCTATAATAGGTTTCTAAGTCATAGTTACCACAAACATTTATTTCAGTAATTTTACTGCGCTTTTAACCATCATTGGCCATCAGAAATTAAATTATTTTCTCTTTGGGCGCTGTTGTATCGGTGTAACTTCAAGCCACCTTTACAAATCAGGTTAGTTCTACTCCAAAAAAGTTAAGGCAGTCCGGTCTTGGGGTTTCCCCAAATAGAGAAACTGCCGCGTAGAGCCAATAAATTACAGGTTTTTCACATTCACTGCTAATCTTACTTGCTTTTGAGTTATCGGCTTGCACCTAATTCTCATCTTTAGCTGAAGATAGCATAGTATTTGTATGTGGTCTAACGGACATACACCCTTTTATTCTGCCAGTAGAGACATGAATTTTTCAGTCTCTACATTACGAGTAAACTTAGAAGTGTTAGCCGTGCTTATGCGGCTATTGTTTCTAATTTTGTTAGTTCGTAATTTTCTATTAAATACTAGCATGAAATAATAATAGCAAAATATTTTTTGAATTTAAAATTCATATTCCAGTTAAATTTTGATCTCATGCTCTAGAGTTGAGGAGGTAAAATGCTGTAGAGATTTTCCCAAGGCTTGATACTGTCATGAGGAGAATGTCAAGACTTTTATAAAAGTTAATCTAGTTCAGACTAGCTTTCTTGGAGTGAATCAGTTAAATTTTAGAGTTTCTATGGCTTCGCTACGCCAGCTATCAATGACTAGAGACAAAAAGCAGGGTAGAAAATCCCTATTATTGATCATCGTCAGATTCAAAGCTTTGATAGCGAAGCGCTCCGCAGGAATCAGATTATCTACGTCTGTCTAGGGGAAGAATAAATTTACCACATCTATTGGGTATTTGATAGCCATGAGGAAAGATATTCACTGACTTTAACACTTCTATATATTTAAGGATGTAGAATTTTGATAACTAGGGCTTGACGAAAGAAGTCTTAAGTGTAAAGGATCAAGAGTGAAGGCTGCGGTTAAGTCAAGCATAAAAGAAAATGTATTTTTATACTTCATGCTTTGGACTTCATCCCTCCCTAGCTTCATGATTTTGACGTGGGTAAGGCACAGAGAAGATTTAAACCCAAGATTTGGATTGATAATAATGGAAGTTATTTTTAAGATTACTCGACAACAAGAAAATTCTCACCCTGTTTTCAAATCCTACGTTTTGGAGGTAGAACCAGGGAATACTATCCTAGATTGTCTCAATCAGATTAAGTGGGAGCAAGATGGAACTTTAGCATTTCGCAAAAATTGCCGCAATACAATTTGTGGTAGTTGTGCTGTGCGGATTAATGGGCGTTCTGCTTTGGCTTGTAAGGAAAATGTGGGGAGTGAACTGGCTAGACTGGAAAAAATCTCATCATCTCGAAATCAATCTCAGACTACTCCAGAAATTACAGTTGCACCTTTGGGGAATATGCCTGTAATTAAAGATTTGGTTGTGGATATGAATGGTTTTTGGAATAATTTGGAGACAGTTGCCCCTTATGTGAGTACAGCAAGTAGACAAGTTCCCGAAAGAGAGTTCTTGCAAACGCCACAAGAGCGATCGCTTCTTGATCAAACGGGCAATTGTATTATGTGTGGGGCTTGTTATTCTGAATGTAATGCTCTGGAAGTCAATCCTGACTTTGTTGGTCCCCATGCCTTAGCTAAAGCCTATCGCATGGTGGCAGATTCCCGCGATAGTGACACAGAAGAACGATTAGAAAACTATAGCGCAGGAACTCAAGGAGTTTGGGGTTGTACTCGTTGTTTTTATTGTGATTCGGTTTGTCCCATGGAAGTTGCCCCATTAGAGCAAATTACTAAAATTAAACAGGAAATTCTGGAACGCAAAGAAGCGAGTGATAGTCGGGCAATTCGTCACCGCAAAGTTTTAGTGGACTTAGTCAAACAAGGTGGTTGGATTGATGAACGTCAATTTGGGATTCAAGTAGTTGGTAATTATTTCCGCGATTTGCGAGGATTACTTAGTCTTGCACCTTTGGGTTTAAGAATGCTAGTCAAAGGCAAATTTCCCCTTTCCTTTGAACCATCCCAAGGAACTCAACAAGTGCGATCGCTCATCGAATCTGTACAGAAAACTGATTAATTATATAGGACTAATATTTGATTTTTGAAATATCCGTAGGGTGGGCAATGCCCACCGTTGGGGGGTTTTGGTGGGCATTGCCCACCCTACACTCTTGGCTAACTCGGATCTTGAGGAATATTCAATTTTCGCCCAAACCTGTCATAAACCAAAACATCCCATTGTCCATTATTACTATACTCAAACGCAATTCTACTACCATCAGCACTAATTGTCGGATTGCGGACTTCCCCTTGCAGATCACCAACTAAATTCCGTGATTGGCGCACATCTTTATCATAAAAAACAATTTGTGTTCGTCCTTGACGACTAGCAGCAAAGACAATAAATTTACCATTATCAGAAGCCGCAGGATGAGAAGCAATCGTATCAAAGGAATTTAAACCAGGTAAATCTACCAAATTACGAGTCACCGTATCAAACATATATACATCTTGACTACCCCGGCGATCGCTCGTAAATACAATATATCTCCCCGAAATTTGCGGATTTAACTCCGACGAAAAACTATTAAGACTCCTTCCCCCCGAATCAAATGGATAGCTGAGTAAACGCGGGTAGCCAAAACACCCAGTTAATAGAGTTGAGCAGAAAATTAAAATAATTGATAATTTATAATTCATTTAAAGATGAGGGAACAGGGAACAGGGAACAGGAAGCGCAGGGAGTTAATAAATCAATTACCAATTACCAATCTTGTAAATCCTTAAATCCTGGACATCCTGATTCTGACAATTTATCAATCCTGTAAATCCTTAAATCCTGGACATCCTGATTCTGACAAATTAATTTTTAATTGGTACTGTTGCACCATTAGGAATATCTAACTCAATAGTTGGACCCCTATCGAGAACTTCAATATCCCATTGTCCACGACTAGCGGATTCAAACGCAACATAACGCCCGTCAGGACTAATAGTAGGATTTCTCACCCAACCACGAAAGGTGGGAGTCAGAATTTGTGAATTTTGTGAAGCCCGATCATAGAGTGCTACCACTGGTCTACCTTGATCACTGGTAATATAACAAATGTAGCGTCCTGTATAGCTGAGACTAGGACTTTCAGCAATTACTGATTGTCGGTTTAAGCCCGGTGTGGGAATAAAACTTTGATTTTCTAAATCGTATACTAACAACTGCTGACGACGAGAACGATTGGAGATAAACGCCAAAAAACGGCCATTTCCACTCATTGCCGGTTGTTCCTCAGTATATCGGCTATTCAGCGAAGTTACTCCCATCGGGATACTATCAGCAGCACAAGATATTAGTAAACTTGTCAGTCCAAAAATTAGGCTCCAATAAATTGACTTTTGGAGCCAGAAGCTAGGTGTAAATGTTTTCACATTACTGTTTTCCGTCGTCCACCCCAAAAGTTCTAAATGTCATCATCAAAATCAGAATTATCTGGCTTATTATTGGGCTTATTAATGGGATTGTATGGTACATAATCCGTTGGTATAGCCTCATCATCATCCTGTCTTCTGGGAGGAACTGAATCTCTGGGAGGACGACGTTTTCTGGGTCTAGGAGTAGGAGCAACATCATCCTCACGGCTTTCTGAGCGTTGAGGGCGATTATTACCGCTATTACCGCTATTACCGCTATTATTGCGACGTGGGGGTTTTCTTAGTTCATCTTGGGAATTTGAACTTTCCCAATCATCAACTTGTCTGGGCGCAGAGCCCCAATTTTCATCTTCATAATTCTCACTGGGACGACTGACTGAACGCCCGGAATTAGAACGACGCTTTCTTTCTCCTGAATCTGGTTTTTCCCTGCTCCGTGGGTTTTGTGAACTGCGTGGAGTTTGATCTTCGTAATAGTCATCACGGGGAGAACGTTCATCTCGACTACCGCGAATTCTCGGACGTTGAGGAGCTTCTTCCTCTTCTTCATAAGGTAGCGGTTCTAAATCTGCATCCATCTCCGCTTGATAATTGCGGCGCTCAGAATAAGAATATTTTCTGCTAACCTCGCGCTCATCGTCCACAATGGGAGTATTGCGTTTCGCTTGTTGAGTAGCGATACTCCGCAGACGAATACTTTCAACCGCAAAAAATACCGTAGAACCTACCAAAAGCAACTGACCAAATTGTAAAATTGGATCAAGTCGCCATCCTTGGAAGACAAGAATAAAGCCGCATAATAAGCCAACCGCTGCAAAAAAGATGTCTTGGTCTCTTGACAGTTCTGGCCGGACAGTCCTAAGAAAGTACAGTGCTGCTCCAGCTACAGCCAGGAAAATTCCGAGAATACTGGCTGAGTTCGCTCCAAAATTTACCTGAGCTAAAACACTGGCTGAGTTCAGCCCAAAATTAACCATTGGCGTTTTCCTAATATCAAATCTATATTAACGAGTTACACTTACTATCACTATTTTAACCAGTCATAATATTGTAGAAGCAGAATACTGGAGTTCAGAAATTCGGGAGAAAGGAGAAGAAAGCAGAAAATTCTTCCCCAGTCCCCAGTCCCTAAGAATTAAAAACGTTGGATTTTATCTTTTTGGCTAATGAAAATTAGACCAATGGTAGCAGGGATAACGACAATCGCAGTACCCCAAACCAGACTCCAAAGAAAATTTGCTAAAGAGGGTGTCATAGTTCTCAACCTTTTTTTTACACAGTTTATTCTCATTTTAATCTTGGATTACTTTCCAAGAAAGTAATCCAAGATTATCTATCTAACTTGGTATCTACTTGATTGATGATCCCAAGTCAATAACTTTGTTTTTCTATTCTCACAATAAAATGGCACTATTTAGTTAAAATTGAAGAAAGAATACGTTACAAAACTTAAAGTTTCTCAACTTAGGACTAAGTTGAGGATGTTCTCACAAATATTAGCTAAACAAAATGACTGGTGTTAACTTGACTACTTGGATTCTTGGCCCCTTTTTGGGAGTGATGACGTTTTTATTTATTTTCCGCATTATTCTGACGTGGTATCCCCAATTCCATCTCAATCGTTTGCCTTTTAGTCTAATAGCCTGGCCGACTGAACCCTTTTTAATCCCGTTGCGGAAGTTTGTACAACCCATTGGTGGTGTAGATATTACCCCGATTATTTGGGTAGGGATTTTTAGTTTTATTAGGGAAATTTTACTAGGTCAGCAAGGGTTACTGACTATGTTATATAGGTAATGGGTAATGGGTAATGGGTAATGGGTAATGGGTAATGGGTAATGGGTAATGGGTAATGGGTAATGGGTAATGGGTAATGGGTAATGGGTAATAGTTTTTTCCAATCACCAATCACCAATTACCAATCACCAATTACTGCATTTTCATATCCTGGACAAAGCTGGTGTAAATATTACCCTGCAAAAATTGGGAGTTTTCCATGATTTTTTGATGAAAGGGAATGGTTGTGGGGACTCCGGTAATGGCACATTCTCGTAATGCGCGTTTCATGCGGGTAATGGCTGTAGCTCGGTCTGGTCCCCAGACAATTAATTTACCAATCAGGGAGTCGTAGTAAGGGGGAATGTTGTAATCTGTGTATACGTGGGAATCAATCCGCACGCCTGGTCCTCCAGGTGGCAGATAACCAGTAATTTTACCGGGGGCTGGGCGAAAATCATGATCTGGATCTTCGGCGTTAATGCGACATTCAATGGAATGTCCTCTTAAAACGACTTCTTTTTGTGTCAGCTTGAGTCTTTCCCCTTGAGCAATGCGAATTTGTTCAACTACTAAGTCTATACCAGTAATCATCTCTGTAACTGGATGCTCAACTTGTATACGGGTATTCATTTCCATGAAATAGAATTTACCGAATTTGTCTAGAAGAAATTCGATAGTTCCAGCACCGCTGTAGTTAATAGACTGGGCAGCTTTAACGGCAGCCTTTCCCATTTTTTGCCGTAAATCTGGATCAAGAGCCGGACTAGGGGCTTCTTCTAGAAGTTTTTGGTTACGACGCTGAATTGAACAATCTCTTTCACCTAAATGGATGACGTTACCGTAGTTATCCGCTAAAATCTGAAATTCAATGTGACGCGGACGTTCAATAAATTTTTCTATATAAACGCCTGAATTACCAAAAGCTGCTCCTGCTTCCCCTTGAGCCGCAAGGAATAGTCTCACAAATTCATCTTCCGAGCGGACAAGCCGCATTCCTCTACCACCACCACCGGCGGTAGCTTTAATCATTACAGGATAACCAATTTTTTGAGCGATCGCTAATCCTTCTGCTTCTGATTCTACTAAACCTTCACTACCGGGAACTGTGGGGACACCAGCTTTTTGCATGGTTTCTTTAGCGGTGGACTTATCCCCCATCAGCCTGATAGATTCGGGCGTAGGCCCAATAAAAGCAATGTGATGGTCTGCACAAATTTCGGCAAATCTGGCATTCTCTGATAAAAAACCATACCCAGGATGGATGGCGCTAGTATTGCGCGTTAATGCAGCAGCAATAATATTGGGAATGTTCAAATAACTTTTACTGCTGGCAGGTTCACCAATGCAAACGGCTTCATCTGCAAGTTGGACGTGCAGCGCGTTTCTGTCAACAGTGGAGTGAACAGCAACTGTAGCAATTCCCATTTCTTCACAGGCACGGAGAATGCGAAGGGCTATTTCTCCTCGATTGGCAATTAATATTTTATCAAATTTCATTTTCGAGTTGCGATATCAGTACCAGTAGATTGACATTTTCTCCTATCCTGTTGACATAAAACGGTTGCATTACTGCAAATCGTGACAGGAGATTCCCAAACCTCATTCTTAGCAGACTATTGGATTATGTGGCATCTTTGCTAGACCTCTTAATATGACTTGTGCTGTAACTATATTTCTGTTAGTCTCATACCCATTCAAAAAATATTTGGGAAATATTTAAAAATATTGTATTTGAGAGATTTTTTTATGTTATACTGCAATCTGTGTTCAAACCGCGCGGATGTGGCGGAATTGGTATACGCGCACGCTTGAGGTGCGTGTGGGCATAGCCCTTGCGAGTTCGAGTCTCGCCATCCGCATTTTTGAATGTAAATAACCCGCTGTTATGTCAGAAAAATGATTGTAGCAGCGGGTTTACATTTTTTGATCAAAATCCTTATGTTTGATTCTTTGCCAGCGTCCCTAATGATGCTGGTTTTTGTGTTATTGATAGAAATAATATATAAATTTTTGTAAAGAACATTGACTACTACTTTTAATTCCACAAATGATCTAATCCTACCCAGTCCTTGGCATTGTCTAACTCCTATTTGGCAAGGTGGGGAGGAAGTTGTGAAACGCGGTTTACCTCACACTCAGTTAGCACCAACTTGGCAATTACTGCTTTTGGGTGATGGTTCTCCGACTCGACACGTCCAACTGCTGACGGGTGAACCAACGGAGGTTGATGTGATTGATATGTCAGCAATTGGCATGAATACCGATAATGCACCAGCTATTATACAGATGCTACCAGGTCCAAGAGTGAGACGACAGGTGTGGGTGCGAACTGCTTCCGGTCAGCGGTTATATTATGCTGCTTCTTGGTGGGAAGCAAGTCATATAGATGAGTATTTACAAAACAAGTCTTTACCAATTTGGGCAAGTTTGGCGCGATTACGGACTGAATTGTATAGAGATGTTCAAGGTATTTATTATGGTAATTCAGAAGCGTTAGAGACGGGTTTTCAGGAACAAGGACCTTTTTGGGGTCGCCATTATTTGTTTTGGCATCATGGACAACCGCTAACTTTGATTTATGAGGTTTTTTCACCTTTTTTAACTAAATATTTGGGTGCTATGAATTATGAAGGTTAATCTTGCCAATTACTAATCCCCAAAACCAGATAGGATCAAGATAATCGGAATTGATATTTTCAAGCATCCACTGGAGAGAAGTGTTTATGAATCTGGTTGTACTCCAGAACTGGCTAGATAATGCCTCTTTTGCTGTCTTATTCTGTACGATGTTGGTGTATTGGGTGGGGGCGGCTTTTCCGAGTTTATCGGTGACAGCGGCTTTGGGAACAGCCGGAATGGCGATCGCTAATTTGTGTATGGCGACTTTATTAGGGGCTAGATGGATTGAAGCGGGTTATTTTCCCCTGAGTAATCTCTACGAATCTTTATTTTTCCTCACTTGGGGAATTACCGCTGTCCATTTAATTGCCGAAAATAGCAGTCGTAGCCGTTTGGTGGGAGTTGTGACTGCACCTGTGGCGATGTGCATTGCTGCTTTTGCTACTCTGACTTTACCGTCAAATATGCAGGTATCAGAGCCTTTAGTTCCGGCTTTAAAGTCTAATTGGCTGATGATGCACGTCAGTGTCATGATGTTGAGTTATTCCGCTTTGATGGTGGGGGCGTTGTTAGCGATCGCTTTTTTAATTGTGACTCGCGGCCAAAATATCCAATTACAAGGTAGTTCTGTGGGTAATGGCGGTTATCGGAGTAATGGCTATAAACTACTTAAAGCTGGTGAGTTAGTTACATCTACACCCGCTGCGGAAACTAATGGCTTTTCTCGCGTTGAAAGTAATAACAACGGAAGTGGAACTGCGGTTTTGGATTTAGTCACAACTACTCCTATTCAAACCACTGAAATCCTGTCTCCTCAACGCCTCAACTTAGCTGAAACCCTCGATAATATCAGCTATCGCATCATTGGCTTAGGATTTCCTCTCCTCACAATTGGGATTATTGCCGGTGGTGTTTGGGCTAATGAAGCCTGGGGTTCTTACTGGAGTTGGGACCCCAAGGAAACTTGGGCGTTAATTACTTGGTTAGTTTTCGCAGCTTATTTGCATTCTAGAATAACTCGCGGTTGGCAAGGTAGAAAACCTGCAATTTTAGCCGCTGCTGGTTTTGTTGTAGTTTGGATTTGTTACCTGGGTGTGAATCTTTTGGGTAAGGGTTTACATTCTTACGGTTGGTTTTTGTAAGTACATCTTTATTTCTCCCTTTTCTTTTGAGAGGGGGAATTTTTTTCTCACGTTCCAGGCGCGGAGAGAATTTTGAGAAAATTATGTATAATCTACTATACTAATTTTAAGAACTTAGAGATATTATATATAAAAATTTATTTTATGCTCCCTAGTCTGACGCAATTTGGTATCTCAAGTTTGTTCATGTTTTTCGTTCTTTCGACACGATACCTGATTGTGTCTTCCCTGCTTTATTGGTTACTTTGGGTTCGTCGTCCCCAGTCTTGGGAGGTGCGTCGTCTTCATGATCTGGATAAACGTAAGAGTAAAATGAAGAGCGAAATTAAATGGTCTATCTTTTCCTGTCTTATTTTTGCTTTACCCAGTGCTTTTATCATGGAAATGATCGCATTAGGACAAACGAAAGTTTACGTTAATCTTACAGAATATGATTGGTTGTATTTACCTTTAAGTCTATTTATCTATTTATTTCTCCACGATACTTATTTTTATTGGACTCATCGCTGGTTACATATTCCTAGCATATATCGTCGCTTTCATAAGGTGCATCATGAATCTATCAACCCTACACCCTGGACTTCTTTTTCTTTTGATCCAGTTGAGAGTATGATGACGGCAATTATTATTCCCATTCTGGTTTTTATTATCCCCATTCACATTAGTATGATCGTTTTATTACTAACATTAATGACGATATTTGGCGTTGTCAATCATACAGGTTATGAGGTTTATCCCCGTTCCTGGATGCGTGGTTTTTGGGGTAAAAATTGGATTACTCCAACTCACCATACTCTTCATCATCATAAGTTTAATTGTAATTATGGTCTTTATTTTCGGTTTTGGGATAAGTTAATGAATACAGATATAATGACAAATATATGGATTAAAAAATGACATGGACTTTACTTCACGCCCAAATACATCGTACCATTCGCGCCCGTCGTCTATTTGCCCATAACCAAAAGCTATTAGTTGCAGTTTCCGGTGGACAAGATTCTTTATGCTTAATTAAACTATTATTAGACTTACAACCTAAATGGGGCTGGAACATAGCCATAGCCCATTGTGATCATTGTTGGCGCGAAGATTCCCAAGCTAATGCTCATCATGTGGAAAATTTAGCACAAAGTTGGAATACACCCTTTTATTTAGAAACGGCTAATCAACCTGTTAATAGTGAAGCTACAGCCAGAAATTGGCGATATCAGGCTTTAACGAAAATTGCCGAAGTTCATAATTATCAATATATTATTACTGGACACACCGCAAGCGATCGCGCTGAAACTCTATTATATAACCTCGTTCGTGGCACCGGTGCAGATGGTTTACAAGCCCTGACCTGGCAACGTCCACTTATTGATAATATTCTCTTAATTCGTCCACTATTAGAAATTACCCGTTCTCAAACCGCAGAATTTTGTCAAGATTTTAATCTACCTATTTGGGAGGATTCCACCAATCAAAATTTACAATATTCTCGAAATCGTATTCGTCAACAGCTTATCCCCTACCTCCAAACCAACTTTAACCCCAAAGTTGAAAGCAACCTTGCCCAAACAGCCGAACTCCTACAAGCAGAAGTGGCATACCTAGAAGAAACAGCCCACCATTGGCGGCTAGAAGCCACAGTAACCAGCGAAAATTCTGACTTTCAACTGAACCGAAGGATTTTACAAAAAGCACCCCTAGCCATCCAACGTCGCGTCATGCGTCAAGTCTTACAGGAAATCCTCTTAGAATCTCCCAACTTTGAACAGATTGAAAAGCTAACGGCTTTAATTATCGCCCCCAATCGTTCCCAAACTGACCCTTTTCCGGGAGGTGCGACAGCGATAGTAAAAGGGGATTTGATTTGCATACATCAATGCCAAAAGAAGGATTGTTAATCCTTCCTGGTGACTAAATTAAAACCTTTGGTAAATTCATTAAACTTTCGAGAGTATCACGCATCTGGGTAATAGTCTGAAGTTGAGAATCACCGCTGGCTTGAACTTGAGTTAAAGAGTCAGCAATCTTTTGTAATTGCTCCCGTAACCCATCAAGATTATCCTGAATAGGTTGTAGAGCTTCTTGATAAAGATTGACTTGACCGCAAGATTCAGCGGTTGTTGCTCGTAAATTTAGCAGTTGCTCTTCTATGGATTTGACTTCTTGACGCTTGGCTTCTATTTCCTGAGTTTGATGATCAATTGTCCCTTGTTCTGCGGCGATCGCAGTGAGAATTTGGGCTATATCATCCTCCAGCTTGGCCAATTGTGCAGATTTTTGCTGTTTCTGGGCTTCAAGCTGCAAAACCATAGATTCTAAAGTAGATTCACCTTCTATATCTACCGAAATCCCTTGTCTTTGGCACAATACAACTCGGTTTTGTTGGAGAGTTTTTTGTTGCTCAATCAAATTGCGTCTTTGTCCGACTAAGCTTTCGTTCAGCATCTTGTAAAGATCCTGTTCATCAACTAGTTCCGATTCTAAATTTGTCTGTTCTTCCCCAAAGAAATGGTCAATTTTTTGTTGGAGTTCTTCTATAAGTTCTTGCTTGTACTTGAGTTCTTGTTCTTGTTCTTGTACAAAGCTAGAGTCTCTATCCAGTTTCTCCTGCCAGTCTTGCACCATTTTTTCCAATTCTTCCAGGGGCATTTGCTGCAAAGCTTCTAGATCAATTTCCGGTTTAGGAACTTCAGAATCTGTGTTAGCGGACAAAGTATGCAGCTTTTGATAAAATTCCTCCTCAGTTCCCAGATGTTGTTTGAGGATGGCAATCAATTCCTGTTTACTGTTAACTATGGCTGTCTTGAATTGTACCTGGGTGATTTGTTCTGCTAAAGAATTTTGTGCTTGTTGCAACTCGTTTTGGCGATGATCCAGAGTTTGCACCAGTACCTCTTTCTCCTGTTGCTGCTGATTAGTTGTATGAAGTTGAATCTCCAACTTTTGCCAATGCAGGTTCAGCGTCTCCTGTTGCTTATCGGCCAATTCCAAAGCCCAATTGAGACTTTCCTGAACTGTTTCTATGGGAGTAGTTTGACTAGATAACCGCTCAATTAAATCACTTAATACCCGATTACGCTCTTCATCAACAATTTGAGACTGTTGCGAATTGGATTTTAGTTCTTCAAAACGGCGTTGTTCACCCCGTAAATGCTCCCAAGCACCTTCTAGCTCTTGACGATTGCGTTCAGCCTCTGCTCGTAATTGTTCAATTTCTGTGCGAGATGTATCAACTACTTGTTGTTGTGTATCTAGACGTTCAAAATCATTCTCCAGTTGTTCTACTTGTTCCCAGCGTGATTCCACCTCCATTTCCCGACGATTCAGTTCTTGAACTTGAATCATCAGTGACTGTTTCCACTGGTCAATTTCATCTTCCTTTAGCTTAAACTTTTCCACCTGTCGGGAAAAATTCTGCAAAATATTTACCAGTGGCCGACCTGCATCTTGAATCCGTTGTACTTGACGATTTGGACTCAATTCCACCAGGACTAATGCGCCATCACTTAATTTACTTGCTTCCTCAGCCACAATAACTTCTTCTGGTACTGGAGTCCAGTTTTGGTCATTGCGTTGACAGGCAAGCAATTTAAGTTCGCTTTTGCCACCACCACCGAGTAAGCCACTTTTCTGTTTTTGTACTTCTGCTAAATACAGCACACCGTCAATCCTTTTGATGTACTTCGTGTCCGTGTTTTAGGATATACCTTAGATTATTCTATTAACTTATTTTTCTTTAACCTCAGTTTAGCAGCACAAGGAATTCAAAAATCTCAAAGACTTAAGACAGTGAAATTCTTGGTCTACTGAAGTTACTTGCCTTGACAGGATTTCTCCAGCCAAAGTAGATATATCTTTTTCCCAAGCGCGAGTTAACATACTTCTAGTGTACACAAGAAAGTTTTTGTTTGTTTAGTTAATTTTTTACTTTTACTTAAATCTAGTTTCCCTAAACTGTAAAACTGTTATGTGAGACTATATACTTAACCAATCTAGTTAAGTTTTTACCTTGTTTAGTTATACTTGGTTTTGGACTTGCGCCCATTGTATCACATACTAAGCAAGTCTGGTAAAAAAATAAGCGATTAAAATTGACTAACGTGACGAGAACGGAGGATTCACTGGTATCCCCACATTTGGCGATACTGAACAAAAATCCGGTTGATTATCTCCCTCATAAGTAGGTTAACGTTAAAAATTGCCATTATGACAAGGCAAGAGGTTTTGGCAATTTTACTTTTCTTGACAGATTTTGGTGATCTAAAGTCCAATTACTTAACAGATATCATCAACTAGTAGACTAAGGATAGCTTCAGTGTAATTACTGGCTATCACTTTATGATATGACAATATCTTCACATTTGTTCCAGATAATTTTTTTGATCATCTTGCCACTGAACTAGTTGATCTATATTTACATTTACCTGTTGGAAACATGGAAAAATAAATGAGAATACAGGAGTCAATATCAGGATGTAGATAGTAGGGTGTAGGATAAGCCCATCAATAAATTTCATATTGGCTCTATTTTCAATTTTGAATTGTTTATTATTCTTATCCCTAACTCCTGCTTCAAGCCAGGTCAAAATTCATCAATTAATCATACTGGAACGCCAAGGAGTGCTTTGTAGCTAAATGCAGGGAAATTTAAACGAGATTGATATTTGCAGTATCTTACAACTGATCGAGTTAGGACAGCGGACTGGACAGTTATGGGTGGAAGCCCACACATCACATCAAAGTAACAAACTCAGTGGAGAAGAAATTTTTAGATATCGCCAAGGAGGTGATAGTGTACCACAGTCGTGGTTTGTATTTTTTCTTAATGGTCAAATAGTTTATTGTCAAGCAGGTGACAGCAGTTTATTACGGATTAATGATTATCTCCGTCATTACCGAGTCGAAAAGCGACTGGAATCCAAACAACTAGCATCCCTAACATCTACTAATTCTCCAGAGTATGCTTATATCTGGGCGCTGTTGGAGCAGAACATTATCACCCCGAAAATTGCTCGAACCATCATTTATGGCTTAATACAAGAGACTTTATTTGATCTTTTGAGCTTACACCAAGGCAGTTTTATTTTTGATTTAGGGACAGCACTAGTACCACAATTAACTACCTTAGAAATTGCTCCACTAGTTGCCAAAATCACAAAGCAGGTGCAAGAATGGAAGCAATTATACCCACATATTCAATCCACAGAACAGCTACCTATTCTAGCTGACATAGCTAAATTAGCTGCTGCATTACCAGAGGCTACAGTCAAAAAATTACATAACTGGGCTGATGGTAAAACTTCTTTGCGCCAACTAGCTCGCTATCTCAACCGCGATATTTTAACAGTAGCCAAAGCTATATATCCTTACATACAGCAGGGTTGGCTACAATTAGTATATTCAGAAACCTATAAAGCTAATAAACAAAAACAAAACCCGGAAGTAGAAAATTATAAGGGACGGATAGTATGTATTGAAGATACACTAGTAATTTGTGAGACGATAGAGTCAATCTTAAAATTACAAGGGTATGAAGCGATTTCCATCACTAATCCCTTGCAAGCCCTAAGTCTCGTATTTCAAATTCAGCCTGATTTAATTCTCTGTGACATTGCTATGCCGGAATTAGATGGTTATGATATTTGTGCCATGTTGCGGCATTCGACAACGTTTCGGCTTGTACCAATTATTATGCTAACTGGCAAAAACGGATTTATTGATCGGGTTCGTGCCAGGATGGTAGGAGCAACGGATTATCTGACTAAACCATTTACAGATCAAGAATTGCTAATGCTGGTAGAGCAATATCTCATTCCTGGCTATTGTACAAGTATATAAATTAGGATACAAGACTTGTTGATTGGGTACAAGATAGGGTAAAAGATGTTATCACAAGAATAAAATCAGTTCTCTAACCAACTTTCATATACAGTACAGTAGTGAAACAATAGACTTAATTTATACAGTTAATCTTTGTCATCAGAGCCAATCATGTTCCCCCAGGGAACACATAAATCAGGAGGTAAATAGACATTTATGAGCACAGTCCTAATT
The DNA here is from genome assembly GCA_903848645.1 of uncultured cyanobacterium. Classification (GTDB taxonomy): domain Bacteria; phylum Cyanobacteriota; class Cyanobacteriia; order Cyanobacteriales; family Nostocaceae; genus Dolichospermum. The sequence goes on along the minus strand of CAINGU010000078.1, from coordinate 31,162 downwards.
GTTGAAGACAGTATCGCCCAAAGGGAGATGATTACAGACCTGCTTAAAGCTAGTGGTTTAAAAGTCACCCATGCAGGCGATGGCGTAGAAGCTTTAGAGGCGATTCAAAGCACACCTCCCGATTTAGTAGTTTTGGATATTGTCATGCCCCGCATGAACGGCTATGAACTCTGCCGGCGATTAAAATCCGATCCTAAAACCCAAAATGTTCCTGTCGTCATGTGTTCTTCTAAAGGTGAAGAATTTGATCGCTATTGGGGAATGAAACAAGGGGCAGATGCTTACATAGCTAAACCCTTTCAACCAACTGAGTTGGTAGGAACAGTCAAACAACTGCTGCGAGGCTAAGGATGAAAATGACATGGTTAGCAAACCAGACTTTTTAACTGGCACTGGGCAAGATCAATTCCGTCCCGAATTACAACTAGAAAGTCCTGAAGGTGAGTTACATTTGCGGTTTTATCTGCCCTCACGTCAGGAGTTTGCCTTACAAGCTACGGGAATTCGGGAAGTAATTGAACTGAGTCCAGATCGGATTACACCAATTCCGAATACATCTCCCCTACTTTTAGGGACGCTAAATTTACGGGGGCGCTTGATTTGGGTGGCTGATTTGGGTCAATTTCTGGGAGAAACAACCCCATTAAACACGGATTGCTCAGAAATCCCCGTAATTGCCATTGAAGATCAAGACACAATAGTAGGTTTAGGAGTAGAAGAAATCTGTGGAATGGACTGGCTTGATGTACAGTATCTAATGCCACAAAATAACGTACCAGATGCGATGGCTCCGTTTTTGCGTGGTGAGTGGTTATTTGATACGGAAAAAGAAAAAAAGTGTCTGCGATTACTGGATCAAATAGCAATTTTACGCAGTGCGCGATGGGCAGGATGAACTTGGGAGGGAGGAAATGGCAACACGTATAGATGATCAAGAGCCAACTTATGAACAGGCAATAATAGCCTATGAACAACAGGACTATGAATTAGCCGCAATATTAATTAATCAGTTGGTGCAGAATTCACCGGATGACCCTAACTCACATTTGTTAAGGGGACACATTTATTATGTTTTGGAAGAATACGAGGTAGCAAAAGACGAATATCAAACCGTATTACATCTGACGGATGATCAGGAGATTTTGAGTATTGCTAATAATTCTCTGGCAACTATAGAACAGTATATGCAGCCCTTTGGTGATTATACAAATTCTGAAGCATCATCCTCTGGACTAGGTGAAGAAGAATCTTTCGATGGGGAGGATTTTGGGGATTTGAATAGTGACAGTTTTGCGCTCAAGTCCCTTGAAGAATATAAACCACAAATAGATACTCTGGAAAACCCGTCTTTATCTAATCCTTTTGCCAGTCATCCAAATAGTATGGACTCAAACAGCAATTCATTAGATATATCTGGTGCGATGAGTGATGATCCCTTTGCCTTATCTATAGAATCTCTCCCCCAGGAAAACAGTGATCTAATATCAGAGCAAATAGAACTACCTCCTTTTTGGCAAGAAGAGATTTCTTTCGGGGATAATAATGCTGATATTAGTAGCAATTTAGGGAATGGAAGTTCAGTAAGCAGTAATGATTCTGAAAACTATTCACCTTTTGCCGCAACTCAATTTTCTACTGATTATGACTCAGAATCTGCACCTGAGATATTGATGGAGGAAGATATAGAAGACTCAATAGGTGATAATTTTGGAGACTTAAATCCCAGCCAATTTAACGAACCAGCAATCAACAATAATATAGAAAATAATTGGCAAGAAAACCTAGAAGATGACTTTTCTCCGATTGATCAGAATAGTTGGGTAAATGAGATTACTGATAGCAAAGCGTGGCCTATAGCCATGGAAATAGCGGCTGAACCAAGCACAGAACTAAATCAGCATCAACAAATATCACCATCCTTTACCAACAATTCTGTACCGACAAAACAGCAGTTTAATCTCAACTCTTCATCAGGAAAAAATAACTTTGATGATGATAGTTTTGATTTGGATGCGTTTGAATCCGCTTTTGGGGCAGAAAATGAAGTAGATTTTAGTTGTGATACCGTTATTTCTCGTGGAGATACCAATAATATCTTAAGTAGAGATAGTAATAAGAATAACATAGAGTTTTTAAACGACTTTGATGAATTTGATGATCTTGGTGATATACCAGGATTTGAACTCACCGAAAATGGCAGTTTTAGTGATGGAACAATGCTGTCAGAATCTCTAGATAGTCGGGGAAATTCAGTAAATCAATTTACTGATAACTCATCCGATGATCAAATAGGAGATCGAGACGAAGAACTATTCACAATTACTGGCGCTCAAGAAGTAGTTCCCGTCTTTACCCAATCAGACGTTGCTAAAATAGAACCTAATGTAGCCTTTGAACAAGGGGTATTTGCATTCTTTGAAAATGCCTCTTTAGATAAGAAACAATGGTATATAGCGGGAACTGTCGGTTTGGCATCAGCAGTAATTGTTGCCCTTGTTAGCTCGGTGGCAACTTTAATTTCGCCGGCGCAACAGCGGGAATCAGTTAGAAACACAGGTTGGTTAATGGCCTTAGCGGCAGGAGCTACAGGTGCAGCCACTGCCGGATTTATGGGTAATCTCACCCTCAAACAAATTCGCCGTACCACTAAGGATCTGCAAAATCAGTTTGATTCTGTCCGTCAAGGTAATCTCAATGTCGAGGCTACAGTCTATTCAGAAGATGAATTAGGCTACCTAGCTACGGGCTTCAATGATATGGCTAGGGTAATTTTCACTACCACCAATGAAGCCCAACGCAAAGCCATTGAGATGGAAGAATCCAAAGAAAACCTGCAACGTCAGGTAATTCGCCTGCTAGATGACGTAGAAGGAGCAGCTAGAGGAGATTTGACAGTCCAAGCCGAAGTCACAGCCGACGTACTTGGAGCGGTAGCTGATGCCTTTAACCTGACAATTCAAAACCTGCGGGATATTGTCCAACAGGTAAAAGTGGCGGCACGGGACGTAACTAAAGGTTCAACTAATTCAGAAACCTTTGCTAGAGCCTTATCTGGGGATGCTTTACGACAAGCGGAAGAATTAGCTGTAACGTTGAATTCCGTACAGGTAATGACCGATTCCATTCAACGGGTAGCAGAAGCTGCCAGAGAAGCGGAAACTGTAGCCCGTGATGCTAGTAAAATTGCTCAGAAAGGAGGAGAAGCAGTAGAAAATACCGTAGCGGGGATTTTGGAAATTCGGGAAACAGTGGCAGAAACTACCCGAAAAGTGAAACGATTGGCAGAATCTTCCCAAGAAATTAACTCTATCGTCGCTATAGTTTCGCAAATTGCTTCCCGCACCAATTTATTAGCTCTTAATGCCAGTATTGAAGCAGCAAGAGCCGGAGAAGCAGGTCGAGGGTTCGCTATTGTTGCTGATGAAGTGCGACAGTTGGCAGATCGCTCGGCTAAGTCCTTGAAAGAAATTGAGCAAATCGTTATGCAAATTCAAAGCGAAACTAGCTCAGTTATGATGGCGATGGAAGAAGGGACACAACAGGTAATTCATCAAACTAAATTAGCAGAAGAAGCCAAGCGATCGCTAGATAATATTATTCAAGTAGCCGATCACATTGATCTTTTGGTACGATCAATTACCAGTGATACCGTAGAACAAACGGAAACTTCTCGTGCTGTAGCACAAGTAATGCAATCCGTGGAACTAACGGCACAAGAAACTTCTCAAGAAGCACAGCGGGTTTCTGGAGCTTTGCAACATTTAGTGGGAGTATCCCGCGATTTGATTGCCTCCGTGGAACGTTTCCGAGTCGAAACTATCGAATCAAGGTAAGAGGTAAAAGTAAAAAGGCAAAAGTAAAAATTAATGTATAAGTTGTTGCCTCTAGTACATCACGGCGGAAATAAACAATTCTAATATTTCACCAAAAGCTGATTTCATATTACTTTTGATTTTTGACTTTTGACTTCCGCCCTGCGGTACTAGTCTTTTACCTTTAGGTTTGCTATGCGCCTTTTCTTTCACCGCTTACTTTTAGTATCCTGATTTAACTTATGACTATGCAGCCGGAACAACAACAACGGATTTTAGGTTACTTTCTGGAAGAAGCCAGAGAACACCTGAACACCATCGAACAGGGATTACTGAATCTCCAAAGTACCCTGAACGATTCAGAAATGATTAACGAAGTCTTCCGTGCAGCCCACTCTATCAAAGGTGGTGCGGCCATGCTAGGTCTAAGTAGTATTCAGCATACGTCCCACCGTCTTGAGGATTGCTTCAAGATTCTTAAAGAACATCCTGTGCAAATAGACCAGAGGTTAGAGTCTTTGCTGCTAGATGTCTGTGACACCCTAAAAGCTCTGATAGACCATCTTGGTAATCCCTTTGGTTTATCAGAGGAAAAAGCCCAGGCTTTGATGTCTAAAACTGAACCAGTGATGCAATTGCTCAATGATCATATAGAGCAACTGGTAGAACAAGGAAATACTAGCAACACAAGCCTGGAAACCAGATATGTCATTCATTCACAACGGGAGACTGTCTTACCTACATACGTACAACCACAGAAATTACCTGTAACCAGACAAAATCAGGACTGGACAGAGTTTCAAAATCAGGTTTTACAAATCCTCCGGGAAATGTTGCAACTGTTTAAACAAACTAACTTATCCTCTTCCCGGGACAATCTGCAAAACTGCTGTCATCAATTAGTTAAAATTGGCAGAGACTTAAATTTATCAAATTGGTGCAGTTTGTGTGAATCAGCAGCCCAAGCCATCTCCAATCCTAATAATACTTATCTGACTTTAGCCAAAATCATTATTACTGAAATTAAACAAGCTCAAGAGTTAGTTATCCAAAATAGAGATGCAGAAATTGTTATTAGTCAACAACTAGAAATTCTGCTTCCTCTCCTAGAACTGGAGTTATTAGAATTTGAGGAAGCAGAAGCCAACGAACTTTTATTTAGTCCCACAACAGAAATAAATAATGTAGAACCAGCAACATCAGAAAATGTAGTTACTGATCAATCTGTATTGAATCATGATTACCATCATTCCGTAATATTTACTAATAATAATATTGATCACAATGGGCCAGAGGTAGGACTTTCAGAATTAAATACCCTTGCTGATTTATTTGAAGGTGATACACCTGATTTAGATGATACTTGGCAACAAGAAGAAATATTAGAGGATATCACTAAATATCAACTACCAATTACTGAAACTGAGGATAATAATCAAGATTTAGATGATTTTCTCCTATTTGAAGATAACAATCAGCAGAGAACAACCGCAAAGAATGAAGAAGATTTAATTCTCTTATTTGATGACGATTTATTAGAAATAGATAATATATCTCTATCAGAACTGCAACCGGAAACAGTTATATCTCAACCTATACAACCTAGCAATCCGTTGCTTAATGATACAGACTTACAATTCCCAGAAGATGATATACTGGCAGAATTAATCTCAATTTCCAGAGAATATCGCCAAAATAATCAAGAAAATGGGGAGAATATAACTAATGCCATAGAAGAATCATTGACATTTACAGAAGACGATGAATTAAATGAATTTTCGTTTACTTATGAAACAATTGAAACAGAACAGATTGCCATTGCTGAAACAATTACAATAGAAAATATTGCCATTTCCGAAACATCAACTGAAGCAGAAAATAGTTTTGATAGTTTGTTTCTATCGGAGGAAAGCTACGGAAAAGATAACGTCAATGAAGAGGCTAATTCTTCAGCGGAAATTATTCCCATAACCGTCAAAAAATCAGAAATACAACCATCAGCCCCAGAAAGTTTATCGTTAGATAATCTGTTTGCAGAAGTAGCAGAAAAAACACCACTACCAACAAATGAGATTGATGATTTATTTGGTACACCAGCAACAACAACTAATCTTACCACTTCAAGAGATAATCTAGATAATTTTTGGGATGATTTAGAAATATCAAGCCCGGAAGTCCCGCTTTCAGTTAATCAAGATGTAGCTAAAGAATTAGAGGAAAGTTTATTTAGTGCATCTGTCGAAATTGTTAATAAAAATCATCAATCAATCACAAATTCTAGTTTAGATAGCGAAGAATTTAATCTGGGTTTCCAAGAACAAGAACAATCTTTGGATCTCTTCTTCACCTCACATACTGATAATAATGAGGTGCAAGACATAGATAATTTATTTGGTGATGTTGTAGATTCCATCTCTATGACTGTTGCCAATATTGAATCTAGGGAATTATCTTTACTAGAAATTAATGACTTTTCTCAAGCTTCAGAACAACTCGATTCAATCCCAGAATTTATTTATCAGTCTCCAGAAACAACTACGAATCTACAACTGATTGAAACGGCTGAAGACATCAGTGAGGACAACTTATCTTTATCTGTAGACGAAATAACATTTACTTCAGATAGTATTTCTGAAGAATTAATTCCGAACATTGATACTAGTGAATTGTTAACATTTGCCGATTTAGAAACAACATTATTTGCAGCAGAAACTGAAGAAACTGATTTGGATTTTCATGCTACCTTTGCTGATTTTAATTTAGAATCTAGTCCAGATTTAACAACAGAACTATCCCCAGCTATTTTAGCTGCGGCTGAAACTTCTCCACAATTAGATTTAGAAAGTACAACCGAGGAATTGTCCTTTGATGAATTTTCAGAAATAGAAGCACTTTTAGATGCACCTCCGGCGATAGAAAATACAACGGAGGAATTGTCCTTTGATGAATTTTCAGAAATAGAAGCACTTTTAGATGCACCTCCGGCGATAGAAAATACAACCGAGGAATTGTCCTTCGATGAATTTTCAGAAAGAGAAGCACTTTTAGATGCACCTCCGGCGATAGAAAATACAACCGAGGAATTGTCCTTCGATGAATTTTCAGAAAGAGAAGCACTTTTAGACGCAGTACCCAGAGAAATTGGCACTCAGGTATCTATTCAAGACCAAGATTTTGCAGCTTTAGAAGCATTACTAGGTCAGAATGAAGATAAAGCACCACAGATTAGTTCAAAGCCACCAGCAATTAATCAACCTGCTCTCATCAAGTCTCAAAATACATCTTCTTCATCCAGAGTAGAAGATGAGTTTAGTGAGTTAGAGAATTTGTTAGCACAGGCTGATCAAACAATATCTAATACATCAGCAACATCAGGAAAAACTTCCAGTAGTAAAATTCCTCGTCCTACCACTCGTCGGACTCTCAAAGAAGAAACTATGAAAGTTCCAGTTAAACAACTGGATGATATGAGTAACTTGGTTGGGGAGTTGGTGGTAAATCGTAATACCTTAGAGCAGGATCATGAACGTCTGCGACAGTCACTAGACAACCTGTTGGTGCAGGTACAGCATCTTTCAGACGTGGGAGTGAGGATGCAGGAATACTATGAGCGATCGCTCTTAGAAGCATCTCTTTTAGCCAGTCGTCGTTCTAGAGAACAAGGTAACTCATCTAGTCATTCTCAGGATCGTGGGTTTAGCGAAATCGAAATGGATCGGTTTACACCTTTCCATATCCTGGCACAAGAAATGATTGAGTTCATCGTCCGAGTCCGAGAGTCAGCCAGTGATATTGACTTTGTTACCGAAGAAACAGAACAGGTAGCCCGACAGTTACGCCAAGCAACTAGTCAGCTACAAGAAGGACTAACAAAAGCCCGAATGGTTCCCTTTACCCAAGCTATTGACCGCTTGCGGCGAGGAGTGCGGGATAATGCCATTAAGTATGGCAAACAAGTAGAATTAGTCACAGAAGGGGTTGATACCTTAGTTGACAAGATGATTTTAGATCATCTCACAGATCCGTTGACTCACATGGTCAATAATGCGATCGCCCACGGGATTGAAACCCCAGAAGTACGAAAAGCAGCGGGTAAATCACCCACAGGTACTATTAGTATTCGCGCCTTACAACAAGGAAACCAAACAGTTATTTCTGTAAGTGATGACGGTGCAGGTATTGATCATCAAAAAGTTAAACACAAGGCAGTTAAAAAAGGTATTCTGACCCCCGAACAAGCAAGAACTATCTCTCGTCTCGATACCTATGAACTTTTATTCCTCCCCAGCTTTAGCACCGCTGACGAAGTAGACGATATCAAAGGTAGGGGTGTGGGGATGAACGTAGTTCAGAACGATATCAGTGAAATTCGTGGAACAGTTACCACTGACTCCACCCTGGGTAAAGGAACTAGCTTTACCATTCGTCTACCATTGACTTTGAGTATTTGTAAAGCCTTATTCTGCGTTTGTAATAGAACCAGAATTGCTTTCCCCATGGATGGTGTAGAGGATACCTTAGATATCCCCGCCAAAAATATTCAACAAGATGCTGATGGACAATCATTTATTGTCTGGCGGGATAGTATACTTCCCTTCAAACCTTTAAAAGACATCTTAGTTTTTAATCGTCAGTTGACTCGTGGTAACGTCTATGGCGTTAGCAGAGATGATGACACAATTTCCGTAGTCGTTGTCCGTTCAGCCAATACCATGATTGCTTTACAGATTGATCAAGTCTTAAGTGAGCAAGAAATCGTAATTAAGCAATTTGAAGGGCCCGCACCCAAGCCGAGTGGTGTCGCTGGTGCTACAGTTCTCGGTGATGGGATGATTATGCCTATTGCCGATGTATTAGAAATTATTGATATCTTCCAAGGTAAGATGTCTAAACACATTGGCGGTAGTTGGCAACAACACGGTGTTTCACCTGTTATTGACATTGTTGCCCCTGAGAAGGTAGAGACAACAGTGTTAATTGTTGATGACTCGATTACAGTGAGAGAACTCCTATCCCTCACCTTTAACAAAGCCGGTTATCGTGTAGAACAAGCCCGTGATGGACAAGAGGCTTGGGATAAACTTCGTTCTGGTTTACCTTGCGATATCGTCTTCTGTGATATTGAAATGCCCCGTTGTGATGGACTGGAATTACTATCACGCATTCAGAAAGATGGAACTCTTAACCATTTACCTATTGCAATGCTCACCTCTCGTGGTGCTGATAAACATAGACAAATGGCAGTACAACTTGGTGCTAGTGGCTACTTTACTAAACCCTATTTAGAAGAAGCACTTTTAGAAGCTGCTTCTCGGATGCTGAAAGGGGAAAAACTTGTTACTACTTAACAATTAAGGGGTGTAGAGGGGTAAAGGGGTAAAAAAAAGTGCTAGTTCAACTCATCACCTGTTTTTGGCTGAACTACCCCACGCTACCCCACGCTACGCTATCAGCAAACCCTAAGTAGTGTAGGGTGGGCAATGCCCACCCTACATATACAGCAGATTTCGCTCTAATGAGGTACAAACTTGAATTATGAAACTCTTGTAGTGCGGGCATACTATGGCTAACGCCACGCTGCGCTATCGACAAGCTCAGTACAAGTCTTGCCCGCTATATATGTACCTCATAACACCGGAAAGTGCTGTAAATGCTTAGAGCTTGATGAAAAATTTTTTGGTCAATAGATTTTGGATTTACTCTACCAAACAAGTGTGGAGCTTCTCTGATTTTAGATTGGCGTTAGCGAAGCGTATGCAACGCAGCGAGTATTTCGGATGAATTTCGCCCTGAAGGGGCGGGGCTTGTACCGAAAATTCTAGGGTCCAAAATCTAAAATTTTTCGGTCAATTATTTATGAATCGTCCTATTCAGTTTAATAATCATCCTTTTCGATTTCTACTGTATTTGGAATGGCTATTATTGGGATTTTCGGCATTAATGGCATTAATTCCATCTCCATCGCCGCACTTTTCTACAATGTTTCCAGAACTGACAATTTGCAGTTTGTCGGTTTTTGGTTTAATGGGATTAAGATTACCTACTGACAATAAAATAAATAAAGTTATCTATACAGCTATTCAAGTAGTATTAATTTTAATCACTGGCTTTTTTGGTGGTAGAAGTGCGAGACTTTTTCCCTTTCTTTATCTGATTTTAGTAACTCGCAGTTGTTTGATTTTTCAACTTCCAGGACGATTAACAGTTACTTTTTTATCATTTATTTTATTTTTACTTACCCTCAGACAACACGTACATCCAGGGAGATTTTCAGCAATAGCTCAAGAGAGATTTCGCTTTTTTAGTTTTAGCTTAGCTGTTCTATTCGGTTTGAGTTTAGTATTTGTTTTACTACTGATGAATACTGTTTTAGCTGAACGGCAAAGTCGAGATAAACTAGAAATTGCTAATGAAAAACTCCGTCAATATGCTCTAAGAATTGAAAATCAAGCTACCTTAGAAGAACGTAACCGCATTGCTAGAGAAATCCATGATTCTTTAGGACATTCTCTCACAGCTTTAAATCTACAATTAGAAACTGCTTTAAAGCTGTCAAAATATGATATACCTAGAGCTATGACTTTTTTAGCCACAGCTAAAGAACTGGGTTCAAAAGCCTTACAAGATGTTCGTCAATCTGTCTCTACCATGAGATCCTATCCTTTACAAGGACAAACATTAGAACGGGCAATTCAGATCCTCGCAGCAGATTTTCAACGTTCTACTGGCATTTTACCCAGTTGTCAAATATCCATTATTTGTCCATTGTCTATGGAAATCAGCACTCCTATTTATCGGATTATTCAAGAATCATTAACGAATATTTCTAAATATGCACAAGCCACAGAAGTTAAACTAGAGTTAACAACAACATTAGCAACTTTGAGGTTAATAATTCAGGATAATGGTCGAGGTTTTGATGTAGAGCAAAATACAACTGGATTTGGTTTACAAAGTATGCGCGATCGCACTTTAGCATTAGGAGGTGAATTTCATATTCATAGTAGTTATAATACCGGTTGTCAGATTATAGTTGATATCCCCTATTGATTGGTAAAAATAGTATAAGTAGGTTGGCGTTAAAAATTGTCGTTATGACAAGGGAACAGGGAACAGGGAACAGGGAACAGAGAAGAGGTTTTGGGCAACTTTACTTTTCGTTACATATTTCGGTTTTTTTCCGTTCACCTACTTAGTCAATTACCAATTACCAATTACCAATTACCAATTACCAATTACCAATTACCAATTACCAATTACCAATTACCAATCAAAATGATTACAGTCTTACTAGTTGATGATCAAAGTTTAATTCGTCAAGGTTTAAGAGCATTATTAGAATTAGAAGCAGATATACAAATTGTGGGAGAAGCAGAAAATGGTCAAATTGCGATTAATTTAGTCAAGGAATTGCAACCAAATGTAATTTTAATGGATATCAGAATGCCGATTATGGATGGAGTTGCTGCTACCAAAGAAATTAGTAATCATTTCCCTCACAGCAAAGTTTTAATTTTAACAACTTTTGATGATGAAGAATATGTGAAAGCAGGATTACAAAATGGAGCAATGGGTTATTTACTTAAAGATACACCCTCAGAAGAGTTAGCATTTGCCATTCGTGCAGTTGATAAAGGATATTCCCAACTAGGACCTGGAATAGTGAAAAAACTTGTCACTCAATTTCCTTCTCCTCCACCCCAACCCCTACCATCTGTACCACCGAGTTTAGCGGAACTCACACCTAGAGAAAAAGAAGTATTGCGGTTAATTGCCATTGGTGACAATAATCGAGAAATTGCTAAAAAACTTTACATTTCTGAGGGTACAGTCAAAAATCATGTGACAAATATTTTAAATAGACTTAATCTACGTGATCGTACTCAAGCAGCTATCCTAGCTAATAGTTTTTTTACATATCTAGAACAGGACATTTGAAATAAATAGCACCTATTTTATTCAACTATTAAATACTGGGTTATAGCTTTTCCCGATTACCATATTTACGTGCATATAGTTGATATTCTTGACAAAAATTAATACATCATCCTCAAAGTTTAATCTAGTTAAATTAGCTGGAAAGCTTATTATATAAGAGTTGCACAGTTTAATATAAGAAAAAAGAATCCTATATATAGGCTTAACTTATATTAATGATAAGACTAAGGAACTTCAGTATTTTCTCGGTATTATATTAGTATTGACTGCGGCATAATTTAAATCACAAGGGCGCTAGGGAAGAGGCATCCATTTACACAGTTCCGTGATTGTTCAAGCGTGAATTGGAAACATGATGTAAAAAGCCAGTTCCTTTCTTTCTAGTAGTTCAAAGATAACTAACTCCTTGCTGATCAGACTCTAGAGATCAAAATCAAGTAGAGGGTGAGATATGCCGGGTTAACTAGGAAAACAACAAGGAGGTAAATTGTGCATTTAAGGGGCAGTTATAATGATGTATTTGAATTTACGCCTTTAAAATAAAAATACTGTATTTTTACAGGTAAAAAAAGTTTCTTGAATTCAGTATTTGCTTAATTCCCATATTCACTTGCCAATTCAAAACAACGGAGCATAATGATCATGGCTATCAACTCAGAAAAACTCAGCATGGTTTTACAAAACTTTGTTAGCGGTACTACTGATGTACAGGGAGCAGCACTTGTCACTCCCGATGGTTTACCGTTAGCAGCAACCTTACCTGGTGGGATGGATGAAGAAAGGGTATCAGCGATGTCAGCATCTATGTTATCCTTGGGCGAAAGAATAGGGATGGAATTAGCCAGAGGAACTATTGACCGGATCTTTGTAGAAGGCAATAAAGGCTTTGGAATCTTAACTGGTTGTGGTCAAGATGCAGTTCTTCTAGTTTTAGCCAGTGAAAGTGCTAAACAAGGATTACTAATGCTAGAAATCAAGCGGGTTCTGGCAGAGTTAAAGCTGATAGTACAGTAAATAAAAGCACCTTACAGGTAACTTAATTAGAGTTTCCTGATAGATAAATACTGCTAATTATAGGGAACTTTATACTTGATTAGATGTGTTTATTTTGACAGCAACCAGCTAGATTTGTCCTGTGAGACTGTGGACTGGAGAAAGCCGACGTTACCGGGGTAAAACTGGCAGAAAATCTGAGCAATCTTGAGCATTTTTGTATCGGAGTGGATAAAGATGGAAGTTATGCGCTTGGTTGTCACGGGAACTGTAGGAGCGGGTAAGTCTACCTTCATCCGTTCCGTTAGTGAAATTGAAGTTGTAGATACAGATACCCGTGCAACTGATGAAACGGCATTGCTGAAGAAAAGAACCACTGTAGCCTTTGACTTCGGCAGATTGCAATTTGGTCCTGATATGGCATTGCACCTTTACGGAACGCCTGGACAAACTCGCTTCGATTTTATGTGGGATATTCTCATAAATAAGGCGCACGCTTATATCTTATTAGTAGCAGCCCATAGACCTAGAGAATTTCGTCAGGCACGGAATATTCTTAACTTTATGCAAGCGCGAGTAAGTGTACCTATGATTATCGGGATTACCCATACAGATTTTCCTGGAGCTTGGGCTGAGGAAGATATATACCTAGCGATTGGTTATGTAGATGAGCAAAATCGGCCTCCCTTAGTTAAAGTCAATCCTAACGAAAGAGACTCAGTAGCAGAAGCAGTAATTCATTTAGTACAACATCTGATGGAAAGTTGTGCAGTGGAGAGCTAAGAGCTTTTTTAAAAGTACAAATTGGGACTTTGAATTGTGGGTTTTCATAAATCTCTTATTCATCCAGGAGGCCGATTATGTCTATTAATGGTAACTTTGCAGATTTCTCCTTGCCAGAACTATTGCAATTTTTAGACCAAGGTAAAAAAACAGGTGTACTTCACATTGAATTATCATCTGATAAAAATCAAAACGCCAAACAAATTTATTATATTTGGCTGCATCAAGGACGGGTTGTAGCTGCATCTGATCGTTTAGATCAACAAGGTTTAACCTTAATGATTGCTCAACGAGGATGGGTAAGTGAGCGGGTAATCTCTAGAGTGACTCACATTTCTTCCTGTTTTATTAATTCACCTCTGGGACTATGCTTAAAATCCCAAGGTTTAATACAACCAGAACAACTAAAACTGTTATTTAACTCCCAAGTTCTCCGTCCAGTTTGTGCTTTATTCCAAATCAAAGATGGCCAGTTTAGATTTGAACCAATTTCATCTTTACCGTTGGGAGAAATGACAGGTTTAAGTATGTCCGCAACCGAAGTTATATTAATCGGTTTGCGAGCATTAAGAGACTGGAGAGCTTTAGCCGAGAAACTACCAGATCCCACTTCCGGTTTATCTGGTTTAAGTGTAAAACAGCCTCGGTTACAGCTAAATGCTCAAGAATGGCAAGTATGGGAATTTGCCAATGGTGAAGTTCCCCTAGAAAAAATTGCCAATCAACTTAACCTCACTGTAGAGATAGTATTGCAAATAGCTTTCCGTCTAATTGTCGTCGGTTTAGCAGAAGAGCATTTTATGGTTGCGGCTACTTCTATCCCCATGATAGAAGAAGTTTCTACTCAGGAAATACCTGTAGTTGAATCAGTACCAGAACCGGCTCATAAACCAGCGGTTAGTCAATCATTCCTCAAAAATTTAGTAGGTTTTCTGCGGAGTAAAACTGGTTAATTATACTTTTACCTCTGCTATCTTAATTTTGAAAAATTTCCATACTTGATCTTTGTCCGAATATCAACAAATGTGAATTCAATTCACATCTAAATATCAATGTGTAGAATCTTCTATCTAGGAATTTGAATGATGTCAGTTTTACGAAAAGAACTAGGAAATTTTAGTAGTATTATCTGCTTTAAAGCAGCTATTTCAGGCATGGAAGAAGCTTTAGGAGACAAAGCTACAGCCATTGCCCTCACTACAGCCGGTCGCGCTAGGGGCAAAAAGTTAGCAGAAGAATTAGGTTTTACAGCAGGTTCATATTCATTAGATGATGCAGCAGATCAATTAAGAAAGGCTTTAGGCAAGGAAGGTACTCGTTTATGTATAGTTGAGAAAATTGTTTCTGAAGATGAAATCATTAAAGTCTATACTTCTGAAACTCTTTGTTCTGCGGGTGAAGCACTAAATTCACCACGCAAATGCACTTTTACTATGGGTGCAGTTTGGGGGGCTATTGAGCAAATAATTGGTAAACGTTTAAGAGGAACACATACTGAATCAGTCCTCCGAGGTGGTACTCATGATGTGTTTGAATTCACTCCTTTTTAGGAATACCAAATTTTGAGAAATGTTGATCCTGTATCTTTTACAGAGGATGACTAAAAGTTAATTAAATCGTAAGCATTCTGACATTAAATCCACACCTAACTATTTTAAAGGATTGATCATGGCTATTGAACCTCGCGCTTTTTTGACCACAATGGAAACCCGGATTGGTCTGACTTCTGAAGATAAAAAGGTAATGCAAGCAAATGAAGATTGGGGAACAGCGGTTGCTGAAGAAATGGCCAATCATTTTTATGCCTACCTGGGACGAGATGAAGAAATGAATGGTATTTTAAATGCGACTGAGGGACGGGTTCATCGGTTACACGCAACCTTTATTGATTGGTTTAATCAGATGTTCACAGGTATGGATAATTGGGGCGATGAATATGCAAAATGTCGTTGGCACATTGGATTGGTTCATGTGAAAATTGGGATTGCTCCTCAGCACGTAGTTCCGGCAATGGCAGTTGTGGTTGATAAAGTTGGTAAAAAGCTCAAAGCTGATGGTAAATCAGATGAATTAAAAGATGCCTTGGCTAAAATTTGCATGATTGATTTAGCTTTTATTGAACAAGCTTATGTAGAAGTTTCTTCGGCTGCGGTACTCAAAGAAACTGGTTGGTCAGCAGCTTTATTTAGACGGTTAATTGCTACTGGTGCATCTGATATGTAACAGGGAATAGGGAATAGGGAATAAGTGTAGGGGTTTAGCACTGCTAAATCCCTACTTAATCGGTGACTCCTGACTCCTGCTATATAATGGATGTCAGTTATAATCGTTGACTCCTCATGCAAATTCCCCGCTTACATCCAGATACTATTGAAGAGGTTAAACTCCGGGCTGATATTGTTGATGTAGTTTCGGAATATGTAGTCTTGCGGAAACGGGGTAAAGATTTTGTGGGTTTATGTCCTTTTCATGATGAGAAAAGCCCCAGTTTTACGGTTAGTCCGAATAAGCAAATGTATTATTGCTTTGGCTGTCAAGCTGCGGGTAATGCAATTAAGTTTGTCATGGATTTGGGAAAGCGGCAATTTGCAGATGTGGTGCTAGATTTAGCAAAACGTTATCAAGTCCCTGTTAAAACTTTAGCACCTGAACAAAGACAAGAATTACAACGTCAGATATCTTTGCGTGACCAATTATATACGGTTCTCGCTGCTGCTGCTCAATTTTATCAACACACTTTAAGACAATCTCAAGGACAAAAAGCATTAGAGTATTTAGAAAAAAGTCGTCAATTTCAACAAGGAACAATTCAACAATTTGGTTTGGGTTATGCTCCTCCAGGTTGGGAAACTCTTTACCGTTATTTGGTAGAAAGTAAACATTATCCTGTGCAATTGGTAGAACAAGCGGGATTAATTAAACCCCGGAAAGAAGGAGGAGGATATTATGATGTATTCCGTGATAGGCTAATGATTCCCATTCGTGATATTCAAGGGAGAGTCATTGCTTTTGGTGGGAGAACTTTAACAGATGAACAACCAAAATATCTCAATTCTCCAGAAACGGAATTATTTAGTAAAGGGAAAATGTTGTTTGCTTTAGACGAAGCTAAAGACGGTATTTCTAAAGTTGATCAAGCGGTGGTAGTAGAGGGATATTTTGATGCGATCGCTCTTCACGCAGCCGGAATTAATAATGCTGTTGCTTCCCTAGGAACTGCATTAAGTTTGGAACAAGTCCGGCTATTATTACGTTACACTGAATCTAAACAATTAATCCTGAATTTTGATGCAGATAAAGCCGGAACAAATGCCACAGAAAGAGCAATTGGTGAGATTGCTAATTTAGCTTATGCAGGGGAAGTCCAATTAAAAATTCTCAATTTACCTAATGGTAAAGATGCTGATGAATATCTACATAGTCATACCTCAACAGACTATCAACAACTATTAGTAAATGCACCACTTTGGCTAGATTGGCAAATTAAAAATATTATTGAAAATCGGGATTTAAAACAAGCTACCGACTTTCAACAAGTCAGCCAACAAATAGTTAAACTATTGCAAAATATAGTTAATAGTGATACCCTTAATTATTATGTTTCCTACTGTGCAGAAATCCTGAGTTTAGGAGATACTCGACTCATACCTCTAAGAGTAGAAAATCTTCTAACTCAAATTAAACTGGGTAGTGTAAAATCTCTAAATTCGCGGATAAGTAACCCACAACCTAAAACTCCAAAACTATCTTTAGTAACCACTGAGCGGAGTTTACTAGAACGAGCCGAAGCATTATTATTAATTATTTATCTTCATTCTTCCCAACAGAGACAAATAATTATTGAGGATTTAGAAACACGTAATTTAGAATTTAGTCTTTCTCATCATCGCTTTTTGTGGCAACAAATTGCCGAATTTGCCATTGATGAAGTTGATTTAATTTCCAGTGTCCAAAATAGATATTTAGAATTAGCAGAAGAATTAGAAGTAGTTTCTCATCTATTTCATCTCAATGAAAAAAATAAAACAGAAATATTGAGAACTCCCCACGTTATCCAAGCAGCACTAGCTTGTATGGAGAGAGTGTTCCGAGAAAAACGCTATCGTTACTTTATGGAACAATGGGAAAAAATAGATCCGCAAACCGAACCAGAAAAAGATAAATATTATGCTGAAGCCATGTATATAGAAAAAATTCATTTACAAGACCTTGAGAAACAGCGACAATTTTCTATTACTGAATTAATTTAACAAAAAACATAAAAATCAAAAAAAATATTTGGATTATTTTTCAGTAGCAATAATATGTAAATCTATGTTTTGATTTCTGATTAACTCCAGCAATCGTTGTGTAAAAGAGCTTTTAAAAAACCTTTTCCATCGAGGTTGCTGACTTTCACCGATGACTACTTGGGTGATATGATGAGTTGCAGCAACTTGGGCAATTGTTTGAGAAACATTGTTACTTTTAACGTGAATAAATTCACCAGCGAATTCTTTACATAGTTTCTCGCAGGTATCAATATGCAAACTTTCTGATTTGGTGAGGAAACGCTCAGGATCGGCGATCAATACAGTATATAGTTTAGCATTCATATAATTGGCCAGTCGCGCCCCACGACGCAATATGGCTTTGAGAGCCGTTTCTTTGCGTCCATGAGTTTCTAAAAAACCAATAACAACATCAATACCTTATTGTTTAAGTTGATGTGCTTCCTCCAGCATCTTGTAAGTCTTGCCCACACCGGGAGCCATACCAATGAAAATTTTATGCTTTCCACGTCGAGCCGATGAGGTATTATAATTGTATAACATGATCCGAACCCTTCAGAGTTAGAAATAGAATTGAGGGGATGGCTGTATAAAAGAATCTCATCACCGTTCGATAACTACCCCCCATGCCTGTGCAACGGAAGATGCTCAACATCGTCACCCGCTGGCTCATGGCTAACATGGCCACGATGATGTGGTTCAACTGTCGCATCAACTTATAAGTCTACTACATCAGCCTTCTCTTCATCCTCTTTTTTTTGCTAAGGTATTGTTAAGTAAAATAGATATCAAAGTTTACTAAATCTTCAACGAAAAGTTACTGAAAACAAAAGAGTCTAAAAAGACAATATAATTATGTATGCTTTACTCACCTGACAAGTGAGATCGAAAACAAGTATTGACTTTCGTTAAACGAACAACCAGGGTATTCTGACGAATTTTGTTATGCGAATTTTAATTTACTCCTACAACTATCACCCAGAACCTATTGGTATAGCCCCACTGATGACTGAGTTAGCAGAGGGACTAGTCAAGCGTGGACATCAAGTCCGTGTAGTTACGGCTATGCCTAATTACCCCGAACGACAAATTTATGAGGAATATCGCGGTAAATTTTATGTAGATGAAAATATTAATGGTGTGCAAATCCAACGTAGTTATGTGTGGATTCGTCCCCAACCGAATCTTTTAGATCGGGTATTGTTAGATGGTAGTTTTGTTGTTACCAGCTTCTTTCCGGCATTAATGGGTTGGCGACCGGAAGTAATTCTTTTAACTTCGCCATCTCTACCAGTCTGTATTCCTGCGACTTTCTTAGGCTTCTTACGTTCCTGTCCTGTAGTCCTCAACTTACAAGACATTTTACCAGAAGCAGCAGTGGCGATGGGTCTACTGAAAAATAAATTACTGATTAAAGTATTTACAGCCTTAGAAAAATTTGCTTACGCTTCTGCGAATAAGATTAGTGTCATTACCGAAGGGTTTGCTGATAATCTAGTTGCTAAAGGTGTACCAGCCCAAAAAATTGTGCAAATTCCCAATTGGGTTGATGTCAATTTTATCCGTCCCTTATCCAAAGAAGAGAATCCTTTCCGGGCTATACATAACCTCAAGGGGAAATTTGTAGTTTTGTATTCTGGTAATATAGCCTTAACCCAAGGTTTAGAAACAGTGATTCAAGCCGCTGCTAAACTTCGAGATATTTCAGATATTGCCTTTGTGATTGTGGGAGAAGGCAAGGGTTTGCAGCGATTACAACAGGAATGTCTAAACTGTGGTGCAGATAACGTTTTATTACTACCTTTTCAAGCCCGGCAAGAGTTACCACAAATGTTAGCTGCTGCTGATATTGGCTTGGTGGTGCAGAAGAAAAATGTAATATCCTTCAATATGCCATCAAAAATCCAAGTGCTATTGGCCAGCGGTAGAGCATTAGTAGCCTCTGTTCCTGAAAATGGTACTGCATTTAAAGCCATCCAAAAAAGTGGTGGTGGGGTGCTAGTTCCCCCAGAAGATCCTCAAGCTTTAGCTACAGCAATTTTGGAGTTATCCCAAAAACCAGAAAAGGTCAAAGAGTTAGGTGATAAAAGTCGTCAGTATGCTGTCGATCACTATGCCTTTGAGCAAACTTTAAATCAATATGAAACACTATTTAACTCAATGACAGCAGAGAGGAAAGCAATCAAGTCTTCTATCATCAAAAAACAGGAAGTTTAACAAAATTCGGTAAAAACTGGGACTTACCTCTGAGAATTATTGGTGAAGCCTACACCGTGGAGATTGCAGTGTAGGATATGTTACTATTCAGAAAAAACCTATTCACACAATTGCCGTTCAATTATTTGTTAGATATTTATAAGTAAGTTGAACAAGTAATTGCAAAAGGAAAAAAGCACCTGAGGTTGAATGACTGAATCTTTTCCCAGAAATTTCCCATTGACAAAAAATCCTGTGAACAGACCTAAAACTGGCACAGAAGATACAAGTCAAAATTTAGCTCTAACCATTGCCGAAGCCGCTTTAGACCGCAAAGCTGTAGAAATTATCCTGCTCAACGTGGCAGAAATTTCTTACCTGTCTGATTACTTTGTGATGATGACCGGTTACTCTAAGGTACAAGTTAGAGCGATCGCTGAAGCAATTGAAGGACAAGTTGAAATTGAGTGGCAACGACGACCCCTGAGAACCGAAGGGAAAGTTGATGGAACTTGGGTACTACAAGATTATGGTGATGTTATTGTCCACATCATGATGCCAAGGGAACGGGAGTTTTATAATTTAGAAGCGTTCTGGGGACACGCGGAACGTATTTCCATCCCAAGCTCCGATAATATTGGGGGTTAACCAGTATGACGCGATCCTCCCTTGAGAATTGCCCAGTTCCGACAGAACAACAACCACTGAATGAGTACGAAGAGTTAAGAAATGCCTGGCTATTTCGAGATAGTACCTTAAGCTGGGGCAACTACACCAAGAAAATTTTTGGGATTTGGGCTTGGTCTTGGTTAATAGCCGGACCTGTAGCAGCGGCCAGCTTTCCTCCACAAAAGCAGATTTTTAATTTTCTGCTGTGTGGATCTGGTGCTGCTAGTGTAAGTGTGGTGCTAGTATTGGTGCGGTTATACTTAGGTTGGTTCTATGTGCGCGATCGCCTTTACAGTCCTACCGTATTCTATGAAGAATCTGGTTGGTACGACGGACAAACTTGGACAAAACCCCAAGCAGTCATTAGCCGCGATCGCTTAATTGTTACCTACGAAATCAAACCCATTTTCCAACGCTTGCAAATTACCTTTGCTGTCTTGGCTCTAATGTATCTTATTGGTACTATAGTTTGGCATTTCTTGTAAATAGTCATTAGTTATTGGTCATTAGTCATTAGTAAAACAACTGACAACTGACAACTGACAACCGACAACTGACAACTGACAACCGACAACTGACAACTGACAACTGACAATTCACACCATAGATATAAACCCATGACAATGGGAAAACGAACTCAAGCCGCAGCACTGGAAGTCCGGTTGCTGCGGGAAGGTATTATCGAATCTCGGCATATAGTCCAGGCTGTTGTTAGCGACGACCGGGGGCGGGTTCTTTCCGTTGCTGGTAACGCTGAAACTACTGCATTTGTCCGTTCTGCCCTCAAACCATTTCAAGCCCTGGCTGTCACCAGTACAGGCACAATGGAACGCTATGGTTTGAGCGATAAAGACTTAGCCATTATCACCAGTTCCCACAAAGGCAGTATCGAACAGGTGAGACAGGTATTTAACATTCTGTGGCGGGCGGATATTGACATCAATGCCCTGCATTGCCCAATCCCCCAAGGTAAGCATAGTCCTTTAGAATATAACTGCTCTGGTAAACACGCGGGAATGTTAGCTGTTTGTCAGCAACGCCATTGGCCTTTAACTAACTATTTGGATCGTAAACACCCAGTCCAACAGTTAATTATCACCAAAGTAGCAGAATTACTGCGAATGCCAGCAGAAGAATTTCTCACCGCCCATGATGACTGTGGCGCACCCACATATCTGATGCAACTCAGTCAAATGGCTTCTTTATATGCTGTGCTTGCTTCCAGTAATAGCGTGGATATGGAAAGGATTGTCCGCGCAATGAACCATCATCCCACGATGGTGGCTGGTGAGGGAGAATTTGATACAGAATTGATGCGCTTAACGCCTGGCGATCTGGTTAGTAAATCCGGTGCAGAAGGGGTACATTGCATTGGCAGACTTGGTGAAGGTATGGGATTAGCTATTAAGGTTATGGATGGCTCAAAACGCGCTAAATACGCCGTAGCTATTCACATCCTCCAACAAATGGGTTGGATTACTCCCAGCATTGCCCAAAGCCTGTCCGAGAAATTTATGAACCTGGGGAAATACAAGCGTTTGGAAGTAATTGGAGAATTATCGCTTTTGTAGTTGACAAACTTTTGACTTCGCGCTATATTAAAGGAGTCGAGAGAAACGCGACGAAAGCGACGCGGGATAGAGCAGCCTGGTAGCTCGTCGGGCTCATAACCCGAAGGTCAGTGGTTCAAATCCACTTCCCGCCACCAAATTAAAAAATGAATCCCTGTAATCTTCCAAGGTTGCAGGGATTTGTTTTATGAAAACAGGAGTCAGGAGTCAGGAGTCAGGAGAAAAAAAGAAGGGAACAAGGAGTCAGAATTAATTTTGCTTCCACTGACTGCTATAGAAATCAACTACTCACAACAGGAACGAGGGGATAAAAGTCCAGAATTTAGGCGAAATTCTGCTAGATATGTTTCTAAAATCTGAAATTGGGAAATATTCAAGCTGTAATAAATCCAGCGTCCCTCTTGACGGGAATTTACTAGACTTGCTTCTTTGAGGGTTTTGAGGTGAAAAGAGAGTTTTGACTGATTTATTTTTAAAGCATCACATAAGTCACATACACATAGTTCACGCTGACGCAGAAGTTCTATCACACTGATTCTAATGGGATCTGATAGGGCATGAAAACCCGCTACTATTAAATTGTGAGTGGCAATTGGCATTATTTTAAATTGAAGCCTAATTTTTATCTTGTGTGGTGTAGTGCGCTATAGATATAACTTAATAAATTGAATTAGATTATGGAAATTTCTTGATAATCACCCAATTCAGTTGTATTGATAATAGAACAAATTTTATCAAGTTGTGTCCGAATTTTTGGCCATGAAGTTGACAGTAAAACAATAATTGCAATTTGGCGTTCGCTCAAATTCTGTTGATAACGCAAATTCTGATCCGTTGTAACAAGTATTTTATATCCTTTATTTTCAGCAGCTTTTAGTAAATCTCCATTTGATAAATTAGACCATCCTTCTTCATAAGCTGTTGTTACAGAATGGTTTATTAAATATTTTCGTAGTGGTACAGGAGTTCCCTGATCAAAAAGAATTTTCATATCTAAGCAGCTAATTTTTCAAGCTCATAATTAAGTACAGCTTCAACTTGCGATCTTTGCACAGGTGGAAACCATTCCAAAAATTCATCTACTGTTGCACCATCACGTAAATTTTCAAATAATGCAGCAACGGGAACTCTTGTTCCTCGAAATACCCATGCTCCACTTACTTTATCAGGTTGTCTTTCTATAGCATCTAAAGTTTCCCATCCCTTCATGACTGATTCCTCCTTGGTAAATGGAAAAGTTACACTTGGATCAATTATAAACTAGCAATTGTCTGAATCAGGATGTCCAGGATTTAAGCATTAACAGGATTTGATTTATCACTATATGCTATACTTAGTGAATATGCTTTGAATAATAATACCTTGTCCAAATTGGAAAAAGCCTGTGAAATTCATTTCTGGGCGGGTTTGGAGGCAACCAGATAAGCTGAAATCCATAGCCCAACTGGGAATGAATTCCCAGTCTAATAACAAAAGTCATCTGAAGATGACTGGATAACCAGAAATTTTTTTTACTTGTTTAGGAACGTGGATTTATTAACTTACAATTCTTTGTAAAAAATTTTCAAATCTAGGATTTAAAGGCTACATTGCTATTCAGCATAAATCCCAAGCCTACCTTTTGTCATTCCATAGTATGCGGACAAGCAACATATGGTGGCTTGGGAGTTACAATTTTTAAGGTTTGAGTTGTTGTTGTATTTGTATTTTCACCCGACACATATTTTCCAATTCAAGACCACGCATGTATTCCTTAGTAAGCTGTCTGCCGTCAACAGTCAAACCTTCTTTTGGCTCTAGCTGAATGTTACCCCTATCATCTTTACGTTCTATAAAAGCAATGCGCCGAATCTCTTTAGCGCACGCAACCTGCTTGTCACTTTCATCCGCAAGCTTTTTGGCGGTACTAAGTTCCTGCTCAAGAACCTGACCTTCACGCTTAAGGGTCTCCCCTTCGCGTTTAGCCTCCTCAAGTTCACGGTTAACCGCTTTAAGCCCGCGATCTGCCTCTTCCAACTGACGGTTGGCATCCTCCAGTCGACGAAGTGCCGCATGACGCTCGTCAACGATGCATTGCCCTCGTGTCTCAATTGGCACTAAAACACAGGGATTATCTTCCGCTGGTACGGGGGTAATCGTGCGCTGTGCTGGCGTGTCGGCACGAGCGATGGATGGAACAAATCCAAAATTAGCTGTGGTTAATAAGACAGCAGCAGTCACCGCACTGGCGGTGTTACGAAATTTTAAATTATTTGCAGCACGCATAATATACCCTCCGTAGATGTTAAATGGACGAAATACTTTCAGTAAAACCTTATTATTCGGAACCGCTTGCAACCTTAAACGTCACAAACACCGCCAAATGTAATCTGATTGTAAGGCCGTGACAACAACAATAAAACTTGCGTGTTTTTTAATTATATATTGTTTATTTCAGTATTTTTTATTGATCACAAAAAACATTTTTCTGCCCAGCTTGGGCAAAAATGATTCTGTCTCCACAACTTCTTTCTACACAGCTTGTGGAATTATAACACCATCGGGAAACCGTTGATTAATTAACTCTAATTGTCCAATACTCCATATTCTTCCATATATTTTTTATTAAAAGAAAGATCATCTACCCCACCTTCAATAACTCCTTCCCATTTTCTCAATAGATCATGAGGAGAAGCTTCAGGCTTTTTGACATTTGAGTTTTCAGAATCTTGATTAACTTGGTGATTACCCAATTCAAATGCCAGAAACTCAATAAAACGGAGAACTTGCTGCTGTTGATCTATAGGTAACTGCTGCATTGTAGTTACTACCTTTTCCAGAATTGTCATAATCTTAATTCTTTTGAGATTGTGTATTCACCTTAATTATTACGCAGAAACAGAAACTTCCGATTGATAGCAAATCCCCGCTTCCTTGAATCTTTGTAAAGCTTCACCCAAGCGATCGCAATCTGCAATTAAACTAATTCTCACATAGCCTTCTCCACCTACACCAAAGGCATTTCCAGGAGTCAAAACCACCCCAGTTTGCTGTAAAACATTCAAAGCAAAATCTGTAGAATTCATCCCCACCGGACATTTTATCCACAAATACATAGTTGCTTCAGTTTTAGGAATATTCCACCCCAACTTACCCAAACCATCAATTAAAAAATCTCGACGGGTGCGGTAACGTTGTTGAACTTCATGTAAATAAGAATCAGGAAGTTTTAAAGCTGTTTCTGCTGCTGTTTGCAAAGCCGAAAAAATGCCATAATCTAAATTAGTTTTGAGTGTCCGCAAACCTTGGATAACATGACGATTTCCGACGACAAACCCAACGCGCCAACCTGCCATATTATAGGTTTTAGAGAGAGTGTGAAATTCTACACCAATCTCCTTAGCACCAGGAATTTCTAATAAGCTAGTGGGTTGATAACCATCAAAAGCTAATTCTGCATAACATAAATCATGGACTAAAAGGATTTCATATTTCCGCGCAAATGCCACAATTTCTTCAAAGAATTCGCGAGGGGCTGTGGCGGCGGTAGGATTACTGGGATAATTGAAATAGAGGATTTTTGCTTTTCTAGCTACTTCGTCAGGAATAGCCGCTAAATCAATTAACCAGTTATTTTCTTCTTTAAGAATTAAATTGTGAATAACTCCCCCAGCAATAATCGGTCCACGAAAATGCACAGGGTAAGATGGTGAAGGTACTAATACAGTATCACCAGGATTAATGTAGGCGATCGCTAAATGTCCCAAACCTTCCTTAGAACCAAGTAAAGGTAAAGCCTCACTATCAGGATTAAGTACCACACCATAACGGCGATGATACCATTGAGTAATCGCCTTACGGAAACTAGCAGTTCCTTCAAATGGGGGATAACCGTGATTAGCAGGATTTTGCATAGCTGCTATGGCTGCGTCTATCACTGGTTGAGGTGTGGGACCATCAGGATTTCCCATACCCAAATCAATTAAATCTAACCCTTGTTCTCTAGCCTTAGCCTTTAATTCGTCTAAACGGGCAAACACATAAGGCGGTAATTTTTGTATCCGTTCTGCGGGAGTAATCCAACTTAAACTCATTCTTTCACCTCGAAATAGGGAACAGGGAACAGGTGAGAAGTGACAGGGAATAGATGAAAATTTTACCTATTACCAATTACCTATTACCCATTTTTAACTTTTAATTTTTAATTTTTAATTGATTTGGTGCAGTGGTAGAAACCATTGCGGCCATCAAATGTTCCAACGCTACGTTAAACGGTAAACGGTGGATATCAGAATTAGGTTCTAAACTAATTTCCGCTGCTGTTTGTAACTCACCCAGAGTGATATTACCTAATCCCAAATCTGCTAATTTTTGGGGTAGTCCAATCTCTGCATAGAATTTCAACAATTGCTGTCTTGCTGACGCTGCTAGTTGATTTCCCTGGATCATTTCTTCTAACCGCAGTTGTACCAGGATACCATAGGCGACCTTTTCCCCGTGAATACTCCCATGTCCAGAAAGATGGGTTAAGCCATTATGGACTGCATGGGCGGCAACTGTGCGACATTGCGCCCCTCCTAGTCCCCCAATTACTCCAGCGAGGAGTACAGTTGCATCTACAACTTGTTGCCAAACTTCGCTACCGGGAGACTGTAGGGCATCAGCGGACTTTTGTAATAAAATATCTCGTAAAACTCGCGCTTGTTGGACAGCGGCAATAATTAAAGTTTGTTGTAAATGTCCACTACTCACTGAGGCTTCATACCATTTAGCGATCGCATCCCCAATTCCTGCTACTAAAGTCCGTTGGGGTGCAGTCAGAATTAAATCATAATCCAAAATTAGTAAATCTGGACAGCGAGATAAAGCCACATCATACAAAAACGCCCCCGTTTCTGAATAGACATTAGAAAGGGCAGTCCAAGCCGCACAGGTAGCCCCAGAAGTGGGAATTGTCACAACTGGTAATGTCAATTGGTGGGCGACTAATTTAGCGGTATCTAAGGCTTTACCACCACCAATCCCGATAATCAGATCGGCTTTATGTTCTTTAGCGGCTTTGCGTAAAGCCTTCAGACTAGCTTCACAACAATCAGCACCATAGGAAACCAAGACAGGATGTAATTCTGGAGATTGGAAAAGAGGTTGTAAACTCTCTTGGCTAAGATTGAGAGTCTGATTTCCGGCAATAATTAAGGGACGAGTTCCCAAATTAGCAACTTCACCTGCAACGGTTGACAACACACCCGCACCGCGAATTACTTTCCCTGGGGAAACAGAAAGGGTGAAAAATGAACTAGAGGTTTGAGTAGACAAAGTTTCAGTAGGATGTTGATTAGACATGATTACTATTTTGCCAAAACTATTGATATTTCTTAATCAAATTTTAAAATAATCTTTATTGTATGATAGATGACAAAAAAATGTGCAAATAGGAAATCAGGAAGTAGGGGCGCAGGGCCTGCGCCCTGTCAGGAGGAAGAAGAAAGAACATTTTTCTCCTATTCCCTTTTAACTGTTCCGTCACCTATGAAGCCGTAGCTTTTGGTAATGAAGCAAACTTGTCTAGATAAACTTCTACAGCCATTTCCGGGTCTTCACGACTGACTAAAGTGCGTTTTACTTGACCCAAGTATAGGGGTACAGATAAGCCTATTTCTGGGTGAATAATGGTACGGGCGCGAACTATCATTTCTTTGCTACCACCAGTACCTAAGCGACCATAAGAATACAGGTTACTAGCTGCTTGACGTAAAGTAGCTTCTAATTCTGTGGGAGTGATTTCCGGTGTAATTGCAATTACTGTCTGGTTAGAACCGTTGTCATAAACTAAGCTGTACTTAACAGCGCCGGGAATAACTGTGCGACTCAGAGGAACGAGGGAAAGCGAAAATAATCCCCCTGTCAGTACCAGCATAAAGCCAGTTGCACCCACTAGCCGGAAGCGAAAGCCCCATTTGAGAATGAAAGCCAAGATTGTCAGAACTGCAAATACTATTGTCGCAATACCTGACCATTGGGTGTATTGCAGAAAATTAGCTGTACTAGGCATAAGGTTTTAATTACGAACTTTCCCATTTTACCTACTGTTTACACCAATTCCCTGTCCCTCAAAGTTTAAGTTGTTCTAACTGCTTGGTTTGTTCTGCTAATCTGACAGCTAGGCGATCGCACACTAAATCACACAATTGGAATAGAATTGGATCAGCTATCTCATAAATTACACTTACTCCCTCTGGCGTTCTTTTGACAATACCCGCCTGGGCAAGAACTTTCAGATGCTTGGATACATTAGCTTGTCCTAATCCAGTCTCAGTAATAATTTCCGTGACGTTTTTCGCACCAGTTTTCAAACAACATAATACCTGCAACCGACTGACTTCTGACAACACTTTGAAATAATCTGCTACTTGGCTAAGAGCGCCGGGAAATATATCTGACATAGAAAATTTAAAATATTTCAGAGGTTTCTATTGACTATTTTACTATATGGTTATATATTAAGTCAATAATCAACCTGGCAAAAAAATGTTATTCCGCCAATTGTTTGACAAAGACTCAAGTACATACACATACCTAATTGCTGACGAAAACACAAAAGCAGCAATACTTATAGATCCTGTATATGAACAGATAGAACGAGATTTACAATTAATCAAGGAATTAGGACTGGTACTGAAATACTGTTGTGAAACTCACATTCATGCCGATCATATCACTGGTACAGGTAAATTACGTCAATTAACTGGATGTTTGGGAATTGTTCCTGAAAATGCACCTGTTACCTGTGCTGACAAACAGATTAAAGATCAGGAAATTATCCAACTAGATGGAATAGTTATACAAGCAATTTCCACACCAGGACATACAGACAGTCATACAGCGTATTTAGTCAATAACAAAAGATTATTTACGGGAGATTCTTTATTAATTCACGGTTGTGGAAGAACTGATTTTCAAAGCGGAAATGCAGGAACATTATTTGATGTCGTTACCCAAAAATTATTTACTCTTCCTAATGAAACCTTAGTTTATCCAGGACATGATTATCAAGGTTTTACCGTTTCCACAATTGGGGAAGAAAAACAATATAATCCCCGATTTAATGGACATAATCGGGATAGTTTTATTTTATTAATGTCTAATTTAAACCTACCAAATCCGCAAAAAATTATGGCAGCAGTTCCAGCAAATAAGCGTTGCGGCAATCCGGTTTTAGCTAATAATTAATCATCACAATTAAATCAAAGGTAATAAAATGACCACATCTATAAATTCAAAGTTACAATTAGTTGATGCTGATACTGTTCAAAAATTACTTCAACAACAGAAAATCAAACTAATAGATGTTCGAGAATCTTCCGAATATCTAGGAGAACATATTCCCGAAGCACAACTTTTACCCCTTTCTAAATTTCAACCAGAACAGGTATCTTTAATCCAGGGTAAAGAAATTATCATTTACTGTCAATCAGGAAATCGTTCTCACCAAGTAGCGCAAAAACTTGTTAATTCTGGATTTACAGAATTTAGACAATTAGCAGGAGGAATTACAGCTTGGAAACAGTCAGGATATCCCACTAAAATCAATAAAAATGCCCCTATTAGTTTAATGCGTCAAGTGCAAATTGTCGCTGGTTCATTAGTATTTTCTGGAACTGTATTAGGTGCTTTTGTTTCTCCCTGGTTTTTAATGTTGAGTGGCTTTGTAGGTGCAGGTTTAGTATTTGCAGGATTAACAAATACCTGTGCAATGGGAATGCTATTAGCTAAATTACCCTATAACCAAAAAAATTAAATTAAGTAGGTTGGGTTAAGCAACAGCGCAACCCAACAAAATCTCCTAAATGTTAAATGTTGGGTTTCCTTGCGTCAACCCAACCTACAATTGCTTGAAAATAAAATTAATTAATGAAGAATTACAAATTATGTTCACATGGATATTAGGGCATTTTTTAGCAACAGGTATTGGTATTAGTTTAGGATTAATAGGTGGTGGTGGTTCTGTTTTAGCATTACCTATTTTAGTTTATGTCATGGGAGTACCGACTAAACCAGCGATTGCTATGACTTTAGTAATTGTAGGAACAGTAAGTTTAATTGGTTTAGTTCCTCACTGGAAAAAAGGAAACATCAATTTTAAAAAAGCAGCTATTTTTGGTTCTGCTACGATGCTAGGTGCTTTTTTTGGGGCTAAAATTGCCGGATTACCATTTATTACTGACAGTTTACAAATGCTACTTTTTGCAATCATGATGTTGGTAGCAGCAGGTTTAATGATTCAGCGGAGTAGTAAAAAATCTCCCAAGAAATCTCCAGAAAATCCTCATTTAGTTTATACAGCACCAGTTTGTAAATATTGCTGGTTATGGTTACTGACTGAAGGATTAGGAGTAGGAATATTAACGGGATTAATAGGAGTTGGAGGAGGATTTGCGATTGTTCCAGCTTTAGTTATTTTGGGGAGAACTCCCATGAAAGAAGCAATTGGGACTTCTTTATTAATTCTTGTCGTTAATGCTGTAGCTGGATTTTTAGGTTATTTAGGACAAGTTGAATTAGATTGGCAATTAGTAGCAACATTTATTATTGCTGCTAGTTTAGGAAGTTTTTTTGGTGCTTATTTATCTCAGTTTATTGATGGTAAAAAACTCCAAAAGTATTTTGGATATTTTTTGTTAGCTGTAGCGGCTTTTGTTTTGTTTCAAAATCACGGTGGATTTCAGAAAAAGAAAACAGTATTTAATTGGGAAAATAGAAGTTACAGCGTCATTCAAAATTCAGGAATAATCAGGAGTTAATATTCTATATCAATACTGTAGCCAAATTACGAGGGTTCAACGGCTGTAGGAGCATTGTGAACACGACCAAGAGAGGTAAGCTTGGCAAAAATCTGGGCTAATAAAATAGGCTCTGGTTGTTCCGGAAGCATTTTTAACATTTCACGAAC
>CAINGU010000077.1 GCA_903848645.1 uncultured cyanobacterium | reverse complement strand
TTCTTGACGTTGAATAGGCACAAAAAGAGGTGAGTTGATGCGATTGACTACCTGTGATGCACATTTGTCGGCTTCTACTTCGTATTTATCCCCTGGTTGTCCTATATTTAACCTGCCTTGCTCCAGTTAATGGTGAGGGTGGTTGAGGTGGTTCTGGTGGTGGTGTTCCTGGTGCAGAAACAGCGATATGGGAGAAGTCCAGACTAGGATGTGAGGAATACTCATTAGCCTCATCTAATCCTGTATTTTCAGCAATTGATTCTGTTGGGGTAGGAACGCCAAATGGTCGTGTTGGAAAGAGATTCAACACTGGTACGGATGCAGACTGTTGGTTAGATTTTGAGGAGTGGGTCGCTTCACGGCTCTGCATCGATATAGCTAGAATTTAATCAGCAGATGGTATTATTATTGTGGCATCTTTTGGCTTGACTGTATAGGCTTTGTGTAAGAAAAATTCATAATGTGATGTGTAAATTTTATATCCATCCCCTGACTTCGTTATCAGTCATACCTGAGTTCGATGTAAATAAAAAGTCTAAAAGTGAGTAATAGTATGACTTTTTTTAATAAGTATTAGTTGTTGAGAATAAAGGGTTACGCTAAAAAGTTCTCAAAAAATTAATTTTTTTAAAATCTATTTACTGTTAGGTAATATTGATATTGTCAATCAAATTTCACTTTAGATATTTTTTCATAACGGCTTTACAAAGCAGATACAAAAATTGTATAAAATACGATGTTTGGTTAAACTGGTTTCCTATATCCTAAAGTTCATAACCCATGATATAGTCATCCAACACAAAGCCACTACCAAAATCTATTACCTGACTATCAATAATTCTAAAACCAAATCGGGAATAAGCTTTAATCCCTTTCTCATTCCTTTTATTGACATTGAGAATTATTTGTTTCAAGTTCATTACTTGCGCTTTTTGGTATATATGAAATAACATCTTTTGACCATAACCAAAACCATGCAAAGATGACAATAAATAACATTTATGTAATTTTAAATAATTAATATTATTCATTATTTCTGAACCATAGGATAAATAACCAACTAATTCAGAATTATGCAAAACTTTATCATAGAATATCCCTCTATTATAAATTTCATTTTCAATTATTCCTATTCCATACATTTTAGTCAGCATATACTCGATTTGTGCATGACTGAGAATTGAAGAATAGTGGCTATACCAAATTTCTCGGCTAATGTTTCTCAGTTCTTCCAAATCTGTATCTAATAACTTAGTAATGGTAATTGATGAATCATTCATACTGATAATTAAAAATATGCTCCCAAAGTAATTTACCATTTAATTGACTATTGTTACCAAAAAAATCTATGATAATCTGAATAAATCATCACCAGGGATAATTCTATGAGTTACTATATTGCTCCTAGCTTTCTTGATAAACTTGCAGTTCATATCACCAAAAACTTTTTAAACATTCCTGGTATTCGAGTTCCCTTGATTTTAGGAATTCATGGCCGCAAAGGAGAGGGCAAATCCTTTCAATGCGAGTTAGTTTTTGAGAAAATGGGTATCGAAGTGACTTTGATATCTGGAGGAGAATTAGAAAGTCCAGACGCGGGAGACCCAGCGCGGTTGATTCGGTTGCGTTATCGAGAAACAGCGGAATTAATCAAAGTGCGGGGGAAAATGTGCGTACTAATGATTAATGATTTAGATGCCGGTGCGGGACGTTTTGACGAAGGGACTCAATATACAGTAAATACCCAGTTAGTAAATGCCACACTGATGAATATTGCTGATAATCCCACAGATGTGCAATTACCGGGAAGTTATGACTCAAATCCTTTATGTCGTGTGCCAATTATTGTCACCGGAAATGATTTTTCTACTCTCTATGCACCATTAATTCGTGATGGGAGAATGGACAAATTTTACTGGGAACCCAACCGGGATGATAAGGTGGGAATTGTGGGAGGAATTTTTGCAGAAGATGGACTTTCACAACGAGAAATTGAACAATTTGTTGATACTTTCCCCCATCAATCCATTGACTTTTTTAGTGCGTTGCGTTCTCGGATTTATGATGAACAAATTCGGAATTTCATCCATCAAATTGGTTTTGAGAATGTTTCTTTGCGAGTTGTCAATAGTTTGGAAGGTCCCCCAGCATTTAAAAAGCCAGATTTTACTCTCTCTCATTTAATTGAGTCGGGTAAATTTATGGTTGGTGAACAAAAACGGGTGGAAACTTCCCATTTAGTTGATGAATATAATCGTTTAAATCGCGGTAAAAGTTATCAAGCAACTTCACTAGTTGCGGAAGTTCCAATTACTAAACCTGTGATTAATCAACCTACTCATTTAAGTTTAGAAACACAAGCACAAGTTCGCCAAATTTTAGCCCAAGGTTGTAAAATTGGCATTGAACACGTTGATGAAAGACGTTTTCGCACAGGTTATTGGCAAAGTTGCGGTTCTTTTAATATTGATGCCCATTCCGATGCTATTTCTACTTTAGAATCTTGTTTATCTGAATATAGCGGTGAATATGTGCGGTTAGTGGGAATTGACCCCCAAGCAAAACGACGAATAGTAGAAACAATTATTCAACGTCCCAATGGCAAGTAATTAGGATTTTTTGTTTGAATGTAGAGACGTTCCATGGAACGTCTCTGATTGAATTTAATATTTAGCTAACTGGAGTTAAAAATAGTTTAGCTTCTGCCTGTCTTCTCCGTTTTAATCCTGCTTCCACATTGCTGCCAGGATTTCTATATTTGAGAAAAGTTTCTTCAATCTCATCCCACTTCTTATCTGTCAAAACTCTAGTCATACTTTTGAAGTTGGAACTACCGTAAAAGTTAGCACCCAAATTATAAGCAAAACTCAATAAAGCCCCCTGCTGATTAGCGTTTAATTCATTCCAAACAGGAATTTTTTGCAGAGGTGGTAGATAGCTATTCTCTAGCTGAATCATTAATAAATCATCTGCTTCTTGTTGAGTGATACTTTCACCTAATTTCCAGTTACTACCATCTCTTTTTTTCGTAGTACCCCAACCAATAGTGATAGGTAAATTACCGCTCAGAGGATCTGGATAAGCCTTTAAATAACAACCTTCAAATTCTTTGATAAGAGGAATGGCCGGAAGTGGTAATTTTCCAGTTTCACCACCAAAACCTTTTGTTTGATCTGTTGGGATTGGTGTGGATAATGTTGAGCTTGTTGTTACCTGTCCAAGAGCATTATTTAAAGCATTCTGAGTATTTTTTCCGACTACACCATCTGCTTCAAGTCCCTGTTGATTTTGAAATTGTTTAACGGCTTTGATGGTATTATTACCAAAATCACCATCTATTGTCCCTGGATTTAGATTGAGTGCTTTTAGAATTTCTTGTAGTTGTTGAACTTTTGCTCCTTTTGCACCTTGTTTGAGAGTTTCACCACTATCGAGATTTAATTTGTTAGGCATAATACTATCCTGGTAATTTTGATTTAATTCAGTTTGGTAATTTAGAAAAAAGCAAGTGCTAAATTTGCTATTTACCT
Organism: uncultured cyanobacterium; assembly: GCA_903848645.1. GTDB lineage: Bacteria > Cyanobacteriota > Cyanobacteriia > Cyanobacteriales > Nostocaceae > Dolichospermum. The sequence continues at coordinate 90,398 of CAINGU010000077.1, read as the reverse complement.
CTTGTAACAAGCCATAATCATCATACAGTTAAGTGAATTTATGTTGTATGAGTTTTTTATTATTTACTAATTGTCTGTTTTCGGGAACATTATCATTATTACGTTCATAATTAACAACAGGTTTAAATTGGTTATATTCTTTTAACAGCGTAATGCTATATATATAGTCTTGACTATTACCCCATAGTGAAGCCAAATGGATTGGTAAAAATAATACAAGCAAGAAACTGATAACCCGGTTTTTATTGATTTTTGCAACTCTTAATGATTTATCTACCCATTTTTGGGCTAGATATTGCTACACTAAATTTCATACAAAATCATAATTGTTGTCCCTTGCACCTTGTGAAAGCATAAAGATCAGCTTTCTGGTGTAATCAAGAAAAGAAAGATAAAAGAGCAAATCAAAACATGGTAGAATCCCTCAGAAAACCAGGCTTTGACGAAATCCGTTCTGGAATTAAGTCCCCTGCTAAGGAAACCCTTTTAACACCAAGGTTTTACACAACCGATTTCGATGAAATGGCACGGATGGATCTTTCCGTCAATGAAGAGGAATTAGAAGCTATTATTGCAGAATTCCGCATTGACTACAATCGCCATCACTTTGTTCGGGATGCTCAGTTTGAACAATCTTGGGACTCTATTGACGGAGAAACTCGCAAATTGTTCGTTGAATTTCTGGAACGTTCTTGTACAGCGGAGTTTTCCGGCTTCTTGTTATACAAAGAACTCGGCCGGCGCTTAAAGGATAAAAGTCCCCTTTTAGCTGAAGGCTTTAACCTGATGTCACGGGATGAAGCCCGTCACGCTGGGTTCTTGAACAAAGCTATGTCAGACTTTAATCTTTCTTTAGATTTAGGTTTTTTGACTAAGAGCCGTAGTTATACGTTCTTTAAGCCCAAATTCATCTTCTACGCGACCTATCTCTCTGAAAAGATTGGTTATTGGCGTTATATCACCATTTATCGTCATTTAGAAGCCCATCCTGAAGATCAGATTTATCCAATTTTCAACTTTTTTGAGAACTGGTGTCAAGATGAAAACCGTCACGGTGATTTCTTTGATGCGGTTATGAGAGCGCAGCCACAAATGTTGAACGACTGGAGAGCTAAACTATGGAGTCGCTTCTTCTTGTTGTCAGTATTTGCAACTATGTATCTCAATGATATTCAACGTAAGGACTTCTACGCTTCCTTGGGCTTGGATGCGAGAGAGTACGACATTCATGTAATCAAGAAGACAAACGAAACCGCTGGTAGAGTCTTCCCAGTTATGTTGGATGTTGAAAACCCAATATTTTATCAGCGTTTAGATGTCTGCGTCAAGAATAACGAAAAATTGGCAGCGATTTCTAGCTCTAATACTCCTAAATTCTTCCAATTCTTCCAAAAACTTCCAATTTATGTGTCTCATGGTTGGCAGTTATTACAATTATATCTGATGAAACCCATTGATGCGGTTGCCACTCATGGTCAAGCTCGTTAATTAAGTTTAACTTTCTAGTATCTTTATCAGGTGGTTCTGTCTAGAACCACTTTTTTATTGTTTATCGAAGCAGGGAACTCTTACAGAAGAGGACTAAGACGATAAAACTTGATAGATTTGAGTTAATTCATCCCGTCCTTTTAGCTGAATGCTGCCGATAAATTGGGTCGGAAACTTATCCTTAATATGTTGATAAGTTTCCTCACTAATGAGAATTCGGCAAAGTCCACAATTCAAAGATTTATCATAACTTTCTAATCTAGATGCAACATTTACCGTGTCTCCCAGCGCTGTATATTCGGCTCTTTGGGCGTTGCCTAGCATACCAGTAACTACTGTTCCCGTAGCAATACCAATGCGAATGGTGACAGTGGGATTACCGGATAATTGCCACTGTTGATTAAGCGATCGCAATCTATCTGCCATTGCTAAAGCACAACCAACAGCGTTTTCAGCATCAATGGCGATTTCTACCAAATTTGTGCGTTCAATTGGCACACCAAACAGCGCCATTACTGCATCACCAATAAATTTATTCACCATACCGTTATATTCGAGAACGATATCAGCCATTGCTTGCATATATTCATTCAGCCATGACATTAGTGCTGTAGGAGTCATGGTTGTGGAAATAGAGGTAAAACCTTCTAAATCTGAAAATAGTACGCTTGCTGTCATTTCTCGCCCAATAACTGACCCTTTTTGTAGCAAATTGTGGCGAGATGTCCAGATTTGATCAGCCACTTGAGATGTTACCTGCTGTTTAAATAATGCCATGAGAGTGTATCGGTCTTGACGTTCTAAACTGGTAGTATAGATAGCAATAGCGATCGCCGATCCTCCTAAACCTAACAGTGGTGGGACTACGGGAATCCACCAACCTTGCAGAAAAACCAGGTAAGAACCTAAAATTAAACTACTACCAGCCACGATTAAACTTAATATTGTTTCTTTGTAGGAAATATTTTTATAAATAAATTTTTGAGAACGCAAAGTCCAGCCGAGAATAGCACCAACAAAAGACCAAAAAATAATCCATAGCCATTGTATTGCTTCGGAAGTACCTCGCATCATGGGTCTTCCGTCCAGTGCAGCACTCAACATTTGACTAACAACATTAGCATGAATAACTACCCCAGGCATTCTTTCCGGAAAAGCACTCAAAGAACTACTGTAAGGAGTGAAAAAATCATCATGCAGACTTTCCGCAGTTGCACCAATTAAAATAATCCGCTCTTGTCCCCAATTTGCAGGGACTTCACCATTCACCACTTGCATAATTGAATATTTTTGAAAGTGGTCTTGTGTGCCTCGAAAATTTAGTAAAATCTGATAACCTCGATCATCGGTACGAACATAACCACCATCATTTTTGGCAAAAGGAATAAAAGTAGCTTTTCCTAATTGATAATGACGTTTTTCGGCATCTAATTCTTTTAACTCAATCCCTTTATTTTCTAAATACATTAAAGATAGTTTTGCTGCCAAACTCAAAACTTCCTCACCGGATTTCGGCTCAAGAGAAATGAGACCCCGACGGACTTTACCATCAGCATCTAATAACAAATCGGAAGCAGCTATTTGATCAAGTTTACTCAAGATGGGATGGGGATTTATTTCCGGTCCATATCCATCTCCTACCACCTTTTTTACCCCAATAAGATTGGGTGTAGATTTGAGGATTTGAATGAGTTGTTGATGACCAGGTTCTACAGGTAAATCTCGATATAAATCCAAGCCTATAACCAGAGGTTTTTGTTGGCGGATTTTATCGAGCATTTTTGCCAGCACAGCATCGGGAATTGGCCATTGTCCAACTTTTCTAATTGTGGCTTCATCAATAGTAACTACCACAATGCGGGAGTCGGGAGGTTCTGGGGGACGCAGTTGAAAAAATTGGTCAAGTGCAGCCCAATCTATCATCTGAAACAACCCCAGAACCCGCATGAGAATGATAAAACCCGCTACTGATGGAGTTATTACCAATACTGCTCGCCAGTTATTGAGGAACTGTTTGAGTTTAATCACAGCAGCGGATTTTTAATTTTTGGGCTGCTGACAACAATCAACTACAGGAACTTGGCTTAGTTCAGTTAAACCAACAGACTGAAGAAGTTCGTGCCATTCTGCGCCAATTTGGCTATTTTGGGGAAGCGATCGCTTTAAATCAGCTAATGTGGCTACAGTGTCATACCACAGCCCATTTTGAGCATAAAGTTTAGCTTTTTCCAAGGGGCTGGAAGTTTCTAGGAGATGATTGAGGGTAGAACTAAGTTCGACACGTTCCAATCTTCCTTCCAAAACAATATCTCGTTGTCGTTCTGCTGGATCGCAAATCAAAGCCAGATTCCATTTATACTGCTGACCAACGGCCAAAGCCCCAGCCGCCTTAGGAATTTTAAAGCTAGTAATTCCCGGAGTAGCGGTCAAATCCACAATAGTTTGGTAAATTCCGTTACCTTCTCCATCCCATAAAGTTAACTCAGCCTTCTGAGTCCCTGGTTCAGATATCTTGACTAGTACAGTGGGATAATCCGCAACTGTTAACTCCTTTTCTGTGGTTGGAATCAAGGCAGTCAAAATTGGTTGGGGGGATGAAGTCCCAAGATGCTGACAAACTCCCCTAGTTGCTCCCCCTGCGGTTTTTTGGGGACTACCTTTAGCTTTAAAGGTGACAGCTTGGGCTGGTGCTAAGGGTAGTAACACTAGTCCGCTAAAGAGTAGAGATAATAAAGAACGAGATAATTTTTGCATATTCATAATTTAAGGGTGAAAGTGAATAATCTTAGAAACAAAAAATATTTACTGTATTTCCTTCGTGGCAATTTCTAACTTTTAGGTGTTTCTTCAGAGCATTATATTATCGGTATTTACTGAGGAAGCATTCATAAGCTAGGATTTGCAGGAGTAGAGAATCAACTTTTTTTTACTTTATATACATTACAGAGATAAATTAATTTTGGTTTTTCTCGCAACTAGTGTGATTATACTGAAAACTCGTAGAAAATAAAATACCCCCTGTAGAAAATTCACAATAACTTTAAAAAAAGGACTTTTAATCAAAAAATATCCCATTGATTATTGTGTGGTAGGCATCTTGCCTGCCCTGAAACCTGGACGGGCTAGAAGCCCATCCCACAAGTAGGTATAATTTCTATTGCCAATTTCCTACCAAGACAAAGGCAGACCAAAAATAGGGATTCTGAAATTGGCGATTTTTCAAGAGTAATAGTTGAGCATTGCGAAGGGCTTCGGCTTTGCTAACCCTAGATTTAGCCAATTGCCGGTAAAATTCACTAATGAGAATAGAGGTTGATTCGTCGTTAACTTGCCAAAGAGTCCCTACAGTGCTGCGAGCGCCAGAACGAATTGCTATACCTGCCAAGCCTAAAGCCGCACGTTCATCACCGGCAGCGGTTTCACAGGCACTGAGAACTAATAACTCAATGGGACGTTGTTGGTTATCACTGCGCGATTCTCGCAATAATTGGTCTAATTGTTTGACATTTAGCCTGTCATTCCAAGTCAAAATAAAGGTGTCTGCGGCATTAGAGCTAAATTGACCATGGGTAGCTAAATGAACTATGGGAAAAGATGCGGCTTTGATTTGCTTTTGGAGGGATTTAACTATAAACTGCTGATTTAAAAGTGTATTTGTGGGTATTGCTGATGAAATCTGCTGAACTTCAGTAGCCACATCTGGTAAAGCGGGAAAACCCTGACGTGATTCTGTCAGTGCCGCAATTAAGGCTTTGAGTTTAACTTGGGTGAGGGGTTTAGGTTCGAGAAGTTGGAGTCCGGGAGTGAGGGCAATACTATACTTTTCCAGTAGATATTGTTGACCATCATGGAGCGTGGCCATGGGTAAACTTTGCAAAGCACCATCGAGGACAAACACCAAAGTTTTGATACCATTGGCGGTCAAATCAGCTTCAGCGGGACGAATTAGCCAATTGTAGAGTTTTTGAAGTAGAGGTAATCGCTCTTGGGGGAACGCCGTCCGTCTCAGGGAAATTCGGGCTTGCTTGATCGTAGTTTTTAATTCTACTTGGGGTTGATTATTAGTGTATTTACGTAAGGGTTTACCAGGAATAGAGAGAATAACTTCTAGTCTGTCATTTAAAATAATCGGATAAATCACAGCCGCAGTAGGATCAATTTCATCAATTAGTTTCGGTTTAATATCTGCACAAGCATCACGGAAAAAGTTATCTAATTCGGCTAATTGCAAAGATTCAATTATTTGCCGCGCTTGTTGCAGTTTAGTTTGACTGGGAGTTTGTTCTTGCAATAGTAATCCCACTAATTCCCGATAAATTGGTTCGACACTTTCCCGAAAAGAAAATTGCACTTCGGGGTTAACTGTCACCAAATCACCCCGCAAAGAACCGAGAATTTTAATAGATTGAGTATATTGAGAAATTGCTGTTTCAGTATTTTTTTGTAGTTCTTGAATTCGTCCTAATTGCCAATGTAATTGATAAGCAATATCAGGATATTCAAAAGATGGGACTAAGTTCAATGCTTGAGTTGTATATTTTTCCGCTTTTGTCCATTGTTTTTGGAGTTCAGATAATCTACCTTCGGTGAGTAATATATAAGCTTGAGTGCGGGCAGTTCCTAAATTTTGTGCCTGTTCATAAGCACTGTTCAATATTTCCTCAATTTCTGCAAATGATTCTGAAGAATTTATTGCTAATTTGATTAAACTCTCAACTAGATTAATTTGGGCATAGATTCCTATTTGATTCTTAGAAATCTGATTAATTTGCGGTTTTAATGTTAACCATAAAGTTTGTGATTCTTGCCATTTTTGCAAATCTGTCAATAAACTGAGACGATTCAATAAAGCTTGAATTTTAGTATTTTGACGAGTTGCTAATTGAGCAGAATTAATATAAGCCGCAAGTGCATTTTCTTGATATTGATTTTTTTGTTGTTTAGTTAAACCAGGTTGATTAGCAAAAGCGCGGGCTGTATTGCCAATATTTACATAAACTTCAGCTTGGATTTGGGGAAGATTTAATTTTTCAGCAGCTTGTAAACCTAAAGTTAAAATTTGCTGGGATTCATGCAACTGTCCTAAAACTCGCAGAACATGACCTAAAGCATTTATAGATTGAATATTCTGTAAAGAGAATGATTGATTTTTCCAAGTTGCTAATGTTGCGGAGGAAATTTCACAGGTTGATGTTTCTACATTTAAAGATAGTAATAGTGTTTGGCAAGCTCTAGGATATAATCCTAATGATTGTAAAGCTAGACTTTGGTTAATTTGATTTTGGATAAGTCTGTCTTTTAATTCTAGCTGTTTGTAGATTTTAGCTGATAGAATCCAAGTATCTAAAGCATCTTGAATTTTTCCCCGTTCTAGTTGTAATTGTCCTTGAATATCGAGAGTTTGGGCAAGTAAGCGCTGTTGTTGGGAAGTTGGACTTTGGGATTTGAGCAGGGAAAGACTAGAATTGATATTTTGTTCTGCTTGTTCCCATTGTCCTAGTTGTCCGAAGGTTGCAGCTAGATTACTCAATACCATGCCTTGATTTAAGAAGTCTTCCTGAGTCTTAAATATGGTTGCAGCTTGTTGTAATAAAGGGATAACTTCTGGAAATTTTCCCGCATTATAAAGAATCTGTGCTTGTTGAATAATTGTTTGTGGTTGTTGGATTTGAGCCATTACAGGGGTAATGCCAATTGTTAATAAGAAGGAGAGGAAAAATAATAAAAGGAATTTTAGCAGTGATTGGGTAAATTTCATTAATTAGGCTTGTTTATTAATGAGTATATTAATGTCTTCATTGTGGCTGACAATTAGATAAAGGTTGCCAAGAACGTTGAGAAAATTGCCCAGTTGGTTCATAAGCTAAAAGTGTTACTTCTCCCTGTTCATTAATTACCCAACCCCGCGCTGGAACTGGTAATTGGTAATTGGTAATTGGTAATTGGTAATTGGTAATTATTTCCCCCTGTCTTCCTACCCCCTCTACCCAAGCAAACTGCTGAGAATTACCGCTCAGAGCGTCACTCGGACTTGGTGGCACTCCTCCCCGTCCAGTGATAGAAAACTCGCTTCCTGCCCCTCTTGTACAGGGATTAGCAGCAATTAAAGTATTAGGATCAACGACATTTTGCGGAATTTCTACTAACCCTTGGGTGGGATTTACTCCAGAGGTGCTAAAGGTAACAGTCCCTTGTAAAGAAGCACCTGATACTTGGGAAAAAGCGGCGATATCACTGGTAGTTAGTAGAGATGTAGGACTGACCTGTAAAGCTGCAAACTGGGCATCTGTCAGCCCTAGACGCTCTTTGACTTGTTCTCGACTAACGGCTGTAAAACCGAATATATACGGAACATTAACCGTAACTTTGCCACCTTGGGCTGTGCGAGCATTGGCTGTGATGTCGCTATTTTCTTGAGGAAATGCTAACAGGATGTCACTATTAATATTGATGTTACCACCGTCAGAACTACCAGCATCGGTTGTAATTGTACTGGCTCGACGTAATTGTACATCTTGGGCTGTGATGTTAATGTTTCCCCCACCACCCGCGTCCGTACTGCCATTAATACTACCTTTGTTATTGAGAGCGATTGTATCAGCAACAATATTAATACTCCCAGCCTTTCCTGTTCCTAAACCCTGCACATTAATTGTGGACTCATTTTGCACCAGTAATTGCTGAACATTGAGATTTAATGAACCTGCATTTGCTGTAGCTTGGGAATTAGTTAAATCACCGACAATTCCCACAGAAGCTTGGATTCTACTATTTAATTCCCCTGGATTCTGAATCCCTAAAAGCTGCACACGCCCAGCATCAATGGTAATATTTCCCGCATCACCTGTACCTAAAGATCCTGCGGAAATTATCCCCCCATTCTCAAGAGTTAGCACTGGTGTAGAAAGGTAAATATCACCGCCTCGACTATTAGTGTAAGTATCAGCACTGAGGAAACTCACACTCTTTCCCCCATTAGCTAAAACTCCAGAAACACCTGACAATTCTACTGATTCAGTCGCCCTAATGGTTAAATTCCCCCCAGGTCCCCCTATGGGATTGAGGATGACATTACCAATAGCCGCACCACTGGTTAAGGTAATTCCCGCGCCATCAGAGATTAATAATTGTTTAGTATCAATAGTAATATCCCCAGCTTTGCCAGTTGCACCAAAAGCAGTTGTCCCAATGAGCGTTTGTGTCACACTTCCAGCAGGAGTACGCAATACTTCTACTGATTCAGAAGCTTGAATATTGATATTTCCTGATGCTCCTTCACCGCGAGTGAGACTAACAAGTGTAGCACCATCACTCACAATCAACTGTTCTGAATTAATAAAAATATCGCCTCCTTTGCCGGTACTTCCGCGAAATGTACCGCTATTAATCCCAGAACTAACTAATTCTACAACCTTGGCATGGATATTTAATTTTCCACCATTTTGAGGTCCATAAGTTCCATTTCCTATGGCTGCTCCATTTTCTAATAACAGATTTTTAGTCTTAATTGTCACATCTCCAATAGTGCCAGTATTAAAGGTATTACTACTCAAAACAATTGGCAAATCAAAAGGGTTTATGATGCCAGTAATCAGAAATGTAGCTATCAAATTTTGAAACCCAGGGAAGCCAACACCGCTTAATTCTACAGAGTCAGTGGTACTAATATTTAGTGATCCTCCTGCACCCTCACCAAAGTTTGTAGTTGATATTTGCGAACCTCCCTGAGCGCGGAGTTTCTGAGCATTAATAGTGATGCCTGTTCCAGCTAAATTTCCTAAAGTTAAGGCAAAAATACGGGAATTATCAAGGAGAATATTGCCACTTTTTATATCTACTTGTCCACCACCAATACCGCTAGTATTAATAAGTGAATTATTGGCTATTTCCATATTACCAAAGTTTTGAATATTGTCATAATTTACAGTTAGATTTTGCGGACTGAGAGTGAAATTAACTAAGCCTGAACTAGCCACACTACCCAAAATAATTTGTCCGTTATTAGCAGTTAAATTACCATTATCAAGTTGAATATTACCACCAATTAAAGCTAAGGCTTGACCATCATCTACAGCTAAACCAAGATGATTATCTATAGGGATAGTTTGAGATAATGGAGGTAAATTTAATGTTCCTACGGCTTGTGATTGATTGATAATTGTCCCCGGATGATCTCGAAATCTTAACCCAACGGGAATATTCACAGTTAATAGAGGTATTTGAGGATTATTACTACTAAATTCAAAGCCATTATTAAATACCACACTGTCCGCTGTAGAAGCAAAAAAAGAACCCCGTAAATCTAATTGGGCATTTTTACCAAAGATAATTCCTTGGGGATTTAATAAAAATAAATTAGCATTTCCCCAAACTCCTAATGTTCCCAAAATATTGCTAGGGTTGCTACCTGTAACCCGGGTGAAGATATTAGTGATATTATTGGGATTTGCGAAATAAACTCCTCTTCCTTCACTAACATTAAATTCTTGAAAACTATGAAATAGACTAGAACCACGAATTGCTCCCCCTGCAATATTATCAGATAGTGAATTATTGATAATTTGGGATTTTTCTGAACCTAGACTATTATCTGGGATGATTTGCGCTAAGGCTGGGAAGGGAATTAGTAAATAGATAAAAGATAAGCATAAATATTTTTTAATCATTGCTTTAAGTTGTTTTTTCAAAAGAGAAAATAATTAATATTCAAGTAAATTCCTTGATCTTGTAAAGTTTTATTATTTGCTTTGACATCAATTAAAGGAATACCATAATCTAAACGCGCATTTAACTTATCACTCATTTGCCATATTACCCCTAAACCTGTCCCCAATAAACTATTTGATTGGGAATTTGCTTTTTCTCCAGAATAGTTCCACCCAATTCCAAAATCAATAAAGGGAGCAATTTGGAAAATGCTTTTTATTTCTGGTAAGCGCAAAATTGGCAGGCGTAATTCTGCGGAAGTAATGACACCATTATCTGTTAAGATTAAATCTTGACGATAGCCTCGCACGCTTCTAACTCCACCAATTCCTATCTGTTCTAGGGATAATAATGAATCTGTAGATATCTGAATATCGGAACGCAGAATTAACAAGGTTTCTGGCGCTAATAACCGCACATATTGCCCTTGTCCTCGCCAGGCAAAAAAACGACTATCTGGTGCATTATCATTTACTGTAGCACCAAAAATATCTGTACCTAAAGAAAATTGCGATCGCGCTGCTAAAACTTGACGAGGACTCCTTTGCACATATTCTTGAAAAAACCGCAAAGCGGAAACGCTGGTTTCTCCCTGATTATTCGCTCCTGGAGATAGGGGAAATCCCTCTGTTAACAGTGAGGTTTGGCTTTCTTGTCGGGAAAAAGTTAACCCTAAAGCTAATTCTTGATTTGGCTTTTCAACAATGGGTTGACGATAAGTGAATTCATAAGTGCGTGATTTTCCAGTAATATCGAGACGATTAAATGGCTGTTCAATCACGTTAGTATTAGTTACACCTGCTGCAAATTCAATTGTGCCGTTGTGAGCATTGATGGGTAAAGTATAATTAGCATCAAAGGCATTACTTCCATCACTGTTGGTATAAGATAACTCTAATCCATCACCCCAACCCAGTAAATTGCCTTGATGAATTTTAATCCCCCTGCGGACACTACCCACGCTGGGAGAACGATTGTTATCAGTAAATATTTCACCACTCACTGTATCTGCTTCTTTGACTCGCACTTGTAAGCGGCTTTGTTGGGGACGGCTTCCTGCTTGGAGTTCGGCGGAAATGTTCGCAATTAAGGGGTTTAGTTGCAGTATTTGTAAGACTTCTAATAATTTGTTGCGGTTAAGGGGTTTTTTAGTGGCAATTTCTAAACGCGATCGCAGATAATTAGCATTAAGGTGACGATTACCAATGATCTGAATTTCTGTTAATTCCCCTTCAATAATCTGAATTTTTACGACTCCTCCGCTTCTAGGAAAGGTTTGGTTTGCGGAAATCACCGCACCAGAATTAATATATCCAGCTTCTACATATTTTTGCGTTACTGCTGTCTCTACTGCGATAAGTTCAGCAAAGGTGATTTCCCTGGCTGTAAAGGGCTTGGTGACTTCTGCAAGTTGGCGATCGCTGAATGCAGTATTTCCCACAAATTCAAAGCCTTGTACGCGAATTGTACCGGGAATCCGTGGCAATATTTCCCCTGGTTGCAGGGTAGGTGGAATTGTTTCCAGAGGAGTAGGTTGAGACTGTGCCGGTTGAATAGGCGTTAATTCAGGTTTTTGGGGAATAATCGGGTTAGGTAATTGGGCAATATTATTTGTAACTGCCAACTTTTCCAAATCAGCATCATAGCTAACAACTGTTTTCGCTGCGGTTTTAGCTGGTTTCCCCAATAACGTCGCTAGAAAAATCACCGTAACCCCAAACAGCATTTTTACTCCATAGGTCATGTTTAAACGCTCTGCTGAATTCAAAATGAACCCTCCAAGGGGTACAAAATTCCAGAAAACTCTTACCAATTACCAATTACCCGTTACCCATCAATTGAGTATGAACAAGTATTTATGCTAATGTGATGATGTAAATTAAATATCTGGATAGGAAATTAAATTAAATTAAAATTATACAGAGAAACCGTTAAATTAATTAAAGTTCTAAATTTATCATCAGGCTAGATCAAAATGCGTCTAGAGCAGTTGCAAGCCTTTGTGGCAATCGCGCAAACTGGCAGTTTTCAACAAGCTGCAAAACAATGTGGTGTGACTCAATCAACTATTAGTAGGCAAATTCAGGCACTAGAAGCAGATTTAGGGGTAGAACTGTTTCATCGTAGTAGCCATGCCAAATTGACGTTAGGAGGTGAATGTTTACTTCCCCGTGTCCGCAAAATTTGCCAAGAATGGGAATCCGCTACACAAGAATTAACGGATTTAGTTACGGGAAAGCAGCCAGAACTATGTATTGCCGCAATTCATTCTGTCTGCGCTTCTTACTTACCACCAGTGTTACAAAAGTTTTGTCATGATTATCCTCATGTACAATTGAGGGTAACATCATTAGGAAGCGATCGCTCTCTTAAAGTCCTTAAAGATGGTTTAGTAGACTTAGCAATTGTCATGCACAATCGCTTTTTAATCACGGGTAAGGAAATGGCCGTAGAAATGCTATACGAAGAACCCATAGAAGTCTTAACCGCAGCAAATCACCCCTTGGCTAAATATGAGTCTATTCCTTGGTTGGAGTTAATTCGTTATCCCCAAGTAGTGTTTAAAGATGGTTATGGGATGCAGCGTCTGATTCAAGATAGATTTGAACAGATGCAAGTCAAACTCTATGCAGCTTTGGAAGTAAATACTTTAGATGCTTTTCGGGGAGTAGTTCGTCAAGGACAACTCATTGCTTTACTTCCCCAGTCAGCATTAATAGAAGCTAGATATGATCCTACTCTTGCGGTTCGTTCTCTAGCTAATAGTGGTATATCTGATGATTCTAGTCTGACTCGTCGGGTAGTTATGGTAACAACTCAAGATCGTCTTCAGATTCCCCCAATTCAGCATTTTTGGCAACTTGTTAAGGATAATATTCCGACAATTCAAAATTCAAAATAAAGCCTACGCAAACAAAATTCAAAATTAAAGAAATTTGCAACATCCGGCATTTCAGAATGTAGAGACGTGACCTGGGTAGGGATTCTCGTCTCTACAAGGGTTCTAAAAAACGCATATTTAGGGTTTGCAGATATCTAATAGATTGATTCATGTTTGACCGGACACGATATTATTTAAATTCCCAAATTTAGGACTCCACCACCCTTTTACTGTATGAAAATAAGCCACATCTTTATGTTTTGTATCCTTCCATGATTCTTGACCGGAACACCGCAGCATAGTTTTGTTTTGTCCGTCTTTAATATAACTGTATTCTTCTAAAGGTTTCTGACATACTGGACAAGGATATGCAGTGATTTTTGCTGAAGGTTTGGGAGCATTTTCATTTGCAGATGTTTTAGTTTTCGGTGCTTCCCACTTTTTATTAAAATCGCTCCAAAATAGGACAATATTTTCACAGCCACTCACACATTTAAGAAAGTATTTCTTTTTAACTTTACTGCTGGGAATTTTAGCTAAACACTCCTTACAATCAGGACAACGAGTTTTAGAAGTTTCATATTTTCTTTCAACAAAATTATTATTTTTACCTGTAGTTGATGAATTTATAACCACAGTTTTAGCTTTAGAAAGTGCCGGAACAAAATAACTTTGATTCCAAGTAGTTAGGTAATGTTGCCAAGAATTTTTGCCTTCAGAAATTTCATCTAGGGCATCTTCCATTTTAGCAGTAAATTCCGCTTCTAATAAATCTGGTAAAGCCTTTTGTAAAAATTCATCTACTTCTAAACCTAAATTTGTGGGTTGAAGATTATCTTTTTTCAACTCTACATAATTGCGTTTCTTTAAAGTGGCAATTGTCGGAGCATAGGTACTAGGACGACCAATACCTTTACGTTCCATTAATTGGACAAGTTTTGGTTCGCTGTATCTTGGTGGTGGTTGGGTTTGTTTCTGATCATGTCCCGCTTTTTCTAAATTCAGTTTTTGTCCCTGTTGCAATAAAGGTAAAACTGCATCTTTGCTCAGATTAAGCCAATATTTTGCATAACCGTAAAATTCAATTACCTGCCCTCTAGCTTGCCATAAGATATTACCTGATTTCGTAATTACCAGAGTTTTACGAAGTTGTGCCGGACGACATTGGGAAGCGATCGCTCTTTTCCAAATCATCACATATAGGTTAAACTCATCTTCAGGTAATTCTGCCCGTAATTGTACCGAAGGACGAAAAACATCTGTAGGACGAATCGCTTCATGTGCTTCCTGAGCCGTTTTACTACTACGCTGCTTGGCTACTTGCTGAGGCACATTTTCAGGATCATTTTGTTCCAACCATTGACGCGCACTAGCACAAAATTCAGGACTCAACATGACTGAATCTGTTCGCATATATGTAATTAACCCTGCCTCATATAGCTTTTGTGCCACCTGCATGGTTTTGTCAGGGGAAAATTTTAACTTTGAACCGGCAGCTTGTTGGAGGGTGGAGGTGGTAAACGGTGGAGGGGGTTGACGATAAACGAGTTTCCCTTCTAAGTGAATAATTTGATGAGGATGACGTTTTGCTTCTTCAACTAATCTTGTGGCTTCTGCTTCCGAGAGAACGCGCTTAGATTCGGGTTTTTCTGGGTTGTTACTAGCTGCATCATCATGAGTTTCCGTTTCTGGTTCTGGTGTTTCTTTCTCAGTATTTGCCGTACCTTTATAAAAAGCCCGAAATCCTTCTTGATAATCTACCCAAACACTCCAATAATCTTGGGGGACAAAAGCCAGAATTTCTCTTTCCCGCTGACAAATTAGGTGTAATGTGGCACTTTGAACTCTACCTACACTTTTTGCGCCGTTATTTAATGCCCAAACGAGGGGACTACCTTTGTAACCTACCAGTTTATCAAGACAATCTCGACATAATCCTGCACCGATTAAATTAGTGTCAAGTTTTCTGGGGTGAGCGATCGCATTTTTGACCGCAGATGGTGTAATTTCTGTATAAACTACTCGTTTGGGGTCTCTTAATCCTAAAGTTTCTTGAAGATGCCAAGCAATGGTTTCTCCTTCTCTGTCTGGGTCTGTAGCTAAAATAACCTCATCCACCTGTCGAACAGCCGCTTTTAATTGTTGAATTGTTTCCTTTGCCCGTTGGTCACGGGGTACATAATTACAGCGAACAGTATTACCCTCCATTGTAAATCCCAGTGAATCATCACCCTCATTACTGAGTTCGCGGATATGTCCACAACTAGCGCGGACAATCCAATCTGCACCGAGAATTTGACTCAGCTTTTTGACTTTTCCGGGAGATTCAACTACTAGGAGGCGTTTGGGCATGGAACTTGTTTTTGAGATGCTTTATCTAGGATAAAATAAATGACAATATTTTTACAATGTCTGATAGCGAAGCGTGGCGCAAGCCATATTAGGATATCCAGGATTTGCAGGATTGTAGCTGAGGATGATTGTTTATTAGTTGAACGCAGATAAACGCAGATGAACACAGATAAATAGAGGAAACATCTTCTAAATCCTCAAATCCTGCAAATCCTGATTCTGGCAAATGCCAGTAACCCCACTCCTCGGAAATGCAAGATAGGTTAGGTACTTTGCTAACACATAGTAAAGCAGGTAAACTCACACCCAGAGAATTAAAAGAACTGGATGAGTATGAACGTATTGAATTTTACTAATGTTGCCCTACCTTATTGCTATTTTGGCATTAGTAGGATTCGCTGGTAAATCTACACTCCCACAAGCTTTAGGTATTGGTTATTCTCAAGGTGATAGCCAATAAATACTCACTAAACTTAAACAAATTAATTTTCTACTCAGTTAAATCCATAATTAAATTGAGCCAGTTTACACAGGACTCTTAGTGAATTTTTGAACAATTTAATCAATTAATACTTAGTATAAGTCCCTCACGAGCTAGTAATGCTTTAGGGAATACTGATTGAATTTCCGTTTGAACATCGTCAAGAAAATCATCATGATCATCGGGATGATGATAGGAGATGACTAAGCGTTTTACCCCAGCCTTTTGAGCCATATCTACGGCTGGCTTCCAAAATGATTCAGCGGGTTCATGTTTATTATCTGTGGGCGGAGTATAAGTGGCATTAGTAATCCATAAATCAGCATCTTGAATAATTTGTAAAATTTGTGTTTGATCTTCTGAATGAATCACTTTATGCAAATCCGTAGCATAGGCTACCTTGTACTCTCCCCAACTTATCCGATAGCCAATGGAACGCTGATTTTTATTAATTAATGCTGTTGTAATCTTGACATCATTTAACTCAACTGATTTACCTGGAGTCAAATGATAAAACTCTAATGTTGACTGCATCACTTGCAAAGGATAGGGAAAGTGAGGCTGGAGCATTTGATCACACAGACATTGTTTAATTGATGCCCCATTGGAAGCTGCTGTTCCATAGATATGAAAACAATTACCTGCAATAAATGCCGGTGTAAAAAAAGGAAAGCCCTGAATGCGATTAGATTGAGAATTAGTGAAAAATAAGTGTGCTTCTAGAGGTGGCTCTAGTTCTTGCCAAGTTTTACCCAGGATGCGTAACCCAGTCCCACCATCAAAAACTAAGCGCTTTCCTGCTACATACATTTCCACGCAGCCAGTATTACCACCATAGCGGCTATTATGGGTGCTAGGAGTAGGAATTAAACCGCGTACACCCCAGAATCTCACGTGAAATGGTTTAGATTGACTGCTGAGGATGGGACTTAGTTGTTCAGCAATGTATGTTTGAGAATCGGACAACTCAAAATTTGACATTTTCTTGAAAATTAGAGCTTACTAAGCAGATCATCATAATGTCGCACTTCTAATAACTGGTTTTTTTCACCTACAATTACAACGGTAGGAGAGTAACATTTTAACTCTTCTATAGTAAACTGCCCGTAAGTCATGATAATCAAGCGATCGCCAATTATGCCTAAACGTGCTGCTGCTCCATTTAGTTCAATCGCTCCTGAGTTAGCTGGAGCAGGTATGGCATAAGTAATGAAACGCTCACCATTGGCAATGTTCACTACTTGTACTTGCTCATAAGGGAGTATGCCAGCTTTTTTCAAGAGAATCTCGTCAATGCTGATACTACCCACATAGTTGATATTTGCCGCTGTGAGCGTACAGTTATGAATTTTTGCCGATAAGAGAGTGCGCTGCATTTGATTTTAAATTTTTTAAAAGCAAGAGTTTTTTGGAATTAGATCAGTAAATTCTGACTAATTGTTCCGCAGCTTTTGATTTGCTGGGTAATGAGTAATTGATATTACCATTACCCATGATCTATTATGCTTTATTTTGAGCCGCTTTGATGAACTTTTCTACTAAGGGGGCTACCTGTTCCACATCCTGCCAACCAAGAATGTTTGTCACCTTTTTTTCCAAATTTTTATAACTGCGGAAAAATTCGGCAATTTCCTCCAATCGGTGCGGGGATATGTCTTTCAGGGACTTTACATGAGCATAGCGCGGATCTTTATCGGGAACACAAAGAATTTTTTCATCCCGATCTCCACCATCAATCATTTCCAAAAAACCAATTGGTCTTGCGGCAATGACGCAACCAGGGAAGGTTGGTTCATCCATTATTACCATACCATCTAGCGGATCGCCATCATCAGCTAAGGTATTAGGGATAAAACCATAGTCATAAGGATACTTGACGGAAGAATAGAGGACGCGATCTAGAGCAAATGCTTGTAAATCCTTATCATATTCGTATTTATTTTTACTTCCACCCGCAATTTCAATCAAGACATTTAGCACACCCGGTTTAGGTTGGGCAGGAATTAGAGCTAAATCCACAACAAAACTCCTTTACTAAAACTGAATAAGCGGCAGCAGACATTTTTGCTCCCAGTGTAAAATTTTAGGGCATTGTGGATCTCTTCCTAAAAATTCCTTTTCAACGACTGGTTAACTCCACCTCAGATGGCCGAAAAAAAGAAAGGGCTTTCTGACGAAAACCCCATACCCCTAGTTATTGATTTTTGCTGTTTAGTAAAACCTTCCGAAAATTTGTTAAGTTTTTTACTTAATACCCTAGTAATAATACTAGGTAGATATTCAACATTTACATTTAATCTCCGCTGGTAGATAGGTTATAGCTTAAGGATGGCTGATTGTTTTCAACATTGGGTGAAGAATAGTGGGCAATGATAAATACTGGTAACGTGAGGGTGATAAGCGCGATCACTGTTCCCATAATGTCTGCCAAACGTTGGGAATATGCATCGGAAGAATTGGCAGACTGGCTATTTAAATTCATACAAAGTTGCAGTTAATCAGATCACTGGTAGGTTAACTCTCCATTAGAGAGTCTCCATACTATTCTAGCTATTTTTTTCCCATAAACCGTAATGTCAGGGATAACTAACATTTTTTATAATTCATTCACGACTTCCGTAGGGGCGCAGGGCCTGCGCCCAATTAGTCTAATTAGTCCCTGCGCCCAAATAACCCCTGCTATGCGGCTACTTTTTTTTCTGTAGTTGATTCTTCAGGTTTTGGAGATTCTTGTTTTTCTTGATTTTCCTGTTCTGAATCAGTGTTTTGTTGTATTTGTTGGAGGTGAATATTATTCACTTGATTAATAAATATTTCTATTGCCTGACTCACTCTTTGCTGCTGTTTACCTTCTTCGGAAATATCGTAACAACGATAAGCTGGGCTAATTCCCAAAATAAACTTCTCTTGTTCAGCTTCTAACAATTCAACGGCTTTATTAGCAGCCATCCAATTTTTTTCAAAAGGAAATGATGTGACGATACTAGCAACAATGGAAGCGATAGCTGGACAAATCACAGGCAGCCATTTTAACCAGCTTTGTCCGGCTTCTAATTTATCCACCAGCACTAAAATTGGTGTGACACCTGATAAAATCACGGTAGAAATTTGCAAAACATAGTAAAGGGTTCTGGCAAGATTTCTAGAACTTTTATAATCGTCAATCAGTTCTTGACAATATTCTAAAGCCTTTGCTCTGGCTGGTAAAACTGTATTGTAATCCAAGGTAGTACCATTACTAAGTAAAGAGGTATAGAGTTCAGCTTTTTTGGAAATATCAGTTTTCTGCGCTTCCTTTTTGGCATTATTCACTGATTGTCTATTGAAGATAAATAAACCAACAGCAACAGTTAAGGCAACGGAGGCAGCAGTTACATATTGTTGATTGCTAGAATCAACATAAATAATAAAAACTGATGTCATAGCGGCTGCGGCTAATAAATAATCAATCAACTTGAAAAAAAACAGCATATTCTTGCCTGGTGTAGTTATTATCTGAACGTTAAATTGATGACTGGGGAAACCCGATTGTAAAAACTATTTTTACAACCAATAATGTATGTTACACGAAAGTAGCATTATTTACAAGTTACTGCAAATAGCAACATTTTCCAGAAAATAGGTGAAAAGCCTACTTCTGCAATTGTCTTCAAGGATAGGGATGAAGTTTAAATTTAGTTAAGTTTATTGAAAATTCTCATGAAATTGTGCTTTCATACAGGTTGTGCTGCTGTAAATTTACGCCTTAAATAGCCGTGCTGTATCTTTTGCGAGTAGCTATGGCTAAGGCTAAAACCAAAAATGTCAAAACTCCTGCTAGATATAAAGGATAGCCATAAGTGATAGGTTTCGATTGTTGAACTATCATGCCGGCAATCACCGGACCAATGCCATTGGCAATGCTTAAATAAGATGCGTTTAATCCTAATGCAGTTCCCTGATCTTGTGGTTGAGCATTCAGGGAAATTAATGTACTAATCATCGGTTGGACTAAAGCATTAAATAGAGCAAATAATAAACTAACTATGACAAAATAGGTAATACTCGGAAAAACAGGCATTAACACAAATGATAAACTGCGAACAAATAAACCTAAAAATAATATTTTAACAACATTAAATTTACGACGAAGAACAGATACTCCCCAAGTTTGCATAATTACTGCTAATGTCCCAAAAGCTAGAAACAAAAGGGTTAAAGATTTACTATTTTGATCTAAAACTTTAATAAAATAGGGTTGAAAAGCATAGGTAAACATGGTAAATGTTGTCCCTGTACAAAAGTTAATTAATAGTAAAATGCCAATACCTGGCATAGCAAACCCTTTAATTAAATTGCCCAACCCTAAATCAAAAATATTTGTAGATTTTGGAGATTTATTTGGGAGAGTTTCTGGTAATAGGAAGATTGTCATTAACATCGCTATCAAGGCAACTACACCGGAAACTAAAAATGCTGTTCCCAAGGATACTTCTTGGGCTACTAAACTAATTGCTGGACCGAGGATAAAGCCTAATCCCATTGCTGCACCATAAATCCCAAATCCCTGGGCGCGATTTTTTTGATCGGTGACATCAGAAATAACAGCTTGGGCAACAGAAGCATTTCCACCTGTGATACCATCTAAAAATCTGGCTAAAAATAGTAAAGTTGCGGTTGTGGCAGTTCCCGCTAGAGTATTAGCAATTACTGTTCCCGCCAAACTGATGATTAATAATGGTTTCCGTCCAAATCTATCAGAGAGTTTACCAATAACTGGAGTGGCAAAAAACTGAGCGATAGAGTAGGTGGAAAATAGTAAACTGGTTTGGAAATCATTTAAACCAAATTGTTTACCATAAAGATAAATAATGGGAATTAAAATTGTAAAACTTAGGGAGTTAATAAAGGCAATTAAAGCAGTAATCCAAAAAATTCGATTCATTGTTAATTAAACATATTTATCTTTAGTCATCCTACCATTTACGAGACTTTTACCTACTGCTGATGAAATTTAAATTACAGAGATTTTTGAAGAAGCCAGGAAAACACCTGCATCCACGAGTTCATATTCAAATCCGTAATGGACAATTCAAGATTATGGGCATGGGTGCATGGCATTCCTATTGGCGTGATCCTTACCATCTGTTGTTAACGATTCCGTGGGCTGGCTTTTTTTTGCTGATTTGTAGTTCTTATATATTTATTAATACTTTATTTGCTTTTGCTTACTGGCTAGGAGGAAATTGTATTGCTAATGCTAAACCAGGTTCTTTTTTAGATGCTTTTTTCTTCAGTGTGCAAACTTTAGCATCTATTGGTTATGGAGCAATGTATCCTATTACAATTTATGCAAATATCATTGTTACTATTGAAGCGATGATTGGCGTGATGGGGGTGGCTTTGATGACGGGATTAGCATTTGCTCGGTTTTCCCGTCCGACTGCCCGTGTCATATTTAGTCGTGTAGCTGTAATTACACAGCATGAGGGAATGCCAACTTTGATGTTTCGCACTGCTAACCAGCGCCGGAATATGATTCTGGAGGCACAAATGGGGGTGTATTTGATGCGCGATGATATCACCTTAGAGGGTGAATCTATCCGAAAAATATATGATCTGAAGCTGGTGCGAAATCAAACACCTAGCTTTTCTTTATCTTGGACAGTGATGCACATTATTGATGAGTCGAGTCCTTTGTATGGGATGACTGCGGAATTATTAAGTCAAACTCAGGCTTTGCTGATGATTTCTGTGAGTGGGATTGATGAAACGGTGGCACAGGTTCTCCATGCTCGTCATAGTTATGGTGCTAATCAGATTTTTTGGAACTATAAATTTGTGAATATTATCCACAATACACCTGATGGACATCGTTACTTTGATTATACGCATTTTCACGATGTCTTACCAGTTTAATTGGTGCTGTTTAAGTCCCATTCATTTGTCTCAACAATAGGACGGGTAGAAAATAATTTGCAGTAAGTCCAATGGATACTCAGAAAAATCAAGCTTACCAAGGTGAGCATAAGGACTCTAAAAACTGTAACGTAAGCATATAAATGCCATAAAACTCGATGTATTGAAAATTGGCGGAATAAATTGTATTTTGCTGTGTTCATTTTTAAACTACGGTAATCCGATAGAGTTAGCGATATATGTAATATGCCATAGGTTGAGTGAATAAGCAAGATGGAATGTTAAGATCCTGTTCCTAGGTCATGCTTATTTTTGAGGTTCTTAACCTCTTGGTTACAAGTCACAGTGAAAATGCTTAATCAAGTTTGGTTATCACAATTAAAAATACAGCGAGCGATCGCTGTTATTCGCGCCCCGAAGATGGTATGGGGTGAACAAATGGCAATAGCTGTAGCATCTGGGGGGATGCAGTTAATAGAAATTACCTGGAATAGCGATCGCGCACCCGAACTAATTTCCCAACTCCGCGCCAAATTACCTAACTGTATGATTGGTACGGGGACGTTATTTAATGTCCAACAATTGCAAGATGCGATCGCTTGTGGGGCGCAATTTCTCTTCAGTCCCCACACTGACTCAGAAATGATTAAAGCCGCAGTCGCCAAAAATATCCCAATGATTCCCGGTGCATTGACACCCACAGAAATTATTACCGCTTGGAATTATGGTGCAAGTTGCGTCAAGGTGTTTCCTGTGCAAGCAGTGGGTGGAACTACTTATATTAAAAGTTTACAAGCACCCCTTGGGCATATTCCCTTAATACCTACTGGTGGGGTGACACTGGAAAATGCTCAAGATTTTTTACAAGTTGGTGCAGTAGCCGTGGGGTTAAGTGGGGAATTATTTCCCCAAAAATCAGTGTTAGAGGAAAATTGGCCAGCAATCACAAGGCAAGCAAAAACTCTCATGCAGAGGTTACATTAGTATTTAGGTAAGGGAGAATAGGTCGAATCAGAAATTTTCTTCTCAATTACCAATCACCAATCAGTGTATTTACCATGAAAAGCCTAATTTATTCTCACTGGGTACATCGCTTAAAAATGTTACTGGCGGGTACAGTAGCTTCGGCTACTATGGTTAATCCTATTGTTGGTGAAGTGTGGGCAAATTCCCCACCACAGAAAATTGCCACAGCTATTCAAACACTAAAAAAGTCCGATCAACGTTGGATTCAAATTAATCTCTCCAAGCAAAAATTAATTGCTTGGGAAGGTAGCAAACCTGTTTACGCAATTAATATTTCTTCCGGGAAACGATCTACACCTACTCGTGTTGGTACTTTTAAGATTCAAACTAAGTTAAAAAAAACCAGGATGAAGGGTAGGGGATATGATGTTGCCAATGTTCCTTATACTATGTATTATCAAGGTAGCTATGCTATTCATGGAGCATATTGGCACAAAAGATTTGGTACACGTGTAAGTCATGGCTGTGTAAATCTTGCCCCTAATCATGCTAAATGGGTATTTAATTGGGCTGAGGTAGGAACAACTGTGGTGATTCAGAAATAGGCAATTTTAGCAATGTTATTTCAACTGTAAAAATAAGCAGAAAAAAAATTAATAATAAACCAAGCACAAGGCTAAAAATAGGAACATTCAAGCCTTTCAAACCTATCCCCATAGCTAGAAAAAGTCCTATACCATTGGTCACAATATTTGTTGGTTAAGGAAGAAAGAGGAAAGAGAAAATGGAAAGAAAAAAACTCTAACTCTTAGGGGTAAAAGCCATTCATAGTCAGGATTTGCATTCAAAAAGTGGGCTGTAGGTAAATGGTCAGAATTACAGTTTTTACCCGTGAGTAGTTACAAGCTTTGATGGGATATTTTATTTTTGGGTAGTCCCTAAGTAAGCAAATTTGTACTTAGGTAACGCTACTGATTTTTTCTGATCTATGCAGTTAAAAGATTGATGGTAAGTAGGTGAACAAAAAAAATATTCTCCTAGGTTAAAGACGAAAAGTAGAGACATTCCATGGAACATCTCTACAACAACAAATAAGGAAATGGTATTAGGACATCAATTGATAATGAAACTCCGACCACAACAGGGTTTTCCTCCTGACTCCTACTCTATGGGTTACGTCATGCTACGCTATCACTAACAAACTTTTTCAGCAAACCCGAATTAACTTCTATGCAAGTTTTAATCATATTGGGTTTGCTAATATGAATCGAAATGCTTAACTCAATTGTGCCACAAGTTGATTTTCTACCAAGGTGTTATTTGTTAATAAATCTTCAACAGTAACTCTTAAAAACCGTTGTTCATCAACTTGAAAATAGATTTTAATGCGATCGCTTCCTGGAAAACCTGGGGGTTTCAGTTTAGCAATTTTACTTGCACTTGCTGTATCATTAAGCGGTTTAACGGTAGTTGCACGACTATCAAGCTGACGAGTAATTAAACGGTCGCCATCAAAGTATACCTCTGTTCCTCCCGTTTCTGCTCCCAATTCCCCAATAATTAACTCAATACTCGGTTGATTTTCCACGGAAGCACCCAAAACTAATTCTACCGGTTGAGTCATGGGGTAAGGTTGTCCGGTTTTAATGATAGGATGCCAACTATGACGTTGATTACGGCGATCCCAATAACGCACACCATAGCTATGATAAAGATAGTCTTTAATTTCTATCCCTTGAGTAATTTGTAATGCACCATGAGCGATAGCTTCAAAAGGCAGTTGACGACGGATTTTTTCGGGTTCAAAATATTGTTCTATCCATGCTTGCACTACTGGCAATTGCACCGTTCCCCCAACTAATAATACTGCATTAATATCATCAATTTCTATACCATAACGTCGCGCTTGTTGTAATAGCGTCATCATCACATCATGCAGTTTATCAAAAAATCCATTTTCCTTGAGAATATTTTCAAAGGTGTAACGATCAAGATCCATTTCATAACTTTCAAAAGTTTGATCATTAAAATAAACTTCACTAGCTTTATCGTGGGTAGATAACTGAATTTTCACCCGTTCCGCTAGTCTGGTTGTCAGAGAACTAACTGCTAATCCCTGGGTTTTAGCAAAATAATCTACTATCCAATTATCAATATCAGTTCCGCCCAGGTTTTGCCCTGCTTTCGCTAATACACGGGCTGTTTTGGTCTTTTGTTTAGAACTTTCACCCAGAGTTTTATCACCCCATTTGAGGAGAAATCCTAGGGGTTTGGTTTTGGCTTGTGTTCCTTGATCTAAACTCACTAAAGATAAATCTAAAGTTCCACCACCAAAGTCTATAACTAACAAAGTTCCTTGATCTGTTAAACCATACCCTAAAGCCGCAGCGGTGGGTTCATCTAACATCCGCACCTGTTCGACGGGTAATGATTGACAAACTTTCCCTAACCAGTAACGATAGGCTTCAAAGCTATCTACTGGTACAGTTAAAACTAAGGAATCTATTCCCCCTTCTAGGGGTGCTAATTCTGCAATTACTTTGCTTAAGAACCATGTTCCCACTTGTTCAAAAGTGATGTTTTGTCCATCCAGTTCCGGTAAAAAACCTTGGATATCTGCACCAATTCCCCGTTTAAAACTACGGAAAAATCTCGCATCGGTTTTTGTATCCAATCCGCGATCGCGCACCTGTTGTCCAGCTATAATTTTACCAAAGCTGGCATTTTCTACATAAACTAAGCTGGGAATCAGAGGAGGGTTGAGAAATTGTTGCGTTGATAAACCGGGTAGATTCAGGGTTTCTGCTTGCTGAGTCACAGAATTCCAACGAGTGATAACTGTGTTACTTGTGCCAAAATCAATAGCGATCGCCATATTTTAATATTATTTTAGGGAATAGGGAACAGGGAACAGGGAATAGGGAATAGGGAATAGGGAATAGGGAATAGGGAATAGGATAAACAGGTGAGAAAGAAATATTACCAACCAACTACCAATTACCAATTACCAATTACCAATTACCCATTACCCATTACCCATTACCCATTACCCATGACTAAACTATATCACTAGCAACTTGTGTGACTATATAGCAACTTTCATGATATTAAATCTGTCAGAGTGTAAAAATTACCCAAATATCGCTTTATGTCTGTTGACGCTAAAGGTATTCCCGGTTTACCTGATTTAACACATCCCCAGGAATTATTGCAATTTGGTACTCAATTACTTCAAGGTTCACTGTTATTAGTATTTATCATTATAGCCTTGGGTATTGCAATTGCTTTAATTAGTTTTTCTCTGCGAAGATATCCCACAGAACAAGCAGTTTTTTTTGGTCAATGGTCAATTCGGTATACTCAATTATTGCAAGGATTACAGCATTTAGCTTTAATTTTAATTTTGTTACTAACTGGCTTTTTTCTATGTTCCACTTTAAGCAATCGTTACCATTATTGGGAACAGGCAAAAGTCGCACAAGTTGCTGCTAGTGTCGCAGGGGATAAACTGGAACAAATTGCCCCGCAAGTTCGTTATATCACCGAAGAACCTTATGTTTATAACACCCAAGTTAACGGCAAAATAGTTAAAGTCAATGATAAACAAAAAGTTACTCGTTACCTAACTTTAGCAAGTTCACAAATTGAAGTTAAAATTGATCAAAGTGTAGATGTTCAAAATCGCAGTTCTATTTATCAGACAGACTATACAGCTAATTACAAAGTTATTAACGAACTGAGTAATATTAATAGTTTTTTCTTGGAAGTACCACCACCTAATGGTTTTTCAGTATTGAATGATTATAAAGTAGAACGTGATAGCACAAGATTAAAACAAACAAATAACGATAATTATAGTTTTCCCTTCCGCTTAGAACCGGGACAAGAAACTAATTTTAAAGTTACCTATAAAGCCACTGGTGGACCCCGCTGGGTTTATAGTGCCAGTAATCAGTTACTTTCTCAATTTCGGCTTGTGGCCATTGCTAATTTTAGTAATGCTGATTTTGCTAGTGGGATTATTCCTGATAATATTAAATCTGATGGTAAAAGCACGGAATTCACTTGGATTTTTGCAGATAATGGTTCTGTTAAAAATCCTTTTGGTGTCTTTACTAGCACTAAACCCATTAGCAAAACTGGCATTATTCCCCGGTTATTATTGTTAGCACCAGCTTTGTTTTTATGGTGGTTATTACTTCTGTATTTATCTCTACCTATAACTTTAAAAGATGTTACTATTGCCGGGGGAATTTTCTTTGCTTGTTTACTAACTTTAACCTACATGACACGGGTAATTAATGCTGAATTTGCTTGGATGATAATTGCATTAATTTTATTAGTTTTAACTTACGGTTTAGGTGGAAATCGTCGTTTTTCTGTAGCAGCAATTATTTGTACTATCGCTGGAGTTATCTTACCTGTGTTTGGGTTATTAATTCCCTTTACAGGTTTAACTTTGAGTATTGCCGGTTTACTATCAACAGCATGGTTAGCTGTATTACATTGGTATGGCTGGTATAATTTACGAAAGGAAAGTTAAATTATTATATCCCCGACTTCTTCGAGAAGTCGGGGATCTGGATATTGGATATTAAGTTTTTCATAGTTCGTAATAAAATATACTGTCTTAAAAGTATGAGAATAAAAAAGTTAAACTCTCACCGAAATTATCCGGATATAGCAGCAGCAGAAGTGGATACTCAAATAGTAGATGCACCTTAATTAAACCATAACCCTCGGCTTGTAGCTGGGGGTTTTTTTTAGCTTTTGGGATTTATATTCTAGCAACTTGTCATCAGGAATGTCAAAAGTTTTATTTGAAAATTGACGGCAGTAAATTGGGGGCTAACCATAACCCATAACCAATGAAGCCGAACAGTAAAGTAATTAATAGAGTAGTAATATAGCTAATGCACATTAGCAAACCATCAGATTCAATGGTAGCAACTGCCAAAAGTAAAATGCCCACAGTCGGAATGGGATTAGTAAAGGGAATTGGGGAAATTAATAATATTGTTAACCAAGAGATGCACAACCCGTTAAATCGCCAAATCCAAGGATGATTAGCGACTTTTTGCAATCGGGGACGGGCAATTTTCTCCAATATTCTAGTTACCCGACGCAGATTTTGTAAGATAATTTGGGCGAAAGCGTTGGGAAATTTATAGTTAGCGATTTTTTTGGGTAACCAAGGTGTTCTCCTACCTAAAACCATTTGTAACGATAATATTAAGCAAGCAATACCTAGAGGACCCGTTAAGCCTGGTGGCATGGGAAACAAAAATGGTAATACTAATAATGTGATTACCAAACTAAAACCCCGCTCGGAAGTTTCTGCTAAAATATCACCTAAACTCAGAGGTTGTTCACTTAAGCGTTGTAGTAGGGATTTAATTTCTTGAGAAAAGCGTAAATTCATAACTATGATTATGATGATTTTTGTGATTATGATGATTGTATTGTTATCAAGATACAGCAGAATTCATAAATCAAATCGGATTACTATAGTTCAGATATCATCAAATAAATAAATCATATCAATCATATAAATCATAGTTAAGATGATAATTCTGGGACGAAAACAGCGATCGCTTGAGGAATCACTCGAAACACAGCGGGAGTATGGGTTGTAATTTCTCCATCTGTATTAATAGCATGAGGTTTTCTAGTATATACTGTAATTTCCTGACCTTCAAGGGCGCGAACATTCGGCGAATGAATATGTCGTCCTTGACGCATAGCCGGAAGAAAGGTGAGAATTTGCCACCAATGATCGATTTCTAAACTATAAAGATCCAGTCTTTCGTCGTCTATTGCTGCATCATGAACTACAGCCATACCACCACCATAATAGCGACCATTACCCACAGCAATTTGGACAGTTTTGACTAAAAATGATTGGTTATTTATGCGAATTTCTGCACTAAAAGGGCGAGATTTGCAAATTACTTGAAATGCAATGGCAGCATAAGCAAATATACCCCAACGGCGTTTAATTTCTTTAGTTAATTGTTGAGTAATATTTACACTTAAACCCAAACTAGCAACATTAAAAAAATACTTATTATTTACCCAACCCAAATCAATGCGTCGCAAATTTCCAGAAGCAATAATTTGACAAGCTTCCGGTAAAGAGTTGGGAATTCCTAAAGTTTTCGCTAAATCATTAGCAGTTCCCAATGGTAAAATTCCTAAAGGTAATTGAGTATCAACTATAGCATCTACAGCAGCGTTAAGAGTGCCATCGCCACCACCGACAATCACCAAATTAATTTCTTGCTGGTAACGGCGAATCACATCACCCAATTGTGTAGGATCTTCTGTAGATTCTATAATTATTTCTAAACCCAAACCCGTTAAACAATTTATTGCTTCTTGGTAACGTTCTTGTCCTTGACGCGCATGACGATTTACTAACAGTAGTGCGCGGATACTCATTGTACCTACCTTTTGTAGTTTATATATGGAATTATCTACATCCCTTGACTGAGAATATCAGCGGGGGATTATTCAAAGGTTGAGATTTAACTTGTCATAGAACAGAATACAGTAATATGGTTTTAGGGTAGTCTACCATTAGCCATAATACCAAGCTATCAGATTTTTAATATATATGATTTTTAAACTATTTTAAACCTTCATTTAGGTAGTTGGGTTAACGCAAGGAAACCCAACATCATTGAAATTGATGATTAAACCTATTGTTGGGTTGCGCTGTTGCTTAACCCAACCTACATTAGTATAGTGATAGTAATTACAGAACTTTAGATTAACTATGAATAAAACCGTAAAACTCGATTTCTTTGATGTTGTGTCTGTATCCAAAATATTAAAAAAAGATATAGGCGAACATTAGTTCGCCCAAAATATCCTAACCCACATCATCATGTGCGAAACGGTTAAACAAGAAATCTAAGGCATAATTTCGCAATTGATAATATTGAGGATCTTCCATAATTCTCGCTCTATCTCTAGGACGAGAAAAAGGAATTTCCATCACTTCCCCAATTTTGGCATGAGGTCCATTGGTCATCATTACCAACTTATCAGCCAAAAATAAAGCCTCATCAATATCATGGGTAATCATCAAAACTGTACAACGGTTATCATTCCAAATTTTCAACAATTCCTCTTGCAATTCTTCCTTGGTAATTGCATCCAACGCCCCAAAAGGTTCATCTAAAATCAACACTTTCGGACGAATAGCTAAAGCCCGCGCAATAGAAACCCGTTGTCTCATCCCCCCAGACATTTGCATAGGTTTCTTTTCCATTGCGTCAGCTAAACCTACCATTGCTAAATGATCTCTAACAATAGCCCGTTTTTCTGCTTCTGGCTTAGTTGGATAAACTGCATTTACAGCTAAATAAATATTTTCAAAAGCCGTTCTCCAAGGTAATAACGCATAGTTTTGAAATACCACCATTCTATCTGGACCTGGTTTAGTAATTGGTTCTCCTTCTAATAAAACTTGTCCAGTGGTAGGAAAGTTAAAACCAGAAACCATATTTAACAAAGTTGATTTACCGCAACCAGAGTGGCCGATAACGCAAATAAATTCACCTTTTTCAACGTTGAGGTTAACACCATCAAGAACAGTAAATGGTCCATTCTTCGTGGGATAAACTTTGCAAACATCTTTAATTTCCAGGAAAGACTGACGGCTAATTGTGCTTGTAGCTGTGTTGGTGGTTCTTAAGTTACGGTTTTGCATTGTTTGGTAATTGGTAGAAAGTTTCGCGCAAAGGAAAAAAGATGATTTTATTAGTTTTGTGGGATGGGCATCTTGCCCGTCCCTTGCATTTTTGGGCGAACAGGATGTCCACCCCACAAGATTCATCCCCATTTAAGCTGCTGTTCGTCTGGGGGCATCTAGAACGACTTCGGCTATGGAGAAGTCGCGTTTAATTTCTAGGTCGTTAAGATAGCTAATGGGGTCGTCAGCATTAAAGGGTTTACCATCAAACATTTGAATGGGTTGACGGGTGTAACTAATGTCTAAACCCAGTTCTCTGGCTGCGGTACTGAAAACACGAACTCGACATACTCGTTCGACGATTTCTACCCAATTTCTGGGGAAGGGAGTATCTCCCCAACGCGCTAATTGAGTCATAATCCAAATTTGTTCGGTCCGACTGGGGCGATTAATGCCAGACTCAGAATAAAATTGGTGATGGGCATATTCCCGCATGGGATGATCTAAGTCACAGCTAGCGCCATTCGGGTCTTCAATTTGAATGTACTCAATATCTGTGCTGACATATTCCCGACTGGCTAAAATTTGGCGAACTTCTTGGGCGTTGACAGGATTTGCACAATATTGGCAAGCTTCTAATAAGGCTTTGGTTAAGGCAATATGGGTATTAGGATAAGTTTCTGCCCAATCTTCTCGTACTCCCAAAACTTTACCAGGATGTCCTAACCAAACTTCTAAATCAGTGGCAATGGTAAAGCCTGAACCTTCTACCGCAGCCCGATAATTCCAAGGTTCACCCACACAATAACCGTCAATGGTTGCACCTTTTAAATCTACTACCATTTGGGCTGGGGGAATATTTTTCATATCCACATCACTGTCGGGGTCAATTCCTCCTGCTGCTAACCAATAACGGAGGAGTAAATTGTGCATTGATGCTGGATGAACTACCCCCATTCTGTGTTGTTGTTCGCGGGTTTTTAGGAGGTAATTTTTGAAGTCGGATAAACTACGAACACCTGCATCATAAAACCGTTTGGCTAAGGTGATGGCGTTACCGTTGCGGGTCATGGTGAGGGATGTAACAACGGGTAAGGGTTCATTTTTATTCCCTCCCAAACTTAACCATAAGGGCATACCAGAGGGCATTTGAGCCGCATCTAAATAACCACCAGAAATACCATCAACAATACCGCGCCAATTACTTTCTCTCACTAAAGAAACTTCGTCTAAACCATGCTTGGTAAAAAAGCCTTTTTCTTTGGCTATGGCTAATGGCGCACAAGCTGTTAGGGGAAGAAAACCGATTTCTAAATTTACTTTTTCTAAACCATGACGGGCAATATCTGGAGTTTTTCTCGCCCGAATTTTCTTAATGCGTTTTTGTTGGTTAAGGAAGTAAATCATTTCACTTCGCAAGGTGTAGTAACTGGGATGTTTTACTACTTCCATACGTTTGCGAGGACGAGGAATATCAACTTCTAAAATATCACCAATTTTTGATTCTGGTCCGTTGGTTAACATGACAATTCTGTCAGATAACAAAACCGCTTCGTCTACGTCATGTGTCACCATAACTGCGGTAACTTGATTCTCTTCGCAAATTTGCATTAATTGTTCTTGCAAATTCCCGCGAGTTAGTGCGTCTAATGCACCGAAGGGTTCATCTAATAGTAATAGTTTAGGACGAATTGCCAAGGCGCGAGCGATCGCAACTCGTTGTTTTTGTCCACCGGACAACATTCCCGGTTGTTTATCAGCATGGGGACGCAAACCCACCATATCTATATGTTTGTCTATTATGGCTTTACGTTCGGCTGCGGGCATCCCATTTAATACTGAATCTACCGCTAAGGCGATATTTTCTCTCACGGTTCGCCAAGGTAAAAGCGAATAGTTTTGAAATACCACCATTCTATCAGGACCTGGTTTTTTAATTCTTTGTCCTTCTAAAGTTACCAAACCTTCTGTAGGTAAATCTAAACCAGCAATCATATTTAAAAGAGTGGATTTTCCGCAACCGGAGTGACCGATAAGAGAGATAAATTCACCTTTTTTAATTTCTAAATTAATGCCTTTGAGGGCGATATATTGACCGCCACCAGTTAATTCAAAGACTTTATTAATTTGATCAACGCCAACAAATATAGACATAATTTTGGTAATTGGTAATTGGTAATTGGTAATTGGTTATTTGTCAGTTGTCAGTTGTTATTTCTTTGCTATTGACCACTGACTACTGACCACTTACTTTTGACTATTTTTGTTCAGTTGGCAAAATCCAATTTTGTAATGCAGCCATGAGTTTATCTAAGATTAGACCAACAACACCGATATAAACTAGAGCTAAAATAACTTCACTGACGTTGTTATTTTGATAAGCATTCCAGATAAAAAAGCCGATACCCACAATACCAGACATGACGATTTCTGCCGCAATAATCGCCAACCAAGCTAAACCAATGGCAATTCTTAAACCAGTAAAAATGTAAGGTAGTGCTGAAGGAATAAGAATGTTAAAAAAGTATTCTTTGCGGTTTAATTGCAGAACTTTAGCAACGTTGTTATAATCTTGGGGAATTTGAGTAACACCCACCGCAGTGTTAATTAAAATTGGCCAAATTGCGGTAATGAAAATTACGAATAATGCGGCTGGTTCGTTTTGGCGTAATGCTGCTAAGGAAATAGGAACCCAAGCTAAAGGAGGTACTGTTCTTAATAACTGGAATAGAGGATCTAAAGCTTTTGACATGGTTTTATTAACACCAATCAAAACACCCAACGCAATACCAACAATTGCTGCTAGGCTATAACTAATAGCGACCCGTTGGAGACTAGCCCAGATTTGCCAAAAAAGTCCTTTATCAGTGCCACCTTTGTCATAGAAAGGATACAAAATCAAGATCCAAGTGTCTTGAATAACTTGGATTGGTCCTGGTAAAGTTGCACCTGGAGTCAAAGAAAATAACTGCCAAATGGCTAGAAAGATTGCTAATGCAATAGCCGGAGGAACAAGTTCGGGAAATTGCTTTTGTAAACTTGATAAAAAGCTACTATCGAATTTAGGAGTTGTGGGACGTTTTTGAGCGATAGTCATGAATGTTTCCTCAATTTTATGAATGGTTAATAGGTATTTGGTGAAAATTAAATATGCGTTTTTTAGAATTCTTGTAGAGACGTTCTACCTTTAATGATTATCGTCTCTACTTTTTGGGAAGTATCTATTAACTAAACGCTAACTTTTTTGAGTTTCAAACTCTTGAGGTATTCTTCTGGTTTCTCAGGGTCGAATTTAACACCATCAAAAAATTCTTCTACACCACGAGAGGTACTGGTAGGAATGTCAGCAGCAGCTATTCCTAATTCTTTAGCAGCTTCTTTCCAAATATCTTCACGGTTAACTTTTTTGACTAATTCCTTAGCTTTGGCTGCACTGTTATCTATATAGTCTTTGGGCAAAAATCCCCAACGCACGTTTTCAGTGATGAACCATAAATCATGACTTTGGTAAGGATAAGAAACACTGCCTTTGCCATCTTTCCAGTAATAAGCAGCCATAGATTTATCATCTATTTTGCGACCATCACCCATGTCATATTTACCTTGATATGGTAGTTCTAAAATTTCAGGTGAAGATAAGCCAAAATACTTTTTACTAGCCAGAATTTGGGCTGCTTCTTTACGGTTGTCAAAGTTATCTAACCATTGTTGGGCTTCCATGACACCTTTTAATAAGGCTTTTGTGGCTTTGGGATTTTGGTCAACCCAATCTCCTCTCATAGCAAAATATTCTTCGGGGTGATTTTTCCAAATTTCCGCTGTTAATGCCGCCATGAAGCCAATTTTGTCTGTGACGAGGCGATAAGGCCAAGGGTCGCCGGTGCTGAAAGCGTCCATTGTGCCGGTTTTCATGTTGGCGACAGTTTGCGCCGCAGGTACTGTTAATAATTTGACATCTGTATCTGGGTCAATTCCGCTTGCTGCTAACCAGTAACGAATCCACAAGTCTTGGTTAACATGAGGAAAGGTGAAAGCTGCGGTGAAGGGTGTGGAAGATTTCATTTGGGCAAATAAGGGTTTTGCCGCATCTAGTTTTAAGGTTAATCCTTTGCCTAAATGTTTGTTAGAGATCGCAATGGCATTACCATGGGTAACTAACTGAGCTAACACATACATCGGGATTTTTTTGTCCCCTTTGGTAATTAAACCTTCTGTAATTAAATGTGGCATGGGCATTTGCCATTGACCACCATCAATACCACCACCAGTAGAACCAATTTCGACGTTATCCCGTGCTGAACCCCAAGAGGCTTGTTTGGAAAGTTCTACATTGCTCATGCCATGTTTAGCAAAAAAGCCTTTTTCTTGAGCAATAATTAGCGGTGCAGATTCAATAATGGGAATATATCCTAATTTGGCTTTTGTGATTTCTGGTTTTTGTTCTGCACTAATATTAGCTGTTGGTTGAGTTGTAGATTGTGTAGCAGTACCACCACTTTTACCAGCGTCTGGTGGGTTTCCTACACAACCTTTAAGTAAAACAGCACTTGCTGAAACTCCAGCAGTTACAATAAATTTACGACGAGAAACCTGGTTAAAAAATTCCGACATAATACATCTCCTCGATTGGCGAATTTATTTTTTAAACATGAAAGTTTGGGCAAATAAATAGCTTCTTTACTTTCGAATTCAAATTCCCAGTTATATCTAGGTATTAAAAATTAGCCCTTTTCAAAGAAAAAGGCTAGATTGTATACTGTGTGACAAACATGGTTTAATTTCTTAACCTAGTGTGAACAAGAGGCATCACTCAGCTAGTGAAATCT
Organism: uncultured cyanobacterium; assembly: GCA_903848645.1. Taxonomy (GTDB): domain Bacteria; phylum Cyanobacteriota; class Cyanobacteriia; order Cyanobacteriales; family Nostocaceae; genus Dolichospermum. The sequence goes on along the minus strand of CAINGU010000077.1, from coordinate 55,101 downwards.
AGTTTACAGTGTTTCTGATCAAAGTGATCAGTTCTCAACTCTAATTATTAAAAAAATATTATATTGGATACATAAGTAAAAACTTATCTATTGACCTGAAACCTACGAAAAGTCTCTAATATATATCTTTGAATCTATGGTTACTATTATATCTATTGAATCTAAACAATTATATCTATGGTTACTATAGGAATCATAAATGATATTTAAGCTATTATGAATTACAGCAGTTTTTATTATTTAGACCACATTCTGATTTCCCTACTTCTTTCTTCTTACCCTATATGAAGTTGCTTTGTTGGTGCGTGAGATTTAAAAATGTGGTTCATTTATCTGAAAATTGCTGTCAGATAAAAGTGCTTTTAGATTAACTTGTGACTAATGAATTGAGCGGTAAAACCCCTATAAGTCAAGAATCCCACGGCTTTTTGTGAAACTGAATCTTGGAAAAGTTTCGCAGCCGTGGGAATATCAATTTGTATCATTTAATTAAAACTGATACTCGTACGCTCCAATATCATACCCAGAACCAGATGGACGAGACTTGCCTGCAAAATCAGTTTTTAAACTTGTCCACGCAAAACCCTTGTTAATGGCTGGACTGGTGGACTGAAGTCTAAAATCCCCAATCGCGGCATTGACAAACTTAGGATCAGCAACAATATCATTAGGTCCTTTGACTTTTATGGAACTAGCACTACAGTTGGCGTATATGTTATAGTTATAGGTAACGTTTGTACTCCCCCATTTGCTGTTAATATTCTTACCAGATATAGCGTAGAAAATGTTATTGAGAACTTTCACATCAGAGGAAGTATTGGTAAATATTTGTCCTCCGTTAATTTCTGGACTTTGATTATTCAAATAAGCGGTGTTATTGACAATATCAACATGATCACTTAAATAGGTATGAATCCCCGAACCACCATTTTTAAACACGATATTGTTTTCTACTAAAGTCCGTCCAGTGTATGCACCCAATGTAGAACCATTCTGGGTATTTCTGGAGTCATCAATAATAATGCCATTGCCATCAGTAATTTTACCAACAGCAATCCAGGGAATATATTGACGATTGTTATAAACTTTGTTATTTCTAATAATCATCTTGTATCCCTGACTATTATCAAATCGCCAGTTTTGCCAAGTAGAGATACCACTGTTACCATAAACAGAGTACCAAGCATTATTAAACACCTCATTGCCTTCTATAGTCACATAGTCTGTTTGAATTGCAGAAATACCGCCGCCTCCGCAATCATGAATTTTATTGTTGATAATGCGTATGTGATGAGGATTACTATTTTTACGTCCATCAATACTGATACAGTTACCGTTGGTTAAAGGGTTGGTTTTGTTAGTCTTCTGACTTTGTGCATAACTAAGATTGATATTAGCATTGTTCCCGATTACTTCCAATCCGTTCACCTCGATATAGGAAGCTCCATTTTGAATCATTATTCCATTCGATGTATTGTGCTGAAGTTTGGGGAAATGTCCAGGATATGCTTTGTAAGTAATCCATGCATTTGGTTTCCCAGAGCGGGTAATTGATATTACCTGACCAGTGGCAGCAGCATTTTTGTATACTCCGTTCATGATAAGTACGGTATCCCCAGGATTGGTAAGATTTGCCGCCTTTTGAATCGTCTTAAAGGGTGAGGAAGTAGCAGTTCCACTGTTCTTATCATTACCAGATGGGCTTACGTAATATGTTTTTCCAGTTGTGCCACTATTCTGACTGTAAAGCGTCGTTTTGTCCTGAGAAGGCTTATTCACGTAGTCAACGGAAGAACTAGTCACTCCCTGTCCACCGAGTAAATTACCTAATACTAAAGGAAGAGCAAGAGATACAGTTAAGCTGAGTCCATTAATTGCCATAAAAATTACATTTCTTCAATTTAAGTTGTGTATAAAGCAAAATTTTATCCTAAAATATATACAATATGTTCAGTATGATTACTTATTTTCCTGAAACGCGATTGCGGGAAACTTTCATCAAAAAGGGGTTTATTTACCTAAAAATGGCGGTAATTCTTCATTGTTTTACTGTATTTCTACAGTTCCTTTATATCCATCAATGCGGACTTGCTGACCATCCTGGAGCAGGTATGTAGCACCGCGCACGTCCATAACAGCAGGAATACCGTATTCACGGGCTATAATTGCCCCATGGGAAAGTTTACCACCAGCTTCGGCAATTAACCCACCAGCTTGCACTAGGATAGGAGCCCAACCCGAATCCGTATAAGGAACAACCAGGATGGTATTTTTATCAATATCATGGGCTTCTTGCAAAGTTCGCAATACTTTTATCCGTCCTTGGATTTGTCCTTGACTGGCAGGAATACCTAATAAGATGTTGTCAGCGGGATCAATAACCGGGGCAATGGGGTGAGGAGGATTATAGCCGTAAACAACGGCGGGAATTTGGGTAATTTGGCTATTTTGGAGAAATTGCGATCGCCTGTTTGCGACTAATTCTAATAAACTATTTCTAAAAGCGACCTCTGGATTGATGACTAAATGGCGAATTTCATCTAACTCCAGAAAGAAAATATCTCCTGATTGGACTAATACCCTAGACTGAAGCCAAATTTCTTCTAAAGCTAAAAATGTCCAACGTAATTCGGCTAACAAGCGGGAATAAACTTCTGTGACTCTGCCTTTAAGATCAACTCGTTTTTGGACTAAATTTGCTTGTTGGGGACGGGAATCATCTAAATTTGGGAGTTCACTGCCTTGGATCAACTGCACAAATAATTGTCTAACTATTTGGGGATTTTCTCGCCAAGTGGGAACAGAAATATCTGTACCTACTTCACTCAAATAACCATAATCCTCAATCAATTCGTCAATTTCAGCTAAAATCCTTTGTCCTTCGCTCGTTTGTGCCAATTGTGCAAATATTTGTTCTGGTTTAAACTCATAGTTGCCATCTACTAAGATTTGTCTAGCATCCGCAGCCAGAAGACGCATAGCTCTTAAAGATGCTATTTCTGGGGTGACACTGTGATCAATTTTCTCTTCTTTTGCCCCTAAAACCGATTGGCGGATAGCTGCACTCAAGGGGGCTAGGATGCTGTAATAAGTACCCCTGTGGAGTAAATCGAGAATTAAGTCTATTCTGGTTAATAACTGATCTATTGATAATTCGCTAATGACGACGTTGGATAATTCTGTTAATCCCGGAATAAAGACTTGACGATAATCAGATTTAAAGTCTTTTTCTAAATCAATTTCCCGCTTGAGTAACTTTGTCAATCCTGGCAAATTAGCCAAGGTAGAATCTAGAGGAGGTTTACTCATGCTTGCACCTCTAGTCAGAAATTCCAGACTTTCTGGGGGTAATCCCATTCCCAAAAAGATTTCTCCCAATAAGGAAGCATTAAAGTAGGCTCTAGAGTAATGCAGTGTTGCTGTTTTGGTAAAATCTAAGCCTTGAGCGCGTTCCCCTAAAACTAAACTAAAAATTTCTCCCCACACACCACAGGTTAAAGGAGAATTAATAGACCAAGTTAAGGGGTGAATAACTCCGGGAATCACCTCGGCGGCGATTTTTCTTGTCCACAAGGGTAAAAGCGTAGTGATGGGTCTTGCTTGTAATACCCAGAGGTTTTGGCCATCATAACTCCATTCAATATCTTGGGGAATACCTAAATAACGTCTTTCTAGACGACGGGCTAAATATCCAACTTGCTTAATTAATGCTTGGGGAATTTTGCCATTACCTTCAAATTGCAAACAAGATAATTTTTCATCACCAGCAATTACAACTCGATATTCTTCTGGTGTTACCTTACCAGATACGATTTGAGTGGGACTACCCGATACAGCTTCGATAACTACAGCTTCACCTTGTTGGGAAATGGGATCTCGACTAAAAGCTACGCCAGAAAATACGCTTTGAACTTGTGGTTGAATGAGTACCCCCATAGCGGCCTCTTCTAAACTGCGACTGCGGCGATATTCGATGGCACTGGGATGATTATAGGAGGCTTGGACTTGGGCGATCGCTTGCCGCAGTTCTGCTTTACTGGTAACATTTAAAATTGTGTCATACTGTCCTGCCGCTGAGGCTTGTTGTGAGTCTTCCCCAATGGCGGAAGAACGCACTACTAATGGTGAAAGTGGTGATGGTTGCAGAAAATTAATTAAATCGGTAGGATTGTCATGAGGAGCTAGTACCCAACCTTTAGGAACTGAATAACCCCAACGTTTAATTTGCGATAATGTTGCGGATTTAGATCCCACTACTGCCTCATCTAATTCATCCTCTAGAGTGGTAATCCTATTGTCGTTGCTTAAATATTCCATCATTGGTAGGGATTCTGGATCTGCTTCCTCGACTGGGAGGTTGAGATCATCGGGAATTTGGCCATAAATCCAGTAAATTAACCCCGATAAGGCAAAAGCAGCGATGATTCTGGGTAAATCTTGGGAATGGAGAATACCCACAATTAGGGGAAATATGACTAATACCCCTAATTTAATTGTTTCTTTGGAACGAGTAATTAAAAAGCCAATAGTTGCAATTAAGCTGACAAGGGCGGTTACAAAGGGATCATGTGCCAGTAATCCCCAAGCGACGTTTGTTGTTCCTGCCCCTTTAGTAGCACCGTATCTACCGGCAACTAAGGTTATTAAAGCGATAATTTCCCAGACTGGTTGTAAAGGAAAACAAGATTGGGCAATGGTGACAACGGCAATACCTTTGAGGGCTTCGGAGACTACACAAATAGTTCCCGCTAATTTACCACCGTGATAAAAGGCGGCGGAAACGCTAATATTTCCCGTACCGACATGGGCTAACTGCTTGCCACTCAAGGCATAAGTAATCCAGGCAATGAGCGGTATTGCCCCTAAAAGTGGACAAACAATTAAAATAATTAAGATACCCCAAAAATTCATCATTATTTTCTAATCTAAAATTTTAAATTGGCAGAAGTTTCTCAGTTTGTTGTTAACAAAAATAAATATTTACTATATGGGATACTAGAGAACAATGGAAGTATTGCCTACTAGTACCGCAGGGCGGAATTAAAAATTAACAATTAAAAATTAAAAAAGCAGATTTTATAAGCTTTTCAGGGATTTTTAATGGTTGCTTAACTTACGCCGTACTGTACTAGTGTCTTCAATGCTATTCCAGGAATCTAGCCTAGAGCATAAGCGGCAGTGAGCGCCCAAAGAATCAGGCCAGCAATTGATCCCAAAAGTACCACAGTGGAGATGGTGATTAGTTTAGGTGAATCTGCACCTTCAAATTTCATGATTCCGCGATTTAAGTCGGACATTGTTTTCTAAGCCTCCTTGATTACAGGGCTAATCTGTCCGTTATGATTCTAGTCTTTCTGTTGGCAGATGATGTTAAATTCTCATTACGATTTTCTTTAAGCTTTGCAACAATAGCTAAGAGGCACTCATATAAAAGTCAAGAGGGAACAGGTAAGAGGAGAATTTTAAATTGTTTAACGGTTTGTGTTGTAATTAGGTAAATTAGTGTAATTTAATACTTTGGTCTTTGGGAGATGTTGACAGGTGAAAGCAGTAATAATCATTATTTTGGCTGGGATAGTGGGCTTATTGGCAGCAATGGAGTTAGGATTGCGATCGCTGTTTGGTTTTGGTAATCCCCTGATTTATGTCAAGGATGAGCAAATTGGCTATTTACTAGCACCGAACCAACGCACCAAACGCTTTGGGAATCGCATTGAAATTAATCAATATTCCATGCGGAGTGCAACTATCCAAAAATTACCATCACCTTCAACTCTCCGAATTCTTCTTTTAGGAGATTCTATCGCTAATGGTGGTTGGTGGACAGATCAGGAAAAGACTATTTCTAGTTTGCTGATGAATTCTTTAGGATCTAGTAGTCACACCCAACAAATCGAAGTGTTAAATGCTTCTGCTAACTCCTGGAGTCCCCGCAATGAATTAGCCTATTTACAAAAGTTTGGGACTTTTAATGCCAAGGTACTGATATTACTGATTAATACTGATGATTTATTTGGTACTGCACCTACTTCTTTACCTGTAGGACGGGATTTAAATTATCCAGATCATAGGCCACCTTTGGCAATTGTGGAAGTATTACAACGCTATGCTATCAAGCAAAAGCCAATTCCCGAAATGCAAGCTTTAAATAATGAGGGAGGGGATAGAGTTGGCATTATTCTCGAAGCAATTAGTAATATTCAAACTTTAACCCAAACTCACAATTGTCAACTAATTGTAGCTTTAACTCCCCTATTACGAGAAATTGGTGAACCTGGTTCTCGTGATTATGAAATTATCGCCCGTCAGCGTTTGAGTGATTTTGTCAAAGTTAATAAAATTACTTATCTAGATTTTCTCCCCATTTTTCAGTCACAATCTGCTCCCAAAAGTCTTTATCAAGACCATATTCATGTTAACTCTCTAGGGAATAAGTTAGTTAGTGAAGAACTTGAAAAGTTACTTTTAGGAATTTTGAATTAAAAGTTATAGAGTCCTCTAGATCCCCGATTTCTTAGAGAAGTCGGGGATCTGAATGAATATTGAATATTAAATTAATTGTCTCTAATCCAAAGTGCTAAACCGCCACCACGTCCACGGGCAGCAATCAAATCTTCCGTAACTAAAAAGAAAGCAAAAAATGGTAATTTAGCTATGGGTTGATCATCAAAATTCCCACTTTTAACTTTACCTGAGCGAATCTGTTTATTGATAAATATCCAAGTAAATAAACTAATTTGCATTTGGATAAAATCAAAGGCTAATAAATTCTTTTTTCCTAAATATTTGATTGGCCCTGTGAGTTTTAATAAAATCGCTCCCAATTGCACTTGATTGCCAATTTCCCCTTTTCCTAATGCCTGTTCTTCTGTGGTACTAAAGCAAAGATGAATTTTCGTAAATTTAGGGACATACCAACCCTTACCTAAAATAATTCCGCCCCGGTTTCTAACTTTTTTAGTACCAGTAGCAAAACAAAGTCGCCATTTACCACCCAGAGATTCCAAGGGGTAATTCAACTTTTGCAGCTTGGCGGTTTTTTCGGCTTCTAGCAACGCATTTACGACTAATTCAGCCGAGGGAACTTGATTTCCTTCCCGGTACGCAGTAGCAGCACGGGATAAGGAGGTAATAGATTCAGAAGTAGAATTAGATATTAAATTAGTTGTCATGTAATGAGTTCTATGTTTTTTCATAAACTAACTAAATTGTAACGTTTATTTAATTAGCTTCTGAATAAGAGTATAATGAATATAAGATTTTTAGCTAAAATTTTAGTTGCTAGAAACTCAAGTAATTATCTGTGGTTTGGGAAGTGTAATAACTCACCTGTAGAGATAATGAGGTGGAATAATGGACACTAAAACACTCCTGAAGTCATATAAATCAGGACAAAGGGATTTCTCTGGCGTAAATCTGCACCAAGCTAAATTAAATCATTTTGATTTGAGAGGAATAAATTTAGAAGCAGCAGATTTAAGCGGTGCTGATCTTAGCAGAGCAAACTTAAGCGATTGTAATCTTAGTAGAGCAAATTTAACTAATGCTGATTTAAGTAGAGCAAATTTAGAAAATGCAAACTTAACTGAAGTCAATTTAATTGGTGCTGATTTAACTAGAGTCAGCCTCAAAAAAACTAACCTCAGTCGTGCTGATTTGCGAACTGCAAATTTAACTTCAGCAAACTTATTAGGTGCAAATCTTTTTCAAGCAGAAATGAGTGGTGCTGACTTTACAGGTGCAAATCTCCATAACGCCAATTTAATTGATAGTAATATCAATGAAGCCGAATTTATGGGTGTTGATTTAACAACAACAATCATAACTGAGTTGGAAACGACAGGAGAAATTTTGCATATAGGTTTATCTCATAAATGGATAACTTGGGCTGGTAGTTATTGATATTTTGACAACTTGCTATTACAAGTTTGTAAAATCAATATTGCATCAATCTGAAACAAAAATGGGATAAATAGATTTATATGGGCGGAGTTTATCCGCCTTCTATTTGCAAATAAAATATATTATAGCAGATTGCATATCAATGAGGTACAGAATCTAAATTTAAAGCCATACACCAAGCCAGTTTTACTCCTGACTCCTGACTCCTGAATTCTGCTGTATTTGGGATTTATTTCATAATAAACCCTTTTCAATTATATGCTAAAATAAGTATTGCAATCGTTCCGATAATGTTTGGTTAATAAAAAGTAAGCATTATCTAAATAATTTTAAAGAAATAAAATGTCCGCAAGGGCGGACATTGTTAGGGCTTCTGTCACTTTTATTGGCTACAATCATGTCTGGAACATGATGCTTTTATTGTTGATGATCAGAATAAAAAAATCAAGTCTTTCTCAGATATAAACTAGACATAATTAAGGGCATTATATCTTATAGAAGTCAGGAGGTAGGGGCGCAGGGCCTGCGCCCAGTCAGGAGTCAGAAGAAAGAAAAGAAGAAGCAATAAAAGTTTAAATGATATTATTTTTAATATAAAAAACATCATTCCTCAGAGTTATATCGGCGGGAAGTATAAACCCAATCATTATGATCATGCTGGATTTGTCGCGTGTGGGAAGAACCGATAATAATTACAGTTCGCATATCTGCTAATGCTGGTTCTAACTCTTCTAGGGTAATCACCTGGACTTCTTCTCCCTTTCTCCCTAAATTTCGTCCTAAGACGACTGGGGTATGAGGTTTGCGGTGTTCCATTAAAATCTTTTTCGCGGCTGCTAGTTGCCAAGTGCGTTCTTTTGATACAGGATTATAAAAAGCGATCACAAAATCACTTGTAGCCGCAGCGGTAATACGTTGGGCGATAATTTCCCAAGGTTTTAAAATGTCAGAGAGGGAAATCACACAAAAATCATGTCCCAAAGGCGCACCAATCCTAGCTGCTGCGGCTTGCATGGCAGAAATACCAGGAGCAACTTGAATATCAATAGTTTGCCATTCTGGTTGATGATATTGGTCTAAAACCTCAAAAACTGCCGCCGCCATTGCGTAAATACCGGGGTCGCCTGAAGATATAACTACTACATATTTTCCCGCTGCGGCTAATTCCAAGGCTTGATATGCTCTTTCTGCTTCTACTCGGTTATCTGATTCATGGACGCGCTTACCATCTGCCAAGGACCCGATTAAATTTATGTAGGTTTTATAACCAACTAAATCCGTTGCTGCTGCCAGAATTTCCTTCACTTGCGGTGACATCCATTGAGATGCACCTGGACCCGTACCAATAATAGCTAATTTTCCCTGGGGTTGTCCTCTGGTAGCGGGGTTGATAATTTCCGTTGATATGGCAACGGCAATAGAGGAAAATGGAGATGAGATAATTTGAGCGTCTGCACCTGTAGCCGCTAAGAGCAATTTTGTTAATTCACTTTCGGGAAAGAAGCGGGTAGGAACTCCCAAAGCCTTAGCTACAGAGTGAAGTTGGGAATTATTCGCCAGGTGCAGCGGTGCAAATATGCCCGCGACTGCGGCAGGTGCTAAACTAGATTCTGTGAGGATTTGCTGAATTTGAGTAATTGTGTTTGCTTCTGGGTTGGTGAGAGCGATCGCTATGGTTGCAGGATGATAAACTAAACAATTAGCGTCAGAATTGCCCAATTTTTCGGTAATTTGAATAATTAACTCGCCATTTTCATCAAGAGGTAAATTACTCTCACTCAACCAAGGCGCTGTTCCCTCTAACTTTACTTTTACCCCTGCTAATAAGTCAGCAATAAATTTTTTCCCATGTTCTGGGTTAGCTAAATGATATCCAGAGGGAGGAGATAACAAAGCAGTATGAAAGCGGATATCTCCTGTGGTGGTAATTGCTGGTTTTATATTGAGTGCTTTCCCGACTTGACGCGCTAAATCATTTACGCCACTTAGGCCACCTAAAAGCGGAACTACCGCACTTCCATCTTCTGCTACAGCTAAGATTGGCGGTTCTTGTCCTTTATCAGTTAAAATGGGGGCAATTGTTCTAATGAGAATCCCAGCCGCACAAATACCAATTATTGGTGTCCCAGCGGTGAATAATTCCCGCAAAGTTCCGCCAAAATTAGTAAAGCTAATATCAACATTATCGGTGCGACTAGCTAAACCATATAGTTTCGCACCTGGTAAAACCTTAGCAATTTTTCGCCCGACTGTAACGCTATTTTGACTCAATACCACAACCGCAGGGGCTACCCTTGTGTTCATAGAAGTTATTAATCCTGCAAATCCTTAAATCCTGTAAATCCTGATTCTGACAACTACAATTTATTTTTAGTGGGGATGACAATCATGGAAAAATAGGGTACATTCTCTGGATTAACTTCATCAAGGGGCAATATTCGCTGTTGCGTACTTGTAGCCCTTTCAATATATCTAGCCCGTGAAGCTAGTCCTAATTCATGGAGAAGATTCCTGATTTTTGGAAAATGACGGCCAAGTTTCATAATAGCCGCAGCGTCAGTAGATAGAAGTTGGCTAGTGAGAACTTCTACTGGTAATGGTGCAGGTAAAACCGTGAGAATATCATTATAATAGGTAAATGGTAAACCCAAAGCCACAGGACAGGCCATGAGAGAGGAAACTCCAGGGACGACTTCTGTTTTATACTTATCAGCCAAACGGGTAAAAATGTACATGAATGAGCCGTAGAAAAACGGATCTCCTTCGCAGAGAACCACCACATCCCGACCGGCGGCTAAATGGTCAGCAATGGGTTGAGTTTCTTGGTCATAGATAGATTTAGCCTTTTCTGGTTCTAAGGCCCGAGGAAGATGAAATTGTACCTCAATCTGACTATTATCCAGGTATGGAGACACAATTTTTCTGGCGATACTCTCTTTGTCTGTGGCTGATTGATAAGCAATAACTGGAGCGGAACGGAGAAGACGCAAGGCTTTTAAGGTAATGAGTTCAGGGTCTCCAGGTCCCACACCAATTCCATAAAGACGACCGCTGGTGGGATTAGTCATTATTCTTCCTCACTCGCTAAGGCGTTAACAGCAGCAGCAGCGATCGCACTTCCGCCCCGTCTTCCATGTAAAGTTATAAATGGTACTTTACGGCTATCTGCGGCCAATGCGGCTTTTGACTCGGCTGCACCCACAAAACCAACGGGAAAACCCAATATTAACGCCGGTCTAGGGACTCCCTCGTCTAGCATTTCCAATAACCTAAATAGGGCTGTAGGGGCATTTCCAATCACCACTATTGCCCCTTCTATATGGAAACGCCATAATTCTAAAGCTGCTGCTGACCTGGTATTGTTGAGTATTTTGGCTTTTTGTGGCACTTCTGGGTCATTGAGGGTGCAAAGAACTATATTATTTTTGGGTAATCTTTTTTTTGTCACCCCTTCGGCTACCATGTGAGAATCACACAAAATCGGTGCGCCGGCAATTAGGGCTTTTCTCCCTGCTTCTACCGCTGTGGAGGAATATGCTAAGTCATTAACAATATCCGTCATTCCACAGGCATGAATCATGCGAACGGTAACTTTAGATATATCTGCTGGTAATTTGTCGAGATTGGCCTCTGAGCGAATAATTTCAAAGGAATTACGGTATATTTCTTTAGCATCACGAATGTAGTCAAACATGAGATTTTAAGGTTGTAGATGTTAAATGGGACTGTGATTTTTGTGATTTATTTGATTAAGATGATTAGATACAGCAAAATATGGCTTACGCCACGCTGGGCTATCAGGAGTCAGGGGTAAATCTGGCTGGGTGTATGGCTTTAAATTTAGATTCTGTACCTCATGGATATGCAATCTGCTGTAAGTAAGTACCTGTGCCATATTAATTTCCTATTTTCTCAATCTGTATCCTTGATTGGATAAGGTATACAGGCAAATGAAATGTGAAATATATTTTGCATTTGTACTTAAATAATTAGTTTAATTGATGACGGTAACGAGCGATAAATTGTTTAAAGGATTCATGTAAACTTAGACGTTGTTTTTGATACAATTCTAGAATTTGTTGAATCAGGGTGGGAATTTTAGCTACAGTCACATATTCATAGAGTAAATGATCAAAAACATAAACTTGATAGCCGGGAAAAGTTTCCTTTGCGGTTTCTGAGGTAACACCCAGTAAGGTAATATCAGCTTGAGTGTGTTGAGCGCAAGATTTACTGCAACCACTAAAATGGATATTCACTGGGGAATCTAGAATCATAAGATTTTCTAGGTGTTTTGCCAAGTTTAAGGCATCATCTTTGGTTTCTGTGGCCGCAGCAGCACAACCTCGTTTTCCAGAACAAGCTACTAAAAAACTTTTAATGTTGCTTAGTGAGGAGTTTAAACCTAAATTGGTAATTTCTTGCTCAACTTCGCTAATTTGATTTTGGGGAATATCGGTTAGTAGTAAGTTTTGCCAAGGTGTTAACCTGATATTATCATCACCATACCTTTTGGCAATATTCGCTAAACCTCTAATTTGCCAAGTTTCTAATCTTCCCAAGGGTAAGACTATGCCAATATAATATAATCCGGTTTGGCGTTGGGGATGAATGCCAATATGCGCTTGGCGACTGGAAGTCGCGGCTACACAGGCATAATTCGCCTTTGCGGGTTGCAAACCATTGATTTTGTGTGAGTCCGCGAAGGCGGACTTCGTTTGTGTAGCCGCGTTCGCGTCAGCGTGCCGGAGGCATCTTTCTAATCGCCAGTTATATGCTTGGTGAAGATATTGTTCAATAGTGATGTTATTGATAATTTCTCGTAAACGTAATTTGCGACGGTTTTTAGTGTCTATGTGTTTGAGGTAAGTTTCTGCTAATGCTGCTAAAACTGTTATTGTCTCTACTGGTTTGAATACAATTCCTGTGTCTTTAACTGGTTCTCCTTTTTCTCCGTAACTGAGATATAACCGCAAATATACATTGCCGTTAATTGATTCTGCTGCCAATATAATATCATTGGGGCGGTCGGTTACGGAAACTTTGCCTCTACCATCAAAGCAGACGCTAAATTTTGCCGATAATTCGGAAAGGTGAGAATGGGTGGTAATATATTCCTCCCAGGCTTTGAGTAAGGGACGAGTATCTATTAATTCTGCTGTGTCAATACCCGCTGTGGGACTAGTCATAATATTGCGGATATTATCTACATTGGCATTAGTAGAAGCTAAACCTAATTTCTGTAACTGTTGGAGAACTTCAATATTTATGCCTTGTTTGATTTCTCTAATTTGGATATTAGCGCGGTTAGTAATATCAATATAACCACTACCATAATTATCAGCGATATCTGCAATAGCCTGAAATTGTTGATAATTAATGATTCCTCCTGGTATTCTCAACCGATAAAGAAGACCATCTTGGGCGGGTGTGCTGTAAAATAAACCTGGACAAGCAGTAAATGGAATTGGCAAAATTATAACTCCTTCTCTGTGTGACGCAGAGACAGAATGGAAGTGAACACTTGAGAGTTAGCATTCTGACTTACTCAATTTTGGATTTTGGATTTTTAGTTAAACTCCAATCACCTCAAATTGCTTTACAGTTGCGGCACAGTCTCGGAATTGAACCGAAGTTTCCTAACTCTTAGATATAGTAGTTTACCATGAGATGGTATTTTTGGCTATTGACATAATTTTACTTTGTTTCTGTTTCATTAACTAGCTGTAAAACACTTTTATACAAAGGTTCAGCAACCCAAAATCCTGCTTTATGAATGAGATCATCTAACAGAGGTTTAATAGTAAAAATCAAACCTTGACTTTTCGCTTCTACTAAAATTCCTAAAATTCCGGTATAATGAAGATTGAGTCTGGCAGCAATCATGCGGCCGCGACGTTCATCAATTAAAACCTGTTCTGCTTTCATTTCCAAGGCTAAAACTATAGCCTCTGCTTCTCCAGGATCAAGTTCACTGCTAAGTGCTTTAACCATTGTCCGATCTTGAACTGTACGAGTTTGAATCCAAGTAAAAGTTTGTACTTCTTTTGCACCCGCTACGGGAAAATCAGGATCAGTTAATTCTTGATAAACAGCTTCAGGAATTAGAACTGTTCCGTAAAGCTGTTGTAATAAGTGAAGATGGTTAATAGCTGCAAGATTATTAATGGGTGAAGTATCGCTGACAATAATCACAGTCTACCCATCTCCTGCAAATTCTTGATATCTTGTTCAAAATCCTCTACTCCGTAATGAACTGGGATTTGATAACTTGCGAGTAAATGTTGAAATGCTATACGATTCATACCAGCAAAGCGACTAGCTTGAGCCAGAGTTAACTTTTCTTTTTGAAAGAGCATAATTGCAATTTCTCGCTTCATTTCCTCTTCATTCATGCGAGTTGTGGTTAATATTTCGTTAGGAATAACTACACTCATATTTATAATCCTCTGAACCACTATTATTATAATTCATTTAACATAGTTTTTAATTGAGTTTTGTAAGTGCTAGAAAAATCAGGATCACCTTCTCCACAGGCAATAAAGTCACTTTTTTTAAGTAAAGCAAGAGGATCATTTTCCGACTGTTGATTTTTTTGATAATAAAGATCAATTGCGGTTTGAATAATTTGTTTGATATCTTGGTTAGTTTGTTATTGAATTTTGAAAAAGCGAACTGACAAGTCAGCACTTGCGCTATCGCTCTTTTTCATCTGACATCTTCCACCATCATCATGATATCACCACTGCCAAGAAATGAATTTCTTGGCTAATAGCAAAATTCAGCTTTAGCTGAATGAAGATTGATATTTATTCAGTCTGTTTTAACAGACTTTTGCTATGAGACTGAGAATTCATTCTCAGGCAGTTTGGTGGGAAAATGAAAGATGAATACTAGTGCTAGTGATAAAATAACTGCCACATAAAAGATATAATTTAAGGTGTCGTAGATATTGAAACTATTCTATTGACTTTATTTTGCGAATTAAAAATCAAGTGTGTTTCTTGCAAAAATATTGTTTTTTGACCATCTTCAAAAGGATCACTATAAAAAATAGTTCTGTTTTTTACTTGTTTTTTCTTAATAAAACTTAACCCATTATTAAAAGATACTTGGGCAATGCGAATGGCTTCTTCTTGATTTATGCTCGAATTGAATTTAATATCAGTCAAGAAAGATTCTGTACCATAAACTTTCAGATAAATTATTCCATTTTTAAACTTATGCGACTTAACAACAAGACAAGGATTATTACTAGGCAATGCTTTACAGATATTATCCCATTTTGGTAATTTATTGATAATTTTTGGTTCAATTAGGTAGTTACGAAATTTAATATCTGTAGGAAATTGACGACATCCTTTTGAACAAACTGAAAAATCAGATATTTCTTGCTGTGCATTAGCAGAAGACACAAATGATAATCCTAATAATTTGTTTGTCGTTGTGTTAAAAAGCATTACTGAAGCAGAAGTAAGAGAAATAGTAATAACAATGCCAAAATGTACAATTACTCTTGTTTTCATAATCTGATCTTTGATTTTTACTATTTGATTCGATTAAATTTATACAAAAATATAATAATATAATAAATGCTGAATAGTCAAAAACAAAACATTGTTTCAGCAAAAACACGCAAAACCTGAACCTTAGCCACCACTTTCTATATTGTGATTCCATAGGTCAACACACCGATAATATCAATCACTTCCGCAATAAAGCGTCGGTCTTCCTCTTGTTCAATCTTTATCTTCAACTTCACATCCCCTCACGGTAAGGTAATAAAAGCGATATTTCAGCAAAACAAACAACCTCACAAATTATGCAAAAATGGTTATCAATTATCGGTATCGGTGAAGATGGTTTAGTAGGGTTAAGTCCTATTGCTGTTTCCTACTTAGAGCAAGCTAAAATTATCTTTGGTGGGGAACGTCATCTTTCTATGCTACCCCCTGACGACAACCGGGAAAAAATTTGCTGGAAATCACCTTTTCAAACTTCCATAACTGACATTATCAGCCGTCGTGGTCAAGCAATTTGCGTGTTAGCTAGTGGCGACCCTTTATGTTACGGTGTGGGTACAACGATTATTAAAGATATTGATATTTCGGAAATTACTATTATTCCTGCACCTTCGGCTTTTAGTCTGGCTTGTTCTCGACTAGGATGGTCATTAGCAGAGGTGGAAACTTTAAGTTTATGTGGTCGTCCGGTTTCTTTACTGCAATCTTATATTTATCCTGGTGCAAAATTATTAATTTTAAGTGAGGGAAAAAATACTCCGGCTAATGTGGCGGAAATTTTAACAAGTCGCGGTTACGGAAATAGTCAAATTACCGTTTTAGAAAAAATGGGCAATATTGATGAAAATATCATAACAGATATTTGTAATAATTGGCAAGAAAAAAATATAGCGGCTTTAAATACTATTGCGGTGGAATGTGTCGCAGATAGGGGAACAGTTGCTTTATCAAGATTTCCCGGTTTACCTGATCATGCTTTTCATCATGATGGACAATTAACTAAACGGGAAGTCCGGGCGGTGACATTATCGAGTTTAGCACCTTTACCGGGGGAGTTGCTTTGGGATGTGGGGGCTGGTTGTGGTTCTATTTCTATAGAATGGCTGCGGAGTGATAGAAGATGTCGAGCGATCGCTATTGAACAAAATTCCACTAGACTAAATTATATTGCTGATAATGCTGCTGCTTTGGGAACACCAAATTTACAAATTATTGCAGGTAAAGCTTTAGAAGTTATCCAGAATTTACCCACACCAAACGCGATTTTTATTGGTGGTGGTGTGACAGCACCGGAAATATTAGAAAATTGTTGGGATGTGTTACTAACTGGAGGCAGAATGGTGGTTAATGTTGTCACTTTGGAAGGTGAAAAAAGATTATATCAATGGTATGAAAAGGTGGGAGGAAACTTTACCCGCATTGCTATTCAACGCGCAGAACCTATTGGTAAATTTTTAGGTTGGAAATCAATGTCTCCTGTGACTCAATGGGTAGGAAGAAAGAATTAAAAAACATTAGTCTGTATTTATTCATCCGCGTTTATCTGCGTTTATCTGCGGTTAATAATTCTGAAAATATCTCGTTAATCACTAAATCCGTTATTGGAGACGGAGCTTTCTATAATTCATTCCCATACTCTGTATGGGAACGAGAAAAACGAGAAAATACAGAGTATGGGAACGAGAAAAAAGAAGGTATTTATTTTTCTTTAGCCTTGAATAAATCCCCTGGAGGAAAAGCCCCATTTTCGGTAATAATTGCCGTAATTAAATCCGCAGGTGTGACATCAAAAGCCGGGTTATAAAATTCTACTCCGGGAGGGGTGAGGATAGTTTCACCAATTTGATATATTTCCGCTGGGTGACGTTCTTCAATGGGAATTTGACTACCATCAACTAATTGAAAATCAACAGTAGATAAAGGTGCAGCCACAAAGAAAGGAATATTATGGGCTTTGGCCACAATAGCTAAACTGTAAGTCCCGATTTTATTAGCAGCGTCACCATTAGCAGCAATTCTATCCGCACCAACAACCACAGCATCAATTAAACCTTGTTTCATGCAGTGGGCGGCCATATTATCGGTAATTACCGTTACCGGAATGCCTTCTTGGACACATTCCCAAGCTGTGAGTTTTGCACCTTGTAACCGAGGACGGGTTTCATCTGCAAATACTCTAGCTAAACGTCCTTCTTTCCAAGCGGAACGCACTACACCTAAAGCTGTACCATAACCGGCGGTGGCTAAAGCTCCAGCGTTGCAATGAGTCAGGATAATTAGTTTGTCTGGGGTTTTCGGTAAAGCTGCTAAACCATGATCACCGATAGCTTGACAAGTTTGCAAATCTTCGGCATTAATCTTTTGGGCAGTTGCTAAAAGAGCTTGTTGAATTTCGGCAACTGTTCCCACGGTTTCATAGGCCGTTGCCATCATTTTGCCAATTGCCCAAAACAAATTTACCGCAGTCGGACGGGTAGAACGCAGCAATTTGGCTACTTCCTCCAGTTTACTTAAAAACTCCTGACCATCGCTGGTTTCAATTTCCCTTGCACCCAAATACATTCCATAAGCCGCAGCTACTCCAATCGCCGGCGCACCCCTGACAATCATGGTTGTAATGGCTTGTGCCATATCTTCACTGCGGTGAATCTCCACCACTGTATATTCATTAGGTAAGCGGGTTTGATCAATTAGTGAGACTGAATTATTGCGCCAAATAACGGGATAAACCATATTGTTAGTTGTTAGTTTAATGGGCGGTTAGAAACCGCATCTACACAGGCAAAACCCACCTGCGTGGGTTGCAAACTCTGAATTTTTCTTTAGTCCGCGCAGGCGGACTTTGTTTATATAGCCGCGACTTCTAGTCGCCAGGGCTTCGTCAGTGGCAATAGATTACAGGAAATTTTTAGATATAGCAATCCTCAATCATTATTCAACAAATTTATGCTCTTTTGCCTCTTCCCTGTTCCCTGTTCCCTCCTCCCCCAAATTAAGTTAAAAAAGAAAGATGAAAATTACTAAAAAAATCAACAATTGGCTGGAAACTCATGCTGCGGCACCTGCTTATGGTGGTTGGGTATTAGCGGGAATCTCTGTGTGTTATTTGGGTGCAGGGATTAATACAATGGCTGGCTGGCTGTATGTCATTAGTGGAGTCAGTTTTGCCCTTTTGGGGGTATCAGCTTTTGTTGCCCCGCGATCGCTTGTGGGTATAATTGTCAAACGTCGTCCTATTGAACCAGTAACCGCAGGTGATGAGTTAAAAATTGAGATAGAAATTCAAAATCAGAGAAAACAATCGGCGAGTTTATTACAAGTTAGGGACATTCTCCCATTTATTCTTGGTCAGCCAGTCCATCAAAGCATTGAAGCGATTCCACCACAAGATAGTTACCGCTGGGTTTATTATCACCCTACCCAACAGCGAGGAGTTTATCGCTGGCACAAAGTAGAATTAGCCACAGGTGCGCCCTGGGGTTTATTTTGGTGTCGTCGTCCCCGTCAATGCGAAGCTAGGGCAATTGTTTATCCTACTGTGTTACCCCTGACCACTTGCCCCTTAATTGATGAAATCGGACAAAATGACAGCCACAGGGGAGATCCTCGCGGTAGACCCTTACAGATGGCCACAACGGGATTAGTGCGATCGCTGCGTCCCTACCGCATAGGTGATCCGACTCGGTTAATTCATTGGCGGACTAGCGCCCGTTACGGAGAATTACGAGTTCGAGAATTAGAAGTGATTACCGGAGGACAAGAAATTATTATTGCCATAGATAGTTCCTTCCAGTGGGAACAAGAATTATTTGAACAAGCTGTAATTGCCGCCGCTTCCTTGTATTTTTATGCCCAACAGCAAAAACTGCAAGTACAAATATGGACATCAGCCACAGGTTTAATTAAAGGAGATCGTTCAGTGCTGGAAACCTTAGCAGCCACCCATCCCATCGAAAAAAACAGCATACCACCTGATCACTGTCCTTTAATTTGGCTCACCCAAAACTCCTTTACCACATCCTCCTTACCCCTGGGTAGTCGTTGGGTACTATGGCAAGATCCAGATTTACCTACAGAAACCGTAATTAATCAAGACTATCCCGGCATCATCATCGCAAACGAACAAGAACTACAACCCCAATTACAAAAAGCAGTAGGAAAGTAGCGCAAAAATAATCACCTGCACCAATCACCAATCCAACTTGAGAAAATTTCCCTGTTCATAGGACACTGAGCCTGATGTACAATGCAAAGAAACATTGAAATTTATCAGCAGGACAGCCAATGATTGCACCAGACGAGAATTTACACTCCACCGATAAAAGCCTAGAAGCAATGCGGCATTTTTCCGAACAATACGCCAAACGGACGGGAACATACTTCTGTTCTGAACCTTCCGTTACCGCAGTTGTTATCGAAGGACTCGCTAAACATAAAGACGAAATCGGTGCGCCTTTATGTCCTTGTCGCCACTACGAAGATAAACAAGCCGAAGTTAATGCTGCTTTTTGGAACTGTCCTTGCGTACCCATGCGCGAACGCAAAGAATGTCACTGTATGCTATTTCTCACCCCTGACAATGAATTTTCTGGCAACCAACAGGAAATCTCTCTAGAGACTATTAAACAAGTTCGGGCTACTATGGGATGAACGAAACCATGCCTGAAGAGTTTTGGCAAGGTATAGAACAGTTCAACGCTGGACAGTTCTACGCTTGTCACGACATTCTCGAAGCACTCTGGATCGATAGCATCGAACCAGATAAAACTTTTTATCAAGGTATTTTGCAAATTGCTGTAGGACTTTATCATCTGGGTAATCGTAACCGACGAGGAGCAATGATTCTTTTAGGAGAAGGTAGCAATCGTCTCCGGCGTTATCTACCCAGTTATGGTGGTATTAATGTAGAAGAACTATTTACTCAAAGTGTGGATTTGTTAAAAACACTACAACAGGAAAGCCTAGAACCAATGGGAACTAGTCAATTGGTAGAGAATCCAGCCTGGATTTTACCCAGTATTTCCCTAATGTCTTAACTATGATTTGTGGGATTTGGATGATTTGTAGGATTAATTTGATTAATCTTTTGTATGTGTGTCAAATTCGATAATTTATTAACAAGCAACAAATTTTTGCCCGTTGTGATCCAAGGTTTTCAACGCGAAACTAAAGTTAAAAAAAATCGTCCATTTTTGTTATACAGCGGTTTCCGCTCTTATGAGGTACAAAGTTGAATCATGAAACTCTTGTAGTGCGGGCATCTTGCCCGCTAGATATGTACCTCATAACACCGAGAAGTCCTGTCGGATTCATATTTGATTTTTATTTCCCTGTTCTCTCTTCCCTATGCCCTAACTTCTATGCTACCTCACTATCAATTGCTAAAATCACAGGTGCGTCGCTTAGGATTAGCCTTATTACTCCCCATTTCCTTGGCGGGTGCAGTAGTATTGCCAACCCAATTGCAACCCGCTACAGCCCAATCTGGGGGGAATCGTCCCCTGACTATCCGCTCTGATACCCAAGAATATGACGCGAAAACCCAAGTAATTACTGCTCGTGGTAATGTGCAAATGGTGTATCCGGCTCGCCAAATTCAAGCCACATCGGCTCAAGCACAATACTTTAGCAAAGAACGGCGGATTGATTTTAGTGGTAATGTTTATATTTTACAACAAGGTAATAATAGTATTCGCGCTGAAAAAGTCACTTATTTAATTGATGAAGGTAAATTTATCGCCTTACCCCAATCTAACCGTCAGGTAGAATCTGTATACATGATAGAGGATTCTAGTCCGGCTAGACAAACTACTAAACCAGCCCCAAAAACCCCAGCCCTCAAGCGTTCTAATTAGCATCCATACCAAAATAAAAGCGCGAAAGTGAAAATTGTTTTAGAGAATATTCACAAATCTTACGGTAAACGATTAGTTGTCAATCGCGTTAACCTTTCCGTTGGCCAGGGAGAAGTTGTGGGTTTACTCGGTCCCAATGGCGCTGGAAAAACCACAACATTTTATATTGCCACAGGTTTAGAAAAACCTAATCAGGGAAAAGTTTGGTTAGATAATTTTGATATTACTAATTTCCCTATGCACAAACGGGCTAGATTAGGTATTGGTTATTTAGCTCAAGAAGCCAGTGTCTTTCGCCATCTTTCAGTTCAAGAAAATATTCTGCTAGTCTTTGAACAAACTCAAGTTCCCAGAAGGGAGTGGGGACAACGACTACATACTTTATTGGCGGAATTTCGCCTAGAAAATGTGGCTAATAGCAAAGGGATTCAACTTTCTGGTGGTGAACGACGACGCACTGAATTAGCTAGAGCTTTAGCCGCAGGGAAAGCAGGCCCCAAATTCCTCTTTTTAGATGAACCTTTTGCTGGCGTTGATCCCATTGCTGTGTCTGAGATTCAGGTGATTGTTAGTCAATTACGCGATCGCGGTATGGGCATTTTAATCACAGATCACAATGTCCGCGAAACCCTCGCTATTACAGATCGTGCTTACATCATGCGCGAAGGGCAAATTCTCGCTTTTGGTAATGCCGATGAACTTTACAATAACCCTTTGGTGCGACAATACTATTTAGGTGATAATTTCTCTGTTTAAATTCATCATTATTTATAAAATACCGTAAATTACTACAGCAGATTGCAGATAAATAAAGTTCAAAATTTAAACCAAAAATCAAGCGGGGTTTAATTCTGAATTCTAAATTCTGAATTTTGACTCGGTGACTCCTGACTCCTGTTATATGATTTCTAAACAGTTTAAACCATTCTCTAATTTCATTTCCCTGTTTTCATTTTCGATCATGGATCGCTATTTAGCAATCCAATTACTACCGCCATTTTTATTTGGTGTTGGTGCATTTACCTCTGTAGTTTTAGCCATTGATAGTTTATTTGAATTATTGCGAAAAGTCGTAGAATCTGGACTACCACTGAATATCGCTTTAGAGATTTTCTTATTAAAGCTACCTTATGTCATGGTTTACTCCTTCCCCATGTCCACTTTGTTAGCTACTTTAATGACCTATAGTCGTCTTTCTAGCGAAAGTGAATTAATTGCTTTACGTGGCTGTGGAGTTAGTGTTTATCGCATGGTTTTAACTGCTGTAGTGTTAAGTTTTGCAGTTACTATCATGACTTATGTATTTAATGAGCAAATTGCCCCCGCCGCTAATTATAAAGCCACTATTACCCTACAACAAGCCCTGAAATCAGATCAACCTTCCTTTAAACAACAAAATATTTACTATCCTGAATATCGAGAAATTAAACTAGCAGATGGTAGTCAAAGCAAACTCCTTTCTCGCTTATTTTATGCTGACCAATTTGATGGCAAAGAAATGAAAGGTTTAACAATTATAGACCGTTCTCGAGGTGGAGTTAATCAAATTGTTGTTTCCGAATCAGCTAAATGGAACAGTAAAAAACAGGTTTGGGATTTTTACAATGGTACTATTTATTTAGTAGCGAGCGATCGCTCCTATCGGAATATTTTACGATTTGAACATCAGCAATTACAACTACCTCGCACACCCTTAACCTTAGCCGAAAATAGCCGAGATTATGGGGAAATGAATATTTCCCAAGCCCTAGAACAACTAGAAATAGAACGTCTGGGTGGTAACAATCAAAAAATTCGCAAATTAGAAGTACGAATTCAACAAAAAATCGCCTTTCCCTTTGTCTGCGTAATTTTTGGCTTAGTTGGCTCAGTTATGGGTAGCATACCTCAACGCACGGGCAGAGGCACAAGTTTTGGTATTAGTGTGATCGTGATTTTCAGTTATTATTTATTACTATCTGTTTGTGGAGCTTTAGCACAGGCTGGTATATTTTCTCCCTTAATTGGGGCTTGGTTGCCTAACTTGTTTGGATTAGTAACAGGCTTATTTCTATTAATACGAGTGGCTCAGAGGTAATGTGAATTTTTGAACAAGAATACTGTATTCCTAATGACTAATTTACCCTCAGAGTTTAGAATTAAATTAACAAGTTGGGGATTTAGGTATTGGTAATTGGAAAGACAGGGAGAATATTTCTCTTTCTCCTAACTCCTCAAGCTACAGCATATTTCGGATAAATGAGGTACAACTTTGAATAATGAAACTCTTGTGGTGCGGGTATCTTGCCCGCTATGTGTACCTGATAACAGTAGGAATTGCTGTATTACCCATTACATAATATCTAATTATGCCCCACCGTCCCTATCCTCCCGCTTACTTACGCTATCTCCAAGCTAGGTTATCCATTTTCCGCCAATCTGCCTTTTGGGGAATCAGTCTTTTTTTATTGTCAATAGGTATAATTAGTTGGGAATACTGGTTGAAATCCGATCATATCAGTCAACAACAAAATTCAAAAGTCATCCCAGAGCAACCCGTTATTCAATCTGATTCAACAATGTCAGATGAAGATAAAAGTATTGCCGCAGATATTGATAATTTACCAGTATTGTTAAATGATTTTCAGCAAGCTGCATTATCGGCAACTTTAGTGAATTCACAAGCAATTGATTTTCCCCAGGAGAATAACAACTTTTTGGAGGATGCAATTAAAAAAAATAACGAGAATAATCAATCTAAAAATATTAATTATATGGCTAATAATATAACTCCAACTATGGATAAAAATCCCTTTGTCACTCAATCTGAAAATTTGTTGCAGTTGCGTAGAAATGATCGTGTTAGTCAATTTTCAGGGAATAATACTTTAACTAAACTACCAGAAATAACCACATCAACTACTAACTCAGGAAATGATCCAACCTCAAACAATGACAGCAGTGTTTTAATGAATCCTTTAGAAACAGCTATTAAACAATCAAGTAATTATAACAATGGGGTAAACACATCAATACCCCTAACAAATAGCTTACCTAATCAAGTTTCAGTCCCTAGCAATAGTATGGGGTATATTCAACCAACAATCACAAATCAACAGTCAAATCTTTACCCAAATATTAATAACGTTCCGACTTCACAACCTGGAGGAGTACCTAATCAAGTTTCACGCTCTAGTAATAGTATGGGATATATTCAACCAACAATCACAAATCAACAGTCGAATCTTTACCCAAATATTAATAGTGTTCCGACTTCACAACCTGGAGGAGTACCCGTACTCAATGTATCACCTGTAAGTTCTACCATACCGAATAATACTTATCCTATTCAGTCTACAAATCCAGGGAAATATGGAAACTATAGCGGTGATGCTATACAACCCCCTACTCAGTCAACACCATCTAATCTGGCATACCCAGGGCAAGTACAAGGTCAGTATCCGTCTGGTTATCGGAATTAAAAGGGTAATTGTATTTTATCAAAATGCCATATATTATTTAATATCTAGCAGCATTTGGTTATGAGTAAAATCCGCATCGCTATCATTGAAGATCATGACCTGACTCGTTTCACTATTCGTACAGCATTACTGCAAAAAGACGATATGGAAATAGTTGGAGAAGCTAATAATGCCCGTGATGGGCTAAAAATGTTAAAAAAACTACAACCAGATGTTGCGATTGTTGATATAGGTTTACCAGATCAAGATGGCATTGAAGTTACCAGGAAGATTAAAGCGACGAAAGGTCATAGCCAAGTAAACACAAAAGTATTAATCCTCACATTGTTTGATAACAAAGAATCTGTACTTGCAGCTTTTACTGCCGGTGCAGATTCCTACTGTATGAAGGATATTAAATGTAATAATTTACTGGAAGCTATACGAATAACTGCTGATGGAAATCCTTGGATTGATCCCATGATTGCCCGGATTATTTTAGAACAAGCGCAACAAAATCGAAATTCGAGCCTAGTAACTTCTATTTCAGAATTTACTAAAAATCAACCACCTATTCAGCCCTACATCCTCACAGCCAGGGAGCTAGAAGTGTTAGAATTGATAGTCAAGGGTTGTAGTAATGCTATAATTGCCCAGAGACTTTATATTACAGTTGGGACTGTAAAAACACACGTTCGTAATATTATGAACAAATTATGTGCTAATGACCGTACCCAAGTAGCCGTTATAGCTCTGCGTTATGGTTTGGTTGCATAGATTGTATAAAAATATCTATAACTGCTAGGGTTATCTCATATCGCTATTCAAGTATATGGAAAGTTGAGTCACATAAAATATGGCTGAAAAGAAGTTAGATAAGCTCAAGCTCATGGTGGTAGATGACGAGCCAGATAACTTAGATTTACTCTATCGCACTTTTTGGAGAGATTTTAAAGTTTATAAAGCCAATAATGCTAAAGAAGCTTTGGCCATTTTAGAACAAGAAGGTGAAATGGCCGTGATTATCTCTGACCAAAGAATGCCAGACATGAACGGTAGTGAATTATTAAGTCTGACAGTGGAGCATTTTCCTGATACAATTCGGATTTTGTTGACGGGTTTTACAGATGTAGAAGATTTAGTAGATGCCATTAATTCTGGACGCGTATTTAAGTACATTACAAAACCTTGGAGTCCTAATGAACTCAAGTCATTAGTTAATCAAGCTAGTGATACATATCGCTTAGTTAAAAAACGGATAGGAGAATTATCTCGGTCATTGCGACGAGAATCTTTATTTAATGCTGTCACCACAGCCATTAGAGAATCCTTAGATTATGATAATATGCTGCAAAAAATTGTTGCCACCATTGGAGAAACATTTGCAGCTAATAGTTGTCTGCTCACACCTGTAGAAGATAATCTACTCACAAAAAAGCAATTTTGCTATCAACATGATCAATCTGAATTGTCGGGTTTAGTCCCAGATCCTACTAAGTTAATTACCGAAGTTTTCCAAACCCAGTATTATCAAATAACTGAAGATATCTATGATAATATTCCTTCTCACTACTTAGTTGTACCACTTATTTACCAACAACAATTACTAGCTATTCTGGCTATTTGTAAATTGGGAAGTGATCATACTTGGCATCCAGAAGATATTCAACTGATTACAGGTGTTGCCGAACAAGCTGCTTTAGCTCTTTCTCAAGCCAAACTCTATCAGTGTTTGCAAGAAAAACAACAACAAATTCACCTGGAGTTGTCAGTAGCTCGCCAAATTCAACATAACCTGTTACGGCAAAATTTACCAGAAATGGCAGGTGTAAAAGTGCAAGCTTGTTGCTATCCAGCTCGGGAGGTAGGCGGTGATTTTTTTGAGGTCTTTGTCCATCCTAATGGTGATTTGTGGTTAGCTGTCGGTGATGTTTCTGGTAAAGGTGTTCCAGCGGCTTTGTTCATGGCTAGTACGATTTCTCTGCTGCGTCGGGAACTATGTCAAGAAGTACCAGTAGAGCCAAATGTGATGATGCAAAATCTGAATTCCGCTCTCAGTGATGATTTGATCAGCAGTAATTATTTTATCACTATGGTTTTAGTAAGTTATCACCCCAAGACAAGGGAACTCGTTTATGCTAATGCTGGGCATATTTATCCTTTTGTCTGGTCACAGTCAGCAACTGTGGATAATTCTCCCGATTATCTCAAAGTCCGTAGCATTCCCTTGGGGATATTACCTAAATGGCAATCAGCGTCTGGCCGTTTGACTCTTGCTCCCGGAGATACCTTACTTCTGGCTAGTGATGGGATTACGGAAGCAACTGTATGGGAAAATTTAGACAATTCAAGAACAACAAATTGTTCTATGCTCAATCAAGAAGGTTTATGGCAACTGATTCAAAAACAACCTCAACCACTTAGTCTGGATAATTTATTAGCTATTATTCAAGCCAATCATGATGTCCAAGAAGATGACCAAACTATACTTTCTCTGGAGGTTTTGTAGGTGATGAAAAGTGAACTCCATGTTCCTAGTGATCTAAATTTTATTAATATTGTTGAAACCTGGTTATTGGGATGCTTACAAGTGCAGCTAGGGGAATCTGTTGATTGGCCAAAACAATCCAGTCGTTTACGATTGGCTTTGGTGGAAGCATATTCTAATGCTGTGCGTCATGCCCATAAAGAAAAGCCAAATTTACCAATTTTACTTCGGTTAGAATTGAAAGACCGGGATTTATCTATAGAGATTTGGGATTATGGTGAGGGTTTTGATATGTCTACTTACTTTCCACCCAGTCCCATGGAAAAACAAGAAGGTGGTTATGGTTGGTTAATCATAAATCGTTTGATGGATAAGGTGGAGTATCAGTTACAGGTGAATGGGGCTAATTGTCTGAAGTTGGAAATGACTATCCCGATACTTTCAGAGGGAACAGAAAAAACTCATGTTTAAATTGAACATGAATTTGAAATAATGACACTGTTTTTTTCGGGCTACCCATCTTTGAAAAACATCTTTTTTTTGACTGAAGCTCTGAAACTTTGGCAAATGAGTGTTTCTTATCTGTTCCCTGTTCCCTTTTTTTGTAAAATTAATGCTAACGCCTAATTTCATGAAAACTGGGCGATTTTTTATTACTGTATACTTATACTCTTTATAACGGCAATTTTAAAAATGTCTTCTATCAGTTTTGAACTTTTAACAATTTTAGTGCTAATTTTCGCCAATGGTGTATTTTCCATGTCGGAGATGGCCGTAGTCTCAGCCCGGAAAGTTAGACTACAGCAATTAGCCAATCAAGGGGATGTCAATGCTAAGGCTGCATTAAAACTCGCAGAATCTCCCAACCATTTTTTGTCTATTGTCCAGGTGGGAATTACACTCATTAATATTCTTAATGGTGTTTTCGGCGGTGCTACTATTGCCAAAAGACTAGAAGAATATATCAAGCCCATCCCAGTTTTAACTAATTATAGCAATGCGATCTCTTTTGGGGTAGTGGTTTTACTCATTACCTATTTTTCCCTGATTGTCGGTGAACTTGTCCCCAAACGCCTCGCTTTAAATAACCCCGAAAAAATCGCCGCTTTAGTGGCTATACCGATGCGGGCTTTAGCAAGGATAGCTTCACCTATAGTTTATCTTCTGAGTGCGTCTACGGATTTGGTGTTACGAATTTTGGGAATTACACCCTCTGCTGAACCCCAAGTCACGGAAGAAGAAATTAAAATTTTAATTGAACAAGGGACGGAAGCGGGAACTTTTGAAGAAGCTGAACAGGATATGGTAGAGAGGGTTTTCCGGTTAGGCGATCGCCCGGTGACTGCTTTTATGACACCCCGTCCTGATATAGTTTGGTTAGACTTGGAAGATCCTCCCGAAGAAAACCGCCTGAAAATGACCGAAAGCGGCTATTCTCGCTATCCAATTTGCCAAGCAGGATTAGATAACGTCCTGGGGATTATTCCTGTCACCGACTTATTAGCTAGAAGTTTACGCAATGAACCCTTAGACTTAACCCTGGGATTACGTCAACCGGTATTTGTCCCCGAAAGCACACGCGGTTTAAAAGTTTTGGAATTATTCAAACAAACCGTGACTCACATGGCTTTAGTTGTTGATGAATATGGGGTAATTCAAGGATTAGTGACTCTTAATGATATCATGAGTGAAATCGTCGGTGATGTTCCCGCAGAACCAGGACAAGAAGAACCGGAAGCTGTACAACGGGAAGATGGTTCTTGGTTAGTAGATGGAATGTTAGGAATAGAAGAGTTTTTAGAACTATTTGATCTCGAAGAATTAGAAAATGAAGAAAGAGGAAATTATCAAACATTAGGTGGTTTTGTTATTACCCATTTAGGCCGGATTCCCGCAGCCGCAGATCATTTTGAATGGGATGGTATGCGGTTTGAAGTCATGGACATGGATGGAAATCGGGTTGATAAGGTGCTAGTAGTACCAAAGGGAATGGTTAATGGGTGATTGAGTTATGATTGGTGATTCTTCTATTAATCCTTGATTACGTAATATTATGCTAACCAGGTTAAAAGTGTCTGGTTTTAAAAACCTTGTTGATGTAGATGTTCGCTTTGGTTCATTTACTTGTGTAGCAGGTGCTAATGGAGTCGGCAAATCTAACTTATTTGATGCTATTAGATTTTTGAGTGCGATCGCAGATCGTCCATTAATTGATGCTGCCTTATCTGTGCGAGATGAAAAAAGTCGAACCACTGATGTCCGTAGCCTATTTCATCGAGTTGGTGATGAATATGCAAATGAAATGTCCTTTGAAGCCGAAATGATCATACCAGCAGAAGGGGTAGATGATTTAGGTCAACAGGCAAAAGCTAGTATTACCTTCCTTCGCTACTGCTTAACTCTTGCTTACCGTGAAGATGATAAATTACGGTCTTTAGGTTCACTAGAAATTATCAAAGAAGAATTAGTTCGTATTAATCTTAGTTATGCCAAAGCAAACTTATTGTTTAATCATGAACCTATATGGCGGAAATCTGCTGTCAAAGGGTCAGGGCGTGTCCCTTCTTTCATTTCAACAGAGATAATAGAAAAAGAGCGCCTGATCAAACTACGTTTAGAAGGAAAACAAGCAAAACATAGATTGTTGATATCTGTTAATCCTTCTCGAACTTTGCTTTCTATGGCTAATACTGCTGAAAGTCCTACGGTTTTACTAGCAAAAAGAGAAATGCAATCTTGGCGGCTACTACAATTAGAACCTTCAGCATTACGTCAACCAGATGAATTTACATCACCCACAAAATTAGCTATGGATGGCTCTCATTTAGCTGCCACACTCTATCGTTTAGCACGATTCAATACAAATTATTCAACAACTGAACTGACAGAAGATGAAGCAGAGGAACAAGTTTACAGCCAAGTTGCTAATCGGTTAGCACAACTAATTAATGATGTTCGTAAAGTAGGAATTGACCGAGATGAAAAACGTCAACTTCTAACATTAATAGTGACTGGTAGAGATGGTACAGCACATCCAGCCAGAGCATTATCAGATGGAACTTTGCGTTTTTTAGCTTTAGCAGTTTTGGCATTAGATCCAGAAACACAAGGTCTTCTGTGTTTGGAAGAACCAGAAAATGGCATTCATCCAGCACGTATTCCCAAAATACTCCAACTACTTCAAGATATTGCAACTGATGTTAATTATCCCATTAATATAGATAATCCATTACGTCAAGTAATCATCAACACTCATTCACCTGCCGTAGTGATGCAAATACCTGATGATAGTCTATTGATTGCTGAATTAAAAGAAACCGTAAGTTCAGGAAAACGCTTTAAACGGGTGTCTTTTGGTTGTCTACCAGATACTTGGCGACAAAAAGCTCCTGAAGGAGTAAATGTTGTTCCTAAAGGTAAACTTCTTGATTACTTAAATCCGGTAGTAATGGACGAATCAGAACCCAATCAACACCGAGTTGTAGATAGACCTGACCTTCAATTTCTAATTCCTGGTTCCCCTACTGAATAGGCATGAAAGAACTTTTTTACACTTTACTGTCAGATGGCAGTTCAGACAAAGCATTGATGCCTATCCTCACCTGGTTATTAGAAGAAAATCAGGTTAACCGTGCTATTCAACCACAATGGGCAGATTTGCGAGGCTTACGCACAATTCCGAAAACCTTACCACTACGCATTATCAAAAGCCTAGAACTCTATCCTTGTGACCTCTTATTTATCCATAGAGATGCAGAAAGAGAACCACGAGAAAACCGTGTAATTGAAATTTGCAAAGCGTTAGAAGAAGTTAAAAACTCTGTGATAGTTCCACCAGTTCATGTTTGTGTTATTCCAGTTCGGATGTTAGAAGCATGGCTATTATTTGACCACACAACACTACGAGTAGCTGCGGATAATCCTCGTGGTCGTCAGAAATTACAATTGCCAAATATCCATACAGTTGAACAACTACCTGACCCTAAAGACGTTCTTTATCAACTATTACGAGAAGCCAGTGGGCTTAATGGTCGTAGACTCAATAGTTTTCGGGTAAACGAACGTGTTCACCGTTTAGCAGACCTGATAAATGATTTTTCCCCACTGCGAGCTTTATCTGCTTTTCAAGAATTAGAAGCGGAAATTCAACAAGTGGTAGAAATACAAGGTTGGAATTTATATTAAGAAGATCCTTAATAAAATTCAACTCTGAGATAACCGCTTTACCTCTGCACCCCCTAATATTTCCTGGGCTTTAGCTAACATCTGCGGTATTTTTTCAGCCTGGGGACTATTAATAAGACATTCTCGTAAATCCAATTCCTCTAACTTATCAGCCCGATTACCAGGAAACCAATAACCACCATTACCTAAGAGATTATAACGCATTTTGCCATACTCAATCATGTCATAAGCCAAAGCTAAATTTAACAACCACAAAATCACTCTTATATTTATTTGTCCTGGAGTTTCTTCCCAAGTTGGTAAATTAATCTCCCAGGTTTTTAGCCAATCTTCTCCTAAAATCTTGACTGCTTCTGACTCCAATCTTGAAATAATTGGTGGTAAAATTTCCGCCGCATTATCTAACAACTCTAAAGTCTTTAAATGTTCATCAAAATCACTTGGTTTTGCTGCCCCTACACTCAATGTATGCACTTGAGAATGACTCAAACAAAACAAGTTATTAAACACCATTGGACTCAAGGGCGCACATAAATCAACTAACTTTGCTGGGGGTTGATATAATAACCCACCTTTATTAGATGGGCTAATAATAAATACACCCATATCTAATTTATTTGCAGCTTCAATAGCAGGCCAATTCCATTGATTAATATAGTACCAATGCAAATTCACATAATCAAATTTATTAGTATTAATTGCTTGCACAATCACATCCGTAGATCCATGAGTAGAAAAACCAATAAATCTGACTTTTCCTTCTGCTTGTAATTGTTTTGCTACTTCCCAGCAACCATCTACACGCATACAATGATCAAAACTTTCCGCATCATTAATACCATGTAAACCCAGCAAATCAACATAATCTAATTGAAGATAAGCTAAAGATTTTTCAAAAGTTTCGCGGAATTCTTGGGAATTGGCAACAGGAGGAACTTTAGTTTGTACAATTAACTTTTCTCGAGGAAACTGCGGCAGGATTTTCCCCAATTGCATTTCTGATGTTCCATAAAACCGCGCAGTTTCAATATGATTAATTCCTAGTTCTAATGCGCGACGAATTACAGCTTCTAAATTTTCTTGATTATCTGTGGGAATTTCCTCTGGTGTCACATCCTGCCATTTATATTGATATCGCATTCCCCCACAAGAGAAAACGGGCATTTGTAATTCTGTTCGGCCAAAGCGTTTGTATAGCATTAGTAAATTTAGGATGAATGAAGAAACTTGTATATTTAAGGTGTTTACAATTTATTTGGGTTAAGCTAGCAATACCTTAGCCATTTTCTGTAGGTTGGGTTAAGCGACAGCGCAACCCAACGCATTTGTTGGGTTTCATGCTTCAACCCAACCTACAAATCAAGGCTTTTTCCAATTTGGATAAGGTATTGATCTGGAAAAAAGGTAATTAGTAAAGAGGTTAATTAAACTCCGTTTTCTTCCTCTCACTTATGCCTTTTTCCCTAACTAATAACTTATGCGATTAGCTAAGGATTTAAAGCTGTCTAACTACAGGCTTTCCGTCAATTACTTCACCAACAAGAACTACGTCAGCACAATTAACAAAAATACCATTTTCCAAAACACCAGGAATATTATTCAAGGTTTTTTCTAGGTTTACAGGATCTTCGATATGATCAAAGGTGACATCTAAAACCATATTACCTTGGTCAGTAATCACTGGACCTGCTTTTCTGACACCCATACGCAATTCTGGCTTACCACCAAGTGCTTTAATGGCATTGGTGACGGGGGTAAGTGCCATAGGGATGACTTCTACCGGCACAGCAAAGACAGAACCCAGTTTATCTACTAACTTACCGCTATCCACGACAACAATAAACTGTGCAGCGAGGTAATCTACAACCTTTTCGCGGGTATGTGCTGCACCACCACCTTTAATTAAGTTTTTGTGAGGATCTACTTCATCCGCGCCATCTATGGCAATATCAATATGGTCTACAGCGTCTAAAGTTGTCAGAGGAACGCCATACTCTTTTGCTAATACTTCTGATTGAAATGAGGTGGGGATACCGACAATATCTTTGAGTTCTCCTGATTTGAGGCGTTCTCCTAAATACTGGATGGTGTAAGCTGTGGTTGAACCTGTACCCAAACCAACTATTGAACCGGATTTTACCAAATTGGCGGCGGCTTTGCCAACTTCTTGCTTCATCAATTTAACTGGATCTGCTGGTATGGACATTCTTTAACTCCTGAAAAATTCACGCTATGAAAAATACTATCACAGCCGACTATACTACAAAATTGGTAATGGTTAATAGATAAGATATTAAATATAAAGGTTTATAAATTATAAACACAAAAAATCCTAATAACTAATTATGTAGAAAATTGGCAATTTCAATTATGCAATCAGTGTCAATATTAATAATGTAGTTATCAAAAAATTAAGTCGCGATGAAAAAAATCCTGGGGATGTTGACTTTAATCACACTGTTGCAAACTTATCCAAGTTTTGCACAAGAACAATCAACAGAAACAATACCTGTTACTAGTTCAGAATATATACAAAAGGTAGTTGATTACAAGTTAATGAATAATTTTTCCGATGGTCAATTTTATCCAGATAAGTTAATTAGTCGGGCAGAATTAGCATCAATTTTGGTAAAAGCATTTAATTTAGATAAACGGCTAATTAATCAACAAGAACAATCTATATTTGTCCCTGATGTTCCTATTTCTAATTCTGCATATCAAGATATTCAAATAGTTTTGAAAACCGAGATTATGAAAGGTTATCGGGGAAATATGTTTTTCCCCAATCAGAAGGTAACTAGGGCAGAAGGTTTAGCGATTTTTGCCCAAGCTTATGGGGTTTTTCAATTTTCTGATGATACTGTTAATGAGATTCTCACACCATATCCAGATGCTAAAAATATCCCTGATTGGGCTAGAAAAGCCATCGCTACAGTCATAACTGAGGGATTTGTGAATACCGATACACAAGGTAATATTTACCCACTAAGACCCATGACACGGGGGGATTTAGCTTATGTATTGAGTAAGTATTTGCAACGTCAGCAGAAACAACCGGAAATGCCTATAGTTCCTGAAGTTCCTTCATTTTAAGCAAAAAACTTTTCCATACAGCGCACAAACATTTCTACACCCATTGGTAAAGCCGTTTCATCAAAATCAAATCGGGGATGATGATGAGGATAATTTAATTTTTTCTCTGGATTTGCAGAACCGAGAAAAAAGTAACAACCAGGAACTTCTTGCAAGAAAAATGACATATCTTCCCCACCCATGGTTTGACATTCGGGAACAATACCAATGGGGGTTTCTATCACTGCTTCCGCAACTGAACGCACTAATGCAGCAATTCCCGCATCATTGATAACTGGTGGATAAAGATGAATATAATCTAAATCATAATTTGCACCGTGACTTTGACAAATTCCCCCAATAATTTGTTGAATGCGTTCTTTAAAAAAACCTGCTAAATCAGGGTTAAAATATCTCACAGTTCCGCCCATTCTCGCGGTATCAGCAATCACATTAACCGCTGTCCCGGCGTGAAGTTCTCCCACTGTGACAACGGCCGAATCAATAGGGTTAACGTTGCGGGAAACAATCGTTTGTAAAGCATTGACTATTTGCGCCGCTACGACTATAGAATCTACTGTTTGATGAGGAATTGCCCCATGTCCACCTTTACCGAAAATAGTGCAACGGAACAATTCTACAGCGGCCATTAATGCCCCAGCCCGGACTCCCACAGTCCCCAAGGGGAGATTATTCCATAAGTGTAAACCGATAATGGCATCAACATCAGGGTTATTAAGTACACCTGCTGCTATCATGGGCTTTGCACCACCGGGACCTTCTTCTGCTGGTTGGAAGATAATTTTTACAGTGCCGCTAAAGTCTTGCCGGTGTTGATTGAGGTAATAGGCTGTACCGAGAGCGATCGCTGTATGTCCATCATGTCCACAAGCGTGCATTATCCCATCATGTTGAGAACAATAGGCAACTTCGTTGAGTTCTTGAATTGGTAAAGCATCCATATCAGCCCGAATTGCTAATACTTTCCCATTCCCAGGTTTTTCACCTTTAATAATAGCAACAATTCCCGTTTGAGCAATTCCCGTTTGATGGGCAATTCCCCAATTTTGCAACTTTTCGGCAATAAACTCCGCGGTGATTTTCTCCTGAAAACCTAATTCTGGTTTTTGGTGTATCTGTCGTCTCCATTCCACTAATTGCGGTTGTAAAGCCCGAATTTCTAACCTGACATTTTTGAGATTTACCGTTGAAGCCAGAGGAAATGTAGAAACCATATTTATCAATTAAAAATTAAAAATTGACAATTAAAAAACTCTTCCCAATCACTAATCACCAATTACCAATCACCTATTCCCTGCAATATATTTCCCAATCTAAAGCCGCAGCCACTTCCGCAAGTTTTGCCAAATCTCTGGGATTTTCGAGATAGGGAACACAACCTAAAACGGGTATATTTGTTAATGATTGAATTAAATCTGGTGGGGTTAAATCAGCAATTTCTGCCTCGGTGCGCGGTTGGGTACAGTTAAGGATAATCCCCCGGAGATTGATTTTAGTTTGCCTAGCTAATGCTACATTAGCAACAGCGCTCGCTATCGCTCCCAATCTCACCGGCACAACTAAAATAGTTTGTAATCGCCATTCACCTGCCAAATCAGCTACCGTCGATTCATCA
This sequence comes from uncultured cyanobacterium, assembly GCA_903848645.1. Lineage (GTDB taxonomy): Bacteria > Cyanobacteriota > Cyanobacteriia > Cyanobacteriales > Nostocaceae > Dolichospermum. The sequence goes on along the minus strand of CAINGU010000077.1, from coordinate 19,000 downwards.
GTAATCGGTGAACCTAAACCCCCCAAAGATTCCACCAACACAAAATCACGTTGTTTTTGCAAAGCTAATAAAGTTCGCCAAACTACCGCTAAATCAACTTGGCGATTTTCTTTAGCCGCAGCGATAGGAGGGGCTAAAGGGGCTTGAAAATACAAAGGTGTAATTTCTTCTGGTGACTGTTCCAAATTAAACAGAGTTTGGTACAGTTCCCTATCTCCTAACCCCGATTGAATTGGCTTCATTATCCCCAAACTACGCTGAGGATAATATTTTTGCCAATAAGCCGCTAAAGCTGTCGTGACAACAGTTTTACCAGCTTCCGTATCAGTTCCCGTAATCAGTAAAGTGTTCAACAACGTTTTCTGCTAAAAATGACAACTTAATTTGCTTCTTTTCATAATTTAGCGTTAATTAGTCCCATTAAACCCTGGTGTGGGAGTTTCCATTGGGGTTGGGGTTTCCCTTGGTGTAGGAGTTTCCATTGGTGTGGGGGTTTCCATTGGGGTTGGGGTTTCCATTGGTGTGGGAGTTTGCGTTGGGGTTGGGGTTTCCCTTGGGGTAGGAGTTTGCGTTGGGGTTGGGGTTTCCCTTGGGGTGGGCGATTCTAAAGCCACATTTAAACTATAATTAGCATCCGACACACCTCCAGACAAAGTTAATTGAATAATATATTTGCCATTATCCGGTAATATTCCCTCATAAGACGGAGATTGTTGCTCTTGACTATTAATAATTTCACCATTGGGTGCTATAATCTTCAGTACAATCCCATTACCTTCATTGACAAATATAGTTAGTTTTTGTCCACGCTTACCCCGCAAAGTATATTCAACTAATTCATTGTCCTTCAATTTCCCCTCAATTGCCGCCGGACTAGACTTGTCTAATCTCAGAATTTGGCGGTTAACCACAGGTTCACTATTGGTAGCTGTGGGTGTAGGCGTTGGTGACAATGTTGAGCTACTAGGAATAACTGGAGAAGGAAATGATTGTGGTGTTGTCGCTATTTCTGGTGCTGGACGCGACTGATTTTTGAGGGAACTTACTACAGTCCAAGAACCAAATCCGGCTAAAAGAATTACAATACAGCCAATTCCTCCCAAAGCCACAGGATTATCTAAAATAGAGCTACTTTGGCTAGAATTTGAAGGTTGGGGCTTTTCTGGTGTTGTTGATATGGGTTCAGGACGATGACCAACGGCGATAGTTTGCAGATAAGATAAATTAGCAGCAGGTTGGCTACTCTGTCCTAGATTAAGCAGTGCTTGAGTCACCTCAGCCGCACTTTGATATCTTTCCCCCGGCTTATGATTCAACATTCGCTGCAAAATTTGAGCAAATTCCGGTTTCACCTTTGCCCATTGTTGCCAATTCCAGGTTAGTTGCTGCTCGTCAAATAAATCTGCGGGTTCTTTTCCCGTTAATAAAACTATTGCCGTCACAGCCAGCGCGTACAAATCACTACTAGGATATACTCTGCCTGTTTGCATTTGCTCACTAGGCGCGTAACCCAATTTACCAACGGTAGTGACTGGTGTGGGGGTTGAAGATTGTAATTTTGTGGCTAATTCCTTGACTACCCCAAAATCAATTAATACAGGTAGGGTATCACTTTCCCGTAAAATTATATTCTCTGGGGAGATATCCCGATGAATAATTCCCTGTCCGTGAATATAACTAAGAACGGGCAATAAAGTGCGTAATAAATGCAGTATTTCAGCTTCAGTAAAAGTTGTTCCAGCGTCTTGGCGTTCTTTAAGCAAATTGCGGTAAGTCTTACCAGCCACAAAATCCTGCACCAAAAACAATCTTTCGTTTTGGGCAAATTTTTCTCGAAATCTGGGAACTTGTGGATGCTCAATTTGATACAAGATAGCAGATTCTCGCTCAAATAACTCTTGGGCTTTCTGTCCACCAGATGTTCCTGTTCCTGGAGCAATTAACTCTTTCAGGACACAAAGCTCATTAAAGCGCCTTTGGTCTTCTGCTAGATAGGTTCTACCAAATCCCCCCTGTCCAATAATGTGAATTATGTGGTAACGATTTTGTAAGATAGTACCAACTGTAATTGGTGATTGCATGGTCTATTAATTGAATATAATAGCTACTGAGCTAGAACTTAGCAAAAGCATCGTCTATCCACAACATGACCTCAAGTGTGTCAATTGTAGCTGCCGTAAATTTCCTAAGTCACCCCGCCTAGAAGGAAGTGTATACTAGAAATAAGTCTGATATTATTCTATTCTCAGATTCTACCTTTAGTCAGGATGTGTCTAACATAGTAGCAGCTATAATCCAGAATAGATAAATCAAAAGGCATCCACAGCAATGTCAACATTGATCTTTAATGCTAGGCATTCAGCCGTCAGCTTTCCGGGAAATACATAAATATGGAAGTTTGAGGTATAGATAATTTCCCTAGGTTTTTTTGATTCATAACATAAATTTTAATCTTCAATTCACGAGGTCGTTAATTGGTAATAAGTATCATAGAATAATTGTTTGCACTTTCGCTGCTATTTAATCGTTGGTGTTCTAACACCCCAGGGCTAACTTGAAGATCAATATTATTTGTTGAATCCATTTCAGTTAAATTTGCTCAATCTCTGATGATATTTCTATGAATGCACTTCGAGGATCTGCTGTGCTGAGTTCTGCCACTTTACCAGTCCAGTCCATAGCAACGGGACTACCTGACAATAATCGCCTGCGCCTGTTTTCCGGTTCTGCCAATCTGGCACTGTCGCAAGAAGTTGCTCGTTATCTAGGTATGGACTTGGGTCCGATGATTCGCAAAAGATTTGCGGACGGAGAACTTTATGTTCAAATCCAAGAATCAATTCGGGGTTGTGATGTCTATTTAATCCAGCCCAGTTGTCAACCCGTCAATGATCATTTGATGGAATTACTAATTATGATTGATGCCTGTCGTCGGGCTTCTGCACGACAGATCACAGCAGTAATTCCTTACTATGGTTATGCTCGTGCTGATAGAAAAACAGCAGGGAGAGAATCTATCACTGCTAAATTAGTTGCTAACTTGATTACCCAAGCAGGTGCTAATCGAGTTCTAGCCATGGATTTACACGCAGCGCAAATTCAGGGTTATTTCGATATTCCTTTTGATCATGTATATGGTTCACCAGTTATCCTGGATTATCTCATTAGCAAAGGATTACAGGATATAGTCGTTGTTTCCCCTGACGTGGGTGGGGTAGCACGGGCTAGAGCATTTGCGAAAAAACTGAATGATGCACCCCTGGCAATTATTGACAAACGCCGTCAGGCTCATAATGTGGCCGAAGTTTTAAATATCATTGGTGATGTTAGAGGCAAAACCGCCATCTTAGTAGATGACATGATTGATACTGGCGGCACGATTGCGGAAGGGGCGAGGTTGCTACGTCAAGAAGGAGCTAGTCAGGTATATGCCTGTGCTACTCATGCAGTATTTTCACCACCGGCAATTGAAAGGTTATCCAGTGGGGTATTTGAGGAAGTGATAGTCACTAATACCATTCCCATTCCTGACAGCGATCGCTTTCCTCAATTAGTGACGCTTTCCGTCGCTAATCTCCTGGGAGAAGCAATTTGGCGCATTCACGAAGATAGCTCACTTAGCAGTTTATTCCGTTAATCAACAAATAACTATCTTCCCAAAGGAAGAAAAAAGGAGTCAGGAGGTAGGGGCGCAGGGCCTGCGCCCAGTCAGAAGTCACCGAATAAAAGCATGAGGGTGTTTAAGTTTTGATTTTAACTTTGTAACCCCTGCAACCTGCAATGTGCTGTAAATAATGAAGGATGAAAGTTTTCGTTCTTCATTTTTTGTATGCAGCTAAAATTTCTAATTCGGAAACTACTCTTTCTAATTCTGCAACTAAGGGCGTAATTTGATGTTTCTGGAAAGCATCTGCTAAAGAACGATAATACCAAAGTGTGCCTTCTTTGCCACCTTGAAACCTTTCCCAAACTGCATCACCAATCATTCGATAATCTTTGAGAATTGAGCGGACATTATGGAGTTTGTCAGCAGCGGAAACTAGCAATACTTCAGGGGAAGCGGTGAGAATATGGGCAATATAAGCCTCTTTCCGGGGTTTCCAAGGGGGTTTGGGTGTGGTGTCTGCGTCTGTACAACCATCAACTATAGCAGTGACATGATCCCCAAATCGGCGGCTAATTTCTGCTCTGGTGGCTGCTCCGCCTTGGTCTTCTATGGCATCATGTAATAAGGCTGCGATCGCTTCATCTTCATTAGCTCCATATTCTAAGGCTATGCTGGCTACTCCTAGTAAATGGGTAATATAGGGAATATCCCCAGCTTTGCGTTTTTGCGTGGCGTGGAGTTCGTGGGCGTAGGTAAGCGCTTGGGTAAATCTTTCTGATAGCATTTTTAGTTAGATGATGTTAAGAGGAAATGAACCACGAAGGAGCGAAGGACACGAAGGAAGAAGAAGAGAAGAAAGAGAAAGAAAGAGGTTAGTGTTTTTAACTAAATTAGTATTTTGCAGTTCGACAAGCTTTGTCCATCATTTCTTTTGCTAATGGATGATAACCATTATTATTTAAAAATGCTAAAGGTGATTTTTTTACTTGATAACTAATTGCTACTCCTGTTGTTACTAATCTAGCAAAGTGTTCACAATTCCAACCTAATAACCCATAATCCCAAGCTTTGAATAATTCATAAGCAATTAAACATCTATCAAGGACTTCTTTTTTAGGTAATAATGTTACTGATTCTACTGTATGATACTTTCGCGGAATTCGGAATACAGCAAATCCATTTCCACCAAAGTTAAAAGCATGGGTATCAGAGATAATTATATGGTAGTGTAATGCAAGATCGGAGCTACTTTCTTTATGATGAATTAACAATCCTGCTTTAGAACTTTTATAATCAACATGAGTTTTAAACTCACGAATAATCTTATCTTCTATAATTGGTGTTGCTGGAGGAATAACAATACTGGTTATTTCCATATTTAGAAGAGATAACCATTCATTTATTGACTGAGGACGATTTTCTGGCTTTAATTCCATTCCTTTAATTATCGCCTGATTTACTTTATCACTAATACTAGAATTTATCTTTTTCGCTTCTTCCAATTCTGTACCAATAGCTCTCATTGGTGATATAGTTGGTAATTCTCCAGTTAACACAGAATACAAAGTTACAGCTAAAGCATAAACATCTGTAAATGCTCCCCGTTTTGCTCTTTTATCATATTGTTCAATTGGTGCAAAACCATCAGCTAACATTTGCATATGTGTTTGAGTTAAATTCTGGGAAAACTCTCGCGCAATCCCAAAATCAATTAACACGGCTTCTGATTTACCAGCACGCAACATGATATTTTGTGGTTTAATATCTCGATGTAATAAGCCATGATCATGAACTACAGTTAATGCTGATCCAATTTGCTGAATATAGCGTAATGCTTCAGCTTCAGATAAAATACCTTGATTTTCTACAAAACTTCCTAAATCTTCCCCATCAATATATTCCATCACCATACACCAAAGATCATTTTCATGAATGACCTCGTAAATTTGGACAATATGAGGATGACTACATTTAGCTAATTTAATGGCTTCGTTGAGAAAATCTTGTTGAAATTTAGCAAAATCAGCACGTTTTTGGATGGCATCATTTACAGTTTTGATAACAACGAAATTTCCATGATTATCTCTAGCGCGATAAGTGATTCCAAAACCACCTTCACCTAATTCTTTTTCAAGAGTATATTTACCATCTTGTAATTGCTGTCCTGATACCCAAGCCATAACCAGTAAACTTATAGATTTATAAGTTCATTTTGGCACAATTCCAGTCGTAAGTGCTAATTTCAGCCCCTAATGAGTCTAAAATAGTAAACTACTAACTTTTATCAAAAACTGCTATGGCTGCAATCACCATCAATATTCCAGAGGAACAATTACAACAACTGCAAGTAATGGCACAAGCAAACGGGATTTCTCCTGAAGAATTATTACGTGCCACTATAGAAGACTGGCTCAATTATCCAAAAAGTGATTTTGAGCAAGCCGCAAATTATCTAATCAAGAAAAATTCTGAATTGTACCGTCGTTTAGGGGTATACGCGAGTTAGCTTGATTAAAGCAAATAGCCTATATCTCAAAAATGCTCTTGATATTTATTATCAAAATAACAATATTTGTGACAATTACGCTAGAATTATTAAAGGTTCGTTACAGAATTGGCAAATCATCCCCACTTCTGTTAAAACAGCCCAACCCAAAGCTTCTTAATCTAAAAACCCTAAAGTTTACCCAAATCATCTATGACGCTCCCAATTCGTAACGTCGCCATTATCGCCCACGTTGACCACGGTAAAACCACCCTTGTTGACGCTCTCCTCAAACAGTCCGGCATTTTCCGCGAAGGCGAAGACGTTCCGGATTGTGTCATGGACTCCAATGATTTAGAACGGGAACGAGGCATTACAATTCTTTCTAAAAATACAGCGGTTCGCTACAAAGAAACCCTGATTAATATTGTTGATACCCCTGGACACGCTGACTTCGGTGGTGAAGTAGAACGGGTTCTCGGCATGGTAGACGGTTGTATTCTGATTGTTGATGCCAACGAAGGCCCAATGCCCCAAACCCGTTTTGTATTGAAAAAGGCTTTGGAAAAGGGTCTGCGTCCTATCGTTGTTATTAACAAGATTGACCGTGGACAAGCTGACCCCCACATTGCTGTTGATAAAGTCTTGGATCTGTTCTTAGAATTAGGTGCAGATGAAGACCAGTGTGATTTCAAATATCTGTTTGCTTCCGGTATGGCTGGTTTCGCTAAAGAAACCTTGGAAGAGGAAGGGGTAGATATGCAGCCGCTATTTAATGCTATTCTCCGTCACGTCCCCGCACCTGTGGGAGATCCTAATAAACCTCTGCAATTGCAAGTTACCACCCTAGATTATTCTGAATATTTAGGCCGGATTGTCATTGGTAAAATCCATAATGGAACTATCCGCGCTGGACAACAAGCTGCTTTGGTAGTAGAAGATGGCAGCATTGTCAAGGGCAAAATTACCAAGTTGATGGGATTTGAAGGTTTAAAACGGATAGAAATGGCAGAAGCTACCGCAGGTTATATTGTGGCTGTAGCTGGTTTTGCTGATGCTTATATTGGTGAAACTATTACAGATCCTAATGAACCTCTGGCTCTACCCTTAATTAAGGTGGATGAACCAACTTTACAAATGACCTTCTGGGTGAATGATTCGCCTTTTGCTGGTCAAGAAGGTAAATTGGTAACGTCTCGTCAAATCCGCGATCGCTTATACCGCGAATTAGAAACCAACGTGGCTTTGCGCGTTGAAGACACCGACTCTCCTGATAAATTCCTGGTTTCTGGTCGGGGTGAATTACACCTGGGTATTTTGATCGAAACCATGCGTCGTGAGGGTTTTGAGTTCCAAGTATCTCAACCTCAAGTAATTTACCGCACAGTTAACGGTCAACCCTGCGAACCTTTTGAACTTCTAGCTTTAGACGTTCCTGCTGATGCTGTTGGTAGCTGTATTGAACGCTTAGGACAACGGAAAGCGGAAATGCAAGATATGCAGCCTGGTGGTGGCGATCGCACCCAACTAGAGTTTATCGTTGCTGCTCGTGGTTTAATCGGTTTCCGGGGTGAATTCATGCGGATGACTCGCGGTGAAGGCATCATGAACCACAGTTTCCTTGATTATCGTCCTCTTTGCGGTGATATTGAAGCTCGCAACAAAGGCGTTCTCATCTCCTTTGAAGAAGGTGTTTCTACTTCCTACGCTATGAAAAACTGTGAAGATAGAGGCGCTTTCTTTATCAGTGAAGGAACTAAGGTTTACAAGGGTATGATTATTGGTGAACATAATCGTCCCCAAGATTTGGAATTGAACGTTTGTAAAACTAAGCAGTTAACCAACCACCGTTCATCTGGTGGTGAAGAACTTACTCAGTTACAAACACCCATAGACATGAATTTGGAACGGGCTTTGGAATACATTGCTCAAGATGAATTGGTGGAAGTTACACCTGAATCTATTCGTCTTCGCAAGATGTCCAAGAAATTGGTGAAACGTTAATATCTGTAGGGGTGGGATTTTCCCACCCTGATTTTTTATTGGCATTGATTCAGAAAGATAAGTTTTTCAAATATCCGTTTTTATAAAATTTGCACTTTTGCAATAATTAGCTTCTATTATCAATATTATTGAGAATATTATCAATAATTTTACGGAAATAGGTTTTTTCAGCCATTGATATTGACATAGTATTTTTTTATGGTATTCTATAGTTAAAATCCAAGGGTGTCATATTTTTATTTTTTATTCTTACTCTGTGGGTGGAGCGGTTTAAAGGTATTTTATCTAACCACAGAGGGAAGAGGTTAAAAGGTAAAATTAAATATTTAAATCCTTTAAAGCTAAACGAATTTGCTCTAAGCGGGTGCGGTTGACTCCAAAATCAGAATCTCCGACGCGAGATGAGGAACGGATATGAATTACTGATTCATTGTTAGGGAAATAAAATTCTACATCATCAACGAATTTGAAGATGCGGCTTTTGGAAATAGCATGAATATAATTATCTGTTTGTTCTATAACTTCTGTGCGGGGAACAACTGTGAGAACTTTGAGTAAGGTTTCTCTGGCTTTATCTTGCGCTACATGATAGGTAATTGGTTTAATAGCGTGTTTTGCATCAGCATTTTGACTAACAACACAATTAGGAGATGTTGGACAAGGACGAAGAGAACCTGACTCAATTCCTAAGCTGGAAGCCGAAGCAGTTGCAGGAACTATTAAATTTATTATCAGAGTTAGGAAGACTGAGAAAATAATATTCTGTATTCGGGTGATAGTTGTTAGGTTGGACATTATTGGTTTAATGCTATATTTTGCAATTTTAGGTATTTTATCAGCTTTCGATTCAATAATTTATTTGTCTGAATCAGGATGCTCTGGATTAAAGGATGTACAGGATTAAGAAATTCATTAAATTCTGATTCATACCAAAAATAAACAGGATCAGAAAGTACATACAAAACGGGCATTAATCACAGTTGCTTGAATATGATGTTCGCTGAGAATTTCTGCTGCTTGCATTCCTTAGTAAACTATTGTACCATATCCGATGATTGATACATCCCACATTCCGCACCCTTGACTGTCACAAACGGTGATTACGGAGGTAAATTGATGAAAAAGGAGTAAAAACATACATTTATCTCTAAAAAAACAAATTTTAGATAGGAAAATTGATTCAGATACATTCTCAATAAGAAGCAATAAAGAATGAGGGTGGTTTCTGGCAAAAAAAATAATATAATTTTATTATTAGTCTATCAAGACTTAATCATAACTTATATCCTTCTAGAAATAAACTTAAAAACAGCATTAGAACTTAAACTCATTAATAAAATCAATGAGTCAAATTGTATAATTAAACTATTAATAATGTTGATAAATCAACTTATATATCTGTAGTAATTACGGCAAGCTTCTGGAAGAAATAAAAGAATGTACTTCATTTCAGATGTTAAATTATAAAAGTCTGTTTTTTGTTGAAAAGTAACAAGATGAACTGATTGAAAACATTGAAATATCCACCGCATTGTTGGATTGTTGATGGCTTTGCCCAATTGATTTTTTACAGTATAGTTTAAAGATTTTAAAGCAGCCCTAATTTCTCTTTGAGCTAGAGTGTAGACTAGCAGACATAACCCCATTATCATTGCTAATGCCTCTATTCTCTTTGATAATTTCTTTAAGTCAGATTTTTTTCTATCTTGACTTTGTACGATTAACCATCTTTGCTCTATATCTCCATAAGTTATTTTCTTCTCGGCATAAGAATATCCTACTTTTTCACTTTTAACAAATTCTGATTCTACTAAACTTATCACTAAGTTTTTTGCTGACTTTATCGTCAATGGTACTCTAGTCAACCATTTAAGACTTGACATTAACTTAATATTTGATTCTGTATATAATGCACTATCTGCTACTATTAAACTATCAACTTGTATTCTTTTTTGATATTCAACTGTTATTTCTCCAAACTTTTGAAACAAAGAGTGCGCTTCGCGCCATCGCACTGCGGGCGTAAACCAACTATGCAATCACTGCGCTCACCAGAAGAAGCAGAGGGGCAGGGGGAGCAAGCCCTTCCTCTCTGCGACAAGCGTTGCGGAGCATGGGTAAGAAGCTCCGCCCTTCTAGGGCGCTCGGCTGGGGCGGGGTACAAGCTTTGTCCCAGTCTCTCCCCCCTGCTCCTCTGCCTCTTTTGACCGTAACCGCACGCACCAAAAGCCATCTGGTGCGTTAACTAAATATTCCCAACCAGCGAACGCCAAGTTAGACATGAGCTTAATTGTACATTCACTTAAAGGATAGATAAAATAAAAGCTTCCTGAAACTAACCCTTTTCAAACATCCTCTAAAGCAAATCAACTTTGTGTTCAAAATCCTCTAGATTCTGATCACACCAAGAACAAATTAATTCTAATGGACTTAGTTTAATTTCTGTGCGTGGTTCTGGATTGCGTTCCCAGATTTCTGATCCTCGATTTTGGCGGATTTCATATAGCCTAATTACACCTATGCTACGAACACCAGAAATAGGTTGAAATAACCTCACAATATCAGAACTATAAACAGGACGCTGAAAAGGCCAACCCCGATTGTCAAAACCACCTGTGATCGGATTAAGAAAGCGATATAAAGCAACTAATAACTTCTTCTTAATTTCCTCTCTAGCCGATGAATTATCATATTCTGGCTCTAAAGTAACTTGGATTTGTACAGATACTCCTAGATATTCTGGCTGTTTGTAGATTATTTCTACCCCTAATAATCGTCGTTCATCTAAATAGTCATTGACTTGTTTTTCAAGTTCCGCAGTCAGATTAAACTCACTGGGGTGAAATCCAAGGCATTTTTCAATAGCATCATCATGAGCAGGATGAGGAATCAATAATAACCTTACACGTCCTGGTTTATAATCAGATTCACCAGGCTGAGGGGTTGAACAATGAGCGCGAGCTACAGTACCCACAGTCATAGCCAAGGTTTCAAAGTCTTCTTTGGTTACAGCGCGATCGCGTGTTCTCAGAAATTGTGGAACTTTGATTACAGCCGCGTTTAAAGTTTCCGCATCCCTACCACCTCGTCCAGGCTGATAATTTTCTACCCTAGCTATATAGGGTACGGCTGACTTTAAAATCCTAATTGTTCCCTTCGGTACATTTCCTGCTTGTCCACCACCTGTACGATATGCTCGCATAGTTATAATTGAACCTCGTGGTGGAACTTTACCATATTGGCGTTGGCGAGATTGTGGCTCAATTTGGTTTATATCAATGATGTTTGTATCTCTTTGTTTTTGGAGACGGTAACGCATCTGGGTTGATTCTTTAATTTGAGCAGGTTCTCGAATCAGTGGACCAAATTGCACCCTACCAGTAATCGCATCAATTGTGTAGTGACGGTCTTCTTCACCAGATTCGCCAAAATGCTCGACCTCACTCCATGTTTCTTCCATAGCTTGTTCGCCAGGAGGGGTAACTGAAATATATTCCAAATCTACATTCCTTGGTAAAATAGGGGTTCTTTGTAATTGAAAAGTCTGAGATTCTTTTCCATTACTTTCCCCCAATATTTCATTTTCAATGGGAAAGGATTGAGTTACTATGGCACTACCGCCAATAGAGCGCACTGAAATTGAAATGATGCGCGGGGGTCGAGTATACCCATAATCATTGTTTGCATTTTGTGATGGGGTGTAGGAGCAACGTAGCCACCTTCCCTCATAGGTATCAAAAATAGCTGATGGCAAATTTAATGGCAGATGTAAAGTAATATCTGCTCCTTCTTGATTAGCAATTCCTCCTTCCCGCGCAAATTTTTTAAAACTGAATCCCTCTGTTACGTCATAAGTTTCTTTGAGTAAGATTGGTACCCATCCTTCTTTTTCTCCATCTCCACTCCATGCTTCCCAGAGACGAGGCGGATTTTCGGGACTGATACCTGTGGTAGTGGCTGCTAATGCTTTAACAGTAAGAACAACAACATTACCTGCAATAGGATCATCAGGGTTAAAGACTATGTAAAAGCAATTTCCCTCAAGAGGTTGTTCTGCAAATAAGTTTGTTTCTCGACCTCTCCATTGCTTCCCGTTCTGTTCCCTAATCCAGTCTCTAAAAGGATTATCTAGCATTTGGGGTGTGGCTTTTGTTTCCGTAGCTGTTAAAAGATGTTTAATGATTGGTTGAGCAACTATCACATCTTGATCAGTAGCAAATATAATTGCTTCTTCGCTTTCTGTCCGTTCTGTAGCTACTTCTGTCCCTGCCAAAATAGTTTTTGCTTCTGAAAAGGATGTTGTTAAATAGAATGTGACTACACATTTAGCTGGTGTAGGTGGTTGTAAACGAATTCCCAACAATTCCAAAAAAGTAATATAGTTGAGGCGAGGAATTTCATTAAACCGCAGCAACATTTGGTCAGTTAGCCAAGCAAAAAGCTCAATTAGTGTGACTCCTGGATCGCTGGGATTATAATTAGTCCATTCTGGACAGTAGCGGGGAATTCGTAATAAACACTCATTTACTAAATCAGCAAATTCGCGGTCGTCTAACTTTGATTTAGGTAATTCTGGTAAGAAATTAAATTCTCTAGTCATGATAATTAATTTTTGATATATAAACGCATTTTAATTAGCTGCTTGGAGATAAAACGGATAAACGAAACTTTTGGAATCGTGGGAGTTTTTAATCTGATATTGAATCACAATATTTAATCTTCCCTGATTGGGGTCAGATTTTTTAGTTAACTGAGACGATGCTACCTCTACATATACACCTATCAGAGTAATCCGCGGTTCCCACCGTTCTAATGCCTCTGTGACATATAAACGAATGAGTAATAAGGTTTCAGTATTCATGGGTGCAAAAATGAGTTCGTCCAACCGTGACCCAAAATCTGGTCTGTAGAGTCGTTCACCCCATTTTGTACTGAGAATCAGTCGCATTGACTCTTCTACATTATAAGTATTAGCACTAAGGTGGAGATTAGATTGAATATTGACTCGTAGTGGAAAGGATAATCCTTGTCCTACATAATCAGGGGGTTGCTCATTAATAAGTTCTGGCATGATTACAGAATCCGTATTTAACAGCTAAGATATTACTTAAATCATTAATTTAATTATCTTAAATCATTTGTGACACACAACATGATTTACTCATGTGAGTGGTTTGGACGGTTCTTGTACAATTGCGATGCCTACGGCGAGCGCAGCTATCGCTTACGAAAGTATAGCTATGCCCCATTATATGAAAAATCGCCTTGTATCTCCTACATTCCTAGTTCCACAAAATGCGATCGCATTTTTCCTCGATGAGCTAACAATCAAAAACAGCGATCACATTCTTCTGAATTACCGCACGTTTAAACAAATCCAGTAGAGTTACTATAGCCATTTAGGTACAGTTGCGCTAAAGCTTCAGCTTAACGCACCGAAAATAAATATAAACATGGTGCATTACATTTCATTAACGCACCCTTGTATATTAAGAGAAGTAGTAGACCGTCGCACTCATGAGGTTCGGTAGCGATCCCAGTATCTATTGACAGCAGTCTCTAACTCATTGAACGGAAAGTCGACACCGTAGGACTCCTGGAAGGCGGTAAAGAAGGCGAGAATTGCGGCACCTTCAGTATGAGTTAGATTGTCGAAGCGTTCGTGGAAAATGGCTGTTGGTGTACCGGAATCAAACCATTCCAGTTGTTGCTTACTGAGAAGTTCGGTCATGTCTTCTGGAAGACAGATTTCAGATTGAGACTGAGCAACCTGATCAAGTGCTTCTACGACATCAGTACGAGAGAGTTTAGTGAGTGAACCTATAAGCTCGGAGGCAAAGACACTAACAGAGGCGTATGACTCTAGGGAAGCGTGCAGGAATGCCGGCAAGAAGTAGAGAAATGCTTCCGGAGTAAGCATCCAGAGATTGCTTTCGACAACAGTTCGCAACTCGTAATCCGTGAGTTCCATCGAGGTCATCGTCGCAAGGAGTTCGCGTAAGCGATGACCCTCATAATGGCTTACGACCGGTCGTAAGATTTGAGCAGCCGACGGTTGGGGGCGGGATGCAAATGCATTAAAAAATAGTTTTTTGAGACTCATAGAGTGATGTGGATTACAGGATTACAACGTGGTCTAAGACTCTTCAGACGAGAGACCTTCCTTTATTGTAATGAGCATCGCTATCACTGCTGCTGCCGCCGCACCGATCGCTGCGGCTTCTGCTGCTGCTGCTGCTGCTGCTACTAAGGCAGCGATAACTTCTGCAAGGGCGATAATCGCGGCGATAAGTGCGACAACCAAAGCGACAGCCACTACCACTGCTGCAGCCGCAATAACTGCGCGTGCTTGCTCAACAACAACTGCCATCGCCGCAATTAGCTCTGGTGAGCAGTTAGATCCTGAGAAGAACCGATAGCAGCGGTTCATCATGTTAATCTTATCTTGCACTTGCTGGCGATGACCGGTATCCCCACCTTTGAAGCATGTCGTATCTAGTGCTACACGTGCAGCGATCTCTGCGGAGATCGCTGCGATCTTGGTCGCGAGAAAAAGACAACTGTCACCCGCAGAACAGGCTCCAAGGGTGCTCACGACCGCTTTTGCAGTCTCAACTGAACCTCGCAAAAGGAGATAATTTGCCGAGGTGCAGTCACCTGGGGGCATCATACCATCGCCGGGGAAACGTTGCACCACATAATCGGACATCCCTCTATACAACTCGTTGCTATGAACGCTGTGCTTGCCGATTTCATTCGTAGATCGGCGTTGAATGCTGGGTACAGCCCCCTGCTGAACCACATGCGTCAACTCATGCGCCGTCAACTCATTATTACCAGGTGACTTCCCTTCCCCAAAATAAACATCACTGCCATGAGTAAACGCCTGTGCGCCCAACTCCTTATTCATCTGTACCGCTTCACCACCAGTATGTACCCGCACGTTATTAAACTTACTACCAAAACGCGGTTCCATAAAGGCTTGCACTTCCGGTGCTAAGGGTGAACCCCCACCTTTAGACCCATGCAAACGACTCTCTAAATCCCCAGAAGCTTGATTTCCTCCCCCTTGAAATGCTCGTTGTACTAAAGGCTGCATTTGTACCTGTTCATCTTGCTCATTTACTTGTCTCTGTACTACAGGCGTAATCGACTGCCCTAAAGACTGCATCTGAATGGGGTTTTGCTCTTCCTCAAAGCGTTGTACTTGGGGAGCATTGTCTGGCATAGACATTACTTGTGCCGCTACTCTGTCAGCTTCTTGTTCGTAAGTATCTCCGACCGCACCTACTGTTAATTTCGTCTGAATCTCTTGTTTTGGTTGTGACTCTTTTTCCTCACCTTCACAAGTGTCACACTGACGTTGAATGGTATCGGAAATAGACTTAGCTTGAACTTGTTCTTCTTCTTCCGGTACTTCCTCACGTTGAATGGTATCGGAAATAGACTTAGCTTGAACAGCTTCTTCCTCTTCCGGTACTTCCTCACGTTGAATGGTATCGGAAATGGACTTAGCTTGAACAGGTTCGTCCTCTTCTGGTGGAACTTCCTCACGTTGCACTGTTTGACCTTGAGCCGACTGATCAGATACAGGAGAATTAATCTGCTGTACTACCTGAGATGCTACTTGATCTGCTTCTTGCTCATATTTATCACCAGGTTGACCGATAGTTAACTTCGTTTGAATCGGTGGTGGTGGCTCTGTACCGGGAGCATTAACGGGGATATTCAGTAAATTATATCCCAAATGCTGAGACTGTTCGTATTGCTTGTTTAAATCTACATTCTCCTGTTGAGATGAGGAATAGGACGGTTTTTGCTGAATTCCAAAAGAGCGAGTCTGGTAAAGATTCTGGACTGGGGTATAATTAGACTGAGATGGAACTTTCTTCTGAATACGTAGTCGAGCGTTCATCGCCTAAACCTCATAGCTCAACAGGTGATTGAATAAAATTATATTTTATTAATTGTCTTTTATGGTCAAAAAATAGATAATTTGTTAGGTTTCCATTTGGGCGATCGCTACGCCGGCCGCAGGCATCGTAAGTGTAATTTCGTGGGTGATCCCTTGACAATTAAGACAGTCGCTACAAAAACGATTCCTAGGTCGCACTGTACGCGATCGCACTCAAAGTACCACCGTTCCACGAAATGCGATTCCTAGGTCGCGCTTGAGATTCAAGATAGTTGCTACAAGATTGGCGAACTGACAAGTCAGCGCTTACGCTATCGCACTACCTCTCAACTGACCAGATAGGGTTCTCCAAAACATAACTGTCGCCTTCAACTCCTTGACTGATTTCACGATTAGAACCGACAGTAGCTTTTGGTGCAAGCAGTTTTCGACGGAGTACACCCTTTACAATAACTAACTTACCTACAATCTTACTATCCCATTCTCTTACTCCATCCAAAAAAACGGGAGTGAGATCATCGGTCATTACCACTGCACCAAGCATAGCATTTTCAGCCGTACCATGTACGTCGATCTGCTTGTTAAGCTTTGTTTGATCTAGAGAATCACCTCTGGAACTTCTATTTGGTTCAGGTTGCTTAACAGTCAATTTAACCGAATTAGCAACTGAGGGGGGAGAAGTCGCACAGGCATTTAAATTGGATATTGATAAAACGGTCAAACAGAGAAGTTTCGGTAATACTAAAAAATGTGAGCTATTCATTATCTGTCCAGGTGGGATTTTCTAAAACGTAACTGTCACCTCCAACTCCATGACTGATTTCACCATTAGTCCCGACAGTAGCTTTTGGTGCGAGAAGTTTGCGACGAAGTACACCTGTTACAACAACTGACTTACCTTCAATGTTATTGTCCCATTCGTTGATGCCGCTCAGAAAAATGGGGGTGAAATCCTCGGTCATGACGATAGCTCCAAGCCTAGCATTTTCTGCACTACCACTTATTTTAATCTGCTCGTTTAGCTTTGCTGTCAAGTCTTGTTCTTTCATAGTTGACCTTGCTGTCTACAATAATTTTTCTTTGTTTAAGGCGTTTTAGCTGCTTTCTGTGGATCATAATTTTTGGCGATCGCTACACAGTAAATAACCCTGTCAAAATCTGCGTAACCTTTGGCAAATTTTTCTTTGGTGCTTTGGTAAACTTCCATCCCTGGTTGACTGTGGTTAGCGTGCCAAAAACTCTGACTTGCTTCGTCCCAAAAACCGTAATCGAAGTTAATGAAGCCTGGGCGTTCGCGGTATTTATACCCAGTCATATTAACTTTACCTGTTTTGGGATCGGGTTTGAATGCGTTTTTGTCCTTCACCTTGCGTTTATCCTTGTCAGGATTCTGATTCGACCAAAATAATTTGGCAAACAGTACCGCTCTATGCTTTTGATGAAACAAGGAAGCTAAAATTGGTATGGCTGATGCCCAAGCGTTCCAATAATCAATATCTTTATTCTTTTTATCAACTGCGGCTTTCGCTTGATCAAAGGAACCGTAGCATTCATTAAGCGGTGGATTGCCACCACCTTCCAAGTCTAAAGCCGTGATGCCGATGCACCCCCTTGCCAGGGTTTTCTTCTCTTCTGGGGTCATCTTCCGACCCTGTTCGGCTTCCCACATACTAATATACTGAGCCACCTTATATTTTCGCTGTTCTCCTTTAGTTTCCCCGATTGCTGGTTTAACTTTTGCTTTAACAGTAAGTGGTTCGCCTATTCTTTGTATTACTGCGCCATTCAAGGAATTAATCTGCGCACCTACTGTTAATTTGGTCTGAATTGTTGGTTCTTGTTCTGCTGCTTCGCAAGTTTCACACTTGAGTTGGATTGGATTTTGGAGCGATCTCTGCACAGTTCCACCATTTTGTTGGACAACATGAGTCAACTCATGGGCAATCAACTCCTGACCATCTTTACTTCCTGGCTGATATGTCCCTTGCCGAAAGAACACATCCTGCCCCGTCGTAAATGCCTTTGCCTGAATTGATTGATTCAACTGGTCAGCTTGACTATCCGTATGTACCTTCACCCCACTAAAATCCGCCCCCATAGCCTTACCCATTGACCGTTGCAGTCCTCCATCTAATGGCTGTCCTCCTCCTCTGGCAGTGTTTATGGCTGATTCTACATCAGTTGATGCGTCCCCACCACCAATGGACTCCCGACGCTGGAGTGCTGTGATATCGGGTTTTGTCTGTAGTTCGTCCTCTTCCGGTACAACTTCCTGACGTTGAATGTTATCGGAAATAGACTTAGCTTGAATAGGTTCTTCCTCTTCGGGTACAGCTTCCTGACGTTGAATGGTATCGGAAATGGACTTAGCTTGAACAGGTTCTTCCTCTTCGGGTACAGCTTCCTGACGTTGAATGGTATCGGAAATGGACTTAGCTTGAAGTTGTTCTTCCTCTTCCGGTGCAACTTCCTGACGTTGCACTGTTTGACCTTGAGCAGACTGATCAGATACAGGAGAATTAATCTGCTGTACTACCTGAGATGCTACCTGATCTGCTTCTTGCTCATATTTATCACCAGGTTGACCGATGGTTAACTTCGTTTGAATCGGTGGTGGTGGCTCTGTACCGGGAGCATTAACGGGGATATTCAGTCAATTATGTCCCAAATGCTGAGATTGTTCGTATTGCTTGTTTAAATCTACATTCTCTTGTTGAGATGAGGAATGGGACGGTTTTTGCTGAATTCCAAAAGAGCGAGTCGGGTAAAGATTTTGGACTGGGGTATAAGTAGACTGAGATGCAAGTTTCTTCTGGATACGTAGTCGAGTGTTCATCGCCTAAACCTCATAGCTCAACAGGTGATTTAATAAAATTAAATTTTATTAATTGGTCTTTATGGTCAAAGAATAGATAATTTGTTAGGTTTCCATGCACTAAGTAGGTGAGCGTTAAAAATTGTCGTTGGGATAAGGCAGGGGAGCAGGGAG
>CAINGU010000076.1 GCA_903848645.1 uncultured cyanobacterium | reverse complement strand
TATCAATCATCAAAATCAAAAGAATCATAGTTTTATGTGATTAATATGATGGTGATGATTTCAACCCTATCCGCTCCTATAAAATAATCATATCAATCATCAAAATCAAAAGAATCATAGTTTTATGTGATTAATATGATGATTAACAGGGATGTGAGAACGGACAGTAATCAACCCTATCCCCTCCTATAAAATCATCACATAAATCATCAAAATCAAAAGAATCATAGTTTGGTTTATGATAAGTTGAAATTTTCTTGTTTAACTGTTTTTAAAGGAATGCGAATGAGATGATAAGCACCTTTGGTAGCTAGGCTTTTGTAAGTATCGAGTGGTAAGTCCATTTCTTGAAATTTTCCCTGTTCAACTACCATTAATAATGATGGTGGTTTATTTTGTTGGGATGCTTGCTTGTGAATATATTCTAAAGCTTGTTGGGAAAATTTGATGTAATTAACATTCTGATGGGTGTAGAAAGTCACGGTAGGTTTTTTGAAACCAACCATAATCAATTCTTCATTGGGTTGTTTTGATTCAACAATTAGGGCTGATAATTCTCTCAGCGGGAGTTGACGCTGTTGGTCCATAATCAAAACAGCAGGCATTAAAACAATAGCAATAAAGGCTATAAATCCTACTAAATTAATTGTGATAATCTGCCGGTAACGGTGACTTAATATTAAGCTGGCAGAAATAACAGTAGATAGTAACCAAATTATTCCCCCAAATTTGAGTATGCCGGATTTCTCCATTTGTGCGTATAATTCAGGAGCAGCAGGATCAGGTCCAGCAATGTGCGTAAGGTTAAATAGGGCGATGGAAATAACTGTCAGCAAGGCTACATTTACCCAAGCACTGATGCGTAAAGATTTGAGAGGGGTTGGGGTAAGAGTTTGTGAACTAGGGAAAAGATCACTCCAAAATAATGCCACAAGAATCGCCGCTGCTGGCATTAAGGGTAATACATAACTGGGTAGTTTGGTAACGGAAATGGTGAAAAAGCTAAATACCCCTAGAAACCATAAACAGGCAAATAAACCTAAATGTTGAGAGCGTTCTTGCTTTAACCAGTGCGATCGCTGCCAGAATTTTACTCTAGCGAGGGACGCGGGGATGTACACTGAATATGGTGCAAAGCCCAACAATACGACCAAAAAGTAAAAATACCAAGGGGCTGAGTGACCATTCACAACTTCGGTAAACCGTTCTATGTTGTGATAAACAAAAAAGGCGTTAATAAAATTCCAGCCATTGCGCCAAGTTACTAAAACATACCAGGGAAGTGATAACAGTAAAACTATTCCCATGCCCAAAATAGGCCGCATTTCTCGCCAAAGTTCCCAAAATTTCCCCACATACAAGGCAAAAGCCATCATAATCAATCCTGGTAAGACAATACCTACCGGACCTTTAGTTAATATCGCCCCAGCAATTAAAACATAACAAGCTAAATACCATTTATTGGGAAGTCGGAAATTAGCAATGACGATTGGGGGATTATTTTGAGCATATCCCAGGAAGAAACATAACAGGGTTGAACCTATACAGCCGTTGAGCAACATATCGGAAACACCAGTTCTTCCCCAAACAATCATTTCCGCGTTTAGTGCCATTAAAGCTGAAGCAATGGCGGCTGTAAAATAACGTCTGGGTAAGTTGCTAACTTGTTCTAATTCGTCTTGTTTAGCAAAATACCACTGCACAGTATAAAATGCCAAAGCAATTACGCCCATTGCTGCCAATGCTGAGGGTATCCGGGCTGCCCATTCATTTACCCCCATAATAGAGTAAGCGATCGCTTGACACCAATAAATTAAAGCAGGTTTATCAAAGCGAGTTTCACCATTGAAAAACGGTGTAATCCAATCACCAGTAACTAGCATTTGTCGGGAAGCTTCGGCAAATAGTGGCTCAGTTTCATCAACCAAGCCCACATTGCCCAAATTCCAGCCAAAGGCTATCCACCCAATCACCAATAACCACAGGCTTGAAACAGTCACAGCCAGGACTGGACGCTGTTGTAACTTATTGAACCACTTGTCAAGCACTTTACCGGGAACACTCAATTTTATGCTCATGAATTCATACTTAAAGACACGGAAATCATGTCATTCCAATACACAATAGTTTACAATCGCAGGTAAATACTACCACACGAAAAAATTCAAAATTCAAAATAACTCCCCCCTGTCACCTATTTTGTAACACCAACTGCCATTCTTGAGTTTGCGAATTCCATTGGGGAGAAGAAGTTTCCCCGACAACATAGGGACCCCAATAGCTTCGAGAACCATCTTGGGCAAAGGCTACTAAAATATCACCTTTCTCTAGTCTTAAATTACCTTGAGGTAAGGATAAAACTAATCCTCTCTCGCTTCCTTCTTCAGGAGCAAAATCCCAATGAGCAGGAATATTAGATTTCGCTTTATTGGCCTTGGCACTTTTTTGAGATAATTGTCTGGCTAATAATGCTAGACGTACAGGTTGAGTAGTTTTGTTGCTCATGCGGAGTGCTCCCAAAGTCTTGGTTTTGCTATCCGCGTCAACCTCATAGGCTACAACAGTAGACTGATTTTTTTGGCGACTTGTTTCTACTGATGCACTTGGTTGACTATTGAGGTTAATTTCATCCCCATTATTTCCAGTGTTTGTAACTAGAGGTGGATTTTTTTCTGGATTGGTAGACTCAAAGGAGATGCTCATATTTAAGCATCCTGTGATGATCCCAATCAATCCTAATACAGAAAAACCGACAATGAAGTTACGATACTGATACATGGAATATTTCATAATGATATGGATTAGAAATAATATTTTTTGTAGGAGTCACGCCCGTCAGGAGTTCACTAGCAAGAAAGAAGAAAGAAGAAAGAAGAAAGAAGAAAGAAGAAAGAAGAAAGAAGAAAGAAGAAAGAAGAAAGAAGGAAATTTATTACCTATTACCTATTACCTATTACCTATTACCTATTACCTATTCCCTATTCCCTATTCCCTATTACCTATTACCTATTCCCTATTACCTATTCCCTATTCCCTTAATCATGCAAAATACTCGTCTGAACAATCTGTTAGACACAATTTATAGAAGCTTGAGTCAATGGTTTCTTAATCCTTGGCGACGGTTATCACTACTACTAATTAGTTTTTTCTTTGGTTTTTTTTTGGGATCGGCAGTATCAACAACCGCTGGACAGAAGGCAGAATTAGATATTGTGGTGGCTGCATTTTTAGTGCTACTGACTGAAATTAGCAGTAGGATATTTTACAGCCGCAGCTTTTTTGCTCGGACAGCATTTTGGGTAGAAACACTCAACTATCTCAAGGTGGGTTTTATCTACAGTCTATTTCTAGAAGCTTTGAAGCTGGGTTCGTGATTTTATGGGTAACGATTGGCTAGGTAAAATTTTGACAACAGACACATCTTGGCAAGTATTAGCTCAAGGAGCAGAATTAGCTGATCCCGTGCGAACCAAGGTATTTAATATCAATTCTGATAATGTAGCTGAAGTTGTGCAAAGGAGAGGGGATTTACTGAGGTTAGTTTTTCCTGATTTTAGTCAATTTTGTCAAACTAGCCTAAAAACCCAACCTCAAGGAATGTTACGGGTATTGTGGGATGTGTGGCTACCTTTGGGAATCCAAATAGCAGCACAGCGTCAACAGTTAGGTAAACCTTTTGTTCAGGGGATTTTAGGCTCACAAGGAACTGGTAAAACCACAATGTCCAGGATACTGGGTTTGATTCTCCAGCACTTGGGATACCGGACTTTAAGTTTGTCTTTGGATGACTTATACAAAACTTATAGCGATCGCTTGGCTTTAATGCAGCAAGATTCCCGTTTGGTTTGGCGTGGTCCGCCTGGAACCCACGATATTCACCTAGCTTTAAGTGTACTCGATCAGATTCACCAAAGCAAGAGTCCTGTGATAGTTCCTAGATTTGATAAATCTGCTCATGGCGGTGCAGGCGATCGCACTACTTCCGAGATTATCACAAATCCTATAGATATTGTTCTGTTTGAAGGCTGGTTTGTGGGCGTAAAACCAATTCCTCCTCAAGCGTTATTAACTCCACCACCACCTATTCTTACAGACGTAGATAGACAATTTGCATCTGATATGAACAATCAACTTAAAGATTATTTACCACTTTGGGAAAGATTAGATAGTTTAATAGTTCTTTATCCCACAGATTACCGTTATTCTTTAGCATGGCGCAAACAAGCCGAAAGACAAATGATTGCTGCTGGTAAATCAGGAATGACTGACGCAGAAATAGAAGAATTTGTAAATTATTTTTGGCGTTCTTTACATCCAGAATTATTCATTAATCCTTTAATTCAATCATCATCTGTTGATTTAGTAATTGAAATTAATGCTGATCATAGTTTTGTTAAGTTTAGATCCCCAAACTCTTAGAAATAATTGGGCGAATAGAATTCACTTCTACACAGACAAAACCCGCCTGCGCGGGTTACTCTTTGAAGTCCACGCAGGTGGACTTTGTTTGTGTAGCCGCGATTTCTAATCGCCAGGTTCGGAGATATTTAAAATTACTTTCCTGTTTGTAGTGTTTCTACTAAATCATAAAAAGGTTGCCAATTATCGTCCTCAGTGATTCGTTCCCAAACTGATTCAATTACAGGTCTTAATAATGCTGTTTTTGGATTGGATTCAGTTAGAGTTTTAGCGATTTTATCCATTTGATCAATATCAAAATGATTGAGGATTTTATGATAGAGGAAACACCAATTATCGAAAGTTGCTGATTTCCCTAATGGGGGGATAATTTCTGAACCATTCATTACTAAAGCTGGATCATCTCGCCATTTACTAGAAAAGGTAGCAGCTATATCAGCAAAGAATTGATGATAACCAACTTGACTATCATGTAAAAAGGTGATAGTTAACCGCAAAAATTCATCAGCTTCTTCTAATTGTAAATCTGCAAAACCCAATTTTTTCAACATCAAAGCCCGATATTCAGCTTGATAATATTCAGCAAACTTAGATAAAGCAATATCCAAATCACTTTGAGCAATTATCGCTTTTAACGGTTCTTGCAAAAGTTCTAAATTCAACTTGCAAATCCCTGGTTGCTGACTGTAACAATAACGTTTATAATAATCGAAATATGCCGCCGTAAATTGGAGATCGTAAGTAGGAATAAAGGCATAGGGTCCATAGTCAAAACTTTCCCCGGTAATTGACATATTATCAGTATTCAACACTGCATGACAAAAACCCGCTGCCATCCATTGGGCTACTAATTCAGCGACGCGCTGGACTAATTCTGCATAAAACAAAGCATATCTATCATTTTCAGCTTGCAAATGCGGGTAATATTGTTCAATTACATGATCTAACAGTTTTTGAGTTAAATCAGGTCTTTTTAAATAATTTAATCGTTCAAAAGTACCAAAACGGATATGAGATTTACTCATGCGGATCATGACAGAAGAACGAGTTGGAGAAGGTTCATCACCGCGCCACAGTCCTAAACCCGTTTCAATCATACTCAGACAGCGAGAAGTGCGAACACCTAAACGATGAAGTGCTTCAGCGGCGAGAACTTCCCTTACTCCTCCTTTCAGTGTTAACATACCGTCACCACCGCGAGAGTAGGGAGTTCTTCCCGACCCTTTTGTGCCAAAATCGTATAATTCCCCATCAATACCCCGCACTTGTCCATAGAGAAAGCCTCTACCGTCACCTAGTTGGGAGTTATATTGTCCAAATTGATAACCGTGATAACGTAGTGCTAACAGGGGTTCTCGTCCCTCAAATTTACCAAAAGCGTTAATAAAATCTTCGTCTTTAACTACTTGAGGATCAACGCCTAAGCGTGGCAATAGTGCATCATTGCGCCAACGCAGAATATGTTGAGGAAATTCCTCGGCTACAACTTGATCATAGTAGTCATTACCTAGAGACTCTATAGCTGGTTCATAGTTGAGGGTAAGTAAGGGATTAGTAGCATGAGTGTGATTGGGAGTTTCATCCAGAGTCATAAAAATTACGCTTAATTGATATTTCTTTAATAATAGACAAAAAGCTTACTAGAAGATAGAAGATAGATCCCCGACTTCTTGAAGAAGTTGGGGATATGAGGTATTATAAATCTGATCGCCAGTGGGGATTTGTTAAACTGGTGAAAATATGATCTTCCCATTTACCATTAATCATTAAATAATCTCTCGCATATCCTTCCACTACAAAACCGAGTCTTTTAAGAAGATTACCACTACGGCGATTATGTGGCATATAATTAGCCATAATGCGGTGCAGATTTAATTCTTGAAAAACATACTCAGTGGAAACAGACAAGGCTTCTGTCATGTAACCATAACCTTGTGCTGATTCCGCTAAACTGTATCCTAACTGACAAAATTGAGCAGCACTATGCACAAAGTTATTAAAATTAGCCGTTCCCAGAACTTTTCTAGGCTGGTGTTTCCGATAAATAAATAGTTTTAATGAATAGTGGTTCACAAATTCCCAGAAACTTGTTTCTACTTGATACTCCCAATAATCGTGAGTAAAAAAATTTTCATCCCATTTAGGATAAAATGGCGTAAGATATTCTTTATTTTCCGTAAAATATTTGAGTATGTAGGGAATATCCTCCATCACTGCCATTCTTAATATTAGGCGATCGCTTGTCAGAATTGGTGGCTCTGATGTCATATACTCAAATTTAAATATTTTAGTAAGATGATATCTTAAAAGTTTTGGGCGAATGTAATATGGCTATCGCCACGCTACGCGAACGCTGCTACACAAAGGAAGTCCGCCTTCGCGGACTAACAAAAAAAATAAAGTTTTATAACCCACGAAGGTGGGTTTTGTCTGTATAGCCGCGATTTCTAATCGCCGGGTCTAGTCAATTTGAACTACAAAAAGGATAATAACAGTGGGAATACGCTACGATTGGCAACCAACAGAGATATTGACAATATATAATACACCATTTCTAGAGCTAATTTATCAAGCCGCTACAGTGCATCGTCAATATCATCAACCGCAACAAATACAAGTTTGTAAACTTATTTCCATTAAAACCGGTGCGTGTCCAGAAGATTGCGGTTATTGCGCTCAATCTTCCCGCTACAAAACCGAAGTCAAACCCGAAGCACTGTTAGAAAAAGAAACAGTCATCAATATTGCCAAAACAGCCAAAGAAAGCGGTGTGAGTCGGGTTTGTATGGGTGCTGCTTGGCGAGAAGTTCGGGATAATTCCCAATTTGAGGAAGTCCTCGATATGGTCAAGGACGTAACCGACATGGGTTTAGAGGTATGCTGTACTTTGGGAATGTTGACAGAAAACCAGGCAAAGCGGTTAGAGGATGCGGGATTATATGCTTATAACCATAATCTCGATACCTCAGAGGAATATTACAGCACTGTGATTACAACTCGAACTTATGGCGATCGCCTAAATACAATTGCCAATGTTCGCCAAACTAATGTTACCGTATGTTCGGGCGGTATTCTCGGTTTAGGGGAAAATGTTAGCGATAGAGTAGGAATGTTACATACTCTCTCAAATTTACAACCTCACCCCGAATCTGTACCCATCAATATTCTTTCCCAAGTTCCTGGTACACCCTTAGAAAATCAACCAGATGTACCCATTTGGGATGTAGTGCGGATGATTGCAACTGCTAGGATTATTATGCCTAAATCTGACGTGCGATTAAGCGCAGGTAGGGCGAGACTTTCCCAAGTAGAACAAGCTTTATGCTTCATGGCTGGTGCAAATTCCATCTTCTCCAGCGATGATCACAAAATGTTGACGGTGACTACTCCCTGTCCCGATTATGACGCAGATAAAGAAATGTTGAATTTGTTGGGTTTAGAAATGCGTCCCCCATTCCAAAAGCAGGAAAAAACACCAACTCCAGCGATGATATAACAAAAGTAGGTTGGGTTAAGCAACAGCGCAACCCAACGATATTGATAATGTTGGGTTTCCTTACGTCAACCCAACCTACTTGATTAAATGATCTTGGCGGAACGCAGACCAAATAACAAGCCAACAGCTACACCTACAAACACACCTAAAAATACAACATATTCAATTGCACCAGTCATGGCAGTTTCTCCAAATTAGTTACTTATTTATATTCAATCATCAATAATTATTAAAGGGAACAGGGAATAGAAAAGAGGTTGTCAACTTGGGGTAAAATACCGAGACGAGTGATTATATTAGGGTTGGGGAATGAGTTCTGTAATTAAAGTAGATATACCTGAAAAGTCTTATGATATTACCATCGCCCCTGGAAGTTTAGATCAACTAGGTGAACAGATGGCGAGTTTGGAACTAGGTAAGAAAGTATTGCTAGTTTCCAACCCGATGATATTTAAATATTATGGCGAAAGAGCGATCGCATCTTTGGAAAATGCCGGTTTTGAAGTTGTCAGTTACAACTTACCCCCCGGTGAACGCTACAAAACTCTCAACTCCATTCAAAAACTCTACGATATCGCCCTGGAAAATCGCCTAGAACGCTCCTCCACAATGGTCGCCTTGGGGGGAGGGGTAATTGGTGATATGACAGGCTTTGCTGCCGCTACATGGCTCAGAGGCATCAATGTTGTGCAAGTTCCTACCAGTCTCCTCGCCATGGTAGATTCAGCTATTGGTGGTAAAACTGGCGTAAATCATCCCCACGGTAAAAACTTGATTGGTGCATTTCATCAACCCAGTTTAGTTTTAATTGACCCAGAAGTCTTAAAAACCCTTCCAGCGAGGGAATTTCGGGCAGGAATGGCAGAGGTGATCAAATACGGGATCATTTGGGATACCGAGTTATTTACTCAACTAACAGCAAGCAAACACCTTGACCAACTCCGCTATGTAAAATCCGACCTGATAAACAGCATATTAACTCATTCCTGTCAAGCAAAGGCCGATGTAGTTAGCAAAGATGAAAAAGAATCTGGACTGAGGGCAATTTTAAATTATGGTCATACCATTGGTCATGCGGTGGAAAGTCTCACAGAGTATCGTCTGTTTAAACATGGTGAAGCCGTAGGCATTGGTATGGTAGCAGCGGGAGAAATTGCTGTAAAATTAGGACTTTGGCAACAAGCAGACACAGAACGTCAAAACGCCTTAATTAAAAAAGCAGGTTTACCCACCCAAATACCCGCAGATTTAGATATTGAAGCTCTTATTGATGCTTTGCAACTAGACAAAAAAGTTAAATCTGGTAAAGTCCGCTTTGTATTACCAACCCAAATTGGTGCAGTCAAAATTACCGACGAAGTACCAACGGACATAATTAGACAAGTATTGTTAGGGAAGTAGGGGCGGGGTCTCCCCGCCCGTTTTAAGACCACATCGTGCTAAACTGGTAAAGGTGCTAAACCGTTCAATTGACGGGCAGCATTGATACAAACCGGGCAATCACAGCCAAATAGCTTGATAGCTAGATCACTTTCAGCATCAGAAAATTCTAGTTCTTTGGGATTATTTGCTTGCGCTTGTGCTAGTTGCATGGGTTCTTTGGCAACCCGGAGGGGAGTATTACTCACCTGTATACATACCTTTGTTGGAATTGCTGCATGGGGAGACATGACACAAGATTCATGAGTACCAGACGCGTCAATTCTTTGACTAGCATGAGCAGGTCTAGCCATCATCACCATAGATAGCATGGATGTGAATAATACGGGGCTAGAAATCAAAGTTAAAATAAATCTTTTGTTCATGTACTGTTAAAACCTTGTCATTAAGAAAATAAACCAATTTATCTTTTCCGACAACTTGGTTGTTAATCAGTCTATCTTATCTATCTCTCTGTAATCATCATAATTTGGTCATCAGTCAATTGGGGATTTATTAATATACTTATGACCAAAGATAGTTGATTAATGACTAATAAGTTGCCGTTCTAATTGTAGTAAAGCTTCTACGCGGGCTTCAGTTGCTGGGTGACTAGAAAAAAGATTTCCCAAAAACTGCCCAGAAATGGGATGAATAATTAATAATGGTTCAAAAGCTGGATTAGCATTCAAAGGCATTTGTCTAGCTGTAGATTCCAACCGTTGCAACGCCCTAGCTAATGCGCGAGGATTACCTGTTAATTTTGCTGCACCAGCATCAGCAGAAAACTCTCTTGTGCGGGAAATTGCCAACTGAATCACCGTCGCAGCAATGGGGGCAAATATAACTGTCGCTAATACACCCAAAGGATTTCCGCCTCTTTGATTATCCCGTGAACCGCCACCAAACCACATACTATAACTGAGCATTTGAGCGAGGAAGGAAACAGCCCCAGCGACAGTAGCCGCCACCGCTTGAGTTAAGGTATCACGATTGATAATGTGGGTAAGTTCGTGGGCAATTACGCCTTCTAATTCATCCTCTGGGAGGATGTCTAAAATCCCGGCGGTGACAGCCACAGCCGCGTGTTCAGGATCTCGTCCTGTAGCAAAAGCGTTGGCAGTGGGACTAGGAACAATGTATACTCCCGGCATGGGAATATTGGCACGGGTAGATAATTTCTGAACAATGCGATATAGTGCTGGTGCTTCTGCCGCGCTGACAGGTTGGGCGTTATATACTGCTAAAGCAATCTTATCTGATTGATACCAAGAGAAGAGGTTTGTCGCTGCTGCTAACCCAATTCCTATAACTAAGCCCCCCGTACCACCAATTACCCAGTAACTAATTGCTATTAATAAGCCACTGAGGGTAGCTAGTAAAATAGCCGTTTTCAGTTGATTTCCCATCTTGATAACTCTCCTACTCATGCTGTATTAATTTTTGTAACTTTCTCTGGACAACAGCAACTTTTTAGCCACCCCTTGATTGTATCGAGTTCAATTTTGGGGTACAGTGATGAAAACCTGTCACTAAAGTACGGTTTTCCCGTTGGTAATTGGGAAATATGAACGAATTAGTCATATAAAACTTAAAGGGTTTCTGTGTCTATAGCTTGTGGTAGATATATCTACATAAATAATTAAAATGAAATACCTGCGTCAATTTGAAATATTTACTGCCTTACCCTATTTAATTAAGTGGTTGCCCATTTCCTTTGTTATTGGTATTTTTGCTGGAACTGCTTCTGCGGCTCTTCTAGCATCACTAGAATGGGCAACTGATTGGCGAGAATCTCATCAATGGATCATCGCTTTATTACCAATTGCTGGATTTTTAAGTGGTTGGATTTATCATCGCTTTGGTCGAAATGTAGAAGCCGGAAATAATCTTTTACTCGAAGAAATTCATAACCCTAAAAATATTATTCCCTTCCGCATGGCTCCCCTTGTTCTACTAGGAACAGACCTGACACATCTATTTGGTGGTTCAGCCGGACGTGAAGGTACAGCATTACAAATGGGCGCTTCTTTGGCAGATCAATTAACTAAAATATTCCACTTTCAAGGAGCGAGTCGGCAAATTTTGTTAACGGCTGGTATCAGCGCCGGCTTTGCTTCAGTTTTTGGTACTCCCTTAGCGGGAACTGTCTTTGGTTTGGAAGTTTTAGCGATTGGTAAAATTCACTATAATGCCCTTTTTCCCGCCTTAATTGCTGCAATTGTTGGGAATCAGACAACTTTGTTATTTGGTTTGCATCATACAGCATACCGACACGCTCCAATTATTCCCACAATGACAATTTGGATGTTTATATCTGCCATTATTGCAGGTATATTCTTTGGAATTGTAGCCAGACTTTTTGCTCAAATAACGCACAAAATCAGTCACTTCTTTAAAGCCAAGATATCTTATCCACCAATGCGTCCTTTAATCGGTGGTGCAATAGTGGCAGCAATTGTCGGATTAAGTGGTACAACCAAGTATATTGGCCTTGGTATTCCCACAATTGTTGATGCTTTTCAAACTCAATTACCCCCTTGGGATTTTGCTGCTAAATTAGGTATGACTGCTTTGACTTTAGGGGCAGGTTTTAAAGGTGGAGAAGTAACCCCTTTATTTTTTATTGGTGCTACTTTAGGAAATGCTTTATCATTGTTTTTAGCCTTACCTGCACCGCTATTAGCAGGAATGGGATTTGTGGCTGTGTTTGCTGGTGCAGCAAATACACCTATAGCATCAACATTAATGGGAATTGAGCTATTTGGTTTAGAATCTGGGGTATTTATTGGTATTTCTTGTGTGGTAAGCTATCTATTTTCAGGACATTCTGGTATTTATACTGCCCAGCGCATTAGTTTACATAAATACTCTTCCGTAAATCTAGAAAATGGGCTGACTGTAGCTACCTATGAACAAACAAAAATTGACGTAATAGATGATATAGCAGCAGAAGAAAGTAATTTTCTGGAATAATTGCTAGAATGTTAAATTAAAAGTTATTGAAGATTAATCAATACAGAAAATGGTGCAGACACAACCTTTTATCAACGAAAATTATCTAACAGAAATATTACCTGGAGGTAATAACCCAGATGCTTTTGAATTAGCAGAAGCATGGTATCCAGTTCATTATCTTCAAGATTTAGATAAATCAAAACCTACTTCTTTTACTCTTTTAGGTAAAGATATTGTGATTTGGTGGGATGAAAAAATTGCCTCTTGGCAAGTATTTATAGATCAATGTCCTCACCGTCTTGCACCCCTTTCTGAAGGAAGAATTAATGAAGATGGACTATTAGAATGTCCTTATCATGGTTGGTCATTTGCTGGAGATGGAACTTGTCAAAAAATTCCCCAACAGGTTGCAGGTGGAAAAGCGGAAACTTCTCCCAGGGCTTGTGTACCATCTTTACCAACAACAGAAAGACAAGGATTATTATTTGTCTATGCTGGTAATCCAGAAAATGCCATAAATACCAAAGTTCCTGTAGTTGAACCCATAGAAGCAGCACCAGAAGGATGGGTAATTATTAACACTTTTCGAGATGTCCCTTATGATGCTCTGACATTATTAGAAAATATCCTTGATCCTAGTCATATTGCCTTTACCCATCATCTTACAGTGGGCAATCGTGCCAATGCTGCACCCTTAGAATTAGAAATAGTTGAATCGGGAAAACATGGTTTTGAAGGGATTTGGAAACAAGGATTAAAAGCGGGACAATCAGGAAAACTTTCCACAACATTTATTGCTCCTGGTTTGATGTGGCATGATATTAATGCGGAAAAAGGCAGAATTTTAACCGTTGTTTATGCTGTCCCCATTCGCAAAGGTGAATGTCGCATAATTGCCCGATTTCCTTTTAAGTTCAAGTCTAAAATACCAGGATTTTTTATTAAAATTCGACCCCGTTGGTATGTCCATATTGGACAAAATGGCGTTTTGGAAGATGATCAAATTTTTCTCCATTATCAAGAACGTTATTTAGCAGATAAAGGTGGTAGTGCTAATTTTAGTAAAGCCTTTTACCTAGCGACAAAAGCAGATACTTTTGTGGCTGAGTTACGTAAATGGGTAAATAAATATCATGGGGAAACATTTCCCGGAGAATCGTTACCACCACTTTTATTGAATAAGGAAGGATTGCTAGAAAGATATCATTCCCATACAGAAAAATGTGCCAGTTGTCGTCAGGCTTTAAAGAGAATTCAACAATTAAAATTTTGGTGTGGTGTTCTTACCATTGTTGCTTTAGCGAGTAGTCCTTTATTAGCATTTTTGATAGAAACAAAATCAATTTTATTGGTGATGACAGAAACATTTATCCCTCTGTTATTAGGTGCAACATGGTGGAAATTAAGTAAATTAGAAAAGCAGTTTTATGAAGGAAGAATGATCCCCCCGCGCAATTTACCTGAGAAAAAAAGATAAATTGGCGGTTTTAAACTGCTGTAAGAGTATTGATTGGGGGAAGTGCTAAATAAAAAATATCCCAAAAATATCCCAAAATTCTTTGTGGTGCGGGCATCTTGCCCGCTAATGATCTAGGACGGGCAGGATGCCCATCCCACAATGTAGGATAATTTATTTTTGGGTATTCTCTGAATACTCAAATAGGTTGAATTTTATCCCGCAGCGTCAGGTAATGGTTTTTTCGGTGTTGCTAGTTGCATGATGATTTCTAGTAACCAAGGGGCGAGACGTTGGCATAATACGGCTAGGTGAGATTGCCAGCCTACTAAGATTTCTGCGGTATCGTTTTCTATGCCGATGACGAGGGCTTGGGCGACTTGTTCGGGTGTCATGGGAATCACTCCTCGGAATGATTGCAAGTCACGCACCATGTCTGTTTCGGTGAGGGAGGGGAGTAGGGCGATAACGCGGACATTGTGTTGGGCGAGTTCTTGACGTAGTGCTTGGGTAAATCCGACAATTGCAAACTTAGTGGCGGAATATGTGGCCATTGTCGGTGCGGCAACTTTCCCCATTAAACTGGAGACATTGACAATGATCCCTTGTCTTTGACTAACCATGCGTTTGGCTATCAAGCTGGTGAGGGTGTACATTCCCATCAAATTGACGGAGAGTTCTTCTTGCAGTTGAGGGAGTTTTGATTGCAGAAATGAGTTTTGATGTGCGACTCCGGCACAATTTACGAGGAGATGAATGGGTCCATAACTGCGCCAAAGTTGCGCTACAGCTATGTTGACGTTGATTGAGTGAGTTAAGTCTAAAGCCATGATTGTAGTTTCTACGCCTAAAGCTTCGATTTGGGCGGCTACTTCGGCTAACTTTTGGCGATCGCGTGCTACCAATATTAACCTTTTCATGCCTTGTTTGGCTAATTCTAATGCGATCGCTTTACCAATGCCACGGGAAGCCCCGGTAATGAGTGCAACTTTTCCTTGAATCTTCATCGGTTTTCACCTCCAAATTATTCATTTTTCGTCTTCCTTTTGCCTTCTTGGCAATCAACAGGGAAGACGATTAATGAACGGTAAACAAAAATCAAATTTCAATTCAGCGACAGGAACGAAGATACTTTTTCTGCTCATCTGCAATACCCCTTTATTGCTTCTCGACAGCAGAAATTCCTCGTTGTCAGGATTGTTTAATCAACATAAAAGACTGTTGGCAGGATGGATAAAGCTCATTGATTTCACCTCTCTAATAATCCGAGCATTCACCAGTGCTGTCGTACCTACACACATTAGCAACTAAATCAAGTTCTTGCAATATTTTTTAATCAGGATTTCTGATCAGTCGTTTTCGTGATGTATATATATCGCGATCTTAATTTATATAAGTTTTTATGAATAGTGAGCAATTCATATCTTGATCCCCTCACAATTGGTTGATTTTTGTTACAACAGACACATTTTTTAACTGATTCAAGACAATTAATCTGTTGCATTTATAAAGTATTAGTTATAATTTTCAGGAAAATAATGGCTAACGTCACGCTATCAGCACCAATTTATAGACATAGGAAAATAATTATTAGCAAAAGTGAATACTATATTTCTCTCTCAGAATATTTAGAAGCTGAGAAATCTAGTGAAATTAAACATGAATATATTGATGATCAAGTTTACGCAATGACGGACAAAAGTGCATTAATATCAAATTATATATGCTGCTAAGAAATTTATTTTATGATTCATCAGAGTTAAAATTTACCTTGTCATAAATATCAGCCAGAGAAATTTGACAAGAAACAGAAGTTAAATTTACCCTTGATGTTAGCTTATTCCTATTTGATAGGTGATTAAACCTGCATCAAGGTCAACAACTACTGTTCCTCCCCGATTTTTCTCCACCTGTCGCCAGACATCATAACCCATTAGAATAGCCTTCTCCCAATCTCCTAGGGAACAACAAGAAACTTCTAAATGAGATGTCATATTTTTGATAGTCTTCAATAGTTGATAATCTAATGTTGAAACACCTTCTAAAAAACCGTGATCTTTCGCATAGCTAAATACAAGTGCTGAGATACCTTCTTCAATAGCTACTGCACGACCTCCATCTTCTACTTCGTCAATAAGGGGATTACTTTTTCGCTTACGTTTAAGGATACTACGAGTAACTACAGACCAACCTAAAACTGCGGCGTAGGAAAAATGAAAAATATCATGAAAGCGGTAGCCATCGCTTTTATAAGAATTATCGGTGAGGTCATTTCCTATTTGTTCTTTGTTAATAAATGCCTTCATTTTGACTGAATTATCTTGGCTTACCTCTGTAATTTCTACTTCAAATTGTCGTGGTAAACTTTCATGTTCTGGAAATTCATTATCAAAGATGTAACTTGTATTTTGATTACCTGTTTCTGTTGAGTCTCTCCATCCCCAACGGTCATTGCACTTTATTAAATTATCTTCTGCAATTTCTTGTAAATCAAGGTTAAATTTACTGGCTATATTGGAAATATACCAAAGCATATCTCCCAATTCTTCTGCAATTCCTTCTTTAAATAATTTGTGTGCATCACCGTCTCTTAAATGTTTTTTATATTCTGTCATCAATGAGCCAACTTCACCAACTAAACCTAATAGCGGGATGATTAATTCACTACCTTCAACAGCAGGAATCTGATCGGTATTCAGTGCTTCTGTTTGATATTCAGAAAAATTCATAATACAATTCCTTAAATATTTGATAATTTATTTTTTGGAAGTCCCATTTTTAGGTAAAAGCGTTCGTCCTGTAATAGGTTTACGGCGTGGTTTCGGGTGGCGTGGATGTCCATCTTTTGTTAAATCACTACTAATACCATCAACAAGACAGTAAAGTGTCTTGCAAGAAATTAGGTGTAACACTGCTTCATCCCGTTTCTTTATTTTAGGAAACTTACCTCCACCCCACGCCACAATAATTGATTCAGCGCGTTGTGCTGCTGATTGAATATAAAGATTATTTTTGGGTCCTACAGGGTCGTCTTCGTCTAAAAGCTTTTCGCGTTTTGGAGTAATATAAGCGAATAAATTAACTACTTCAAGAGAACCATAATTCCATGACCTAGCCAATTCAATACATTTAGTGATAGTGGGATCAGGTTTCTTATCATCAGCCGTACTTGGATTAAGCATTAGAAAGGTAACTTGCGGCAAATTTTCATCCCATTTACGCCGTAGTAAATAGCGATATTTTCTATTGTTTTTATCGTCGAACTTAGCATATCCTTTTATTTCCATCTGTTTTGCCCTGAATAGTTGAAGACACTAAAATAGACATAACTGTTGAGATTTTGCTGCGTCTGCATTTTCCAAAAGTCTTGATTTTTTTAGCGGAGTTTTTTGCCCATTTTCTTTATGTTGTTTTGATATACAATTCGGAATTTCAGATGTAGTTTTTACAAAAGAATCTAATTCTAAAGATAACTGCTGACAATTATCTTGCAAAGTCGGAATTTCTAATGGTGGTAATCTTTGCACTAAAGTTTCTTGAACTTGATCATTAATATCCCATTTAGGAGGATAAAAATAATCAATTTGCTGAGGAGTTGCAGTAAATTTAGCTTTTATCTTTTTACGGTTGCTTTTTAAATCAGGAAATGCGGCTCGACAGTATTTGTCAGTTTCACAAAAAAGATTTTGACAATCTATAGCTTGTAATGGACGACCCCAAAGAGATTGAAAATTTAAACCCAAACGTTGAAATTCATTTTCTTGATTTTCTGTCATCCAATAAATGACATCAGCATAGGATTTGCCATTGGTATCAAGAAAACATTTATTAATACCTCGTTCTGCGCCTGGTCCTGCTATAGTAAAACTGTTTTCATCAAAGTTGATAACTTCGCTATAGTTAATATCTGTCGCTAACTGGTAAGCCATAAACTTACCTAGCAATGGATATCCTTCAATAATATGAAAAATCTCTTCCAAACTTTTAGCTTTAACTATGGTATTAATTACCCTATCCTGGAAAACTATTTTATCAATTAATGCTAAATGATTTTGGTGTTTTTTATCATAACCAAACTCTTTACTAGCACAAGACATATATGCACTTGTATAAATCACAAATCCAAGATTCATAGCTTCTTGCAATATGTTTGAATATACGTCTAAATCAAAATTAGATAGTGTAATATAATCTCCTATTTTGTTTTCTAAATATTCCCAAGTTTCTATTTTATTAAAAATTTTGAATAGCAAAATCCTGAATAACACTTCTTCTTCATTTTGACTCCTATTTTCATCATAAATGACATTCTTGATCAGATATTGAGAAACCCGATCACTTACTCGATAAGCATTACAAAATTTATAAGTATTAAGAATAGGATCACTCGTCCAAGGTGGTGGTACATTTTTGAGTTTGTTGAAAAAAACTTCTTGACGCATAGCAGTAAATCGCCAATAAGTATCAAAAATTTCTTGTCTTACTTGCATATAGTATTCTCCTCGTTTCTCGTTATCAGTTTCTAATCTTTCTCAATTATGAGTTAATACAGTTCAGTTAAACCCAAAAATTAACATTATCAAACTTTTCGTTGGGTTGCGCTTTCGCTTAACCCAACCTACCATTTTTTAACTTTACTTTACGCAAAGACACAAAAAACACTTTGCGTCTTTGCTCCTTAGCGTCTTTGCGCGAAACTAACCTAAATTAATTCCCTTCCCGCAACTTATCCAAAACACTGCGATCTTCCAAAGTCGAAGTATCCCCCGATATTTCCTGTCCTGATGCCAAATTCCGCAACAAACGCCGCATAATCTTACCAGAACGGGTTTTAGGCAAAGCATCAGTAAACCTGATTTCACCAGGACGAGCGATCGCTCCAATCTCATTAACAACGTGCTTCTTCAGTTCCTTACTCAACTCCTCACTGGCTTGATAAGTCCCCTCCAAAGTCACAAAAGCCACAACTTCCTCACCCTTCAAATCATCCGGTTTACCCACAACCGCAGCCTCAGCTACCGCAGGATGAGACACGAGAGCAGATTCTACTTCCATTGTTCCTAATCGGTGTCCAGAGACATTCAGGACATCATCAACGCGACCCATTACCCAAAAATAGCCGTCCTCATCCTTTCTCGCCCCATCACCTGCAAAATACGTATAATTACCATTTGTGGGCGGAATATGTTCCCAGTAAGTGCGACGGAAACGATCAGGATCACCGTACACAGTCCGCATCATTCCCGGCCAAGGATGACGAATTGCTAAATAACCACCTTCGTTATCAGGGACAGAATTCCCGTCTAAATCCACCACATCCGCAATAATACCGGGAAAGGGCAGGGTAGCTGAACCTGGTTTAGTGGCAATTGCCCCAGGTAGAGGTGTAATCATAATCCCACCTGTTTCAGTTTGCCACCAAGTATCCACAATCGGACAACGTTCACCACCAATAATTTTGTGATACCACATCCAAGCTTCGGGGTTAATGGGTTCACCCACACTTCCCAGTAATCGCAGAGAAGAAAGATTACGTTTGTTAGGATGATGTTCACCCATTTTGATAAAGGCGCGAATTGCTGTGGGTGCGGTATAAAAAATATTAACGCCGTATTTCTCAATGACATCCCAGAAACATCCAGGATTAGAAGCACGGGGCGCACCTTCGTACATGAGAGTAGTTGCACCGTTGGAAAGTGGTCCATAAACAATATAGCTATGTCCCGTAATCCAACCTACATCCGCAGTACACCAATATACATCTGTATCTTGGAGATCAAAAATCCATTTTGTGGTGATATGGCTGTATAAGTTATAACCGCCTGTGGTATGCACAACGCCCTTCGGTTTGCCTGTACTACCGGAAGTGTAGAGAACAAACAGCATATCCTCGCTATCCATTGGTTCTGCGGGACAATCAGCGGACACGCCTTTTTGTAAATCGTGCCACCAATGGTCACGTCCTGCTGCCATCTGTGTTTGGTGATTTGTGCGTTTGACAACTAGCACATCTGTAATGCTGGGAACTGCATTATTCTCTAAAGCTTTGTCTACCTGTTCTTTGAGGGGAACAATCGCATCCTTACGCCAACCACCATCCGCTGTGATCACTAATTTGGCTTCTGTATCATTCAAGCGATCGCGCAAAGCTTCAGCACTAAAACCACCAAAAACAACGCTATGAGGTGCGCCAATTCTCGCACAGGCTAACATAGCAATGGCAGCTTCGGGAATCATGGGCATATAAATCCCAATGCGATCGCCTTTTTTTGCTCCTAGCTGCTTTAACACATTCGCAAACTGGCACACTTCCCGATGCAATTGGGCATAAGTCAGAGTCCGTGAATCTCCCGGTTCTCCTTCCCAAATCAACGCTGCCTTATTTTTACGCCAAGTAGTGAGATGTCTGTCAAGACAGTTGTAAGAAATATTTATTTTACCGTTGACAAACCACTTAGCAAAAGGTGGTTGCCAATCTAGTACGGTGTCCCATTTTTGAAACCAATGTAACTCATTTTCTGCCAATTCTGCCCAAAATTGCTGAGGATCAGCTTTGGCTTTGTCGTAAAGTCGCTGATAATCTGCTAAACTTTTGATATGGGCATTTTCTGAAAATTCACTGGTAGGCGGAAATAGCCGCTTTTCCTGTAAAATGGATTCTATAGTTGGTTGAGACATAATGATGGATGCAAACGATATTGTGACTTAAAACTATTTTTAACGAAGTTGGGCAAAAAAACTGGAGATTTTCATGAAGTTGCGCTCAGTGTAAAGATTATTTACTGATCTGCTCATCTAGTCTTACTCTAGTACGAAAATTAATTAACGCTGATTTGTTCAATACCGCAATAAGATGAAATAATGATAATGTTTTTAACAACCTTATTTACTGCTTTGGTAAGATATAAATCTTTAGATACTGTGTTAGTGTTTTACA
Source organism: uncultured cyanobacterium (assembly GCA_903848645.1). GTDB lineage: Bacteria > Cyanobacteriota > Cyanobacteriia > Cyanobacteriales > Nostocaceae > Dolichospermum. Next base: position 51,157 of record CAINGU010000076.1, on the reverse strand, counting down.
ATAGGGTATAGTTTGCAAGCAAGAGAAATTAAGGATAAACTAAATTTACTGATCGAGCAAGCCTCTGGCATAGATCCAAATCTCACGATAAGATTAAGAGAGATAGACCGTTGGATTAAACATATCAAGCTTGGTTCACTGATATCCAAACCCATCGTTGTCGCTTTTTTATTAGAAGTAATTACGGACTCTAAGGTTTGGTTAGCAATTAGATCTTTACCTTCGGAGGAAGACCAAAAACTACAGTTTGAGCAAATGACTGCCAATGAGAGATATTGGTATGGTTTCTTATTTCCTAAATGGATAAACGCCACAGACACCAAATTTTATATTTGGAAGAAAAAAATGATGGCGGGGGAGTTTAATCAGGCTGATAGTGATATCATTAAATATATAGCTCAGGATGTTGTTCACCGAGAAGGGGATTTTTGGCGGCGTTATATAGCTGACCTTTCTATGGCAACAGACCTAATTGTTAGCAATAATCAAAATAAACCACTCTGTATTCAAGTTACCAGTGTCAGTGAAGAATTTCATAACACCAAGTATCAAAAGTGGGAAAATGCACTGCAATTGTGGGAAATAGAAAGAGGATTATTCTTAAGTTACAATCCCAAGGAAAATGATTTTATTCATCAGTTAGTCAATGTCGCACTGTACAACAGTGATCATCTTGCGTCAGGGAAGTATGTGAATTTTTCCTGATTCCCGAATATTGAAATCGAAATCTGTGTCCTAGCCAACATCATTAATCCGCTGAAAACACCATTTATGGTTAACCAACAACAGACTAATCATAGCACCCAACTTGAAAGCCTAACAGAAGCGTTAGCAGCAGCCCGGAATATGCAGCAAGATTGGCTAAATTATGGATTGAATTTTGTTCATATTTATGTAGAAGATGTGGAAGGTGATTGGCTAGAAACTTGGGGAGATGATGAAATCTCTAATCCTTTATTTGATGCTATTAAAGATTTTCTAGTTAGTGATGATGATGTCGCTATCAAACTTAGAAGGTATGTAGGAGGCACATCATTATTTGATTTAGCAGTAGACTTAGAAGAATGTTTGAGAATCTCTAGAGATAACGACAAAATATCTGCTGTGAAAGATGTGTTAGCAAATGATATTAATATTAATATTGATGATCTGGAGTTATTGGATTTAGCTAATAATTTTGTAGATAAGTTGCTGTAAACAGAAAACTGGGTTTAAGGGATTTCCAATGAAAAAGATACCCATACAGCATATTTCGCTCTAATGAGATACTAACTTGAATTATGAAACTCTTGTAGTGCGGGCATCTTGCCCGCTATATATGTACCTCATAACAGCGGAAAGTGCTGTAAATCCCTTGTGGTGCGGGCATCTTGCCCGCTAATACCGCACCTCACTCAGATGAAATCCGCTGCAATTGCTTTTCATCCATTTCATCAAACTAGGGAACTAAAATTTTGTAGTTCACCACAACGCCGTTTTACCTAAGTTTATGACCTGGTTAAACCAGGTGGGAACTGAGGGTTCTCATTTAAAGTTTCCGGGTACAAGCCCGGTATACTGCCACGAGAATTGTTTAGCTCCCTTGTTGTTAAAGACATAGATCAAAAAACTTGATGGCAGTCACCAATCGTCGTAGTGCAACTAACTTATTATAGCTTTGAAAAATGGATTGTGTGTTAATTATGGAAAATTTTCGCAAATTTGATCTGGGGGATACCAGATAGATTCAATTTTGTGTATAATGTCTTTTATTGCATTGGGGTTATCTTGCTCTAGTAACACTGTGATATGTCCTAGTTTACGTCCTGGACGAGCTTCTGTTTTGCCGTACCAGTGAACAGTAGCTTGGGGAATATCTGCTAGTTGTTGACGTTGTTCTTGATAGTCGCCATGGCTGCTTTCATATCCTAGCAAATTAACCATCACAGCACTAGCACAATTTAATGTAGTATTGGTTAAAGCTAAACCACACACGGCTCTCAGGTGTTGTTCAAATTGGGAAGTTTCACAAGCATCAAGGGAAAAATGTCCAGAGTTGTGAGTGCGTGGGGCTATTTCATTAACTAGGATTTTACCCTCAGCGGTGAGAAATAGTTCAATACCACATACTCCTACATATTGGAGACTATTTAATAGTTTATTAGCGATCGCATCAATTTCTAAACTTTGCTCCTTGGTAATTTTAGCAGGTGCAATTACCCACCGGCAAACCTGATTTTCTTGGCAAGTTTCTACCGCTGGATAGATGACAATTTCCCCATTTATAGAACGGGCTGCAATGATAGCTAGTTCTCTTTGAAACGGTACAAATTCTTCGACTAAAAACTGGCTATGACTTTGATTAACTATTTTTGCTAAAGTCGCAAAATCGGCAATGATAAAAGTTCCTTGACCATCATATCCATGTCTTCGGGCTTTGACAACAACAGGAAAACCCAAACTTTCAATTTGAGATTTTATCTCTTTTTCTTGCTCTTGTTCCGCTGATAATGCCAAAAAATGGGGAACTGGTAAACCTAAATCCCGTAAATAGCAACGTTGCTCATATTTATCTAACAGAGGTGCTAAAGCTGCTAATTGAGGACGAAAATAAACACCCTGTTTCTCTAGCAATGACAAAGCGGCAAGGTTAACAAACTCGTTTTCAAAGGTAATAATATCACACTTTGTAGCTAAAATTTCTGTGGCTGCGGCATCATCAACTGCGGCAAAAATGCTATCTTGGGCAATAGATACAGCCGGATCATTTGGACTAGGAGTTTGGACTATTAATTTTACTCCCAGCTTATTTGCTGCATCTGCCATCATCCAGGCCAGTTGTCCACCACCAATTATACCAAGTTTTATTGACATCCTAACGACTCACGAGTTTCTACACCAGTTTGGGAATTTACACCACTGGCTTTTTGACATAGCTCTTTAATTTGCGCTTTATCTAGAATTGCATCTGTAAAATCTACACCTGTGATATTGACATTTGTAAAGATAGTGCGGAATAAAAGAGCTTCTATTAAAACGGCATCACTTAAATCAGCGCCTGTTAATTTTACCTCATTTACCATGGCATTGGTTAAATTTGCTCCATGTAAATTTGCTTTTGTCATTACTGAAGCACTTAAAACTGCTCCTCGCAAGTCCGCACCTGTAAAGTTAGTCATTTCCAGGTTAGCATTAGAGAATTCGGCTGCTTGTAAACTTTGTCCAGAAAAGTCTTGTCTTGACAATTCTGCATTACTAAAGGATAAAGGGTGAGTCCAGTCCGCTAATGCTGGCTGTGCAAAGCACCAAAGCATAATTCCTAAAATCCATCCTAAGCTTTTTTGCCAAAACATATTTTATTAGTCCAAGTCACTAATTATCTAGTTTAATCTGGTAATTGGTAATTGGTAATTGGTAATGGGTAATTGGTTAAATTTTGGAAAAGACTTAATATGTTGTAATAACTTTATTTGTGATTACTCCTATTTCTAAATTGAGCAAGATTTTAACTGCTGCTGATTTTTGAGCAGGATTTTACTATTTACAATAATTCATTAAGTTTGATTACAAGTAAAGTTTATTATCTTTTGAAGTTCAGTGACAAGCGTAACTGATAATCTATTAATTATAGTGGTAACTGTGGGAGCAGGATTTTTATCTATAAAATACTTGATAAATATCTAAAATGATGAGATAAAAGTTAATTTTATCGCTAACAGTTATCTAACTAAGAATCTTTGCGTTATTAAGATTGACCGCAGGCAAACATTTACAAAGCAAACTTAGTATTTATATGATAAATCATTACTCGATTCAATGGATTGAAGCATGGTGCGTAGAAAACGGCTGGACAGATTTATTTGTGGAAAGACGTGGTAACTATTGGGCGTTTCCCCCTGGTGGAGTCATGCCAGAACCAATACCAATGAATGTGTTAAGAGTAATTAAAGAAGAAAATGGATTAACTAATCAAGAAATGTATTGGGCTTGTGCGGCTATATCCACTACTATCTTAGCAGTGATTTACACTTTTTGGTTTAAATGTCCCATTCCTTTAGTTTTATCTTTTGCGTTTAATGCTGTAACCGTGGCACAATTTGAACCAGAGGATGCCTAGATTCTTAAGTTTAGAAATTATAGCTGATTGCAGTGAGCGAAGCTATCACTTAGAATTAGATGCCAGGGTCATCTCGTCCATAAAAATTAGTGTTCAAAAGAAAATATTGGCTGTTATTAAGTTTATTTGTCATTGTCCTATTAACTTTTCAGCAAGCATTAGCCCAAAATAACTTGCAGTTAAGAGTTAACCGCTACTTAGAAGTTCGTAGCGTTGTGGGTAATGTTACTTATGAACATCAAAAAACTTCTCAACCTGCCAGCATAGGTATAAAGCTACAAAGTGTCGGTGATAGCATTAATACAGGCCAGAATTCTCGGACGATATTAGCATTAGATACAGGAATTGCTTTTGTAGAAGTAGCGGAAAATACAAAACTTCAAATTAAAAAACTGCAAACCACCAGTAATAATGGAAAAGTCACAGAATTGCTGGTAACTGGTGGACAGGTGCGTTTAAAAGTACGTCCTTTGAACAATCGAGAATCTAGACTAGAAATTAAGACTCCAGCAGGGATTACAGGAGTTAGAGGTACAGAATTTGGTGTTAGTGTCCAACCTAGTGGGAAGACAGGGGTAGCAACTTTAAAAGGTAGGGTGGTAACATCTGCTCAAGGTGAAACTGTATCTGTAAATAAAGGTTTTCAAAGCTTTATCATTCCTGGAGAACCACCTTCACCTCCAGTGCGGTTACGAGATGATACAAGTTTGCAAGTAAAAATCCTGGCAGATATAGGCAATCAACAGGCAAGAATTGCGGGTAAAATAGATCCTGTGAATTTAGTCATCTTGGCTAATCAACCACTAATTACTAATCGGAATGGAGAGTTTGAGATCACAACATCTCTTCCTAATAATCGAAAAATTGCAGTTAGTGTCACAACACCTTTGGGAAAACAGCAGAAGTATCAATTAGCTGTTCCTTAGTCGGAGGAAAAACAGCAAATGAATGACATTTTTATGGAAATTCGGCGGTTGTTCGGGAAATTGCTTCCTGGTTGGATAGCGATGTTAATAGTTGTTTGTTTTCTGCTACTAGGAATCTTTCAACCGTTGGAATGGATGACATATAATAGCCTATTTCGACTTCGGGGAAATACTAACTGGAATCAGCAAATAGTAGTAGTGACAATAGATGAAAAGAGTTTAGCGGAGTTTAAACAATTTCCCTGGCCACGGACAAGATATATAGAGTTATTAAATGTACTGGATAAAGCCCAGCCAAATGTAGTTACATTTGATATTATTTTTTCTGACTCTAGTCCCGATGATGTCGCTTTAGCAAAGGCCATGAAACAACATGGTAAAGTGATATTGGCAGAGGCTTGGGATACTCAAGGAAAACCTTGGTTTCCTGTTCCTGAACTAGAACAGGCAGCAATAACTACAGGGCATATATTCGGTTCCAAAGATGGAGATGGTATGATCCGTAAAGTACAGCCTCTAATTAACGGTATTCCCTCATTAGGAATTGCGGCTATCCAGACGTATGGAACTTTTACGAAAATACCTCCTTTGCCTAATTTAGATAAACCATTGTCGATTAACTGGCCTAGTCAGGTTAAGCAAATGCCTCATTACTCCTTTGTTGATGTGGTGCAAGGAAAAGTATCAGCCGATATATTTAAAAATAAAATTGTCTTGGTAGGAGTTACTGCTCCTGGTATTGATGTTTTAGTCACACCTTTTAATTATGATCCACCTACGGGGGGAGTTTACTTACACGCAACTTTTATTAATAATGTATTTGGGCATAATTTTCTCCATCTTTTTTCCCCTGGAGCATGGATAATATTATTACTATTAGCAGGTCCGGTCTGGGGTTTAGTAATTGTTCGTTGGCATTCTCGGGAAAAATTAGAATTCTGTATAGGGCTATGTGTAATCTGGGAATGTTTCAGTTTACTCATGCTGAAGATAAATTATTGGCTACCTGTGGCTGCACCAATAACTTTATTAGGAATGACAACTGGAATTGTCATTTGGCAATATAATATTCACCTCAAAGCCCAAAATCAAATTCTCTACCGTCTTGCTAATTACGACAGCCTCACACAAATTCCTAATCGTCGTCAATTTGATGAGTATTTTCAGCAAGAGTGGAAACGTATGGCTAGGGAAAAATCTGCACTTTCTCTGATTTTGTGTGACGTAGATTTTTTTAAAAGATATAACGATACTTATGGACATCAAGCGGGAGATAGTTGTTTACAAAAAGTGGCTTTTTCCATGAGTCAAGCTATTAAAAGACCTAGTGATTTAGTAGCACGATATGGAGGAGAAGAATTTGTGGTGATTTTGCCAAATACAACTGTAGAAGGTGCGATGATTGTAGCTGAAGAAATCCGTTCTCAAGTGAAAATATTGGCAATTTCTCATACAGCTTCTGAGGTAAGTCAATATGTTACTGTCAGTTTAGGAATTGCTAGTATAATTCCTGTTCCTGATCTGCCGTCAGCATTCCTTATTAAAACAGCAGACGAAGCACTTTATCGAGCTAAAAAAGAAGGAAGGGATCGCTTTTGTATGATTGCTTCTCAAGATTTGGGTATCAATTAAGATTTTATTAGGATAAATACGACATAATATTAACCATTATTTAACTAGCTCCTAGTTATTTATTAATCTTGCTGGGATAAATTTGTGATTGTTAAGAAAAATTACTGCTATTACGTAGTAATCCCATTGCTCTTACTCATATATATAAAACAATATAGCGTTAGTTACAAGTGAATACTAAGACAGTATTTGCTAATCAAAGCTGTTTTTACCCACTCAATTAGGTTATTACCAATGAGTTCCATTTTATTTCTTGATCCCACAATTCCCGATTATCAAAGCCTTCTCCAAGGGCTAAATGCTGACACCCAACTAGTGATCCTTGATCCCACTCAAGACGGTATATTACAAATTACCGCAGCTTTAAAATCAGGTATTTTTGATACTGTACATATTGTTTCTCACGGAACAGAAGGCAATTTACAACTGGGAACAGCACAGTTAAATTCAGCAACACTACCAACCTATAGTAGTCTCCTACAACAATGGTCAAATTACCTGACACCAGGGGCAGATATTCTCCTTTATGGCTGTAATGTAGCTCAGGGGGATGCAGGTAAAAACTTTGTCCAGCAATTACATCAAGCAACGGGTGCAGATATCGCTGCTTCTGATGATGCTACAGGTAGCGTGGTTTTGGGTGGGGATTGGAATTTAGAATATTCAACAGGCACAATTACCGCACCCTTAGCGTTTCAGGTTGGGGTGATGGAAGCTTACAACTCGGTTTTAGCACCTTTTACCGCTGGCGATCTTGTTGTTTTACAGGTTGGTGATGGCAAGGCCGCTCTTTCCAGCGCAGCAACGGCAGTATCTTTGAAGGAGTTCAACACAACTGATACGAATCAATCCGCAGTTAATTCAATTGCTCTACCAACTGCTGATAGTGGTAGCAATCAGACTTTGACTCAGAGTGGTACGGCTGCTTCAGAAGGAGCGCTCAATCTTTCTGCTGATGGACGGTATTTGACCTTAGTTGGTTATGATGCGACTCCAGGGACTGCGAATGTGACTGGTACTACCAGTGCTACCACCAATCGGATTGTAGCTAGAATTGATGCTTTGGGAATTGTTGATACAACGACTCGAATTAATAATGCCTACAGTGCTAATAACATCCGCAGTGCAGTTACTAATGATGGTTCTGGGTTTTGGGTTGCTGGTCCTAGCACTGGACTGACTTTCGTTAGCTATGGTAGCGCAGGTACTTCTACTACACTTAATGCTCTGAATTCCCGCGTTGTTAACATTTTCAACGGGCAGCTTTATACTTCTTCTGGATCAGGTTCTAATGTTGGAGTCAACACTGTTGGTACTGGACTTCCAAATAGTGGTAATCAGGCAACTACTCTGTTGTCTGGATTGCCAAATACAGGAAACCCCTATGCCTATGTTCTTCTAGATCGTGATGCTGGTGTTGCTGGACTTGATACTTTATATATTGCAGATCAAACTTCTGGTTTGTTCAAGTATTCCTTTAACGGAACGACTTGGACAGCAAGAGGTAATATTGCGGGAACTCTGACGGGATTAACGGGAGTTATTAACGGAAGTAATGTTGATTTATACGCAACTAATGGAACGAGTGCTGGTAATAGTTTAGTTAAGGTTACAGATACCACAGCCTTTAATGCTAATCTTTCTGGCACATTTACTACCTTAGCAACAGCCCCAACAAATACGATTTTCAAGGGTGTCGCTTTTGCGCCTGTCTCGGCTGCACCAGCAAACCCCACAGTTAACTTATCCGTCAGCCCCAACACAGGTACTGAAGCGGCTCAAACATCTATCACCGTTACTGCTACAGCCTCCAGCGCGGTGACTAGCGATCAGACTGTCACACTAACCGTATCTGGAACTAATATCACCACAGGTGATTACACCCTAAATAACACCACCACTAACAGCGTCACAATTACAATCCTAAGCGGACAAACAACTGGTACTGCGACCTTCAAAGTAGTTGATGATGTTTTGGCTGAAGGGGATGAAATTGCTGTTTTAACTATTAGTAATCCTTCTTCTGGGATTACGCTCGGTACTGCGACTCAAAACATTACCATCACCGATAATGATGTCATTGCTAACACTGCTCCCACAATTTTTGCTGACAATGAAACAGTCATTGACACAGACAAAATTACACCTTTTTTAAGCCTTCCCAATAATAGCCCCACAGCTACTCCTACAGCCCTTGTTAGTGGCGTAATCGGCGATTCAACCGACCCAGCCAAAACCATCGGCATTGAATTTAATGTCAGTGATGCAGAGACAGCCGCAGGTGCATTAACTGTCACCGCAACTAGTAGCAACCAATCTGTCGTTACCGATGCCAACCTTACTGTTACCCAAAGTGCTAACGCCAATAGCCGCAACCTAAAAATCAATCCTACAGGCGTTGGATACAGTGATATCACCGTTACCGTCAGCGATGGTTCTTTAACCAGTTCTTATGTCATCAAATACGCTGCTTCCGCCGCAGGTTCAACCACCACTCGCTTCCTGACAGGGGCTGCTAATGCTTCCACAGCCATTGTTATTGACTCTAACTATATGCTAGTTGGTGATGACGAAAATCAAGCACTACGCCTTTATAATCGCAACAACTCAGGCTTACCAGTCGCTTCCTTTGATTTCACCTCATCCTTAAACTTAACTGATTTGAAGAATGGCTCGCCTCGCGAAGTTGATATCGAAGCTTCGGCAAAAGTAGGCAATCGCATCTTCTGGTTGGGTTCTCAGAGTAATAACGATCCCGAAGGAAATAGTCGCCCTAACCGCGATCGCATTTTTGGCACAGATATTACAGGCACAGGCTCGACAACAACCCTAAGCTATGTGGGACGCTATGACTTTCTGCGCGAAGATATCATTGCTTGGGATGTCAATAACGGGCATGGTTTAGGAGCTAATTTCTTTGGTCTGTCTACTAGCGCTGCTTCTGGAAAGGGTTCCAAGCAAACGGACGGTTATAACATTGAAGGTTTAGAATTTGCGCCAGACAACACCACAGCCTACGTTGCCTTCCGCGCTCCCCAAGAGCCAACAGCAAGCCGTACCAAAGCCCTAATTGTCCCCATCATCAACTTCACATCACTTTTAAACGCTGTCAGTGGTGGCACTCAAGGCACTGCAACCTTTGGCGCTCCAATTCAGCTAGATTTAGGTGGTCGGGGTATCCGGGAAATTAGAAAAAATGCCAGCAATCAATATGTAATTATTGCCGGGCCTGCGGGAGATGCCACAGGTGTTGCTCCTGCTGACTTCCGCCTCTACACTTGGACAGGTGTTGCCACCGATGCCCCTGTATTACGTACTGCTGATTTAACTGCGCTCAATGCTGGTGGTAGTTTTGAATCCATAGTTGAAGTTCCCAGTTCACTCACAAGTACCACTCAACTACAACTGCTTGTTGATAACGGTTCTACGGTCTTCTACAATGATGGGCTTGCTGGTAGTGATATACCTGATAAGCCTAACTTCCAAAAGTCTCACAGCGAAATTGTCACACTAGGTTCTCCAGTTGGCATTGCACCTACCCTAAGCGTTAACAATGTCAGTCTAACTGAAGGCAACAGTGGGACAACTCCTCTAGGATTTACTGTCAGCTTGTCTGCTGCTAGTAGTCGTCAAATCACTGTTAACTATGCCACAGTTAATGATACTGCCTACGCTGGTTATGACTTTAACGCTACCAGTGGTACTCTGACTTTTGCACCAGGTGAAACCACCAAAACTGTTAATGTTGATGTGATTGGGGATACTTTCAACGAAACCAACGAAACCTTTAAGTTACAACTAAGCAACCCCACCAATGCAGCACTTGGTACTAGCTACGGCACTGGTACTATTATTGATGATGATGCTGCACCTAGTCTTAGTGTTAGTAACATTAGTGTGGCAGAAGGAAATAGCGGCAGTAGCTTTGCTACCTTTAACGTGAGGCTGTCTGCTGCTTCTGGTCAAACTGTAACAGTCAACTATGCTACAGCAGATGGCACAGCAACAGTTGCTGATAACGATTACATTTCTACCAGTGGTACTCTCTCTTTTGCTCCTGGTAACACCTTACTTACTGTAAATGTCCCCATAGTAGGTGATACGAAGGTTGAATCAAATGAAAATTTCTATCTGAATTTCAGCAATCCCAATGGAGCAACTCTTGCTAACAGTCAAGCCGTTGGTACTATCCTCGATGATGATGCCAATTCCAACTTGAGTCTCAGTGGTACATCTGGTAACGATATTCTCACTGGTGGATCTGGTAATGACAATATCTTTGGCTTAGATGGCAATGATATCCTTGACGGGGGTGCTGGTAACGACAGGCTTACAGGTGGGCTAGGTGCAGATATTCTGACAGGGGGATTGGGTACAGATACTTTCATCTATAACAACTTCAACGAATCTCTGTTTGCCGCACCTGATCGCATTCGTGATTTTAACCCAGGTGAAGGAGATCGCATAGTCTTCAATAACTTACCTACAGCTACGTTCAATGCAGGTATCATTACCGCAGCCAATTTAACTGCTGCGGTTGCTGCTGCATACAGCGATGCTGACCCTATAACCGCTGGATCACAGGCATTAGCAGCTAATCAAGCAGTATTCTTTAGTTTCGGTACTAGTGTGTACGCTCGACGCACTTACTTGTCTGTTAATGACAACATTGCTGGCTGGAATGCCAACAGCGACTTGTTCATAGAAGTGACAGGGTTAATAGGTTCTCTACCTACTGGATCATTGAATACAAGTAACTACTTCTTTAGCGTTCCTGTCTGACAATCTTAGAAACCGCTTAGGAGATAGTTGATTTTTTACTGAAACTGTCTCCTTTTCTACTTCTTAGTTCAGCTTGACATTGAATTCACTCTAATAAAAATACCCACTCTAAAAATGGCAATCATGACTCGTTTCATCAGCCGGAATATCCTCAGATGGAGTCTAGTGGCTTCTACTACTCTTGGTATTATTGCTACTCTCCCCTCTAAGGCTATGGCTATAACTGGCTTTACAGGTGATTATGATACTAGTAAATGGACTCTAACTATTAATGGTGGTTCGGGTCTTGTTGATTTGACTGATCCAGCAAATGGTAACATTACTCTAGTTGGTAGCGACAATGGCAGCGGTAGTTCTGTTAATACTGATTGGACTATCTCAAATATTCCTTCAGCAGCATCTATAAGCTTTGATTGGAATTATACTTTACTAGATGCCGAGGGTAAGGATATTGCAGGATATCTTCTCAATGGGAATTTTAATCAGTTGGCCTCAGTAGATAAGCAATTCAACAACTCATACTCCCCAATTGCAGTTAACGCTGGTGATAGCTTTGGTTTTCGAGTGCGTAGTCTAGATGACAAAGGTGGTTTAGGAGCATTTACTGTTACTAAGTTTGATGTGCAACCAGTCCCCTTTGAATTTTCGCCAACATTGAGTTTATTGGTATTAGGTGGTTGCTTTGGTGGTAAAAAGTTAATCAACAAGTTTAAGAATTACCGTTCTCGGAATTAATTGGGAATAAAGAGATGGGTGAGAAAAATTATCAAGCTTCCACCCATCTTCAAACCCACATTTCAGTCCCATAACTAGGATGTCTCTATAAATTTTCACGCAAACCCATAGCTATTTTACTGTGTTTTTCAATTTGTCCCATCACCTGTTTTGCCCGTTGAATTACCACCGGGGGTAAACCTGCTAACCTTCCGGCTTCAATCCCATAGGACTTATCAGCACCACCGGGTTGAACCTGATGTAAAAAGATAATTTGGTCAGGTAACTCCTTCACAGTAACTTGATAATTTGCCACATTAGAAACAATAGTAGCCAATTCATTTAACTCATGATAATGAGTAGCAAAAATCGTCCGCGATTTAATATCAACAGCTAAATATTCAGCCACAGCCCAAGCAATAGAAAGACCGTCAAAAGTTGCAGTTCCGCGACCAATTTCATCTAATAAAACTAAAGATTTCAAAGTTGCATGATTGAGAATATTTGCAGTTTCATTCATTTCCACCATAAAAGTAGATTGACCAGTAGCCAAATCATCCACCGCACCAACACGAGTAAAAATGCGATCGCATATTCCCAACTTAGCAGCACGAGCCGGGACAAAACTCCCCACCTGCGCCATTAATTGAATTAACCCAACTTGACGCAAATAACAACTCTTCCCACTGGCATTTGGACCCGTCAAAATTACCAAATCAGGATAAGAAAATAAACTCTTCTTCTCTTCTTCCTTCGTGTCCTTCGTCCCTTCTCTTCGAGACGCTTCGCTAACGTGGTTCATTCCCTTCCCCCCTAACCAAGTAGAATTAGGGACAAAAAACCCAGAGGGTAAAGACTGTTCCACCACCGGGTGACGACCATCAATTACATCAATCTCCCTACCTGTAAGCATCTCAGGGCGACAATAACCTTGATGAACCGCTAATTCCGCCAAACCACATAATACATCGGCCGCAGCGACAGCGCGGGAAATATTGCGGATTATTTCGGCATGAGAACCAACTTCATCGCGTAATGCGTCAAAAATCTCATATTCCAACTGATTTAAATCATCTCGCGCTGTGAGAATTCGTGCTTCTCGTTCTTTCAAATCAGGAGTAATGTAACGTTCCTCATTTGTCAGAGTTTGTTTGCGAATGTAGTTATCGGGAACTTGGTCAGATTTACTGCGGGAAATACTGATATAATAACCAAAGGTTTTATTAAATCCTACCTTCAAAGTGGGGATTCCTGTTCTCGCTCTTTCGTCAACTTCTAAATTTGCAATCCATTGTTGATCACTTTCTACAGTAGCCTTTCTTTCATCCAAAAGCGGATTGATTCCCGCTCGAATTAAACCACCTTCTTTTAAATGGATGGGTGGTGATTCTACGATGTGAGCGTGTAACTTTTCTGCAAGTTCTTCTATGATCGGTGGGACTTTTTGCAAAGCTTTCAAGAAAGGGGAACGAGCATCGGCAACTAAGCGAGATAATTCCGGTAAACGGGAGAAAGAATCAGCTAAAGCCACTAAATCCCGTGCATTTGCTCTACCAGAAGCGGCTCTGACTGTTAAACGTTCTAAATCGTAAATTTGCCTTAATAACTGCCGGATATCTTGACGTAAAGGCGTATTTTCTACTAATTCTTGAATAGTATCTTGGCGTGATTTAATCCCTTTAATTTCCAGTAGCGGTTGTAACAACCATCTTCTTAAAGCCCGGCTTCCCATTGCTGTGCTAGTTCTATCTAAAGCCCACAATAGAGAACCGTGAAATGTGCCATCACGGACGGTTTGGGTAATTTCTAGGTTACGACGGGTTTGATGGTCTACAATTAAATAATCAGTGAAAGTATAGGTGCGTAATAATTGTAGGGAGACGGGATTGGCTTTTTGTGTATCTTCTATGTATTCTAAAAGACCACCTGCGGCGCGAACTGCGAGGGGTAAATGTTCGCAACCCAAACCTTCGAGCGATCGCACTTTGAATTTCTGCAATAATTTACTTCTAGCTTCTGCTTGGGAAAAGGGAACTTGCGATCGCAAACTATAACAAAATGTAGGTGGTAAACATTGGGGAAGAGAGGGGGAAGTTTCTCCTGGACGCAGTAAACTACCTAAATCTGGGGCGTTAGTCGGAAATAGGACTTCGGAAGGTTGCAATCGCATTAACTCTTGGGTCAAATGTTCTAAATCACTACCTTGAGATGTGAGAAATTCCCCAGTTGATATATCTGAGTATGCTAAACCCCAATGATTGACAGCAATTACCACAGCCGCTATGTAGTTATTACGACTGGCTTTTAGCATTCCCTCTTCTAGTAAAGTTCCTGGGGTGAGGATGCGTGTTACTTCTCTCTTGACTAAACCAATCGCGTCAGCGGAGTCTTCTACTTGGTCGCAAATTACTACCGCATAACCTTTTTCTACCAGTTGGGTTGTGTAGCGTTCCCAAGCATGATGAGGTACACCAGTCATGGCGACGCGACCGACTTCACCACCATGTTTACTGGTTAAGACTAATTCTAATTCTCTGGATACGGTTACAGCGTCTTGAAAAAAAGTTTCAAAAAAATCACCTACTCTATATAGAAGTAAAGCGTGAGGATGCTTATCCTTTACTTCTACATAATGCTGATACATCTTACTCAGCTTACTGCGGTCTTCTACCAGATTTGTATCAGTAAGTGATGTGTTTGGTTGACTGGGTTCTGGTGTCGGAGTCGTCATGGTAGATGCTGAGAATTTATTGGCACAGATTATTGGCACACTATCCTATGATAACCTGATGTGAGAAATGGGGAGCGCTGACTTAAGGTTTATTTATTTTTAAACTAGCAATTTGTTTGCAGCTATTGTGAGTATATAAAGTGCGCCCTGCTGGAATCGAACCAGCCTGAAGACGAATTATGAGTTCGTTGCCTCCCCAATCGGCCAAAGGCGCTTATTTACTTGGATTTTAACCTTGTAATTTAAGCTTAGTTATTGATTTATTACCTTGCTTTAACCACAGTACACCATTATATCATAATTTGGCAAGTTGTAAACAATTACTAAAAAAGTAGCTGATAAAGCCTATTTAAACTTATATTAATAGATGTAGATAGAATTAACAAAGCCAAATTCAAAAATCCCTAGTAGCATATAGAGTAATTAAATCTAAATTCCTATTCCCTGTCATAATTTCTCAGCAATGAAAATAAATACTACTGTACTATTAACCTTAATTTTGTTAACTCTAATGTTGGGAGCAGGTTCTGCCAGTGGTTTTTTAGGATTTACATTTGGGAGTATGGCACTTAAAGGTGTCACTACGCCAGATGGTCGTCCCGCTAATAAATTTAATAGCAGTAAGAACAATAACCCCCAACAGGGAACTGAAGCTTTCCTGAAAGAGGAAGATATTCTCAAAGTTGTAAAATCCAGAATTAACGATAAAAACAAGGGCAATAAATCAGAAAAGTCAGAAGAAGAAGAAGAGACTAAACCTACCAAGTCGCAGTCCAAGGAAAAACCCCAAGAAGTGGCAGAAGCAGCCCCTCAACCAGGATTTCCTGTCTCTGCTGACAGTGAAGGCGTAACTATGTCTGTACAGTCTGTGCGCTATTCTGGTGGTGATTTATTACTACGAGTGAATATGAAAAATAAAGGTGCTGATTCTGTGCGGTTTCTCTATAGCTTTTTAGATATTACTGACGATAAAGGCAGAACATTGAGCGCCATTACAGAAGGTTTACCCGCAGAATTGCCCGCCAAAGGTGCGGAGTTTAAAGGTACAATCAGCATTCCTACAGCTTTACTTGATGATGTTAAACAGATATCTCTATCTTTGACTGATTATCCTGCCCAAAAACTCAAGTTACAATTATCTAATATTCCTGTAGAGAAAACTAATTAACATTCAATTTTAGATTTTGGATTTTGGATTTTGGATTTTAGACTTCAACCTAAAAAACCAAAAATCAAAAACTTTCTTCACCCGGTGTCAAATTTTACACTATCTTAGACAGTGAGTGCTTTTTCTACCTTAAGTTGGACAGATACCGGACTGCGGTTGTGTAGCGTGCTAGTGCTGATTGCTATCAATGCTTTTTTTGTGACGGCAGAGTTTTCAATGGTGACAGTGCGGCGAACTCGTATCCAACAGTTAGTACAAGCTGGTGACATCCGAGCGATCGCCGTAGAAACATTACAACGTAGTATTGATAGACTACTATCTACAGCCCAATTAGGTATTACCCTTTCTAGTCTGGCACTCGGTTGGATTGGAGAAGGAACAATTGCTGTATTGGTAGAAAAATGGCTTGATTCCTGGCCTTTACCTTTGAGAATCAATAACTTATTAGCTCATTCTTTATCAGTCCCCATTGCCTTTTTTGCCATTGCTTACTTGCAAATCGTTTTAGGTGAATTGTGTCCAAAATCAGTGGCAATGTTGTATTCAGAACATCTAGCTCGGTTTCTCGGTCCATCAGTTAAGTCAATAGTCCGGTTTTTTAGTCCCTTTATCTGGGTTCTTAACCAATCAACCTACTGGCTATTACGATTGTTTAGGATTGAATACACTGGGCAAAGTTGGCGACCTCCAGTGACACCAGAAGAATTACAATTAATTATCTCTACAGAACGAGAATCTACAGGTTTAGAAAATGCCGAACGCGAACTTTTAAATAACGTCTTTGAATTTGGGGATATTACCGCCGAAGATATCATGATTCCCCGAACTAGTATTATTGGTATACCCATAACTGCCAGCTTTCACGCATTACTTCAGGAAATAGCATCTACTGGTCACTCTCGCTATCCTATCATTGGTGAATCTTTAGATGATATTCGCGGCATAGTTTATTTTCAAGATTTAGCACAACCTTTAGCTTTAGGAAAAATCACCCCAGAAACACAAATTCAACCGTGGATGCGTCCTCCCAGATTTGTGCCAGAACAAACTCTTTTAAGTGAGCTTTTACCGATGATGCAGCAAGAGAAACCTGCTATGGTGATGGTGGTTAATGAATTTGGAGGAACTGTCGGACTGGTAACTATTCAAGATATCATTGCGGAGATTATTGGTCATGCAGGTGAACTTGACAGCACCAATGATTTACTGATTCAAATGGTAGACCAACAAACATTTTTGGTGCAAGCACAAATTAATTTAGAAGAAGTTAATCAAGTCTTGCATCTCAATTTACCTTCAATTAGAGAATATCAAACTTTGGGGGGCTTTTTGCTCTATCAATGCCAAAAAATCCCCAACAAAGGCGAAATCTTTAATTATGACAATCTTGAATTTACTGTGATCTCGGTTATTGGTCCGCGTCTTCACCAACTCCAAATCCGCATTTTAGATTCTCGGTCTTAAGATTGGTAATTAGCCGGAAAAGGGCGATAAAATGCAAAATTTTCAAAAATTTTCAAAAAAATTTCTTTTTTTTGGACTTCAACCCCTTGACTTTTACCGCCAGAAATGATATTTTTATAATGGGAGTGCGTGCCTAAATAAAAATTTTGCTTACATTCCATTATATTTATATGACTATAATATCACAATTATTGCCACCTGAACCCCCCACCCAGCAAAATTTTTTTCAAAATTTCTCAAAAATCGCTGTAACGTTTACCAGATAAGCCTTTCAGCCTAATTTATCATCTCTTCAAGTCAACAGATTTTGGATTAATTCCGCCCTGAAGGGGCGGGGCTTGTACCGAAAATTCCCAATCTAAAATCCAAAATCTAAAATTTTCGCTCACCGACTTTAGCGTAAAGAACAGGATCTTCTAACCCCAATTCAGCAAAAGCCGCTAATCGCAATTGGCAGGAATCACAGACACCACAGGCAGTATCATTACCAGCATAGCAAGACCAAGTGAGATGCCAAGGAACTCCTAATTGATTACCCAGTTGGATAATTTCTGTTTTCTTCAAATTGATTAACGGGGCAACAATTTCAATGGGTTTTCCCTCACGTCCTTGCTTTGTCCCCAAGCGAAAAACATCCTGCATAGCTTGGATATAATCGGGACGACAATCTGGATAGCCAGAATAGTCTAGGGCATTAACGCCAATATATACTTTTTGGGCAGCGATCGCTTCAGCATACCCCAAAGCAAAACTTAAAAAGATGGTATTACGGGCGGGAACATAGGTGACAGGAATATTTTCTGCCATTTCATTGAGAGAACGCCCTTCAGGTAAATCAATCTTTGCATCTGTGAGTGCTGAACCACCCCATTGTCGTAAATCAAAATTGACAACTTGATGTTGAACTACATAAGCTGCTTTTGCTACCATCAAAGCAGAATTCAACTCTTTTCGGTGCCGCTGTTGGTAGTCAAAAGAGATAGCGTAACATTCACATCCATCAGCCTTTGCTTGGTAAAGAACCGTTGAAGAATCTAAGCCACCAGATAACAGAATTACAGCTTTCATAATCAGAACAAGGAATGGAAGTTGAAGAATGAGGGGACACAGAGGGAGATTTTGCCAATTACTTATTCCTTCACAAATTGCATCCAAAAGATGGGAAAATCAACAAAATGCAACAAACAAAAATTAAATATGTCCAAAAAGACTCTCAGAAATGAGAACATTAATTGTATAAATCGCCTAAAACATTATACTCTGAGTATTAACTATTTGATGACTTGTAATTTTACTTATAGAAATAGTGATTAATTTACCACTATAAAAACCAGGTATTTATTGGATTTAGTTAATTCCCTAAATAGATACTTGAGAACTGCTACTAAGGAGTTATAAAATTTACAAAGTCCATCAAAAAAAGCACATAATTTTGCTCATAGATGAATAAAACAGGATAATTAACAACTGTTGACTGAAAAGATAACCAGATGGCGGGAACTGAACCTAAACTTTGAAATTCTTCATAAAGATAATCACTATGTTACCATCTGGATGGTTTAAGACAAATCAAACCTGGCGTTTAAGTATAAAGGCCAACGACCCTAGCGTCTCTAAATTTGGTGGTTGAGGAGAGAACAATAGTGCAAGATAGCATATCAGTGTCAGAACCAAGTCTATATTCACAGCGCAGTCAGCCACACCATATTCGCATAGGCGTGATTGGTGTTGGTAACATGGGACAACATCATACCCGCGTGCTGAGTTCCATGAAAGATGTGGAACTAGTAGGCGTTTCCGATATTAACGTCGAACGTGGTTTAGAAACTGCCAGCAAATACAAAGTCCGGTTTTTTGAAGATTACTGTGACTTACTACCTCATGTAGATGCAATTTGTGTTGCTGTACCGACACGGCTACACTATGCTGTGGGTATCAACTGTTTGTTAGCAGGAATCCATGTTTTAATTGAAAAACCGATAGCGGCTAGTATTTCTGAAGCAGAATCTCTAGTCAATGCTGCGGCGGAATCTCAGTGTATTTTGCAAGTTGGTCACATTGAGCGATTCAATCCCGCATTTAGGGAACTCAGCCAAGTCCTGAAAACCGAGGAAGTTTTGGCTTTAGAATCTCACCGCATGAGTCCTTATTCAGCGCGGGCCAATGATGTTTCCGTAGTGCTGGATTTAATGATCCATGACATTGATTTACTGCTAGAATTAGCTGCTTCACCAGTGGTGAAATTAACTGCTAGTGGGACTCATTCTTTAGACTCAGGTTATTTAGATTATGTAACTGCGACCTTGGGCTTTGCCAATGGTGTGGTGGCTACGCTGACTGCCAGCAAAGTTACTCACCGAAAAATTCGCCGTTTAGTTGCCCATTGTAAAAATTCATTTACAGAAGCAGATTTTCTCAATAATGAAATTTTAGTACATCGGCAAACCCCTGTTAATCCTCTCGTAGATCATCAAAAAGTCTTATATAGACAAGATGGTTTAATCGAAAAGGTTTATACAACTAATGTTCAGCCTCTGAGTGCAGAGTTAGAGCATTTTGTCAACTGTGTCCGTGGTGGCAATCAGCCTTCTGTGGGTGGTGAACAAGCTCTCAAAGCATTGCGCTTGGCTAGTTTAATTGAGCAGATGGCTTTAGAAGAAAGGGTTTGGAACCCATTAGAATGGTCTTCGGAATCGAGAGTCCAATCTTTGACATCAACTATTTAGCTCAAACTAGCAGTGGGGGGAATTAATGATTGTTTCTCCCACTATTACAAATGGGGACTGGGGATTTATCCGCAACTCTTCTGCAAGTAATTTTAGTAATGAAAGTAGGACTGCTATAGTATTTATTTGTTGGCAACTCAAGTACAAGCCTAAAAACACCAAATTAGGAATAAAAGCTTGACATCTGCCGAAAACTGCCATCATAAATGCTAAATCATAAAAAATTGACCATTGCCCATTATCAATTTTGACGTATTTCTAGTTACACTTAACCCAGCCTAAAATTTTTTGTAGCTCACCTTTTTGTAAGATGAGCATGATAACTTTTTACAGAGGAGCTTTCATGACAGACCAACCCTCCGCAGCCACTCCAATGAATGCCGCTGCTATCCCTATGAACCGCCAAGCAGCAGCAGCCACACCGATGAATTCTGTAAAGCCAAACAATGTTTCCGGTAAAACTATTCTCAGTGTGGATTTAGGTAGAACCTCCACAAAGACTTGTGTGAGCCGTGAACCCGGTAATGTGGCTTTTATTTCTTCTAATGTGAAGAGAATGTCAATTGAGCAAGTTCGCGGTGGTGTATTTGAAGCTAAGGCAACTGACCCACTTATGGATTTATGGCTGGAGTACCAAGGTAGTGGCTATGCTGTCGGGCAATTAGCAGCCGATTTTGGCGCAAGTCTTGGCGTTGGCCAATCTAAAGTAGAAGATGCACTGATCAAAGTGTTGTCCTCTGCTGGGTACTTTAAGCTTAAAGATGAAATTTTTGTTGTCCTGGGTCTGCCTTTCCTATCTTTGGAACAATTTGAAAAGGAAAAGGCACAGTTAACTAGCTTAGTAACTGGACCTCATGTAGTGAATTTCCGAGGTGAATCTTTATCTTTGAACATTGCTAAAGTCTGGGTAATGCCTGAAGGATATGGGAGTTTGCTGTGGTCAGAAACTCAACCAAATAAAGCAACCGCAGTTCCCGATTTTACAAAAATATCCGTGGGGATTGTTGATATTGGCCACCAAACCATTGATATGCTCATGGTAGATAATTTCCGCTTTGCCAGAGCCGCTTCTAAAAGTGAAGACTTTGGGATGAGCAAGTTTTATGAAATGGTAGCGGCGGAAATAGGCGGTGCTGATAGTCAATCATTAGCATTGATTTCTGCGGTGAATAAGCCCAAAGGCGATCGCTTTTACCGTCCCAAAGGTGCTAGTAAGCCTACTAATTTAGATGATTTTCTGCCTAACTTGATAGAGCAGTTTTCACGGGAAATTTGCGCTCGTGTGTTAGCGTGGTTGCCAGAGCGGGTAACTGATGTGATTATTACAGGTGGTGGTGGAGAGTTTTTCTGGGAAGATATTCAACGTCTACTCAAAGAAGCTCAAATCAAAGCTTACTTAGCTGCACCTTCTCGCCAGGCCAATGCTTTAGGGCAGTATATTTATGGAGAAGTGCAATTATCTGCTGTTCGCGCTTCTAGGTAATAAAACTGATGTTCCAATGGTCAAAAAAGGTAGTTAAATCCGTTACGTTCAATCCAGAAATTGCTGATGACAGCTTGTTAGCACAGGTGGAAAACTACTTAGAGGCACAACCAGACAAAACGTTCAGTGACCTGTGTAAAGAGGCTCTTTGGAAAGTTTTGTGTTTCCCGGAATCTGGACAACAAGTCGCTAACACAGCAAATATAACTCCAGTTGAACAAAAAATTGATGAAATGCAACGTCAAATGACCGGTTTTGAGGAACGTTTTTTTGCTAGGGAGTCTCAACGTTTGGAGGCAATGGAAAGTCAAATGTTGCAACTTACTCAACAAGTGGCAAAGTTGGCAATTATCCTTGGTCAGCAACCACCTACTTATATTCCTCCTGACCCTGATAGCGTTAGCGTGGCTCAAGCCATACCTCAAGAAGTAGACCCTGCAATTAGTCGCATTGGTCAGTTTCTTGATGATTTCTAAGCAAAGACTGGGTTTTTTCTTGTTTTTACTTTAGAGAAAAACTCTTAACTAAACTTAAACTACCATAAATCCCACCAATAAGCCATTTCGGCATGATTGGTGGGATATTTTGTGTAAAAATTAAAAAAATGCCTAATGCTCTAAGCTAAGGCGCATCTAAATTTGATTTAGTGAAGTTAGAAAATAAGCCCTCAAACTCTTATCTGTTCCCTGTTCCCTCGTCTCAACCAGCAATTTAAATGCGTGACAGCTTATCTAAAGTTTTTTGATTTTCCATAAATAGCTAGATAGCAAATTTGTGACGATATGAGCAACTATTGGTAATAATAAGTTGCCACTTAATAAGGCGCTATAACCTAAAATCATACCAATTATAGTTGCCCAAATTACATAAGGCCATTGCTGGGGACCACTGAGGTGCAAGACTCCAAAACAAAGACTTGATACTATTATAGCGGTATGATCTGCACCTAAAGCGGGTAGCATTACACCTCGAAACAATAATTCCTCACTTAATCCGGGTAGTAGTCCTAACCAAATTAAGTCCGGTAAAGCTAGAGGTTTGAGAACCATTTCTAGATAATAATCTGCACTTTTACGGTAAGGCGGAGAAAGGCGATAAGCTAACCCACTTAATATAGTAATAATTACACCTAAAGTAATTCCTAATAGTAAGTCTTGTTCGTGCCAGTGCCACTTAAAAAGGATGATATTGGCCCAACGCAACCATAATTTGGCAACTATCCAGAGAATAATCGCAGTTACACCCATTGCTACTAAAACTTGGGTACGTGTTAGGTACGGAATTTCTGGTTCTTGATTTTGTTGTTCAATCACGGGATTTTAGAAGAATAATTGGTAATTGGTAATTGGTAATTGGTAATTGGTAATGGGTAATTGTTAATTGTTAATTGTTAACGACGAAGGATTGATACCTGCTTTATGAGCTACTAATACGCCTACAGCTTCCAAGTATGAGTTTACCTGTAAAGTTGGAATTTTTAACATGGGAGCAGAAACTTGTATCAAAGTTTGATTTTCTGCAACTGTAATGATTTGACATTGTTTTTGGCTTAGGCTTAATAAAGCACTATTGCCACAGGAACTAGCAGGAATAATTACAGCATCAACTTGATCTGCCCAGATATCAGTTGATAAAGAATTGTAATTTTCTGTATTAATGGTAAATTGCGGGGCGTTACTCAAGCCAACTAAAACACAAGGTAAGAAAGTATATCCGATTTCTTCAGCCGCAGACCGGGGTGATAAATTGGGGGCAGGAGGGGCAGCAGAAAGGGCAGGAGCATGGGCGCAGGGAATTCTAAAGGTGCGTACTAATAAATGACTAATGACGGCTTCTGCACCTGCTAGAGGGTCTACTCCTTCACCTTGACGATAGTTTTGAACTGCGATTTCGTCCATGTCGTCGGGGAACCGGGCAACAACAGCGATCGCTTCGGCTTTTTCTGCTATAATTAATTTCTCAGCAGCCCGTAATAAACTATCAGGATTCCCGATTGTTCCCCAACTAGCACCTGATGGAGAAGTCCGTAATTCTACGTTTAGTGCGGCATCGGTAATCACATGATTTGTAATATTTAATCCTAAAGTTGCTCTAGCTGCGTCGGCTACTTGCAGGTGTCGCAGCATTAATTCCGGTTCAATACCCTGGTCTAAAAGTAAACCGACTCTATTACTACGAACGGGACGTAAACCCCATTCTCCAGCCGCAAATTTATCTAAACCGTAACCTTCTACATAGAAAGCGTTGGGAATATTCCAGTATAAACTTGCACCGTTCATGACATTGGGGTGAGTGATCAAGCGATCGCAGACCTGTGATATAACTTTAGCTACTGGTAACGCATCACCAGCATAACCGCCAATCGCTGCCCCAATGCCGGTGGGTATAATTAAAATTACGGTGTATGGTTTTTGGATGGGTATCACAGGTTTTTTGGTTTCACGGTAGACGCAAAGAAGCAGTCTAAGCAGTAACGACAGCTTCTACTGTTGCGGTTTGTTGTTCTTCGTCAACAGCGGTAATAGCCCAACGCAGGGGTTCACCTTGTTTTTGCAATTCCGCTGTAATGGCTTTTTCTAACTCGGTTGGTGTTTCTTGCAATTCGATTTCAGCGGTAATAAAGTGAGTTGTCATGATCCTAAATCCTTTGTATTTGTGATTTTGAGAATACAGGAACTTTTTGGGAATTGGTAATTATCAATTATTACCTAAGCTTTTCCAAATTGTGCTTGATACACGATATCTTCTTTTTCTGTCTCAATTTTCAAATCAGAAAGAGGTTTAGCCACACAAAGTAGTGCATAGCCTTGTTTTTGCAAATCTGGACTTACACCCATACCATCTGCTTGTTCTACACTTCCTTCTGTAACCAAAGCCGCACAAGTTGTGCAAACACCAGCGCCGCAAGAAGTTGGTAAATCTAAACCAGTAGCTGAAGCGGCGTTGAGAATAGTTTCATCTTCAGGAACTTGCAGAGTATATTTTGTACCTTGGTGGTTAATTTCTACGGTGTAAGTTTTGGACATATATAGCAGCAATTTTTGACAACAGACAAATATCTTATTCTACCTGATAATATATAGCAATCTTGTCTTTTCTGGGAAAGTTTATCTTTTTTAACGTTGCCAACTTCTGATAGGATACTGCGCCATTAACCAATTGATTTATATCCGTATATATGTATAATATATTATAATTAATTAGTAGCTATTGTATCAAAATAGGTTAGTTGACAGATGAGGCTGTTGTCTGAATCAGGATATCCAGGATTAAAGGATTTGCAGGATAGAATGTAGAATGATTTTGATAATCTCAATTCAGAAGATGATAAACATAATATTATTCAACAATTGACAATTGGTAAATAACATCCTGTAAATCATGATTCTGACAAATAATTAACTAACAGCTTTTTGTTGCTGATATATTTGCTTAAATAAAGCTTGCTGTTGTTTATGATCAACAATTGGTTGCGGATAGTTTGTCCCATAATAATCTAACGGGGGAATTTTCCCAGTTACTAAATATTCTGAATCTACATAACGCAATTCTGGTATCCATTGACGAATATATGCCGCTTCGGCATCAAATTTTTGGGTTTGACTAGCTGGGTTAAAAATGCGTAATGGTTGGGGGTCCATACCACTAGAAGCACTCCATTGCCAGCCTCCATTATTAGCAGATAAATCACCATCAATGAGTTTCTGCATGAAATATTTTTCTCCCCATTGAGGATTAATAATTAGATCTTTAGTCAAAAAACTCGCCACTATCATTCTACATCTATTGTGCATCCAGCCGGTTTCATTTAATTGCCGCATAGCCGCATCAACTATAGGATAACCTGTTTTCCCCTCACACCAAGCTTGAAAATATGTTTCATTATTTCGCCAAGGGAAAGTTTTAAAAGTATCCCTATATGCACCATTAGCTAAGGCTGGAAAATGGTACATAGCGTGTTGATAAAATTCCCGCCATGCTAATTCTTTTTGCCATGTTTGGATACTGGCATTTACTTCTTCGCTATTACTATTTGCTAATGCTTCTATAGTAGTTTGCCAAATAGTTCTCATCCCAATCACACCAAACTTCAAAGCTGCACTTAATTGAGATGTACCATCAATTGCGGGAAAATTCCGCTGTTCTTGATATTCATTAATAGCAGATTTTGCAAAATTATCTAATCGTGCTTGTGCTGCCAATTCTCCAGGAGAAATTATTAATTCTGCATCCCAAATAAAACCTAAATCTTCAGCAGAAGGTAAATTAATTATTCCTGCTTGTTGAGAAATTTCTTGTTCTTTAGCTGTTAAATTCTCTAGATTTGCTAAAGTTTTAACGGGTTTAGCTTTAGATTTAGTAATCCAATTTTTCCAGAAAGGAGTATAAACAGTATAGGGAGTTTTTGCACCGCTAAAAATTTCCGTTGGAGAGTGCAATAATTGATCCCAATTGTGAGTAAGAAACTCAATTCCTTGAACTTTCAAAGCATCAATTACGGCTAAATCTCGTAGTTGGGAATAAGGTTCAACATCCCAATTCCAAAATACAGCTTTAGCTTTTAATGCTGCTGCTAACTTAGGAATTGCGACAACAGGATCATTTTGTAAAATCAATAATTGACTACCCGCTTGCTGATATCTTTCCTGAAGACGTTGCAAACAGCCCATCATATATTTTACCCTAACGGGGGCAATATCATCACTTTCGAGAATCTGGGGATCTAGACAAAATACACCTACAATCTTCGCACTTCTTTCTCTAGCCGCAGCTAGTCCCGTATGATCAGAAATACGTAAATCTCGACGATGCCAAAACAGAATTAGATCAGACATTGAATGTTAATTATAGTTCTTATGTACTAAATTGGATTATACCAATTTTATGTGAAGCTGCACAAAATAATTATCATCCGTATTCATCTGCGTTTATCCGCGTTTATCCGCGTTCAAATATTATTAAAATTTGACTCCATGTAGCTTCATTTTAAATTAGTATGACACCAAGTTTGCACAACCCGACCTGTAACTTCTTGACCAAACCAAGGAGTATTATAAGAAAGTGTCTGGAGATTTGCCTTATTTACCTGCCAAGTTTGCAGAGGATTAAATAATGTTAATTCAGCTTTTTCACCGGGTTGAATCGCTTTAACTTCTTGTTGTAAACAAGCCGCAGGTTGATGACTCAAAACGCGCCATAATTCCAAAGCTGTAAATTCCCCAGTTGCTACGAGATTTTGCCAAAGTAGGGGTAATGCTAATTCTAAACCAATTGCTCCCGGTGGTGATTCTGCAAAGGCTTGAACTTTTTCCTCATAAGTATAGGGTGCGTGATCAATAGCGATCGCATCTATTACCCCAGTTCGCACAGCATCCCGCAAGCATAGCATATCTCGATTATTTCCCAAGGGCGGATCTAAATGCAAGGAAGTGTGATAACTCTTAATAGATGTTGTATCGAGTAAAATGTGCATCCAGGTGGTACTAGCAGTAATTAGCACACCTTTGGCTTTAGCTTGAGCAATTAATTCTACACTCCGAGCAGTAGAAACACGCATAATATGCACTGGTGTACCTATATCTGCAACTAATTCTAATAATGATGCAATTGCAGTTGTTTCCGCAGTAGCTGGGATGGGAGGTAAACCTATCCGCAAGGCTTCTGCACCTTCCCTCATCCTACCACTAGCGGCTAAATAGCGATCGCATGGCCAAAAAGCTACCGGTTTGCCAAAGGGTTGCAGATACTCCAAAACCCGTCTGACTATCCCTAAATTTTCCCAAGGTTTACCATCGGTAAAACCCACAACACCCACTGTTACTAAATCTGCTACTTCTGTTAACTGTTTACCCGCTAAATCTAAAGTAATTGCTCCCCAGATGTGTAGATTAGGACAAGGTTTTTCTTTCTCTCTGTATTGCTGTAACTGTGTCACTAAAGCAGGTTGATCAATGGCTGGTAACGTATCAGGCAAAACACTAACCCTAGTAAAACCACCAGCAGCAGCAGCTTGTAAGAAAGAACTGATAGTTTCTCGTTCCTCAAATCCAGGTTCGCCGGAATGACTATATAAATCAACTAATCCAGCCCCAAGAACTAAGCCTTGACAATCGCGGATAGAGGTATCGGCACTAAAATCTGTAATTTTCTCGGCGATTGCTTGGATATAACCGTCAATAATTAATACATCAGCTACGGTGTCAGTTTTCAGAACAGGATCAATTACTCTTACTTGTTTTAATAGTTCTTTTGTCATGAGGAATATTACTTATCGGTGCTATTTAACCGTTGTCCATTTTACAGTTGGAATATACAAATTGGTGATTTTGAGTTTGATATTATAGCAGTATGCACTTGAATGCTATACCACGTCTATTTTGAGAGCCATAGTTATTGAAAGTAGTGGGAGCATCTTGCTCCCTGGTGATAAGTAGCGAGCAAGATGTTCGCATTACTCCAGGTTTCAAATTGGACAGGGTTTAGATAGAAAAAAAGAAAGAGAGCCAATCAAAACTAGCTCTCCCGATAATCAAGTTGCGTCTTATTATCACACTATACCATGATTGAGGTGAGGGGTATTACCCTACCCTGGCCCATTGAGTTTCTCTTCTAGCAATTGATTGGTGAGTTTGGGTTCTGCGCGTTTATCGGTTTTTTTCAGGACTTGTCCCACGAAAAAGCCTTTGAGGTTGGTGTTACCTTTGCGGTATTTTTCAACTTGTTGGGCGTTAGCAGCCATGATTTCATCAATGATCGGTTCAAGAATGGTACGATCACAAATCAGTTCTTGACCTGCAAAAGCTTCTTCAGGTGCAACTCCATTTAATAAATCTGTGAGTTTTTCCTTAGCTTGGGCGTTGCTGATTTTACCATTTTCAATGCGAGTAATCACATCAGCCAGGTTAACAGCAGTCAGTTTAATTTCGGAGATGGTGAGTTTTTGTTTGTTTAAGTAAGCTGCGATATCTTGAGTAATCCAATTAGCCGCAGATTTGGGATTTGCACCTTTAGCGATCGCACTTTCAAAATAGTCCGCAACTGGTTTATCCTCAGTTAAGACCCGCGCATCATAAGCCGAAAGTCCCAACTCATTTTCATAATGATGGCGTTTTATCGCAGGTAGTTGGGGTAATTCACTTAACCATGAATCTAATTCTGTTTGGGTAACTTCAATGGGAGCTAAATCGGGTTCTGGGAAGTAACGATAATCACTAGAACCTTCTTTCACCCGCATACTGCTGGTGCGTTGTGAACCTTCTTCCCACAGCCGGGTTTCTTGAATAATCTTTTCTCCAGATTCAATAGCTGCAATTTGGCGTTCAATTTCATAATCAATCGCTTTTTGAATTGCACTAAAGGAGTTCATATTCTTAATTTCTACCTTAGTGCCAAATTGCTCACGTCCCACCGGACGGACAGAAATATTCACATCACAACGCAGAGAACCTTCTTGCATATTTCCATCACTGACACCAAGATAGCGCACAATCCGCCGCAGTTCTTGAGCATATTCAGCCGCTTCTTGTCCTGTCCGCAAATCCGGTTCAGAAACAATTTCTACCAAGGGAATACCAGCCCGGTTATAATCTACGAGGGAATAGGTAGAACCAGAAAGCCTTTCACTCCCGGCGTGTACGAGTTTTCCCGCATCCTCTTCCATGTGTAAGCGGGTGATACCAATACGTTTGCGGCTGGGATTTCCCGCATCATCTACCAATTCAATTTCTATCCAACCATGTTCGGCTATGGGTAAATCATATTGAGAAATTTGGTAATTTTTCGGTAAATCAGGATAAAAATATTGTTTGCGGTCAAATTTACTATACCGAGCGATTTGACAATTTAGCGCCAAACCTGTTTTCACGGCGTATTCGAGAACTTTGGCGTTCAGTACGGGTAAAACTCCTGGTAAACCCATACACACTGGGTCAATGTTAGTATTGGGGTCAGCACCAAAAGCTGTGGAACTGTTGGAGAAAATTTTGGTGTTGGTACTGAGTTGACAATGGGTTTCTAGTCCAATAATCGCTTCGTATTCAGTTTTTACGGGTGTAGCTGTGGTCATATCTAGATTTTATTGTTTTTCTGATTTGCTACTATTTTAGCGGTTTTGTTCTGACATTAATATATTCTGGTAGTTAAGTTACAGTGGTAGTAGGGCTGATTAATGGGAGTACACCTGAAAGATGTCTAATAAACTATATGATAGCGATTTACAATTATGGATTGAGCAAACAATTCAACAATTACAAAATCGTGAATTTGCATCCCTGGATATTGAGAATTTAATTGAGGAGTTAGTTGATTTGGGTAAGTCAGAGAAGAATACACTCAGAAGTAATCTGAAAATCTTATTATCTCATTTACTCAAGTTAAAAATTCAGTATGATGTACCAGATACCATGAAAACAAGTTGGTATAGTTCTGTTGTGGAACATCGTCAACGAGTTTTAGATAATTTAGAAGATACTCCATCTCTAAAAAGTTTTTTAATAGAAGCAGTAGAAAAAGCCTATCCTGATGGGCGAAAATTAGCAATTAAGGAGGGTAAATTGGCTAAATTTGGAGTTCGTGTACCGGAAGAGAGTGAGTATCCTGTAATTTGTCCTTTTGGGATTGAGGAAATTCTGGACGAGGATTTTTATGGGGTATAATGAAATTATATTATTTTTTGAGGTAAAACTATGCAAACTTTAAGCACAAATAGCTTAATAGACTTAAAAAATTTATATAAATCAGACTATTTAGCCTGGTATGAAATGACTTTGGAACAAATAAAAAATAATCAATTAAATGATGTAGATTTAGATAGTTTAAGTGAGGTTTTAGAAAATTTGGTTAGAGATACTAAACGCAGTGGGGAAATTTATTTAAGACAAATTATCATTCATTTATTATTAATTGAATATTGGGAAGCAGAAAGTATTAATCGTCGTCATTGGGCGGCGGAAATTGTTAATTTTCGTAGTGAGTTAGAAACGGACATGACTACGAATTTAAGAAAACATCTTAACCAAGAGAAAGAAAATAATTATCAAAAAGCTATTAAGTATGTGATAGCAAAAACAGGATTAAAGAAAAACATTTTTCCTGATCAATGTCCTTATACTTTAGAACAGTTAATTGATGATGATTGGTTTTCTGATACTATTAATATTCAATTTTAATATAGTGACAATAAGGGTAGGGGTAAAGCGCAATGCTCATTGGTGTTAACTATGGCTTACGCCACGCTACGCTATAAGCTACAGATGGTTTGTTTGGCTAACACGCCCACCCAGAAATGAATTTCCGGGCTAATAGCTAAAGTTTACTAAAGTAAACTAAACAATTTAAAAAATTTTCTAGTTCTTTTAGTCATCAAAAGACAACTTTTGCTATGAGACTGGGAATTAATTCCCAGTCGGGCTATGGTTTTTACGTTAAGTTGACAATTATGTTGCGTAGCTGCTAAACCCCTACACATCCCGTCAATTACAGGATACTTTAAGGCTGATGTAGAAACAATACCAGAATCTACGCCAAGCTAGTGGTAAAGTTATTGAGTCCTAAAGTACCGGCTAAACCTGTCACCTCGATGATGGCATCTTTAGTAGGATCAAAACCGGCTGTAGTATCATTAATACCCACAAAGGTACGGCTACCAAAGGAGAATTGAGCAGCAGAGTTAGCTGTAAAAGTAGTGTTAGTTAACTTGGCTGCAATACCGGCTGCATCAAGTGTTGCCACAGTTCCCACATTATTGAATACTGAGCGTGCATTGGAAACAACGAATAAATCATTACCAGATTTAGCATTGAAGTCTGTAATCACATCAAAGCTACCTAAAACAGAATCAGCTAAGTTGCGGTAGTCAAAACGATCTGCTCCAGGACCTCCAGTTAAAGTATCTTGTCCAAGTCCCCCAGTTAGAATATCTTTCCCTGAGTTAGCAAGAGCGACATAGACACCATCACCACCAAACCCAACAATATCAGCAGCGCCATCACCATTGACATCACCTAACTCACGCGGATATTGATCAAAGCTACTCCATCCTTGATTTGGGCTGTAAAACTCTAATACTCGATTCACAGAACCAAAAGTACCGTTAGTTTGACCTAGAGCGATATAGACAGCATCACCACCAAAACCAACAATATCAGCACGACCATCACCATTGACATCTGCTACTTGGCGAGGGAATGAATTAAAGCTACTCCATCCTTGAGCGGGACTATAGTTACTAACAGCTTTAAACTCTCCACCAAACGTGCCGTCAGCTTGACCAAGAGCGACATAGACATCATCGCTAGAAAAACCAACAATATCAGCACGACCATCACCATTTACATCTGCTAGTTGGCGTGGATATTTATCAAAGCTAGTCCATCCAGTAGTAGGTGTAGGAGCTATGAAAGAAAGTAGTTGCACGCCTATAAATACAGAACCAAACGTGCCGTCAGCTTGACCAAGAGCGACATAGACACGATCTCCAAAACCAACAATATCAGCACGACCATCGCCGTTTACATCTGCTACCTGGCGCGGAAATTTATCAAAGCTACTCCATCCTTGAGCGGGACTATAGTTACTAACGGCTTTAAACTTTGCACCAAAAGTGCCGTTAGCTTGACCAAGAGAGACATAGACACCATCGCCACCAAAACCAACAATATCAGCACGACCATCACCGTTGACATCTGCTACCTGGCGCGGATAGGCATCATTTGAAGTCCATCCTTGATTCGGATTGTAAAAATCCAATACTGAATTAACAGAACCAAAAGTGCCGTCAGCTTGACCAAGAGCGACATAGACACGATCTCCAAATCCCACAATATCAGCACGACCATCGCCATTTACATCTGCTACCTGGCGCGGAAATGAATTAAAGCTACTCCATCCTTGACCGGGACTATAGTCACTAATGGCTTTAAACGCTGTACCAAAAGTGCCGTTAGCAGTATCGCCGATTAGGATGTCATTACCAGCACCACCATTTATGGTGTCATTGCCAGAACCACCATTTATGGTGTCATTATTGAGAGTGCCATATAGAACATAATTTGTCGCATTTCCATAGCTGGAAAGAGTGAAATCGGCATTTGTAACAGTATAATTGCCAAAATCATCGAGATACTTGAAAATTGGCGTGTTTATTTCATCTAAAAGATTAGTTTTGTAGTAACTTAAGTCGAATTGAGACGCAGTAAAATCAATTGAACTCTTGTTATTCAACTGTCCCAGAACCTCTGCGACACCAGAACCCCCCCTTAAATGCGCTCCCGCTAAAATGCCAGACAAGGAGATGGTGATTTGCTGTGTATATATTATTCGGTTTCCACTGGCATCTTTCTCAAAGTCAGTACGGTCTTTATTTAATTTGTAATATTTTACTGTTTTTGCGCCTTGGTTAGCAGCATTAGATAGATACCCATCAATAGAGGTTATCCCTTTTGCACTTAATCCAGAATTGACATAGCCATAATTCTTAGAAAAAGCTTCTCTAATTGCTGTTTCCTGAGCAGCAGGGTTTACTGTCCAAGAGTTGAGGCTAGTGACTCCATTTTTCCCTGTCCACGTTCCATTAAATACTCCATCATAAAGGTTATTGTCTATGGCATTGTAATAACCCAGGTCTGCAAATATTACTTCTGTAAACTGGTATTTGCCTGTAGCGTTAGTGTTTGGGTTATTTGCGATGTACTGTAGTGAATCTCCTGATGGTTTTGCTGATTCAAATGCACCTAACGCTTCTAGGAATTGCTCGAAAT
This sequence comes from uncultured cyanobacterium, assembly GCA_903848645.1. Lineage (GTDB taxonomy): Bacteria > Cyanobacteriota > Cyanobacteriia > Cyanobacteriales > Nostocaceae > Dolichospermum. The sequence continues at coordinate 17,679 of CAINGU010000076.1, read as the reverse complement.
TTCCTTTTGCCATGATGATGTTCCTTTAATAATTTGGTAGATAAAATTATCCGATTGCTATTTCCAAGCACTGCTAGTAACACTACTTAGCGTTTACCCAGCTTACCCAACCCTGTACCAAGTTCCGTACCGAGAAATACTGACTTATGACCGACTTATGACCGACTTTGCTGAAGTCACATTAATATAGACAAACCAATATACAATCAAAAATATACTTTTATATAAAGCAAATAATCAAAAAACACTAATGTCTAGATCACTATGTGTTCATCATGATTACATAAACAAAGTTAAGGTAGCAGTTACACATAATGGCTATCCCCATCAAAGAGCCTTAGCTCATGATACCGGATTGTCCTTAACCACAGTTAGTAATTTCCTCACGGGTAAACCTGTGAGTTATGCAACATTTGAAGAACTATGTCGCAAATTAAACCTCGACTGGCGAGAAATTAGTACCACCAATGAGGAAGTAATATCTACCCCCCCCCGCATACGTACAAATACTTAAAAAAAAACCAAAGATATCAAGTCAAGACTGGGGAACAGCGGTTGATATTTCCGCATTTTACGGACGCAACGAAGAACTGACCCAGCTAGAATCATGGATTTTACAGGATAGCTGTCGCTTGGTAGCAGTGGTGGGTATGGGTGGAGTTGGGAAAACAACCTTAGCGACTCAACTGACAAAACAAATTTATGATCAATTTGATTACGTTTTTTGGCGTTCAGTGCCGACAGTTCCATCTTTTGATAATATGATGATTGACTTGCTATCTTTTTTCTCCCATCAAAAAGAAAGCAAACCCGACATCAATCGAATTATTCATTATTTGCGTACCCATCGTTGTCTGATTATCTTGGATAATTTAAACACAGTTTTAGATGTGGGTAATACGGAATATAATCATTTACTCTGCATAATTGCCGAAACCAACCATCAAAGCTGTTTGATTTTCACTAGTAGAGCTAAACCTGTTCAAGTCACCTTACTGGAGAAGTGGTCATTATCAGTGCATTGCTTAAGGTTGCATGGTTCATCAACAATAGCCTTTTCCCTGATACAATCAAAACAATTGTTAGGGACAGATGAACAAAAGTTTGAATTATGTCATCTGTATAGTAATAATCCTCTGAAAGTTAAAATTGTTGTTAATACCATCATTGACTTATTTGATGGTAATATTGAAAAATTCCTAGAACAAAATACATTATTAGTCAGTAATTATATTAACAGCTTACTGGAACAGCAGTTAAACCCCCTATCGGTTCTAGAACGCCAAATTATGTACTGTCTGGCAACTAACCAGCAATTAACAAATATTACTGATTTAGCGCAAAATCAAAACATATTACCTACTGTTTCTAGATCCCAACTTTTACAAGCAATAGAGAGTCTATATTTATGCTCTTTAATAGAGAAAGAGGCGGGTAAGTACACTTTGCAACCTGTTCTCAGGGAGTATGTGACAGAACAATGTATTAATTGCCTTGGCGACTAGAAGTCGCGGCTACACAGACAAAACCCATCTTCATGGGTTTCAAACCCTTAATTTTTCCTTAGTCCACGCAGGTGGACTTCGTTTGTGTAGTAGCGATTTCTAATCGCCGGAAACTTTTGAAACATCTTCTTATATCGAAGCTTGAAAAATTTGATTTGCGGTAAGATTTAATTCAGGAAAAGTTTGGGAAATAATCCGTTCATGATCTCGAAACTTACTAATTTGATATTCTTCATCAACTAAATTACAAACAGAAATTGTCGGTTGTTTAGGATTACCAATAAAATTCCGTCCACCTAAAGCTGCATAATCTACAATCCAATATTCTGAAATTCCCATTTCCTCATAATCAGCATATTTCAAATAGTAATCATCACGCCAATTAGTGGAGACAACTTCAATTACTAAAGGAATAGATGCACCATTACTGAGGATAGATTGTTTTTTCCATAATTTTTCGTTTACCAGATTTTCACGATTTAGCACCAACACATCTGGGAAATAACCAGAATCTTTACCATCAGGTCTAACTATAACTTGGTTGGGAATACCGTAAGGTAATCCTAGACGTTTGATTTCAAAAGAAATTTCTACTGTCAAAAATCCTTTAGATTCTTCGTGTTCTCCTACTGGTTGTGCCATTTCAATGATATTCCCATGATGTAGTTCGTAACGTACCCCGGAATTTTCAGGAAGCCAAGCGACAAATTCCTCAAAGGTAGTAACTTTAGGTAAAGCTTGAATCATGGCTGTTGAGTCTTGCTAACAATAAAAATATTATAGCAATAAATAATAAGATCCCCAACTTCTTAAAGAAGTCAGGGATATGAAGAATTTGGGTTTTATGGACTATTCAAAAATCTAACCTAACAACTCAATGTTAGAAAAGATAAAATCTTGAATGGAAATACTTTCTGCTATTTCCGTGCGAATTTCTCGACGGTTGAGAATGTAATAATTTCCTACTTTTTCATATTCATCAGTAAAATCGCTTTTACCGCCCTTTTGTGCGCCGGTTTCGGGGTCATGATAGACAGAATCATAAGTGTGAGAAAGATATCCTTCCCCTGTATCGTGACTGCTAAAGGTGTCAATAGTCACAAAAGTACCGTGAATTAAACGGTGAACGTGGCAAACTTCATTGTTACGCACTTTGTATTTATCTCCTTCTCCCTTACCACCAACAAAAATATCTACTGCGCCGCTTGCGTCAGTGTTACCATATCTAAAAGTATTTGCGCCGTGAGTTTGTGCAAAAGCCCGACGGACACGGTGAACGGCGATTTCCCAAGCTTGTCCGTGAATGGCTTTTTTAGCGGCTTCGTCTTCGACATTGAGAACTTCTGCTTTCAGATTGGCATCAATCCGCACTTGACCTTTAATCACTTGGTCATCATACTTATAAGTGATATCTGCGGTATAACCGGGGAAATTTTCATCCCAGGTATAACGGTTTTCATAAGCAGCCTGAAAAAGTTCTTGGGCGGAAATTTGAGTAACTGTCATAGTGCTTGTCCTCTGGTTACAAGTTAAAATAGCTTTTTATCGTTGCTGGTATTAGCATAGAAGTAATTATCGAGGTTCGCATAGACCCCAAATGGGTACACTTATGGCTAAAACTCTCCACGCCATTTTTCAAGCGATCGCTAATGTCCAAAATGAGCCAGAATTAAAACTAGCTCTCATGGATACCATTGGCGACCATTTTGCAGTGCAACATTGGGGTATTGATCTCCTAGATGACCAATTAAATACTCACATTGAAATTCCTGAAATTCCCGCTGTCTGCTTAGAAGCTAACCCCCTTGGGCGCTATGTTGTGGAACGTCATGCTCCCACCCATGAGCAGTTAATTTTATCCCCGGAAGACTGGAAAAACTATTGTACTCGTCATGAACACGTGATGACTGGCCCCATAGTTTGTAATGGTCAATTAGTGGGGACTTTAAATTTTGCTCGTGACCCCGGAAGTCTACCTTTTGATAGTAATGATTTGGCTGATTTAAGTGCTGTCTGTCTACATTTATCGGCGAAAATGGCCACACTCCAAGCAACACCAAAAACCTTTTCATCTACTGATAGTTGTCCCCTTACACCGCGGGAATTGGAAATTGCCAAATTAGTTGCTCAAGGTTTAACTAATGGGGAAATTGCGGTTAAATTATGGATTACTCAAAATTCTGTGAAGCAAGCTTTGAAAAGGATGTTTCGGAAGTTGGATGTTTCTACTCGTGCGGAAATGGTGGCAAAATTACAAGCTAGGTTGGTTTCAAAATAGATCCCCGACCTCTTTTCTTTAAGAAGACGGGGATCTGAGTCAGGATTAATTATGAACAATAAAAACACATTTTCTCTCCTTGCACCTTTTATTCAAGAATATATTTATGTTCACAACTGGACGGAATTACGACCTGTCCAAGTTGCTGCTTGTGAAGTTATTTTTAACAGTAATTCCCATTTACTTGTGACTGCTGCTACGGCTGCGGGAAAAACTGAAGCAGCTTTTTTACCTGTTTTAAGTTTATTACATGAAAATCCGGCAAATACTATCGGCGTTTTATATATTAGTCCGATTAAGGCTTTAATTAATGACCAATTTACCCGTCTTAATGATTTGTTAAAAATGGCGGATATTCCTGTATATTCTTGGCATGGGGATATTAATCAAAGTCGGAAAAATAAACTTTTAAAAAATCCTCAAGGCATTCTCCAAATCACACCAGAATCTCTAGAAAGTTTATTAATTAATAAACATCAAGAACTAATTAGATTATTTGGAGATTTGCGATTTATCATCATTGATGAAATTCACGTTTTCATGGGTTCGGAACGGGGTGATCAAATTATTTGTCAATTACAAAGATTAGAAAAAATTATCCCAATTCAACCCCGACGCATTGGTTTATCTGCAACTCTTGGTGATTATGCAATGGCTGAATCTTGGTTAAGTTCGGGAACAGATAAACCTGTAATTACTCCCAAAACAGAATCAGGAAAACGCCAAATTAAATTAGCTATAGAGCATTTTTATGTTGATAGTGAAAATGAAGATTCAGAATATGATCAATATATTTTTAATCTGACTAAATCTCGCAAATGTCTCATATTTGCTAATAATAGAACTCAAACAGAATCTATAATTTCTTCTTTACGTCAAATAGCCAAAACGGCAGGATTTCCAGATATATATCATGTTCATCATGGTAGTATATCTGCTAGTTTGCGACAAGCTGCGGAAAATGCCATGCGCGAACCCCAGACTCCCGCTGTCACTGCGGCAACTTTAACTCTAGAATTAGGAATAGATATTGGTGAGTTAGAACGAGTTATTCAATTAGAATCACCCTTATCTGTTGCGAGTTTTTTACAAAGATTAGGACGCAGTGGAAGAAGAGGTGAATCTGCTGATATGCGGTTTATTTGTGGAGAAGAAAAACCATTATCAGAGGCTTCTTTACCAGAACAAATTCCTTGGCAACTTTTACAATCTATTGCCATTATTCAACTTTATTTAGAAGAACGTTGGCTTGAACCAATAACACCTATTAAATATCCTTTAAGTTTATTATATCATCAAACTATGAGTATTTTAGCAGCAACGCGAGAAATTTCACCTGCTGCACTTGCGAAAGAAGTTTTGAACCTTGCACCATTTACTAATTTTTCCAAAGATGATTACTTGTTATTGCTAGGTTATTTAATTGATATTAATCATCTTCATAAAACTGAACAAGGTAGATTAATTATCGGGTTAGCTGGGGAAAAGGTGGTAAATAAATTCCAGTTTTATGCTGTTTTTGCTGATAGTCAAGAATATAAAGTTAAAGAAGGAGGAACAGAAATTGGAAGTATTGTTATTCCTCCAGCGGTGGGTAATCAATTTGCTTTAGCAGGGAAAAGTTGGGAAGTGGTAGAAGTTGACTTTAAAAAAAGAAATATTTTTGTTAAGCAAGTTGAAGGTAAAGCTACTATTTATTGGCGTGGTGGGACTGGAATTATTCATGGTAGAATTATCCAAAGAATGCGACAGGTTTTATTAGAAAATACAAATTATGCTTATTTACAAAAAAATGCTCAACAACGATTATCTCAAGTTCGGGAATTAGTCAAAAAATCAGAATTAGCTCAAAATAATATTCTGTTATTAGAAAATGGCAAATGTTGTATTTTTCCTTGGTTGGGAACTGTCGCTTATCGAACCTTAGAAAGATTACTAAATTCCTGTTGTCGAGAATCTTTAGAAATTACAAGTATTGGTGGAGTAAATCCCTATTATTTGACTTTAAAATTAGGAAAGAATAAATTTCAATCTGTGTATCCAGAAATTGCTTCTTTATGTGAACAAAGAATTTCACCAGAATATTTAGTTAGCGAAGCAGAAGCACCAGAAATTAATAAATATGATCAATTTATTCCTCATGCACTTTTAAGAAAAGCCTTTGCTTATGATTATTTAGATATTCAAGAATTGAGACAGCAAGTTAAACTTTGGAATAATCATAAATTGTAAATATATTACTGTTTTTATACAGCTAATATCAAATTTTTCTGTTAACGTATAAATAAATACGATTCTATTCTGAAAATCGTAGGTTGGGTTAAGCGACAGCGCAACCCAACAAAGTTCCTAAAATATTGGGAAAATGTTGGGTTTCCTTGCGTCAACCCAACCTACACAATTAAATATTTTAGAATTAAATGAACTGTATTAACTTATAAACATAAGATTATGCACAAGTTATTATCTGGAGCTTTGAGTACAGAAAAATTGACAGTGAAAATTCCTAACTTACCTCTATCTTTAGCAGGATTAAAGCTGGTACAAATGTCAGATTTTCATTATGATAATGGTCTACTATCAGAAAAAATGTTAACAAAAGCAATTGCAGTTAGTAATGCAGCAAAACCAGATTTAGTTATTTTAACTGGTGACTATGTTAACACAATTGCCAAACCAATTCATCAACTAGCACCACGATTGAAAAATCTCAAAAGTCGCTATGGTATTTATGCTATACTTGGAAATCATGATATTTATTCTCCAAGTTCAAAATCAGAAATTATAAATGGTTTAAGAAATGTGGGAATTAATGTGCTTTGGAATCAAATTGCTTACCCATTGGGAGAAAAATTACCCATAGTGGGATTAGCAGATTTTTATTCACGAGAATTTAACCCAGAACCAATTATGAATCAACTCGATTCTAGTAAACCTTGTATTGTATTATCTCATAACCCAGATACAGCCGAAATTCTGAAAAAATGGCGGGTAGATTTACAATTATCTGGTCATACTCACGGGGGACAAATTGTAATTCCTGGTATGGGACCGGCAATCATGTACTATATAAAAATAATGGAAAAAATACCGAATAAAATTCGGCGTAAATTGCCATTTTTACGGAAAAAGCATCCTGTATTACAACACTGGAAATGGTCACAGGGTTTACACCAAGTGGGAAATAATCAATTATATGTAAATCGGGGTTTAGGAACTTATTTCCCAGGACGGTTATTTTGTCCACCCGAAATTACTATCATTACCTTAGAAGTCCCTTAATCTATTTCTTTGCGCCTTTGCTCCTTTCCCTCTTTGCACGAAACAAAAACAATATAGTAGAATAGGAAATTAGCATCAACTTGTGATTTTTTATGTCTGCTACCCCGTTTTTATCTCAGGTGGATTCACCAAACTCCGTAAAATCTGAACTTCTTCCCCCCCTTCTCGGTGCTTCGGTGACGGAGTTAACTGCTTGGGTACAGCAGCAGGGACAACCTGGATACAGGGGTAAGCAACTGCATGATTGGATCTATAATAAGGGTGTGCGATCGCTCGCTGATATTTCTGTCTTTCCGAAAAATTGGCGGTTAGAAGTTGCAGATATTCCCATTGGCCGCTCTTCTCTACATTACCGTTCTGTTGCCCCCGATGGTACAGTTAAATATCTCCTCAAATTAGCTGACGGGGAAATTGTCGAAACTGTGGGTATTCCCAGTGATAAACGCTTAACCGTTTGTGTTTCTACTCAAGTTGGTTGTCCTATGGCTTGTGATTTCTGCGCTACTGGTAAAGGTGGTTACAAGCGTAATCTTACCCGTGCGGAAATTGTTGATCAAGTGCTGACTGTCCAAGAGGATTTTCAAGAACGGGTGAGTAATGTGGTATTCATGGGCATGGGTGAACCATTACTAAATACGGAAAATGCGCTTTTAGCGATTAAATCCATTAATCAAGATGTGGGAATTGGTGCGCGATTCATTACACTATCTACTGTAGGCATCCGTGATCGGATTTTGCAAGTAGCCGCACACGAATTACAAATTACCCTGGCTGTCAGTCTCCACGCACCCAACCAAGGATTACGGGAACAACTCATTCCCAGTGCTAAATTTTACCCCATAGAAGACTTGCTGGCAGAATGTCGAGAATACGTAGAAATAACAGGACGCAGAGTTAGTTTTGAATACGTTCTTCTGGCTGGAGTTAACGATTTACCCGAACACGCTTTGCAACTATCAAAACGTCTGCGAGGATTTCAAAGTCACGTTAACTTGATTCCCTATAATCCCATTCAGGAAGTAGATTATAAAAGACCAACCCGTGAGAGAATAGAAGCCTTTGTTAACGTTCTTCAAGAACAAAATACTGCGGTTAGTGTGCGTTATTCTCGCGGTTTAGAAGCTGACGCTGCTTGTGGACAATTAAGAACAACAAAAAGGTAATTAAAATTGTCAATTATTTCCTAGCATAAATACCTGGTGCGTAAGCCTCAATTACTTTACCAGTGCGCGTGCAAGTTATCATCAGGTAATCGCAACTAGGACATTGTGTTCGTGTAATTTGACTATCAGAAATATAGTGACGTTCAGCCGCACTACCGCAATTTGGGCAGTGAATCTTTTGTGATACTTGCATTTTAAAACCCCTGGATTAAATAATTTTTTAGAAAAGTTGACAAAAAAATGTTTAATTATTGTGAAAAAAGTTAATCTCTTTGGTTATTATCTTAAACCTGATAATTATTATCATCATGCTTAGGATATATAAATTTACTTTAGATGTAACTCTTCTTAGATTAGCAGTGATCCCTATGGTGTAATCCTTGAGATAGTCTTATTTATCCTTGTCGAAAAAATTGGTTATTTTCCCATTCAACCGTTACCAGAGCAGAAAAACTGTAATCAAAGTCACAAAATTGGTGCTTTTATATTTAATTAATATTTGGACACCTATCCCACAAGTCATACAGTTATTGTGGGGTGGGCTTCTAGCCCGCCCATCTTGTATTTAATTATATCTACCTACTTAGCCATGAATAAAAAAGTAAGTAGTCATACCAAAAGCCACCACTATTACAAATTTCCGCACTAGACTGGGTTCTAGTCTGCGGGCAAAATGAGCGCATAAATAACCACCCAGAGAACCACCAACCGCCATAATAATAACTTGATGCCAGGCGATCAAATTAGCGAACATAAAAGGAATAATTGCCACACCATTAATACAACTACCCAACAAGGTTTTAAAAGCATTAATAGAGTGAATATTTTTAATCCCTAAAAAAGTTAAAGTTGCCAACATTAAGATGCCTACTCCAGCACCAAAAAAACCACCATATATAGAGATTAGCAATTGAGAAACTAGGAGAATTAACAAAGGTGGAGGTGTGGAAGCATCGTTTTTAGTCTGAAGTTGTAGCCAGCTTTTTAGAGATTCACTAAATGTAAATATCAATGTTGCTGATAGTAACAAATAGGGCAGCATCTTTTTAAATACATCCGGTGATGTATATAACAAGGCTACAGAACCAATGACACCACCAACTAAACTTGTCCCAGCTAGTAATAACAATTGTCGTTTTTCGATGTTTAAATCTCGACGATAAGCCCCTGCACTAGCGATCGCAGCTATCCATAAAGCAGTATTATTTGTAGCATTAGCCGCAATTGGTGCGACACCTGTAAATATCAGGGTAGGAAAGGTAATAAAACTGCCACCACCAGCAACAGCATTGAGTCCACCGGCAATAAATGCGGTACTGAACAGAAGTAAGCTATGGATTAAAGTTAAATCTTGCGGCATTTTCTGTAATTAATAAACTCAGTTATACTGTTGTACAATAAAATACTGTAAGTTTATCAAATTATAGTTGATTTAACTTTATCGTCTGGGTGCTGTTAAACCGGGGTAAATTCTCGAAGGTAGTCCAGGAGTTGTTATCAACCCAGGAGAACCAACTCTTCCATAGTTGGGGTTATTAATTAATGTTTGAATAACCTGGGGATTAAAGCCTAGTTGAGGTAAACTAAACTGCTCTGTGGCTGTTTTCCCTAAATTTGATAATCCACCAAGGTTTGTCAGATTTGTACCCAAATTAACTGTACCAGGTTGGGTTAGATTTGTGAGTAAATTAGTATCAATCTTGCCACCAGTAACTGCGATATTCCCTGCTTGGGTAAAGTCATTAATCTTCTGAAGAGAAGAAACAACACCGTTGATAGTTATAGGAGTATTATTAAAAAGTAGAAAATTGCCATCAGCAGTTTGTGATCTCCCAGTTATTAAACCAGATAAAGTCCCAATTGTCGGTTGACCATTTTGGAGAATACCTGCTAAATTACTAACTTCTTTTAATTGACCAGTTCCTTGAAAATTAGATATTCTGCCAATGTCAGTTTCTAAATTAAATGAGTTAACATCTAACCCAGTGAATCTATTAGCAATAGGGACTATGGGATTGTCATAGTTATAATTCAGATTTCCAGATAGATTACCACCTTGAATCATAATTTGCGCTTGAGCAGGTAAACTAGCAGCTAAAATATAACTACTAAATATTCCCATTCCTAAAATATTGCTAATAAATTTAGTCCGCATTTTTTGCAACTCCCATTATAGAAAAATTTGTATATTAATTGGTAAAAATATAGTTTTAGAAACTAAAAGTTGTTCGGAGAACACCAATGGTAATCATGTCGCTATTCGGGCTATGTCTTGGCTCAAATATAAATATTACTCCTGGTGTAATATTTATATTATCTGATATTCGATAACGATAAAAAGCTTCTACATGAGTAGTAGTTCCCGGTTGTCCTCCAGCACTACCAATAGAGTCTTTAAGAATACCTGGGAGATTATTACCAGTTGGTAAATCACTGCTGACAATTTTAGGAGGTTGTCCTACATAAATTCCCCCCAAATTTCCTTTTCCCAATAAATCAGGGAAATTGAGAAAAGCCATCCAATTATTAGTTTCTACACTCCCTGATTGTCCCGGTATACGAGAAGTCGTAAAACCACCCCAACCACCAATTGTAAACTTTGGATTAACCTGCCAAGATGCAGTAGCACCAAAAGCATCAGTTGTCAGAGGACTAGTAGAAGTAGGTGTATAAGCCAATAAATCATCACCAATTCCAGTTCCTAAAAATCCTGTAGTCGAGTAGGAATTAATATAATTTAGTGCTAAATTAATATTATTTGTAGGGGCAATATTTAGTTGCACTCCGGTGGCATTTCCGCCATTAAATAATCCGGCATTTTGGCTACTATCGGCGGGTTTACTAGCTGTATAAACTGCTTGTAAACTAATGCGTTTATTCATTTGCCAATCAAAGCCTAAACCACCTGTACCATTACCAATTGCTAAAATTGGGTTACGTTGAGCAAAGGCAGAAATTGGACCTTTACCTGCACTTTCGATGCGGTTTGCTCCCCGAAAAGTGTTGATAGGATTAACCCCCGCTGGACCAACTATTACTGCTATTTTATCTCCTAATAAAAACCGATAGTTGAGGTCAGTTAAAACTAAGCTATTATCTGTATTACCTTCATAAGCTAATCGGGTATCGTTGGTTATTCGCGGGGCATTGAAACTAGCTGTACCACCATTACCAGCTTGTAATCCTGTTAGTAAAAAGCTGCGGTTTTTAAATTGGGTGAGCAGTGTTAATTGAACATTACTAATAACATTGATTTTTGTCCCGTTGTCTCTTGTTTCTTTAATTCCATCTTTTGGTGATAAATCTGCACTATTTTCACTCCGTCCTTGAATACCAAAAATTGCTTGTCCAAATAGTTTGGTAGTTGTAGAAAATTGATTTGCTTCTAAAGTATCTATTCGTCCCCGGAGTGTGGCTAATTCGGTTGTAAATTCTTCTGTAAGTTTTTGTAATTTGGTAAAATCTTCTTTAGTAACTGCGTTACTTGTGCTTGTGGCTATTAATTCATTAACTCTATCTAAACAAGCATTTAACCCAGCAGCAAATTCATAGCGACTTAAAGCCCGATTTCCTCGGAAAGTTCCATTGGGATATCCAGCAATGCAAGCATATCGTTCTACTAGGGATTGTAAAGCCTGAAATGCCCAATCTGTGGGTTCTACATCTCTTAATTGAGAAACTGATGTGACTTGTTCTATCTCTAATGAATCAACATTTTCGGCATTAGCTATAGCATGACTAAATAAAGCATAAGTTAGATGAACTACAGATACCAGTAATATTCTTATTATTAACTTGATCATCTTTGCTGGGACACCACACATTAATGAGTGATGATATATTGATATTTTTATTTTCGCAATGCTTATGCAATATCAGAAATAAAATAAGATATAGTTATAGAACAAACTCTTAGTGCGTCTGACAATGGTTCTTCCCAATCCACTATATACTACAGACTGCGGTGTGGCTTATCTTGGTGATTCCCTTCAATTGCTAGATCAACTGGAATCTGATTCAATAGATTTAGTGCTGACATCACCACCTTTTGCCTTGCAACGCAAAAAGGCTTATGGCAATGTAGAGCAGGAAGATTATGTTGATTGGTTGCTTGAGTTTTCCAAAAAAGTTCATCGAGTTCTGAATTCAACTGGTAGTTTCGTACTTGATTTAGGTGGAGCTTATGAAAGTAAACGTCCAGTTCGCTCTCTCTATAACTATCGGGTTTTAATTAAACTTTGTGATGAATTGGGATTTAGGTTGGCTGAAGAGTTTTTTTGGTATAACCCAGCTAAACTACCTTCACCAATTGAGTGGGTTAATAAGCGAAAAATTCGAGCAAAGGACTCTGTAAATACCGTTTGGTGGCTCTCAAAAACTGATCATCCTAAAGCAAATGTTAGTAATGTTTTAGTGCCTTACTCTGAGCGAATGAAGAAGCTACAGGCAGATCCTCAAAAATACTATACACCGAAAGAAAGACCTTCAGGTCATGACATTAGTAAGAATTTTGCTACTGATAATGGTGGTGCTATACCATCAAATTTATTAGAGATTGCAAATACTGAAAGTAATTCTAGTTATATTCAATTATGTAAATCTATTTCCATACCCCCTCATCCAGCGAGATTTCCTCAAAAGTTGCCAATGTTTTTCATTAAATTTTTGACTGATCCTGGAGATAAAGTTGTAGATATATTTGCAGGCTCAAATACTACAGGTTTTGTAGCTGAACAACTAGAAAGAAGTTGGATGGCTTTTGAAAAAGAAGCATCTTATTTAGCATCTTCAGCTTTCCGGTTTCTAGATAAATCTCAAAGCTCGAAGGAGGCTCTGACTCTTTATGAATGTCTTCTTGCTCAAAAAGAATCTGTTTGTTTAACTACTTCAAAGCAATTAGCTCTGAAATTATGAAGGTTACTTCAAATTGGCAAATTTCCTGGGATTGTTTATTCATTCTGTTTAGGATAAACCAACTCACCTTCTTTTTCTATTAAACTTAAAGGGATTTTAGGGTTATTAATAGATTCCATTCCTCCACGTATTCTAGATTCCCAGTAACTGAACTTAGTCTCAAGTGAAGTAGGGTCAACTCTGTATATAGCTTTTAATACTATTCCTTCATACACAGCAATGTACCAAGCTTTTACAGCACGATATTTGGCGAGGATATCAAGGTTAAGATGATGATTGGTGGTGACACTTTTACTTAAAAGTTTATTAATTGTTTTTAATTCATATTCATTTTTTTCTGCATCAATTGCATCATTGCCTTCACGTCCAGGTGATATCCGCAAACCAAGCAAGATTAAAACTTGAAGAACTTTCCCTCCATTGTCTTGAAAAACATCATTAATACCATACTCGTTTGCCAGACTCTGTAATTCCTGAATAGCCCCAAGTGCTGTCTGTAATCGTTCTAAATCTGAACGGCGCTCTTTAGTTGTATTAACTGCTTCCCTGACAGGTTCAACAAGAGAAGGAAGAACTACCGGAGTTTGTAATTCAGTGAGAAAGTTTGTACTGATATCTGTTTGGGGTGTGACATTCATTAAGTATGCTACTGACACTTTCAGGGCTTCAGCAATATCTAAAATTGTTTCAAAAGACGGAGCGCGTTCACCTCGTTCTATGTAGCTAATATGCTCAACGGATTTATCAATATTCTCTGCCAACTGCTCTTGTGTAATACCTCTTTCTTTGCGAAGGGTTTGGACTCTATCACCAAAAAGCTGTTTAGCTTCTTTATATTTTTCAAAACTCATAAAAAATTAAAACGAACTAAAAGTACGTCTGAAATCTTATGCAAAGCATCAAAATATAAAAACGAACTAAAAGTACGTTTATGCTTAGAGTTGAATTAACTACCTAAATTGGGTTAGTATTTGAACAAATTTTATTTACTACTTCCTTAATTCTGAAAGTTACAGAATAGGTATCTCAGATAATATTAGGTTTATTTAATCCTAGAAAAGCCTAATTTACCTAATTTTAACAACAAGCATAGGTATACAAAACCTTAGAAAAATCCAACCGTTTCAGTGCAGCAGGCTGAATGAAAAAGTTGCCAATTCCCTCATCTCCCCACATAATTGAATGTTCATCATCTGAGTTCATTTGCAATAGCAGAAAATCATAACCTTCCTCTTCCTCCAAATCCGCACGATCATCATTTTGCACAAATGCCGGATATCCTCCTAAACAATGTCCTCCTAATAATTCCTCATATTTTTCTTCATACTCATTGATAAAATCATCTACAAGTTCTTCTAAAGAATTTTCCATTGCTTTGGTTAGATTATTTTGTTGAAAGATAGGAAAATGGCTTTTAACTAAGTTTCTAAACCGATAGTCTGATGCACTCATGGGAGTTGATTTAATAGCGAAATTCAAAGCTAGACAGTCTATTAATGGCAAACCTATTCCTGGAGGTAAAAAGTTAAAATCATCTAGGAGATTATCAATATTTAAATCTGGTTCAGGAAAGTAAATAACTCTAAAGGTAGTTTGTTTTAATTGCGGATATTCTTCAATTCCATAAGCTGTTTGACCTGATGCTTCAATATAAAACTGAAGTATTCCTTTTTCTGGTAAATCTTCTAATTTAGGAGTTTCAGCAAAGTTGATTTGTGCTAAAAGATGCAGAGGTGTACCATCTGGTGCTTCAGGATAGGTCGTATTTTTAGGAAGGTAGGGTAAACCACCAAATTTACTTTGCCATAAAGTCGTTTCTGTTGTTGAACATGGGGTAATTTCTATAAAAGGTTTGATAATTGCATTGGCAAATTCATCTACTTGATTTTTTAATTCTAAGAACATCCCATACAATTCATCTGGGGTAAAATCTTTGTTATTTTCGTCTACGGTCACAGATTCAATATCATACCAACCATGTGTAAGTAATTCTTGAACACTTTCATTAAAAAAAGCTTCTGCTTCTGCTTCAGAAGAGAATTGATGCAGTTCTTGATAATGGGTAACATTGCAGCCGTCTAGATGAATGGAAGTTCTGAGAGAACTTAATCTAAATATTTTATTGCATTTCATGATAATTAACCTTAGATGTGATAATGAATGATATTGATCATCTTTGAAAAGTCTTTCTTTTATTTGTAGTAAATATTATTCCAGCATTAATACAGAAGATGATATATCTACTACTAAACGTCTATTTTTTAACCATTGACGACCAAGTAAAATTTCCGGTAATCCTTGTCCTACATGGACAGGAATATCAAAATATTGTCCATCAATTTGCACTTTTCCTAAATAGATATCAAATTCCGCATCACCCTGGGCTGTTACCATTGTTTGTTGTTCTAAATATATCCAACCAAGTGCTTCTATGTCCTGGTTGTTAATTGCTAACCACCAAGAAAACCCCGTATCAAAAAGAGCTTCTACCGATAGTTCTAATCCATCAGCATCTATCAAATCTATCTCAAAAAATAACTCGTCCTCATCACCAAATTTACCAAAGATCATATTTTGCCACACACTCCAGTTTCATTAATTCGGAAAACGTGCAATTTGACATTTGGGTATTTTTGATGTGCTTGTTGTGCGGCTAATAGGGGATCTTCATTAATGAAATATTCACGACTATTTGGCTCAATTGCTATGTACCAGTTATAGTGAGTTTTAATTAGTTCTGGTTGTAACTGCTCAAAAATTATTTTGCAGTCTTGAGACAATGTTTCCCGTTCAGTTTGCCATTGCGCTTTCTGTTCTTGAGTCCATTGAATTTCCGGGAAAATTCTGCCTCTGCGAACTGTATGAGTAGATTTTGTTTCTGGCATAATTCGTTATGTCTTATTGAAAAATATATTATATTTTATCGCATTTTTTGATTAATTTCTTGCAAGTTGATATGTTTAAATTTATCAAGATGAAAAATTCGTAATTGATAATTATTAAATTACTAATTACGAATTTTTGATTACCTATGCTGTTAGTTTAGCTAATGCTTTTTCTACAGCTTTTAATGCTTGCTTGATTTCTGCCTCTGTGACAATCAGAGGAGGAACAAACCGCACGACTTTAGGACCTGCGGGAACAAGTAATAAACCTTCTTCCATGGCAGCTTTGACAACTTCAGCCGCAGTTAAAGGAATATCGGCTTTGAGTTCCATACCGCTGATTAAACCCCAACCACGCACTTCTGAGATATGCTGAGGATATTGACGAGCGATCGCTCTTAATCCTTCTCGTAAATGTGCGCCCTGTTCTGTGACATTCTGTAAAATATTCTCTTTTTCCAAAGTCTCACAAACACTCAACGCTACACCACATACAAAGGGATTACCGCCAAATGTACTCGCGTGTTCTCCTGGTTGGAAAATATCGCAGAATTTCTTACTCATCATTGCCCCAATGGGAATACCACCACCTAAGCCTTTAGCACTGGTGAAAATATCTGGTTCTACTCCCAAATGTTCATAACCCCATAATTTGCCACTGCGTCCCATCCCAACCTGCACTTCGTCGAAAATCAACAAAATGCCGGTTTCGTCGCAAATCTCCCGTAATCGCTTAAAGTAGGCAACATTCCCAGGACGAACGCCACCTTCTCCCTGCAAGGGTTCAATTAAAATTGCTCCAACCCGATAATTACCTTCATCTAACTCAGTAACAGCGGCTTCCACTGCTCTAATATCGTTGTAATTGACATAGTGGAAACCAGGAACTAAAGGATCAAAATGCTTTTGATACTTTGGTTGTCCAGTCGCCGTCACGGTGGCTAAAGTTCGTCCGTGAAAACTCGCATGAGCAGTTAAAATGATCGGGTGGGCAATTTCTAGGACAGTGTGGGCATATTTCCGCGCTAGTTTAATTGCTGCTTCGTTGGCTTCAGCTCCAGAGTTGCAGAAAAATACTCTATCTGCACAGGAATGATTAACAATCCATTTAGCTAATTCACCCTGTTCAGGAATATAGTACAAATTAGAAACATGATGCAATTTCTGGATTTGTCTAGTTACAGCCTCTACCATTGCTGGATGGGCGTGTCCTAGAGTACAAGTGGCAATACCCGCGACAAAATCCAGATATTCGTTGCCCTGGCTATCCCAAACGCGGCAACCAGCACCCCGTTCTAAAGCCAAAGGAAACCGTCCATAGGTAGACATGACAGCCGCATCAAAGCTATCAACATCAAAAGGTGTAGATGGCATAATACCTGACTCCAAGGGGTTCGTGGCTTGTTCAATTAGAGTTTGCACGCTCACTACCGCTACTCCTGAAAAGCTTTTATCGTAATACTTTACTAGGTTCTTGGAAATATGAGCAAAATTTATCACTGATTTAACTGATTTAAGGATTTCACGGAATGAAGGATATGACAGTCAATGACAGGGTTTAATACCCCTACCTCTACAGGTAGCAAGTTTTGTGTTGGGGTTAAATCCCCATTACAAATCTTAATTACTAATTACGAATAATTTATTTAAGG
>CAINGU010000075.1 GCA_903848645.1 uncultured cyanobacterium | reverse complement strand
CAATACTGCTCGGTTAAGGGGAGATAGGGGGTGAATTCAAAAATATTTTGTTCGCGTAGACATTACGAGAACAATAAAAGCTAAAAAAGTTGCTTATACCTAACGAAAGGCACACTGAAAAAACTTAATTGTCAATTGATAAGAATGTCTTTAAACCGTGGAACTATAAATTGAGAATGAAAAATTTAAAGCATCAAAATGGATATATTCAACTTGCCTGTTTAACAATTTGAAAAGATAGTTCTTGTCGAGGAGTACCATGATTTCGATGACTTCGTTTTTTACTCTTAAACTTTGAGCGGGCTTTCTTGACTACCCTGGGATTACTTCTATGTTGTCGTAAAGGAATTTCCAAATCTGAGATTTCGGCAATTAACCAACTATAATATGTGTTGATATCCAGTTGATTATTTATCTGACGTTGAAACTCAGGAATCGCCCGACGAATCACTCGAAGACTACCAACAAAACTTAACCTTAATGGAGAAATATTCTTCAAAGTGGCACTTTGAAAAATTAAAGAACGAAGGCAATAATGTGCCAATAACCAACCATAAATTTCTTGGACTACTTCACGAGGATTCTTAGAACGGATATGTGTTTTTCGACCATTCAGATGGATTTTTAACTCATCTAAAGTATTCTCTGCCTCCCAACGTTGATGATATTCTTGCGCTAACATCAAAGCCGAAAATTTAGCAGTATCCATTAAATTTGTAATCAACCGATAAGTTTTTGGAGTACCATTCTCGTCAATAGTATATTCAATGATGCGGACGGGGATTCGCGTTGCACCTTTCTTTCTGGACTTGCCATCAGGTGCAATCCACGATAAATAAGAGCCATCAGCAAAGGTTTTAACTACTATGAATTTCGCATGGACTGGGAGACGACCAAGAAAATTACCCTTTTGTTTAAAGATGGCATTCACCATCTTAAAAGAATGTAATCCTCTGTCCCACATTAATAACATACTAGAGTTAATACTGCGAAGTAATTTTAAAGCACTTCTTCGTTCTCCGATGCGATAGGGAGTTATGAATGCATCTATAATTAAGTGAGTACCTGCCTCTATTAAAAACACTAATCTAGCTTTGGGAAAAGCTGGATATGTTCCTTTGGGTGAACCAGGATAACCAAATACTCTGGCATTTTTTTCTGTGTCTGGAACGTCCATTACTGTTCCATCCATCGCCATAATTCTTAATTCTCCCAAAAAAGCCCCTGGTGTTAATATTGTGGCTAAGGGCTTTGCTACCATTTGAAATAATCGAGTCATTACCGCCGCTCCTGTTCTTTGACGAGCTTCTGTAATTGATGAAGAAGATGGTACTTGCCAACGAATTCCTAATGGTATTTGTAAAGAACTTAAGCCATGAATAAGATTTTTGAAGACATCAATAATTGAGTCCGATGACCAAAAACTCATCGCAATTACTAAGGTAACAATTGCATAAGTTGGTAGTCTTCTTTGTCGTCGCTCCCTGCTAGAAGTAGTTTCAATTGCATTCGTTATGGTTTGTGCTGGAATTACCTGTGACAACGCCAATAGTAGTTGTTTGGGGTCAAAACAGGCTGTTTGTACCTGAAAGTTTACCAGTGACATATACTAAAAACAGAAGTGATTGTGGATTTTTAGTTGTCACTTCATAATATATTAAATGGTATTGTGTTCTCGAAATACTATCGAGAACACAATTTTTTTTGATTACTTTCACCTTGAGAGCCTTCATCCCTTCTCAATTTATTATGTCTACGAAAGAAAATGATCTAATTTCCAGGGCGGAACTACTGCAACAAACTATTGCGACGTTGCAAATCATGATCCAACAAATTAAGGCTGGTGGAGAAATAGCACCATCTGGTTGCTGTGTTTCCCGTTACCAAGCACGGGGTAAACAAGGGGTTTATTGGTACTACAAATTACACGCTAATCACCCAATTTTTCCTACCACTCAACCGGACAAATTGAGTAAATACAAGCATTTAGGCAAGGCTGGAAGTCCGGCTCACGTTGATGCCGTCATGCAAGTAGCTAGGAGAACGCAGGTTGATTACTTGCAATCATGTATTGATTCTCTCCGACAAAATTGGGTTGATTTGTACGATAGCCTCAAAGAGAAAAAGTAAGTCTCTCAATTTTAATTGTTCTCGTATACCAACCGCGAACACTTTTCTCTTGGTTTTACTTCCCATTTTCCTTAACCGAGCAGTATTG
>CAINGU010000074.1 GCA_903848645.1 uncultured cyanobacterium | reverse complement strand
TGCATTCTATTTATAGTTAATAACAAATATTCTTTATATGTCAACCCTTACAGCACTTTTAGATATTTGTTGATACATTTTGTAATATTGTTTGGTGGGCGTAGCTAATAGTTTGGCATAACAAGTACCGAAGAGCCATCTTTTTGTTGCTTCCCCAATGATTTCAAAATTGCGAATTACAGCATCTTGAATTATCTTAGTTGCCATAAATTCCTCTTTACCACATTTTGTATATTCCTCTATTCGTTCAATACATTCTTGAATATTACTTAAATATAAACGCTCATCTTTCATAACGGTATAGCCTCACTTAATACCTTATCTCTAATTAATTCATGTAAATTATCAGGTTCAGCAATATCCACTTTTCGTCCTAATAATGCTGCTAAATCCTGCATTAAACCAATATAATCAAATAAACTACTTTGGGGTTTTAATTCTACTAAAAAATCTATATCACTATCTGGTGTTGCTTCACCTCTAGCAACAGAACCAAAAACCCGCAGATTATAAGCACCATATTTAGTGGCAATTTTTAATATTTGTTCTCGAAATGGTAGTAATAATTCTTCAATTCCCATAACTTAGTTACTATGAATATTTATCATCTTTAAAACAATTAATTGATGTGGCTTAAAATCATAAATTACCATTCTCTATAAGGGTAAAGCATAACGCTAAACCCCTACAAAATCTAACTACAACTTTGTCCCACAATCAGAACAGAAATTATGATTAGCTTGGTTTTGAGTCCCACAATTGCTGCAAGAAATTGATTCCACAGCGGTTCTTGGTGTTGGCTTAGGCAAACCAACCATTTGCGAGTTATTCTTACCAGGGGCTACCATGGGATAGCAATTTTCATCTCTGGTAACGTGGACATTGACAATTACAGGGCCATTGTGTGCCAGCATTTCGGCAATTTTATCTGCCAATTCTTCCCGTTTAGTAATTACCATCCCCTTGATGCCATAAGCCTGTGCTAAAAGCTCAATATCAGGCATTCCCACTTCCATGTTAGAAGATGAATAACGCTGGCCATAGAAGGCTTCTTGCCACTGTCGCACCATTCCCTGCCAACCATTATTTAAGATCAAAGTCTTGACATTAATCCCATATTGTGCTAACGTTCCCAATTCCTGCAAACACATTTGGAAACTGGCATCACCGCTAATACAGACTACTTCTTCGTCTGGGAATGCCACCTTCACACCCATAGCCGCAGGGACACCAAAACCCATTGTTCCTAAACCGGCGCTAGAAATCCAGCGTCTTGGTCCATTTTTGAGGAATTGGGCTGCCCACATTTGATGTTGACCGACATCGGTAGTGTAGAATGCGTGAGGGGCTTGACTGCCAACTTCGACAATTACCTCTTGGGGAGAAATGCTGTCAGCGTGATGGGGGACAATTAAAGGATAATCTTGCCGCCAACTGTTAATTAAGTTTAACCATTCTTGGTTTTGGTTGGGTGTGGCTTTGGTATTTGCGTCTTGACATCGGCGTAATAAGTCTTTTAAGACGTTTTTAACATCACCCACAATGGGAACTTCGGGAACACGGTTTTTACCGACTTCTGCGGGGTCAATATCAATGTGAATAACTTTGGCATGAGAGGCAAATTCATCTAATTTACCTGTCACGCGGTCATCAAATCTCGCCCCAACGCAAATTAATAAATCACAATCTGTAACGGCAAAGTTGGCGTAAGCTGTCCCGTGCATTCCCAACATTCCCAAGGACAGAGGATGATGTTCGTCAAATGCACCGATCCCCATTAAGGTGGTAGTGACGGGGAGATTAAATAATTCTGCCAGTTGTTTGATTTCTTCGTGGGCATTAGCTGCGATCGCTCCTCCCCCAACATACAACAATGGGCGACGACTTTCTCGAATTAACTGAATTGCTGCATTAATTTGGCGCGGATTTCCCTTGACTGTGGGACGATAGCCCGGTAACTTGATTGAACCCGGTGCAACAGGAACATAATCAAATTCCTCTAAAGCTACATCTTTGGGAACATCAATTAAAACAGGTCCAGGTCTACCAGTGCTGGCAATGTGAAAAGCTTCAGCCACAATCCGCGCCATATCTTTAGCATCACGGACTACATAAGAATGCTTAACAATGGGTAAGGTAATTCCGTAAATATCTGTTTCCTGAAAAGCATCTGTACCAATAGAAGCGCGTGGTACTTGTCCCGTGACTACAATCATGGGAATAGAATCCATGTAAGCTGTAGCAATACCTGTAACTAAGTTGGTTGCTCCCGGACCTGAAGTACCAAAGCATATTCCCACTTTACCAGTAGCACGGGCGTAACCGTCGGCGGCGTGGGATGCACCTTGTTCGTGTCTAACTAAGATATGCTTAACATTACCCCCGGCTTCTATTTTATAGAGGTCATCATAAATCGGCAGAATTGCGCCACCGGGATAACCAAAAATATGTTCAACGCCATGACGGATTAGACTATCTATCAGTGCAAAACCGCCAGATGCCCGTTGGGGTGCGGTAACTGATGAATTAGATATAGGAGATTGCTGGTTATTTTCAGATTTTGGGAGACTGATTTGAGAAGACGAAAGCACGGTTAACCTCAAAGTATAGCTAAAATTAACGCTTAGATTCTGTATTTAAAACTTCATTTTAATTTAAAAATTCTCACAATTGCAGAGAAAACCGTATTTATCAACATTGAGAATAGATATATGATTGTACAATTTTTAGATCACATCTTGCAATACCTTGCGAGTATTTTGCCAAGCCCAGACACCGACAGCCCCAACAACGATACTCATTCCTAACAACACCGCTGATAAACCAAAGGCATTAACTAGCTTTGTTGTAATTAATAGAGGTGCAGTCAGAGCAATATTGACGGCATGATTTTGAAAGCCAAATACCTTACCGTGCATTTCTGGTGGTGTTTGTTGCTGAATTAAAGTCTGCATTGGCACATTGACAAAAGCTGCACCCACACCCAAGAAAATACAAAGTCCTAATGCTAGGGGTTGGTTATCAATAAAAATAAATAACCCTAACGACAACGCCATAATCATAAACCCAATTAAAGGCAAGGGTTTATTGTATAATCTGTGGCCAAAATTCCCCAAAATAGCAGCACCTATTACCATCCCTACCCCAGCCGAAGCCACGAAAGAGCTAAATTCTTCGGGTGCTAAGTGTAACTTTGCTGCCATACCAATGGCTAATTCTATCAGGGCGGCAAATACGCAGTATAAAGTGACAATTTGCAGCATGGCATTCCATACCAGCCGATTTTGTTTAAGATAGCGTAGCCCTAACAGAAATTCAGCCCAAGGATTAATTGCGGCTGTTTCTTCGTTAATGTGTCTGTGTTCTCGAAACTGAATCGGCATCATAATCACGGCAGAAAGTATGTATAAGCAGCCGACTACCAATTCTTTACCAAAGCCTTTGTTGAAGGTTTCAAACCAATTCAACATGGGAGTAGCCACCGCATTCCCAATAATTAATGCTGCCATCATTGTGCTGCTAAATAAGGCATTGGCAGCCATTAAACCTTCTCTTTTCACCAACAGCGGAATTGAAGCCTGTTCTGCCGGGGCAAAAAACTGGGTGACGGTGGAGATAGAAAAGGTGAAAAATAATAGAATTGCAAATTCCCTTGGGAGGAAGGGAATTAACAGCATTAAAACCCCACGTACCACATCTGAACCTACCATAATCAGTTTTTTTGGTACACGGTCAACGATTACACCACCGGCAGAACCAAACAACATGGCTGGCACAGTAAATGCCATATATAGATAGAAGCGACCGTCACCGCTTGCCTCATGCGTGGGTAAGTAGAGTTGGAGTAAGGCAATCATTAATACAAAAAATACCTTATCTGCCAATTGGGAAATCAGTTGACCAATCCACAGGAGCATAAAACCCCGGTTTTTCAGCAGTGCGGCAAAACCATTATTAACAGTAGTCGGTTCAGTAGGAAACATCAGATACTTGGGAATGGGGGATAAATAATCACTATTTCTTGTTATAACGTTCTAAGAGGAAATTGAGAAATTCAGATGCGCTGAGGTAGTTTTTGGGTGGAGAGAACCCAACAGAGGGATTTACCCACTGTCCTTGGACAGATTGGGGGGACTGCCACATTGATAAATGGTCAACTGCTGGATCGGCATAAAAGTTATTTTCGCCCATACCGAGGTAAGCTGAAGTCCAATGGGTGTAATGATCATGACTTAAACGATGAATAGGAAAGTTGCCCCCTAAAGGGACTCCCCAACCGTCAATAGCAATAAAGGCTTGCACATGACCTCCCAAAAGTTGCCACCCTGTAGCCGCACCTATGCCTCCAATGACACCAGCACTAAAGCATAAGAATATAACAGGTGATTCTAGCTTATTACTGAGGCGATTGTACAAAAAATGTAAAATATGCAATGTTGATAAAGTTAAATAACCCTGTTCAGGATAAACCAGTATATCTACTGGCTTTGCATTGTCTTGATTTAAGCACCTTTGAACAAAGCTTACAGTTAATTCTGGTTCATGAATTCCCGGACAAATGATAATGGGCATTTAGTTTTTAGTTTGGTATTTGTGACATTTTTAAAATTAAAACTAAACGCAGATGCACGCGGATAAACGCGGAGAAATAAAGATGATAATTATTCTGTTTAGCTTTACGGATAATTGGTATTATTCCTCAATAATTAGTTTATAACAACTGGAAAATTTTTCTTAATTATGCAAACTGACCATTTACTAAATCTCCCTCTCATGGGTTGCGGAACTTGGGCTTGGGGAAACCAACTGCTCTGGGGATACAATGAAAGCATGGATAACCAATTGCAAGAGGTATTTAATCTCTGTGTTAGCAATAGAATTACATTATTTGATACGGGTGATTCCTACGGTACAGGTAAATTAAAGGGACGCAGTGAGCTACTTTTAGGAAAGTTTGCCCAAGAGTATCAGGGAATAAATCAAGAGAATATTTGCATTGCTACTAAGTTAGCTGCTTACCCTTGGAGATGGACAAGAAACTCAATTATATCAGCTTGTCATGCTTCGGCAAAAAGATTAGGACGCAATGTTGATTTGGTGCAAATGCACTGGTCTACAGCTAATTATGCACCTTGGCAAGAAGTGGGTTTATTAGACGGTTTAGCTGATTTATATGAGCAAGGTTTGGTGAAGGGTGTGGGTTTATCTAATTATGGGACTAAAAGACTTTTATGGGTGCATAAAAGATTTCAGGAAAGAGGTATACCTATTAAAACTTTGCAGGTGCAATATTCACTTTTATCTACTTATCCAGTCACGGAATTAGGTTTAAAGGATGTTTGTGATGATTTGGGCATTACATTAATTGCTTATAGTCCTTTGGGGTTGGGTTTATTAACAGGAAAGTTTGCGGAAAATGGGCGTTTTCCTCAAGGTATTCGCGGATTTTTATGTAAGCAGTTATTACCAGGAATGAAGCCGCTTTTAGGCTGTTTACAGGAAATAGCAAATAATAGAAATAAAACTATGTCTCAAGTGGCTATTAATTGGTGTATTAGTAAAGGGACAATTCCCATTCCTGGAGCTAAAAGTGTGGAACAAGCACAGGAGAATATTGGGGCTTTGGGGTGGTTTTTAAGTGATGGTGAGGTGATAGAATTGGATATTGCTGCTGATAGGGTGGAGAAGAAAATAGTGCAGAATATTTTTCAGACAAAGTAAAATTTCTAAAAATATAAAACTCGAAAATTTTTGTCAGCATTACAAATAAATATGAATACGGACGAATTCATTGCAAAATTGCCTAATCTACCCCTAAAAAGCAGAGGACAACTACCTGAAAAATCAGGAATATACTATGTTATTGATGATCAATCAATTATTTGGTATATAGGACTAGCAAAAAATTTACGTAATCGTTGGGCTGGAAAAAGTCACCATCGAATCTATCAGTTAGAAAAGCAAAGAAAAAAGGTTTTTACTATTTATTATGAGTTTGTTCATGAAACTCAACTTGACGCAATTGAACAGGAGCGTATTGAACAGTATAATCCCCAATTAAATGGAACAATCGTTAAAACTAAAAAACTACGTCCTACAGAAACACTTTTACGAGAAACTTTAGCTGTTATTGCACCATATAGTTTTATATTGGGTGTAGAACCACCACGAAAAGATGATCCTAATTTTATGGCAAAATGTCAATCTTTTAGTAGTGATAGAAGGATTCAAAAATCAGTTTTACCTTTGAGTGTGATACATATTTGTATAAACTTAGAAGAGTTTAACATTGAAAAACAAAGAACAGTATTTACATTTTTGAGAAATGTATTTAAAAAGCGTGTTAATTATGCAAATAATTGGTCACTTCATCCAGCTAATAAACAATATGAAAGATACGGGACATTTTTAACTAGGAGACTCTTAGTTAATGGTTTTGCAATAGAAGTTTCTATGATTCATAGAGAAGTTTTACAAAAAATTCAAAGTTACGATTGTTACGATTTCATGCAAATAGCAGGAATAAATATTAGAGTAATGAATGAAAATACTCTGAATATCTTGAAAGATACTTGTAAACTTAATGATGCTGGAATTTGCCTATACTCTGATAGAGATAATTCAGAATATGAGATAGTTTGCCATCAAGCATTACAAAGATTAAATCCTTACAAAATAGATTTATTTAAGCTATTATTTAATGAGGAAATAAATACAACTAAATTACAAACATTACCAGCAGAATCAAAACCTCAAGTAGAGGATAATAATAACTTATCTTCTCGACTTGTTAACCTCGCAACTAAGAAAATCTACCTTCAGAATTTATTAATAGAAAGAGGAGTTGATATAAATAGCTATCAAGTTAACAAGTATTTGGAAAGAATACCAACTGATAATAACTATGTTGATAATAATTCAGATAGAATGATGACAGTATACATCAAATCTTTCTTATATACTGACTTGCGCCAACCAGCACACTATTCTAGTATGATATATGGCAGTAATGGCAATATATATCAAATGAAAAACTTAGAAAACTTTCCTTATAAAGCAGTTTATTTAGAAGCAAAAGTAGATAGAGCATTTTGGCTATTGCTAGAAGAATATTTGTCAGATTTTACCAAAGTAATACTTAATCCAGATGAAGGCTACATAGAGAAATTTTATGTTTCTGCTAGAAAAACTTTAACACCTTCTAAAATCAGTATAACTTTAAATGGAAAGTGGAAAACAGATATTCCATTCGGAACAAAAGATAATATTTCTTATACTGAAGCAGTAAATATTATTACAGAACGTTTAAACTCAAGTGGAATATCTAAACTTAAATTTTCATTTAGTATGATCTGATATTAATATCTAAACTATGCTAGAAAAATCAAACTTATTTTTCCCAACAATTCCCAAACATAACTATCAACCCCAAAGTCAAGACACAGATATAGAAGCTGATATTTATTTCTTTCAAAAATGGCGACAATTATCATTAAAACAACGCATAGAAAGATTTATTAGCCATGAAAGAGGAGTTAAAAAACTATGTCTGATAGGAATTAAATCTCGACATCGTAATTTAACTATACAGGAAATTCGTGATATATTTACCCGTGCTGTATTAGGAGAAAAATTTACTCCTGATTTTCAACCAAAAGGTATTAATGAAAATATGTGGATTCAAGATTCAATTTCTTTAGCAGGAGAACTACATCAACTTTTTAAATCAATTAATATTGATTACTATGTTAATCGAGGTGTTGCTAGTTCTATTCATGGAGAAGCACGTTCTACTCGTGATTTAGATTTGGTGATAGAAGTTAAGCCAAATCAAATAGATTTACTGGTAAAAACTTTAGAAGCATCTGGATATTATTGTCCAGCAGGTGCGGTAGAAGATTTGCAACGAGGTTTGGGAAATATATTGAATATTACCCATACAGAAACTATTGCTAATGCTGATATTTATATTACTGACAATTCACCTTTTGCAATATCTCAAATGCAGCGAAGAATATTAGTTGATTTAGATGGAATTCCTGCTTTTTGGATAGCTTCAGCAGAAGATATTATTTTACAAAAACTGCGCTGGGGAAAGGGAAGTAAATCAGAAAAACAATGGCGCGATGTTTTGGGGATAATTAAGTTACAAAGTGAAAGTTTGGATTATGGTTATTTAACAGAATGGGCAGAAATTTTAGATTTAGTTGCTGATTTAAGTGAGGTATTAACTCAAGCTGGAATATGAAAATCACTCATGGTGAAAAAACTAATCTTTCTAAAAAATCAATAATCTTATGTTGATCACTTGGTAGCAAAAAACGGTGATGTTAAGTATATTATTTTGCCGACGATATCGGGAATAGAACATAAGGTTTTTGTTTGTCTTTTTGCGCGACGCTTTTCCACTGCACAGATTTTTGTTTCTCCTAGAAAACATAAAATAAATCCCCGACTTCTCAAAGAAATCAGGGATCTAGCTTTCAATTAATCACAAGTATTAAATTAAACAGCAGCTAATTCTGGTGTCGGACGCTTACTGTTACGGATATTGGTAATTGCCTCAGCATAATCAGGAGCGTTGAACACAGCCGAACCCGCTACAATAGCATTAGCACCAGCTTCCAAAACTTGCCAAGTATTATTAGCTTTGAGTCCCCCGTCAACTTCAATCCAAGGATCTAAACCGCGTTCATCGCACATTTGACGCAATTTGCGGATTTTAGGAACTACGCTAGGAATAAAGCTTTGACCACCGAAACCGGGGTTAACGCTCATAATTAGCACTAAATCGCACAATTCTAGGACATATTCAATTAACTCCAAAGGTGTACCCGGATTGAGTACAACTCCAGCTTTCTTACCGAGTTCTCTGATTTGTCCCAGGGTGCGGTGCAGGTGAGGAGATGCGTTATGTTCTGCGTGGACGGAAATAATATCAGCGCCAGCTTTAGCAAAACCTTCTACATACTTTTCTGGTTCCACAATCATCAAGTGGACATCCAGTGGTTTGGTTGTAACTGGACGAATCGCCTCCACAATCAGGGGACCTATTGTAATATTAGGAACAAAACGTCCGTCCATTACATCAACGTGAATCCAATCTGCTCCCGCTTTGTCTACGGCGCGAATATCGTCACCCAGACGGCTAAAATCTGCTGATAGGATAGATGGAGCGATAACTATAGGCTTTTGAGATGAATTTTGGGTCATGGCTAGTGGGTTTTAAGCGTCTTCGTCTGTAAGCATTGTAACAAAATATGGAGAAATTATTAAAAATTAATTCAAAATTCCAATTTTCCAGAAAACTTCTCCCTGTTACCTAAAAATATGAACAGAAATTGGCTAATTTTTTGGAGTTTAGGTTTTTCTTGCTTGACTGTACCCGTCTTTGCTGGGGTGAAGTTTGCCAATTTTTTAGGTGCTAACGGCATTGATGCGCTGAAACTACAACAAGCTCCCTATAATTTGACTGGGCGGAAAATTGCCATTGGTCAAGTCGAAATTGGTCGTCCGGGGATGTTTGGCTGGGATAAAGCCGTATCTAAAAATCGGGCTGTATCGCCATTTGCCGTGTTTTCACGGGATATCCCCGCTCAGTCGAATGTTGGTGTTGATCCTCATGCCTATAATGTTTCTGGTGTCATGGTGAGTCAAGATAAGGCTTTTCCTGGTGTCGCACCAAATGCCCGTTTATATTCTTCTGCTGTCGGATCTGTAAAAAAAATTGGTCAACCAGAGGAGTGTTTATCTGCACAACACATTGCATTACAAAATGGTGGTGATGTGCGGGCGATTAATTTTAGTTTTGGTGAACCGCTAGAACGTGATC
Organism: uncultured cyanobacterium; assembly: GCA_903848645.1. Lineage (GTDB taxonomy): Bacteria > Cyanobacteriota > Cyanobacteriia > Cyanobacteriales > Nostocaceae > Dolichospermum. The sequence goes on along the minus strand of CAINGU010000074.1, from coordinate 34,777 downwards.
CCCGACCAGAAGCTATGTTAGATGGTAATGCTTTATTAACATTATGTATTGACTGGTCTAGTCGTGTTCATGATGTTGTCTATTCCATTGCGGGCAATCAAGGCAAAGGCGGGATTCCCATTCCTACAGATAATTTTAACGCAATTAATGTGGCTTTTTCATCGGAACGAGAAGGAATTTTTAATAAAGTTCACGTTTCTAATTTGGCGAGTATTAATCAAGGTATAGAAAATCGTTTAGCAGGGAAAGAATTTAATATTGGTGGCAGAAGTGCAATTAGTTTAGTTGCTCCTGGTACGAATATTCCTTTACTTAATCCTGATGGTAAATTAAATAAATCTACAGGTACGAGTTTTGCCGCACCACAAGTTACAGGTACGGTGGCATTATTACAGGAATTTGTGGATAGACAGTTACGAACTAAACAACCAAATTGGACTATTGATGCTCGTCGTCATCAAGTCATGAAAGCAATATTACTCAATTCGGCGGACAAAATAAAGGACAGTGGTGATGGTTTACGGTTGGGAATGACGAGGACTTTAATTGATAAACAAAATCAAGATTGGTTAGCAACGGACGCTTATAAAAATCACAAAATTCCTCTAGATGCTCAAATGGGAGCAGGTCATTTAAATGCTTTTCGAGCTTATCAACAATTGAATGGTGGTGAATGGAAACCTACTGCAACCGTGCCGCCTATTGGTTGGGATTATGGTATTGTTAATGCTAATTCTTCTAGGGAATATGGTTTGCAAAAAGGTTTGAAACAAAATAGTTTTGTGGCTATTACTTTAATTTGGGATCGTTTGGTGGAGTTGGATGATAAAAATAATAATCAGGAATATGATATAGGAGAAACATTTATAGATAAAGGATTAAATAATCTTGATGTTTATTTAGTTAAGGATAATGAAGTTGTTGTTTGTGATTCTGTGAGTGAGGTTGATAGTGTGGAACATATTTTTTGTCCGGTTACTGCTAATGGTAATTATAAAATACGGGTGCAATTCAAGAAGCAGGTTAATGAAGCTATTCAACCTTATGCTTTAGCCTGGTGGACTGTAGGTTAAAAGTGATATATAGCAAATTCAGTATTCAGCTTTATCTATCGTTTAATTTGTTTAGGAAAGTCAGGAACTAACAAAGAGTTAGTGATTACCAAATTACAGGACAGTCATAGTTTTGGAAAACTGAGTCTCGACTAATTAATGTTGCATTTTCAACTTTAGATTGAGCTATTAGAAGTCTATCAAATGGATCTTTGTGGTGTAGAGGTAAGTTTTTTAGTTCCAGAATATGGAGAAATGTTATAGATATTAAAGTAATATTATTTTGTTCCTGCTGAGTCTTTAACATAAGTTCTAAATCATCTCTAAGGGTTAGTTTTCCTAACTGAATTTTGATTTGCATTTCCCATAGGCTGACTATGCTTAGAAGTAACTCATGATTGGGATTTTGAAGTAATGTCAGTGTGTCTCTAGGTATACGATCTGGTTCGCTATGCCACCACATAAAAGTGTGAGTATCGAATAGTAATTTCATGTTTCACCAAGCCAAAACTCATCAGGTAGTGGATCATCAAAGTCATCATTGAATATACAAGAACCTAAACCGAGTCCTGGCTGTCGTAATCCTTTATTTGGCATAGACTGAGGTTCTTTATTAATCTTTACTTCTACCCGTTGCAATAACTGTGTAGCCAGTTGAATTTGCTCCTTTTCATCAAGACTTTTGAGAAGATGTTCAGCAAGCATCGCTCTGTATAGAGGAGGTAAAGTTAATACTGCTCCAAAAATTTCATCGTAAGTAACGTTAGCCATACAGAAAACTCCTTACAGAGTGTAGTAATGGCATCTTAGCATAAATGCGGTTAACCTACCCTATGGAATAGCGATAGCGAAGCGCTGCTGCAAGCAGATCGCTATTTTTACAAAAAGTCTTTTTTGAGTATCCATAAGAGATTGAACTCCTAAATATAATGCTTTTTCAGTTAATTAAACTTATAGCACTTTCAAATAAATCTTCAATTGTTTGTTTATCCCTTAAAATTACTCCTAGTTCATCTCTATAAGTTAAATTAGGATCTGCTCTAAATGATAAAAAATTAAAGCTGGTGACTATTGCAAACTTATCATCACAAACTATTTGCTTACGATGACTATTTGTAGTTTTTTGAAACTTCAAATTTTTATAATTGTGCATTAAATTTTCTAATTGCTTAATTGACCAGCTATCATTTTTCATACTTCCCGGAGTTTCCTTATACCCATATATGATATGAATTTGGACTTTTCGTTTTAATGTTTCTTCTAAAGCTGATAAAAATTCTTGATTAACTACATTACTTTTAATCCAGGGAGAAACTATCATTACTCTGTTTTTTGCCTGTTTTAGAGCCTTGAAAAGATATTCCCGAAGTTCACAAGTATGAATTACTTCTGATATTCTAGTTTGATTCTTTATGTGTTCTAATTGTTGTTTAAGTTTTTGTTTTTCTTCTTTGACAGAATTATTTTTATTATCTGTAAAAGAATCAGGATCATTAAGAGAACTAATTCTTGCAGTTATTTGTTCTACATTTTTAACATCTTCATCATTAATACTACTAATAATTTCGCTAAAGGATTGATTAGAAGTATTATCTTGTTTCATATCCTGAAAAATAGGATCAAGTATTTTTTTACCTTCACCATATAATTTTTCTATAGTTTCTCTATAGTCTTTTTGAATAGAGTCTCTAGAAAAAATCTCATATTCTATTTCACTATCATTAGGATTACTTTTATATAAAACTAACAATACTTCATGCCATTCAGGATATATTTTTTCTATTTTATTAACCTGTATTAATTCAATATTAGGATTCTTGGGAGTTTGTAAAAATTTTTCAATATCTTGATAATAATCAATAATATCTTCTATGTGATCTTTTCTTGGCCTTTTTATTATTTTCTCAATAGAACTATTTTGATATTTTTTTACATCAAATTTACTCAGATAAAAATTATCTATTAACTTGCCATTTAAACCATCTAGATAGAAAGTTTTGGTATCTGAAACTGGTGCTAAAACCGTTTGCTGTTGTAAAGCATCTAATCCATTTTGTGTTAATTTAAAACCATCTTCTCTTGTAATTAAATCGGTTGAAATTAATTTTGATAATACTTTTTCGATGACATGGTTATCCATTCCTATAAAACCAGAAATTTCTGCTAGTTTATTGAACCCATTAGCAATACATTTCATAATGAATTCTTCCAATAATTCTAAATCTCTATTTTCTAAGTAAGTTATATCAATATTTTTTAGCACATAAAACGGATAACCAACAGATTTGCAATCAATTACTATTGCTTCAGGAAGTGAGTGATATTTACGAATCTTGTTTTCAAAATCTCTAATTTGATCAGCCATAATTAAACCTCATTACAAAATAAAATCACTAGATTTTGATCGAGAACAAAACTCACTACTATCAATATATTCTATTAATGGTTTAAAAGGATTAGAAATATGATTAGGAGTTCTCCCTTGATAAGCCATATTATCGTTACCAACTATAATTAATAGCTGTTTAGCACGAGATAAAGCAACATTTAATCTGCGATCATCAGAAGTAAAACCTAGTTTTTTATTTGGATTACTTCTGACTAAATCATAAATAATAATATCACATTCTCCCCCTTGAAAAGCATCAACTGTATGAATAATGATATGTAAATTTTTCCACAACTGTTTATCATTAGGAGCAATTGCAGATTCTAAAATACTAATTTGTGAGCGATAGGCTGAAATAACACCGACTTCTTTGGATAAATTATTTGATTCACAGTTTTCTTGAATTTTTAGTAAAACTGCTTTGATCACTTTTGCTTCATAAGGATTACTTCGGCTTTTTCCATTTTCTCTTTCTTGAGATTTTTCTTCTGGTACATCACTAGTTGATATCCAGTAAATACTTTTATCAAACAGTGTTAGATTATGCTCTTTTTGTTGGACATTGACAAGATTACTAGCAACTTGACTATCATAGAATAATGTACTAACTAAATCACCAATATGAGGGTGCATTCTATATTGATTATTCAGAGTTATTTTATTTGTTTTAGGTAGTTTTTCATGAAGGTATTCAAATAAACTTCTTTCAAGAATTATTTTTTCAATTTCTTTTTCACTTAAAGCTCTTGCTTGTAATTCTTGATCAATAATTGGAGGTAGTTGTTTATGATCACCAACTAAAATTATTTTCTTCCCTTTTGACATTGGTACAAATGTTTCAGGAGCAGTAGATCTACCAGCTTCATCAACAATTACCCAATCAAAATTACGATCTTTAAATCTTGCTACTCCTAAACAAGTTGCACCAACAACATTTATTTCATCTATAAATAGGGATTCTAAATCTTTCTGTTTTCTTTTAAGTTTTTCGTTCCATTCTTGGTTTAAATTTTGCAATCTAATAAACTTTTCATAATTTTCTTGATTATCACCTAAGATACTCTGCAATACTTTAGATTCTTCATTAATCCAATTTGACAGATGCTTTTGCTCTGGATACTCTATACCAAACTTTGTGGTATATGTTTCTAATGATTTTAATATTTTTTGTTCCAGTTCTAGTTTTTCAGAGATTAATTCTAAGGCAATGTCAGAGAATTCTATAGATGCTAAATTATCTTTATGTATAATCAACTCAGAATTAAATCTCGTAATTATTTGAGTTAGTTTCTTAGATAAGACTTGTAATTCTTGATTTTTGCTTTTCACATCTTCTAAATGAGCAATCTTTTTAACTCCTGATAACATTTGCTGATTTTGTTCCTGATATTCTTGCCAATAAGTTAAAGATTTAGAACGTATTGAATCTTGCCAATTAATAATAGCTTTCTCAATTTCAAATTGTCTAGCTTCTTCTTCTATCTTTTCTTCTCTACCAATTCTAATACATATAATTTTTTTATCTTCAACACGAGAAAGTCTAGTTAAAACATTATCTACCGCTACATTAGACTGAGAAGAAATCAAAATTTTATCATTAGGATACTTATCCAGAATTTGCAAGATAATTTCTGTAATTACAGAAGTTTTACCTGTACCTGGTGGTCCTTGAATTAGAAAAATATCTTCAGTAGCTAAGGCTTTACAGACTGCTTTTTGCTGTGAATCATCTAACTGTTGATTGAAAAATTGATGAATGAAACTAGCTTCTATTGGTTTAACATTAGATGGTTCAGCTATTACAGTAGATAAGGTTGTATTTTCACAATCTCCATATCTAATTTCTCTTAAAGCTTTACGCCGTTTTTCAATTTCAGATTCTTGTGCTTTGAAATTAGTTTCGATTTTTCCTTTTTCTAAGATAGATTCTATGATTTCAGGAGCGCAAAAGTCTCCTATACTAATATGTAATTTTTCAATTAATTCTCCATTGCTGGATTTATCACCATCAATAATATCTCCAATCGCCCACTGCTTTTCTTTTTGTTTAATGGAGGGTGAGTTATTTCTGATAGAAATGGTAATAGGCAAAGGTGGAGATGTGACTTTATCAAAATCTTCCATTGAAATAGGTTTTGTTAAGGATAAAATCAAAATTTGTCTTTGCTGATCATAATATTTTTCCCTATATTCAAAGACGGATTTTTTATCGCTGATTATTTGTTTTTCAATATCAATTACCGATTGCCATTGTTCAAACGTTGCTGCTAAATCTTTATTATTTTTTATTTCATTTTTAACTTGCTGCTCTTTTTGTAAAATCTGTTTAATTAATTCAGATAAGTCTGTTTTTCTTTTTAATCCAGCCCCTACCTCAATAATGGGATGAACTTTTACATATAATCCATTTTCAAATATCTGTTCTTGTATATTAGGAGGTAAAGAACTTTCATGTAATACGGTTATTTGGGTAGAGTTATGATTATCTAAATTAATAAATCCACGATAGAATTTAGATGAATTCTCTAAACCTATATCAATTGTTAGTCTATTTTCATCTCGCTGATATTGATCTGGACTTTTTTTGATGTGTACTAAATTGGAGTTTTCTTGGAATAAAGATTCAATATGCTTTTTAATTTCTAAAATGTTATTTTGAAAGTTATATTTATCATTAATTTCTTGTTCTGCTTTACGAGTAATATTAAAAATGATCCTAATTGACTGTGTTAGTTCTTCCTGAAAATCAGAAATAACTTTTCTAAGTTCATCAAGTTTAGGACGATTTTCACGATCTTTATGTGTAGCATTTTTTAAAGTTTCTATTAAATTGCTAAAATTGCCAGCACCATTTAAAATTGACTGAGTAGATTGATAAAGTACGGTTTTGTCTCTTTCATCTTGAAAAGTAATTCTAGCTTCTTGAGTTGATAATAAATATAGAAATGTCATTCCTAAAGAATAAATATCAGAATCTCTAGAAACCTTTTCTAAATTAATTTGCTCAGGAGCAGAAAATAAAGGTGTATGATAACTTCTAATTGTATTAGTTAAAATAGTAGTGGTAATAATGGCTATACCGAAATCTAAAACCTTTGCTTGAGGTTGTTCATCAGTAGCTACAATTTTAATATTGTCTGGTTTAATATCTCTGTGAATTATATTTTTAGAATGAGCATGACTAATTCCATCAATAATTTGTTTAAATAGATTTAATTTTGTCTTTAAATCAATGCCACTATCAAAATAAGTTTTAATATCTTGACCATCTAAATACTCTAATACCAAATAAACCAGCTTATGACGGGTTTCATAACCTTGTTCAATAAATCTAACAATATTAGGATGATTAAACCGTTTTAAAGTTTCTGTTTCTCTTTCTAACAATTTAATTGCGTTATCTTCATCGGTAGAAAGAGTTTTAATAGCATAACGCTCATTAGTACCTAATTTTTTCGCTAAATAGACTACTCCACTACCACCTTGTCCGAGTTTAGTTTGGATATCGTACTGACCACCAATAATTTCACCGATTACATTAGACATACTGATTTTTTTATAATTGCAATAATGAAGATGAACCACTAAAAAACGCGCTATAAACTATATTACACTACAAGTATAATTTCAATATACTGCCAACTTAGACAATTCATGAGTGTTTGCAGCATCAAAGAACCAGTGATACCAACACCAAAGGTAAAAGCACCAACTATCATCCAGTCTGAGAACTGCCCCATCTCGACACCCTAACGATATTTATACTAAGCTACTCAACCAATTTCATTAAATCACACTTAGAAATAAAAATATATTAAAATTACTGAAATTACGTTACATTTATTTAGCAGTAGGGTGAGATTGAGCGCAAAAATCTGCCTACGGTGGGCATTGCCCACCCTACGTACAGTTTCAAAATCAAATATGAGTTATATATATGACTATAATTATTACCAATGACGATGGTATTGACGCACCAGGAATAGCCGCTTTGTTCAAAGCCGTAAGTTTATTTATAACCTTTGATTATTTACCAGTAGACTCTTGATATTCTTGAATTTTTGTATATAAGCTATCAACTGTTTCTTCAGAAAATAGGCTTTCTTTAAGTTGTAAATAATCACCTTCACCTATTTTACAAGCCGCCCAAAATTTCATTACTTTTGCTGGTTCTAGGTGAGCAAGCAAAACCTGCATCACTTCTTGTAAATTTTGTTGTTCGTTAATAACTTTAATAGTCATCTTCCATCTCCAAAATCAAATCTGTTGGGTTAATTACTTTGAGTAATAAATCTTGACAACGATTAATTAATCTTCTATCACAAGTGATCAAGTAATCACTTTGAGATGCTTCTGCACAAGCTACATGAAGTGCATCAATCGGTTTAATGCCTTGTTTTTCTAATTGCTTGGCTCTGGTTCTAATATTTTCGTCTACTAATACTCTTAATGAGGCTATTTGTAAATATCGAGCCATTGATTGCTGATTCAGGGTGAAAGGGTTACGGCTATTTTCATATTCTAGAACTGAAGAACTCACTAATTCTAGGAATTGAACTTCTACCATTTGTAAAATTAAAATTACCGCCTGTGTTTCTAGAAATATTTTAGGCTGTGTTTGATCGTCAAATGGACGATTATAAATACTGGTGTCTAGATAAACCCTGATCATATAACTGTTTTTGCATCTATCCCTAGTATACAACCATAATGGCCTTAGTAAAATATTCTTATGATTTAGTCTGGTAGGCTATACCAGAAAAATCACAAAGAAGAATTCTAGTAATTACTAACCTAAACAGATATAATAAGCATTAAAAAATATAGCATGACGATAATTATCACCAATGACGACGGTATAGAAGCACCAGGGATTGCAGCTTTGTTTAAAGCAGTAAATAGTAAATCGGTAATTATTGCTGCACCACAAACCCATCAATCAGGCTGTGGACATCAAGTTACTACCCATCAACCGATTAATCTGCAACGTCGTTCTGATTTTGAATATGCAATAGCGGGAACTCCGGCTGATTGTATCCGAGTTGCTATATCACATATTACTCCAAATGTCAAGTATGTGATTTCCGGGATTAATGCTGGGGGAAACTTGGGAGTAGATGCTTATATTTCGGGGACTGTCGCTGCTGTCAGAGAAGCTGCAATGCACGGGATTCCCGGAATTGCAGTTTCTCAATATCGTCAAGGTAAACGTGATTATGATTGGGATGCGGCTATTAGGTGGACATCTGCATTGTTAGATAATTTGATGGAACTTCCCCTAGAACCTGGATGTTTTTGGAATGTCAATTTACCGCACCTGTTACCGCAACAAGCAGATCCAGAAGTGGTATTTTGTCAATCATGTACAAAACCTTTACCTGTTAATTATCGAATAGAAGGTGATGATTTTTACTACATAGGAGAATATGGTAAACGAGAACGGACTCCTAATAGTGATGTTGATATATGTTTTTCTGGCAAAATTGCGGTAACAAAGTTAAAGGTTTGAGGTAATTAGAGCTTGCTGATTCAGGTTCTAGATTATTCTTCTTCCTCCTGACTCGGTGACTCCTGTTCCATAATTATTCATTTTGCAATAAAGATACCAGCCCATCTAAGGTTTGTGATAATTGAGTGATTTGTTCCATAGAATCCTTCTGAGAGTCAGCCAAACTTTGGACAGCATCACACAAAGCAAAAATTTGATACCCTTGCTGCTGTACTTGTTTTCCTTGGGCTTCTATTTGTACACTCAGTGCATCAACTCTTTGAGCCAGACGTTCAATTGTCTCTGTTGTGGAGAGTACAGCATCTCCAATTTGTTCAACAATAGATTCTAAGCGATTGATTTTTGCTTCTACTCCAGTTGCAATCATTTCTGGCCTGCTCCAATCTTGGGAAAAAATCATCACACTAATATTCCTAAATATTCATCCAATAGTTTCATAATCAGCATTACTAATAAATAAAGTAATTCATAATCATGCTTCCGGTAGGCTAAACCAACGCAATTTGTAATAATTCTTTCACTAAGTTACGCCAATGTAATTTTTAATTCGTAATTAACAATCCCAATACCTATTCCCCAATCCCTCGATTAACTCGATTAAATTATTGAGTATCCCAAAAATACGATACCAATTGCACAGAAAACTAAACCAGCAAATCTGATGATTTTAGGTAATATCTGGTTAAATTCATTGATGCCAAAAGTTACACCTATTTCTCTGGCACTGATGATAATTATTGATTGAGACAGAGTAACACCAATCACATAAGTAATTACAGTCAATATTTCCGCACCAATAATATGCGCGGCATCAGCGTAACCTTGAAATATGCCAGCAGTCGCAGTTAATACAGCGATCGCTAACCAATTCAGGGGAATTTGTGTAACTAACATTACACCTAAAGTAATAATAGAAATAGCAATAGCTATTGCTGGTGTGGGTAACATAACTGGAGACAAATTAATTAGTTGTCCACAGATAGCAGCTATTACGAAAGTTACATTTAACCAACTACCACGGACAAATCTAGCGGAGCATAAACCCAGTGCAATAATACCTGCAAAACGATCTAAACTAATCACTGGATCGGCTATGCCCCAAATAAACCCTTCCCAGGTGGTAGAAACATTGTGTTCAATGGGTGAGCCACCTGCTGAAGTCAGCAAACTAATTACCATTAAAATAGCGATCGCTCCTAGAAGACGTTGCTGTTTAAATGTGGGTAAATTACTGGACTCAGAACCTACTGATGGTGAATTTTTAAACATCTTTAGATTATGTCAAATTAGTTTTGTTGGTAATTAATATTACTGCTAATTATTACAAAAATTAATCCATTTTGGTTCAACGCAATAGTTCTTCTACTTGATGCTGATTCCACAAAGTTTTGTAAAGTCCAGGCTGTGCTACTAATTCTGAGTGATGACCAATTTGGACAATTTTACCCTGATCCATCACCAAAATGCGGTCAGATGTGGCAGCGGCGGAAAGTTGGTGAGTAATGAAAATTACAGTTTTTCTTTTTGTCCCCTGAGAAAGATTAGTTAGTATTTGTGTAGCAGTTTGATTATCCACACTGGAAAGGGCATCATCTAACAGCAAGATAGGGGCATCAATTAACATTGCTCTTGCTAAAGCTGTCCGTTGTCGTTGTCCACCAGAAAGGGTAATACCACGCTCACCTACCAAGGTTTCATACTGTTGGGGAAAATTCTGAATTTCCGCATCAATTTGCGCCATTTTTGCGGCGTAAGCCACATCTTCCTCGGAGGTAATGGGATCACCATAACGGATATTATTTTTGACTGTGGTACTGAATAAAAAGCTATCTTGAGGTACGTAAGCGATCGCTCCTCGTAAATCACTCACAGCTAGTTTAGTAATATCTAAGCCATCTAAAAACAACTGTCCTGGTTGAATATCCAATAACCGAGGAATAGCATTGGCTAAGGTTGATTTTCCCGCACCAATGGGACCAACAATGGCCACCACTTCCCCAGGGGAAATAGTAAAATTAAGATGATCTAAAGCGGGGGTATTTACGCCGGGGTAAGTGTAACTAAAATTCACCGCTGCTAATTCCCCTTTGAGTTGACTTACCTGAAAATGGATAGCATCTGGTGCATCTTGAATTTTCGGAGTTACACTGAGAATAGTTTCTAAGCGGTCAATACTAACTTCACCTCGTTGGTAAGCAGTAATGGTAAATCCTAACAAAGCGGTAGGAAAAACTAAACGCTCTACATAAATTAGCAGCGCCAGAAAATCCCCAATGGCAAGAGTTCCAGCAGATATTCGGGCTGTACCTAAATAGATAATGATCAACGAACTGAGATTTGCTAACCCACCAATGAGCGGAAATAAGGTATTGCGACTTTTAGCTAGTTTGAGGTTAGCGGCTAATAGCTGTTCATTTTTCTGATTAAAAGCTTGACGCTCATTTTCTTCTTGGGCGTAAATTTTAATCAGCGCCATACCGCTAATATCCTCCCGCACCAGTTCACTTATCTCTGAAAGTTGCTCTTGGACAGCGGTTTGTTCATTACGCAAGCGATCGCTAAACAAATGCACCATCAGAAACATCAACGGATAAACTGCTAGTGATGCCAATGTTAGCTCCACGCTCAGAGACAACATGACTGGTAATGTCAGAGTATAGGCAAATAGCGTATTTGCCAAACTCAAAACAGCAAAACCTAGCAAGCGGCGAATATTATCTACATCACTAGTAGCGCGACTAATTAAATCCCCAGGAGTATTAACCGTAAAATAGGCAGGATCTAATTGCAGCAAGTGTTGAAAAATCCGCTGTTTCAGGTCAAATTCTACCTGTCGTCCCACACCAAAAATCCAAATCCGAGAAGCCATTCGCATCATCCACATAGCAGAACTAAGTAGAGCGATGATGACTACATAATGTACAACCTGATTAAACTTAAAACTCTTAGAAAGAGTATCTACCCCAGAGCGAATTAACAAAGGGATATAGACACCTAGCCCATTGACAACGAATAAGGCAATAATACCCAATATAGTTTCGCGCCAATGGGGGCGTAAATAATTGGCAATTTTAGCAAGTCTGTGAGATTTGGCCATGCCAGCAATTATGTAACTTTTTAGTAATGGGTAATTACAGTAGTATTCACCGAGTCAGGAGAAAGAAGAAGTAACTAAGAAATTTCTCCCTGCTCCCTGCTCCCTGCCCCCTGCCCCCTGCCCCCTGCCCCCTGCCCCCTGCCCCCTGCCTCTTCCAAGTCCCCAGTCGAATTTGATTACACGCGACCACGCAAGAAAACGTAAATCTGGTTGAGATAACTTTCCCATACTTGGGTAGTCAATTGCAGAGTTTCTGCATTAGGAACAAAGTCTTCTACCCGTAATCCCCGTGTCCTGATTTCTTGAGGATTTTGGAGTAGATAGGAAGGGATATTCACATTGAGACTATTAAAGGCTATCGTTGAAGAATTTATCTCTTCCTGATGTGGGATGATATCTTGCTGGATATCTGAGATTGTAAAACTATTGTTTGCTGAACCCAAAGCCACTAAGGTAGATGAAGCAGTTTGCTGATCGAAGTGGATACCGCCAACCGTAGCAATTGGTGATCTGACTAGGAAGTAAGCGATCGCTGGTGTACTGGATAGGATTAAAAGCGTCAAAGCCCATCCTAATAATAAACCTCCTGGCTTCTCTATCCCACCTCCTTTGATTTTTTGAGCAGCTACACACAACATTAAAACTGAAGCACCCAAGGGCTTGAGTGGAAAGGATATAAACCGCCACAAGGAAGACACCGCTGGTTCACTAGGATTGAGAAATGCCAAAGCTAAAACAACTATGACAAGCCCTAAAAGGAATCTACCTACAAAAGTTCCTGTAGGATAGAATCTTTGAAACAAAGAGTAGGCTACAACACCAATAAGCAGCCATAGCAAAACTCGGCTTAATAACTGAAACATAGATTAACTCTCTAATTTTTTAGCACGGTAAGCCTAAAGGCCGCAGGAAGTGGATTAATTTTATCGTCAAGCTGACTTAAAAATACCTCAAACCTCACACCCAAAGATTACCGTCGTAGTGATTTTAGTGCAATTTTTGGACACTGAGTGTATTATTTGCGATTTTCCCCAAGAGTAATTTTGAGATGATTAACATATAGCAGGAGTCACCGAGTCACCGAGTCAGGAGTCACCGAGTCACCGAGTCAGGAGTAAAACCCTGTTATAGTCGGCGTTTCATGATCAATTGATGTCCTAATCACCTTGTCCGTTGCTATAGTCCACGCAGGTGGACTTTGTTTGTGTAGTAGCGATTTATAATCGCCGGAAACTTTTCAAACACCCTCTAAAACATTTATAGAATATTTTAAGGATGTGAATGTTGTATTTATTTTTACATACTACATCTACTTGGTTGAGAATCTCCCTCTTGTGGGATATAAGCATAATCAACCCTTTGATGGACGGTATTCATCGGAAAAATATTTAATGTGTAGATATTAGAACAGAAAAACTAAAAACTAAAAACTCAGTTGTACCAGGTTCTAATGTTGAGAATAATCTATTTGAACTGAACTTCACAATTGCATTGGCAGTTGATAACATCAACTGGTAATGAAGCTTAGAAACAAAAAGACTTTCAAACCTATCATCTGCCACCTCTATAACAAAGTGAAGAGGAAAACACTATGTCTCTTTTGAAAATCAAGGAATTTGATCCGAACTATCGGGAAAGTTTTGAAGGCAAAGATATCAAAGGCATGGGTGTCTATACCACTGTAGACGAAAAGATTGGCACAGTCAGTGATATTTTAGTAGACGAACAAGGACATTTCCGGTATTTTGTAGTTGACTTAGGCTTATGGATTTTCGGGAAAAAAGTTTTGTTACCCGTTGGTCGTTCGCGCATTGATCATACCTCTGAACGGATTTATACCGTGGGAATGACCAAACAACAAGCAGAGAATTTACCCGAATTTAACGAACACAAAGAAATTGATTATAACTATGAAGAACAAGTTAGGGGAGTATATCGTTCGGAAGCATTTTTAGAAAGTTCTGGTTCTGTGGATACAGCTAGTTCTAGACCTAGTGGAGGGACGATGGTAGCTCCTATAGCCCCACCGAGAAAATCTGGTAACGGTAATGGCTATGACTATCAACAAGAACCTGCTTTATATGCACTCAATGATCAAGATCATCAGACTTTCAAACTATATCAAGAACGATTAATTGCTAACAAAGTCCGCGCTAAGACAGGAGAAGTTACTGTTGCTAAACACACAGAAACGGAAAAGGCTCAGGTCTCAGTCCCAATAGATAAAGAACGAGTTGTCATTGAACGAGTAACGCCTACAGGGGCTGGAGAAAGAATTACCCTGGGAACTGATAGCTTTGGCACAACTCAAATGGCTCATATAGAACTCTATGAGGAAACAGCAGACATTCATAAAGAAGCTTTCGTCCGGGAAGAAGTCAGAGTCAATAAAGTTGTAGATCACGAAACGATAGAAGCAGAAGAAACTCTGCGTCGAGAAGAGTTGGATGTTGACACCCAAGAACATCCCAATGTCGAGAGAAGATAAAACCGACATTTTGCACAAGTAAATTTTCCATCAGGAGTAGATTATGAGTATGAAAAATAGAGCTAAGGCAACTGCCAAAAACATTGAAGGTAAAGTTCAAGAAGCCGTAGGTGATTTAACTGGAGATCCAAAAACTCAAGCAGAAGGCAAAGAAAAACAAGCAGAAGCCAAAATTCGCCACGCAGTTGAAGATGTGAAAGATCAAGCCAGAGAAATTATGGAGTAGTTTAAACAGGCAGGAACGGGGGTAAATAAAGCTTTTGTGATCTTTCCAGCTAATGCTTAATTACCCTTGTTATCTGCCACTTATTCCCTTTTTGAGAGGATAAAAAAATGACTTTAATTAATAATAAACGAGCCGTAGGAGTGTTTTCCAGCCACGAAGAGGTAGAAAATGCTCTAAATGAACTGCGAGATAACGGATTTGACATGAATCAGGTATCTGTGATTGCTAAACATACGGAAGACTTAAATCAGCGATACCGAATTGGTGAAACACGAGTTCAAGAACCAACGGAAACCCATGAAATTAGCCAGGAAACAAGGGTTGAAACCACTCGTGTAGAGGAAGGAACAAAAACTGGCATAGAGGCAGGAGGAGCAGTTGGGGGGTTGACAGGATTGCTAATTGGGTTAGGAACGTTAGCGATCCCGGGAATTGGTCCAATTATGTTAGCAGGGGCAGCAGCTACAGCGATCGCTACAACTCTAGCCGGTGGGGCGATTGGAGCAGCAGTTGGCGGTTTAATTGGCGGTTTAGTGGGTTTAGGAATTCCCGAACATCGGGCGCAAGTCTATCACGATTATGTAGTTGATGGCGATTATCTAGTGATTGTAGATGGGACAGAGGCGGAAATCCTGCGAGCAGAAACCATCTTCAGGCATAAAGGGATGCGTGAATGGGAAGTTTATGAAAGCCCAACTATTACCCGTCATACCGCTCCTGTTGTCTCTCGTGTGTAAACATAAATTATGAATTAGACCGTACACAAATGCTTTTGTTTGTCAGGTCTATTTTCAAGGATTTGAACTATGAAAAAAATTACGCCTTTAGTCCTCAGTAGCATTTTACTTCTGGGAACAGTTGCTTGTGACAATAACGCTAAAACTAGCAGCAGTGCGCCGGATTCTACGGAAAAAACCGGCGAAGTTCCCACGGACAAAACAATTCTAGCGAATAAAAAAGATGCAACTAGCCAAGTCCGTCGAGATCAACTTAATGCAGATATTCGCGCCCGTGAGCAACGCAATAACGTCAGTGGAGGAAGTACCAATCGCGCCAATAGTGATCTGGCCAGTGAAGTTCGCTCTAAGCTAGAAGCTAATATTCCCAGCGGTCAATTAACGGTTGCTGCTAAAGATGGGGCAATTGTCGTGGCTGGAACTGTCCAAAATCAAGATCAACTTAACAAAATTGATGCTCTTGCCAAAGAAATCAAGGGTGTTAAGAGTGTGAAAGTTGCAGTTAAAATTGCCACAGCCACACCAAATCCAAAACAATAAACGATTGCATTTATTTATTAAAAAGTAACCTATACATGAGGTGAGGAAAATTCAATGATTTTACTTCAACAATTTCGCAAGTTATTTATCATCGTTGGTTTAGTTTTGTTCCTGGGAACTTTCACAGCTTTTACTGCTGATAATAGTCTAGCTCAGACTCAAATTGCTAGTATGAATCGAGTCGAGGCCACAACTAAGAATATTGAAGGTAAAGTCCAAGAAGCTGTGGGTAAGGTTACAGGAAACAAAAAAGATCAATTTATGGGAAAAGCAAAGCAAGCCGAAAGCAAAGTTCGTAATGCAGTTGAAGATATAAAAGATGTAACTTCGCAACCAAGATTAAAGGCAACGAAAAGAAACATAGAAGCTAAAACTGAAAAGGCAATGGATAATAGTATTGTCAACCCTAATTACCTACCGAGCGGAAAAACTAATGACATAAAAAGCGAATCTCGTGATCCAGCAAATCAAATGAAAGAAGAGCTTCGCAATACTTTTAAGTAGTCCTTAATTAAGATTTGTAGGTTGGGTTGACCGAAGGAAACCCAACACCTTTAGGATTTGGTTGGGTTGCGCTGTTGCTTAACCCAACCTATAGTTATTTTTAATAAATATTAATTGATGAATTCACAATTATCTCATTTTTGGAACTTACCTGCTAATCAGGTACTTGCACAACTACAGTCAACTCCCCAAGGTTTAAGCAGTGAGGATGCTAAACAAAGGCTGATTAAATACGGTGCAAATAGTCTCAAGCAAAAACAAAAGTCTCATACTCTAACTCTGTTTTTAAATCAGTTTAATAGTCCGATTATTCTGATTTTAATTGTAGCGGCCATCCTTTCCAGTTTTCTTGGAGATGCTATTGATGCAGTTATTATTCTAGTAATTGTTCTCGCAAGTGGATTGTTAGGTTTTTGGCAAGAAAGAGGTGCTGCTGATGCTGTCCAGAAACTTCTAGAACTGGTGGAAATAAAAGCGAGTATCCTCCGAGATGGTAAAACCCAGGATGTTCCAGTAGATGAGGTTATGCCGGGAGATATTGTGTTATTATCGGCTGGTGATAGTATTCCTGGAGATTGTTTGGTTTTAGAGTCACAAACCCTATCTGTGGATGAAGCAACTTTGACTGGAGAGACTTATCCGGTAGCTAAAGAACCTGGGGTTTTACCTGCTGAAACTGCGCTAGGACAACGCACAAACAGCTTATTCATGGGGACTCATGTAGTGAGTGGTACTGCTAAGGCTGTGGTTGTGAATACGGGCAAAGCTACGGAATTTGGTAAAGTATCTGAACGGTTGAAATTTAGACCCCCAGAAACTGAATTTGAGAATGGGATTCGTAAGTTTGGTTATTTCCTTTTGGAAGTAACTTTAACATTAGTAATCCTGATTTTTGCGGCTAATATCTATCTTCAGCGTCCGGTGTTAGATTCTTTTATGTTCTCCTTGGCTTTAGCTGTAGGACTTACTCCCCAATTATTGCCAGCAATTATTAGTATTAATCTAGCTCATGGTGCGAAGTTGATGGTCAAGAAACAGGTAATTGTGAAAAGATTACCTGCCATAGAAAACTTCGGGAGTATGAATGTTTTATGTGCAGATAAAACTGGGACTTTAACTGATGGTGTGGTGCGAATTCGTTCGGCTTTGGATGTAGACGGTAAAGAAAGTGACCGTGTCCTTTTTTATGCTTATTTGAATGCTATTTCCGAATCAGGTTATGTTAATCCTATTGATGAAGCAATTCGCAATCATAAATCCTTTGATATTGCTCAATATAAAAAAATAGATGAAATTCCCTATGATTTTAACCGCAAACGTCTGAGTATTTTGTTGAGTAAAGACAATGATCATCTGGTGATTACAAAAGGATCACTTTCTAATATTCTCGATATCTGCACTACGGTAGAAAAGGCAGAAAATCAAGTAGTGAATATTGAACCAATGCGGCAACAAATCCAGCAAAAATATGAAGATTTAGGTAGTCAAGGTTTTCGGACTTTGGGCGTTGCCTATCGTACCGTCAATAGTGATCATATCACTCTCAAAGATGAAATTAATTTTACCTTTTTAGGCTATCTTACTTTATATGATCCCCCGAAATCAGACATCAAAGCTACAATTACTGATCTGGCAAATTTGGGCGTTACTTTAAAGATGATCACTGGTGATAGTCACGCCGTTGCTGCTAGTATTAGTCAACAGGTAGGACTATTGCAAACTAAGCTATTGACGGGATCTGAAATTCAAAAACTTAGTGATGCGGCTTTGGTAAATCAGGTAAATCAGGTAAACATCTTTGCAGAAATAGAACCAAACCAAAAAGAACGGATTATTGTGGCGTTGAAGAAAGCCGGAAATGTTGTAGGCTATATGGGTGATGGCATTAATGATGCTTCTGCCCTCTACGCTGCGGATGTGGGTATTTCCGTGGATACTGCGGTAGATGTGGCTAAGGAAGCGGCTGATATTGTCCTCATGCAGAAAGATTTAGATGTGTTATTGGGGGGAATCAAAGCCGGAAGAACCACTTTTGCCAATACCCTGAAATATGTATTTATGGCTACTAGTGCCAATTTTGGGAATATGTTCAGCATGGCAGGTGTGTCTTTAATGTTGCCTTTTTTGCCATTATTACCTAAGCAGATATTACTAACTAACCTGCTCACGGATTTTCCCGAAATGACCATTGCTGCTGATAGAGTAGACCAGGAATTAGTCAGCAAACCCCGCAGATGGGACATTCATTTTATAAGTAAGTTTATGTTGGTGTTTGGGTTATTGAGTTCTGTATTTGATTATCTCACCTTTGGGGCATTGCTGTTTTTACTACACGCAGATCCAGCACAATTTAGGACGGGTTGGTTTATAGAATCGGTAATTTCTGCATCTATGATTGTGTTAGTAATTCGCACTCGTCAATCTATTTTTCACAGTAAACCCAGTCCATATTTGTTTAGTGCGACAATGGCGATCGCTATAATTACATTAATTATTCCCTATACTCCCCTAGCATCTCTGCTGGGATTTCAGGCTTTACCTGTTAGTTTTGTACTCATTTTAATGGCAATAGTCGCACTCTATGTCACGGCTGCGGAAATTGTGAAAGGCATTTTTTACCGTCGGGTCAAGTTTTGATCTCACCGGGAATTTTAGATTTTATATTTTAGATTTTAGATTAAAAAAATTGGGTACAGGCCTCCGTCCTTCAGGACGGAAAAATACTCGCTGCGCTGCGTACGCTTCGCTAACGTAAATCCCAAATCCAAAATTTTCGAGCTTCCAGACTTTAAGGTGGAGTCAATCCAAAATCCAAAATCCAAAATCCAAAATCGCGTGACCTATTAAACATCAAAATGATATGATACAGCCCCTTCTTCGGTTACTTGAAAATTCGCATTGAATTCTTTAGCTTTTTTATCTAAATATTGTTTAGCTTCTGCTGCTGGTAATTGAGACTGCATTGCAAAACTTAACAAAGTTACTCGTCCTTGATTTTGTAATAACATTTGATAAAATTGCGCTTGTAATTGTTCGCTGTTTTGTTGCTTTAATGCTTTTTTTTCTTGTTGACTTTGTTTATACAATCCTAATGCTAACCAACTCCCCAATATGGCGCTAGGAACACCAAAAATTATCCCTCCCACAATAGTATCTTTAGTCTCCTGAGCCGCATTGGGAGGTGAAAATACCTGTTCCCCCTCTACAGGATATATCGTTACTCCTGACTGAGCCGATTTATCTATTGCTTCTGATACTGATATCGCTAAAAACATGAATCCGAGTGTGAGTAGCCAACCAGCAGCCAGTTTTTCAGCCGTTTTCATAGTTCTAATTCAGATTTAGACATTGCCTGTAATTTTAACCTCACTTCCATCAAGCTTCCACTAATATTACAAATTGTTGATGATTTATTTTTCATTACTATATGTCCTTAGCCATAATTGTACCGCAGATTTTAATTTTGCTCTTTCAGTCTCATTAATTCCTTGAGGATCAAAACGTTCTCGATAATGCAGTTCAATGATTGATGTTAACCCATCAATTAAATCCGGTGTAGGAAGTTCTTCTTTGAGTCTATACATCCAGTTTTTGAAAGATTCAGCAGGGTGACGAACTAAACCTAAATCATTTAAAGCCTTTTCAATTAAATAAAATTCAGAATCCCTTTTAGTTACATCATCTTTTTTAATTTCTTCCCTCGCTAATTGCTGAGTAGATAACCGTCGCACTTTGTTATTTTTTCCTGACATCCAAGTTCGTAAAAAGATAAATGGGAAAATTAACCACCATCCATATTTAAAAATATTATTACCGAAAATAGCTCTTAACCATCCTGATAATTGAAACCCCAGAAAAGAGCAGAAATCAGTAATAGATGAAAATGGCGAAACCGTTGCATTTTCAATACCTATCCAATCAGCAGGTGTAGTATCAAAATCTTGCCATTTTCCATTAATATATACTAATGTCCAAGCATGGGCGTGACGATTACGGACAATATACTGTTTTTCTAAATTGCTAAATTCGTGAACCGAATAACCCACAGCATAACGGGCTGGAATCCCCACAGCCCGCAAAATTAAGGTAGTTGCAGAAGCAAAATATTCACAATGTCCAGAGCGATTTTGTAATAAAAAAGTTGATAAAGGTGTTAATTGTTTATTTTTTTCTGTTAATTTTAGAGAATAAGTAAAATCAGTTTGAAAGAATCTTTCAATGATCTTTAACACCTGTGATGGTGATTTATCTTGCAAATTCAATTTGCTAACAATTTGATTAATTGCTGCTGTTTCCTGCGGAGATACTTTTAAATCATCTATTGTTGGTAAACCATCAAAAGAGAGATGATCATTATAATTAACTGTATAGGCAAAATCATTTATTTTTCCTGCTACTTTAATTGTACCATATTTATTTTTCTCCATTTGGCTAACTGGTAAATTATCAATTGTAAATGTTCCATTTGGAAGCTTTAATAAGCCTTGTCCTTGATTAAAATTTCCCGAAATAGTCATCATTGAACTATTATCAGCTTTGTTTCCTAACTGCCAAGTTGTGCCATTACTATCTGGTTTAACATCCGTAAAATCAGGTTTAACAGCTATCCAAACAGAAGATTGATATTTATTATAAGTAGCTTGTCTGAGCAATAAGGAAGAATTATTTTTAGTTTGAGAATTGACTCTAAAAATAATATCATTAGACTGTTTTAATGCGCCAACTTCTCCCATACTTGTTTGTTTTTTCGTAGCATCTACTTCTTGTCCGGCATTATTACTTAACCAGGATACAACTTGATTTTCTAATTGTTTATTCAGTTGCTGTAATGCCATTTGTCCTAAAAATCCTCCGCTACCAGCAGTCAGCATTAAGCACAACCAAATTATCAGAGAATATCTTTTAGACCTTACTGAAGAAAGAGCAATTGCTGTAATGATAAACATGACCAAATAAAACCATATATCCTCAGTATTGGCATTACTAGCAGCGATAATACAAGCAAAAAAATAAGGATAGGTTAAATTAATACTATAGCGATTAATAGTTGCCCCGGTTTTGGCATCATCAAATAGTAAAAACATTGTTTTGACATTAATGCCACCATTAACTGAGTATATTTGAGCAGCAATTAATGGAAATCCCGCGATAGGCAACCATTGTAATAAAGTGTAAATTAGATAAAAAGAACGATTATTAATCAACAAATAAATAAACAAAGATAATAAAATCATCAAAGATAAATTCGCAATTCGCAGAAAATCTTCCTGGGAAAAATCCCACCGAGAACTTACCCAGGGGGAAGCTTCTAAGCTGATAGCTATAGGTATAGCTAAAATCCATAATTCCGTTTGCCAACCCCAAAATATTACCGCAGCACCTAACAGGAATGGTGGTATTTTCATATCTTCATTAATCCTTCTGCAATTTTTCCTGACTTTAAAATATGCAAACTTACTAAATCATCTTGGATAGATTCTATAGCTAATTTATCAAAATTGTCTTCTTGATCTATGACTAGCAAAATTAAAATATTAATCTTCATAGTTTTGAGATAATTAACTAATTTTTTTCTTTGATCATCCCAAGAAATAAATATACAAATACAACCACTTAATAAAGATATTCTTTCCATGACAACAGGAATCAAAGAAGCAAAATCTTGATCTCGACACGCTCCCACAGAAGCGAGAATTTCTAACATTCTATCAGTATGACTAATTCCTCTCCCAAAAGTAAAACAATGAGCTTCATGGCCAACAAACATTAAATCTAATAAAGATTCTTGAGTTTGCACTTCACAAGCTAAAGAAGCTGCTATTGAGATGGCTTCTTCTAACACTTGACTATATTTAAAATCCTGAAATGTATCTAAAATTAAAGCGTGTCTAACAAAAAATTCATCTTGTTCTTCTTTAACTATTGGTTTACCAATTTTTGCCCAGCTTTTCCAATGAATTTTTCTCAAAGAATCTCCTGGACGATATTCTCTTAAAGAGCGAAATTCTTCGGAATCTCCCACAGATGAAGCTAAGGTAACTCCTCCCGACTGATATTTTCTGAAACCGGGAAGTTGAATTCTAGGAACATTATATAATTTCGGTAATATTAATAAAGATTGTGGTAAAGCAATAGTTTTACAACCATTAAAAAGACCTAAAGGATCTGGTTTGGCTATTGTCATACTTACTAACCTCATTATCCCCCGATGAGTAGGCATAATTTCGCCAATTACTTCGGTTTTACTATTAGCTAAAAGAGGAGGTAAATCTATAGGTTTAATTTTCCCACATTGTTGACGATCAATTAACCATAACCAGCGATAAGATCCCAATCTCTGATCTACAGAATTCCGTTGTTTTTTTCCAGGTTCGGGAGTTTCTAGAAACTCTTTTAATGTGGGACGAGGATCAGCAAAATTCTCAAATATCTTTAAATTTGTTTGAGTTTTATGAGATTTATTATGAATAACAATTCTGTATTTTAATTTTACTCCTACTGTGGCAAATTTCGGTAAACTGCGGGTAGCATTAAATCGGTAACGAAATAATAAACTAGCAACTATAGACACAATTACGATAGCTAGAAGCAAGGAAAATATTTGATAGGTCATGCTTTGGTTACTATCTAAACCTAAAGCTGTGGAAAATAGTAAAAATATGAGGACAACAAAACCATTGATGGTAAGTCTTTTTTTCAGTTTATATTGAATAGCAGAACTGAAATGATATAAACGATAAAGCAAAGGTGTCATGATAATTTATGAAATTCAGATTTAGATGAAATTTAAATTTCTGAAATGACGATTTTATTAAGTAGGAACAGGAACAGATTGGAGAATATCTTTTACCAAACTTTCAGCGGTTGTACCCGAAAACCTAGCTTGAGATTCCATAACTAAACGATGGGCAATTACTGATACTGCTAATTCTTGAATATGTTCTGGGGTGACAAATTCAAATCCATCAAATAAAGCCAAAGCTTGAGCAATTTTCATTAAGGTTAAAGAGGCTCTAGGACTAGCACCTAATTGAACATTTTCTGCTGTCCGAGTAGCATTAATAATATCAACAATATAACGTTTTAATTCCTCACTAATTCTGATTTGTTTAACCTGTTGTTTTAAGGTAATAATATCTTGGAAATCAACACAAGGTTGAATAGTATCAATGGGATGTTCTTGAATTTGTTCCGAAAGAAGTTTAACTTCTTCTTCAGGTGAAATATAGCCCAAACTAAATTGAATTGCAAACCTATCCATTTGCGCTTCGGGTAGGGGATATGTACCACGAGATTCTACGGGGTTTTGGGTAGCAATTACAAAAAATGGATCTGTAAGTTTTCGCAGATTTCCGTCCACACTTACTTGAAATTCGGCCATGGCTTCTAATAATGCCGATTGTGTGCGGGGTGAAGCGCGGTTAATTTCGTCAGCTAGGACTATATTGGCAAAAATTGGCCCTTCATGAAAATGAAAAGTGCGTTCATTGGGGTCTAACATAGAAACACCCAAAATATCTGATGGTAAAAGGTCGGGTGTAAATTGAATCCGTTTAAAATTGACATCTACAGAATATGCTAGGGCTTTTGCTAAGGTGGTTTTACCAGTTCCGGGATAGTCTTCTAAGAGGACGTGGCCACCACTAGCAAAAGCAGACAGCAATTTTCTGATAGCTACAGATTGACCTTTGATGACTTTTTGAATGTTGTCACCAATTTTTTGGTAAATTTCTTGACCAGATAAATCTTGAGTTTTGGGGATATTATTCATGTTTATTATTACTGGTTAAATAATGATAGATTTTGAACTATTTGAATAAGAATTGGTGGAGGTGGTGGGCATTACCCACCCTACTGCTGACTCCTGCTATAAAATTAATGTTTCTAGCTTTGCTTGTACTTCTTCTATTAAATCTTGGGGAACACTTTCCACAAATTTTACTTTTCTAGCTCTCCAATCTAGTGTTTTAATTTGGTCAGCTAACACAACTCCTTTTGTTTGTAATTCCCCAATCAGGGGGACTTCAAAATTAAGCCCTTTTGAATTGCTAGTTATAGGACAAACTAGAACCAAAGAAGCCATGCGATTATATTTGATTGGAGATACAACAAGAACAGGACGATAACCGATTTGTTCACGCCCTTGTTGTTGTAATTCATTGTTTAATGTCATAGCAATATCATCAAATGACATTCCTGAAGCTTGGAGGAAAAATGCACGCCTAATTGAATCAGCCGTAAATTGCTGTGCATTTCCAAATTCTAATTTGACAATATCTCCCCTATTAGGAAAGTACGAATTAACTAACAATCTTCATTCCCCACAGCGTTTCCAGTTGCAAATTCAGGATGAAATTGCTCAGAAGTCATACCTTCAAGCAACTCATCAAGGGTATATTTTTTTCGTTTTTGTGGTGTAATTATAATACTGTTACCTTCCACAGTAAATTCTATACTTATTCCTTCGGTTACTTGTGCTTGTTCAGCTACCGATTTGGGAATCCGAATAGCTAAACTATTTCCCCATTTAGCAACAACTGTTGTCATAAAATCTCCAAATATTTTCCTAGAAATCCACAAGCCTAAACTTTATATTTTCTGTATAATTACTGGGCAAGACTTCGACAGGCTCAGTCCAAGGATACCCGCACCACAAGAAATTTTTGGGTATTTTTTTAATTGAAAGTTCTTCACAACTTGGTTTAAAGTATCTACTTTGAAGATACATTATTAATTAGCGGGTGTCAACATCTTTGGTAAATTTATACACAAAAATCCCGACTTCTTGCAGAAATCGGGAATATCAAGTATCAATTATACTATATTTACTCAGCAGATGTACGAGTTGCTTCTAGTAAACTGGAAAAGTAGAACTTTGTCCGTGTCATAGCTTTTCTTTGGATTGAAAAGCCATTTTTTTGCAGGATTTTGATCACATCAGCTTCACGATGTAAATAAGCGCGAGTGGTTTTACTCGGTCCTGGAAAGAAAGTACCGATTTTTTTGAGGATAGTCAGAAAGCAGGTTTTAGGGGCAAAGCTGAGAATAACTCTTGATTGTGCTAAAGAACACAGGTGAGAAATCATTTCATCGGCTTTTTCTTGGGGGTAATGAATCAGAACATCTAAACAGATGACCGTGTGATAATTACCACTCAAAGATTCTAAATCCTGTACCGCAAAGGAGGGATTTACGGTATTTGACAAAGCCATTACAGCCCTATCCTGGGCTTCTGATACCATTTTGGCGGAAATGTCACTGGCGTAGACTTTAGCACCATCTATAGCCAGGGGAATACTCAAACTACCCACACCACACCCAGCATCACAAATTGATAATGATGGTAAATTGTTGTCAGCTTTTAACCAGCCGATGACATTATCCACAGTTTGCTGATGTCCAGTGCGAATGTCTAGCTGGACTTTGTTGACTTCACCATCACCATAGATGCGTTGCCACCTATCAAAGCCTGTGGAGTTGAAGTATTCGCGCACTATTGTTTTATCGTCGGCTGCGTTCATGAACTCAATTATTAACGGTTTACAATTCTTAAAATTATCATTTGTGAGTAGATTCTTACCTGAGATTTTTGCACCCACTATTAAATTCTTAAAAACCGACTAGCTAATTTAATCGCGTCAGCAATATCCACATCACCATCACCGTCAGCATCTAGAAATTGATTTAGTAATGGATTACCACCAGATTGCAAGAAACTCAAGATTAAAGGGACTAAAGTTGGTAATAATTGCTGAATGGTATTCACATCTAAGCTAGTACCCTGGGCGGCATTTTCCGCTACTTCTGCTTGGATATCTGGAGAAAATAGGCTATCTACGGCTTGGGAATCAGGAGAAGTTCCTGCAAATTGATTTACTAAATCTTGTACGGATTCACTTCCGTCGCTGGCTTGTTTTGCTTGTAAAGATGATTGTACTTGTTTACCAACTACTGATAAAATTGATTGCATGGTGGAGGAGTCTGCACCAACGCCATTACCTAATTGTTTAACTGTGGTGGCAATATTTATCAAGTTATCCAAACCACCTGGTTGATTGGAATTACTAACAGCGCCAAGAATTTGATCAAATAGTCCCATTAATTTTTTCCTGTTGTTTTTAATGTCTCTTATTATCAATACTACCGCAGAATTGAGGAGTAAGGCTACTGACTCCTGACTCCTTCTTCAATTCTGACTCCTGACTCCTGAATTTTACTGTATGTTGATAAACGAGAAATTGGTAAAGATATGGTAAACTCTGTTCCTTGATTTGAGTCAGAATGAAAATTGATTTTTCCCTGATGTTTTTTGACGACAATCTCATAGGTAATTGCTAAACCTAAACCTGTACCAACACCTCTGGGTTTAGTGGTGAAAAAGCTTTCAAATATTTTGTGCTGATTTTCTGGAGAAATACCTGATCCATTGTCTGCAATTCTAATTACTACCCAATTATGGTCTTGATGTTCGGTAATTATGTTGATTGCTGGTAAAAATTCTGGATGATGATGGGATTTTTCTTCTATAGCATCAATAGCATTACTTAAAAGATTCATAAAAACTTGATATAACAATCCCGTATAACCATCAATTTGGGGTATTTTTCCATAGTTTCTGACAACACTAATTTTATTTTTGAGCCGATTATTCAGGATTAATAATGTACTCTCCATGCAAGAATGGATATCTAATAATTGTGATTCTTGCTCATCTACACGCACAAAATCTTTTAAACTACGAACAATTTCTTTAGTCCGTTCTGCACCAATTTTCATAGAGTGTAATAGTTTGGGTATATCTTCTTCTAAAAACTCCAAATCAATTTCTTCAGCTACATCTTGTACTTGTGATGGTGGTTCGGGAATTTCGGATTGGTATGTTTTTAAGAGAGTAAATAAATCATTAACATAGTTATGTGCATGAACTAAATTACCAGAAATAAAGTTAATAGGATTATTGATTTCATGGGCAATACCAGCTAACATTCTTCCTAAGCTGGACATTTTTTCACTTTGAATTAGTTTAGCTTGGGATTCGGCTTCTTGTATTTCTAAAAGATGTTTTACCTGTTGAATTAGCAGATTAAAGGAGTTAGTTAAATTACCTATTTCATCTTGATTAGTTATAGGTATTTGTAAATTGAAATTTGCTTCTTGGGTAACTTCTTGAGCAATTTTAGTAACTTTTAGAATAGGTTGAGTAATAATTTTACTGGTGTATAATGCGAGGATAGTAGCTATTAACATGGAAACTACCATACTCACAATAATAATTACAGATTGTACTGTTAATGCGTGATTGTAAGATAAATTTGCTTGTTCTTGATTTTGTTTAATAGCTGCTCTTATGTTTCCTAAACTATGAATAAAGTCCGAAAATTTTTCAACATTTTCAAATCCATAAAATTCTAAAATTACTTGTTGTTTTTCGGTAATTTGTTCAGAATCCAAGGTTAATTTAGAACTTTGTTCAACTAACTCATTAACTAATTTAACATATATTTGAACATCGGATTTATGTTTTTTACTCCAATTGGATAAATTAGCTTCTGGATGTTTTTTGGCAAAGGTTTGAAATTCCCTAAATAAAATTTCTAGTTCATCTATGTCTGTTTTTAACTCAGCAATTTCCTTTGGTAAATTTGCTGGTTGGTCTAAGGTGGCCATTATTTCTTGCTGATGAACTAATATTTGTAATATTCTCCCTTGTAAATTACTGAGTAAAATACCTTCTTCACTGACTAAAATTGTCTGATTTTTGGCTGTTTTAAAATAACTATTGCCTACTAATAACCCCCCAAATGTACCTAAAACTGCTATGCCCAGGGAAAGAGTATACCCCAAGACAATTTTTTTTCTGATACTCAAGCGAGGGAATAATTTTTCTAAAGAGCTAAAATGTTTAAATTCAGGGATAAAGTTCATAATGTGACTCGGCTTTTAAATTTCCCATTAGCTGGGTTAAGGGAATAAATTCGGAATTTAATAGCCTGTCATTAGGGGAACACTGCACACAAACTGAATTTTAGTTTAGCAAAAATTGTTGCTTTCTACTTTCTACTCTCAAAAAAACACTATATAGGTACTAAATTTTATCATTCATGCCTTTGTCTCGCATAGTTACACTGATTGTTGGCCTGATCGTCATTTTGGCGTTAACCCTATGGCTAATTGATTCTCTCTCCCGGCTGTACTGGCAGTTGTCCTATTCACCGTTGTTAGGTAATTTACTATTATTACTGCTAATTTTATTGATTGGTGGTTTAATTGCTGCTTTTGTTTATTATGTATTAGTGTTGCGGAAGGGAGAGGAAAAATCCCGCCGTCAACGTCAACGAGTTACCTCCGCCCAAATTCCCGCTGTTAAATCTGATGCAGCTTCTACCACTCTGCAAGCGGTACGTCAACAAGTAGCCCAAATTCAAGATGAAGTCACACGCCAAGCTTTACTTAGTCGTACCAGGGAAATTGAAGCGAATTTAGCGAGAGGGGAAATTCAAGTTGTTGTCTTTGGTACAGGCAGTGCGGGCAAAACTTCCTTAGTCAATGCCATTATGGGGCGGATAGTCGGTGAAGTCAATGCCCCAATGGGGACAACTCAGGTAGGAGAAACCTATTGTTTACGGTTAAAGGGTTTGGAACGCAAGATATTAATTACCGATACTCCAGGGATTTTAGAACCAGGGGTAGCGGGAACAGAACGGGAACAACTGGCTAGGGCTTTAGCCACAGAAGCAGATTTACTATTATTTGTGGTGGATAATGATTTACGCCGTTCTGAATATGAACCACTGCGGAGTTTAGCGGAAATTGGTAAGCGATCGCTTTTAGTGCTGAATAAAACAGATTTATACACTGAAACTGATACAGAAGTGATCTTAGCGAGATTACGGGAACGGGTACGGGGTTTTATTGCTACTAATGATGTTGTAGCGATCGCTGCTAACCCCCAAATAGCAAAATTAGAAACCGGTGAAACCTTCCAGCCAGAAGCAGATATTATCCCCTTATTGCGACGCATGGCTTCTATCTTACGCGCCGAAGGTGAAGATTTGGTTGCAGATAATATTCTTTTGCAATCTCTGCGCTTAGGAGAAGAAGCTCGGAAACTGATAGACTCCCAGCGTCGTCGTCAAGCTGATAAAATTGTTGAACGTTATCAATGGATTGGTGCAGGTGTAGTTTCTGTTACACCATTACCTGTAGTAGATTTACTCGCAACTGCTGCCGTTAATGCTCAAATGGTAGTGGAAATTGGCAGACTTTATGGTTGTGATTTAAACATGGAAAGGGGTAAAGAATTAGCCCTATCTTTAGGAAAAACTATTGCTGGTTTAGGTATCGTTAAAGGTGCAATTGAACTATTATCAACGGCTTTGCAACTGAATGTGGCAACTTTTATTGTCGGGAGAGCAGTTCAAGGAGTTACAGCCGCATATTTAACCCGCATTGCGGGGAAAAGCTTTATTGAATATTTTCGTCATGATCAAGATTGGGGTGATGGAGGCATGACAGAAGTAGTACAACAACAGTTTCAAATTAATCGCCGAGATGAGTTTATCAAAGTTTTTGTTCAAGAAGCGATCGCTAAAGTTGTTAAACCATTAACTGATAGCTTTACGGACAAGGAAGATCATAAGTAAAAATACTGTAATTATTATTGAATATTTCATATACTGAATTATTCCCTAGAATTCCGGAAACTAACAGCGAATCTCAGAAAAGATGTATAAGGATTTCTGAGTAACTAGATCATGAAGCACCAGATGATCGGCAAAGTATTACAAGAGCGTTACCAAATTGTTCAACCACTTAGCGCAGGAGTGTTTGGACAAACATTTATTGCTGTAGATATATACCACCCAGAAAAACCCAGATATGTTGTTAAACAACTCAAGGTTAATCACTATCAATCTACCTCCTACTTTGACTACTTAAGATTGCGATTTTTAACAGAAACTGAAACCCTCAAACATCTAGGCCGTCATCCCCAAATTCCGGAACTGATTACTTGCTTTGAGGAAAATGAACGTTTCTATTTAGTACAACAGTTTATTCCTGGAGAGTCTTTAGCTACGGAATTACCCAACAATCCCCAAAGTTCAGGTAAATGGAGTCAAGCTGATATTATTAAGTTTCTAGAAGATGCCTTATCTATTCTTGAATTTGTTCATTCGGAAGGATTTATTCATTGCGATATTAAACCAGAAAATTTAATTAGACGGGCTATAGATGCTAGATTAGTATTAATTGATTTTGGCTCAATTCAACCAATAGACTTTAGTATTGACACAGAATTCTCCATAGATCAAATTCCTGTCACCTCCTTGGGTTATATTCCCCCAGAACAATTTATTGGGCAAACTCAGCCCAATAGTGACCTTTATTCCTTGGGCATAATTGCCATTCAAGCTATTACCGGACTGTCACCTCTGCAATTAGAAATTGATGCCGAAACTAATGAAATCATTTGGTGTGATGATGACACACCTATCAATGATTATTTAGTTGGTTTCCTCAGTCAGATGATCCGTTATCAACACCAGGAACGGTTTCAATCTGCCAATGAAGCACTATGGGTACTTAAGCATATAGAATGGGAAAATCAGCCAGTAGAAATACAAATACCAGAGTCTCAATTATTTGATCAAAGTATTGAAGCTACAACTCAACAATCACAACCATTATTAGCAGGACTGCGATTAGGTTTATTGATTAATTCGGTTCTGATAGGATTAGGTGTATATTCTTTATTTAATAATTCACAAGCTTACTCAGCTACAGAAACTTTATATAAAGCCATAGAAAAATATCAATCTGGAGATCTACAAAAAGCGATTAATTTAGCTCAGTCTATCCCCATTCATAGTAATGTATATCCAGAAGCTCAAGCCTCAATTGAAGAATGGCAAAAGCAATGGCAAAAAGATGCAGAACATTATTTTTTAGCGGAAAAAGCTTTAAAAGAAAGTCGGTGGTCAGATGTATTATATCATGCTCCTAAAGTTCCCCTTAATTCCTATTGGCAATCAAAAATTCAGCCCCTCGTCGAACAAGCAAAAGTAAATATAGAAGCACAAACACAAGCTTTGTTATCTAAAGCTTATGCAAAAGCAGAAGAGAGAGATTTCGCAACAGCTTTATATTACCTACAGCAAATACCTGAAGAAAGTGCCGCAGGTGCGATGGTTAAACAAAAATTATCTGAATATAATCAAAAACGCCAAGTGAGATCAGGATACTATTTATATGCAGCCTACAATAAAGCATCCGTAGGTGACTTTTTTGGAGCAATTAAACTTCTGGAAAGAGTTCCCCAGGACGCTGAGGTTTATGGACAAGCGAGAATCAAAATCCAAGAATATTCGCAAAAACTCCGTTTACGTAATCAACAACAAGAATTAGCTATATTGAAAACAGTTCCCATTTCCGAAAAGAAAAGCACAATTCAGCAAAGAGTATCTCTTCAAAGAGAAGATTCTTTACAAGAAGTAAATATTCGTAATTAAGCTGAGAAATAGGGAATAGAAGATAATTCTACTAATTCCCCATAATTTATCTACGTATTATTACTGATTTTTATATTTAAGATTTAGTGAAATTCAGTAAAATGACGATAGCTTATTTAGCCTGAACTAAGGAAAATATGGACAGGCTTAAAAATAATATACGCAACTCCATTATTTGTACACAGAGATTAATACAAAGGAATTGATATGACAATTAACGAGTCCTGTAGCCGTTCTCATCGTTTTGATCTATTAGACCTATACCACCAAAACCCCACTATTAAACTCCGAAACCAACTAGTAGAATTACATAAGGGTTTAGTGCGAAAAATAGCCTATAAATTTAGTCATAGATGTCATGAACCCTATGAAGATTTGGAACAAATTGGATATTTTGGCTTAATTAGAGCAATTGAACGTTTTGATCCCCATCAAGGATATGCCTTGAGTTCCTTCGCTATACCGTATATTCGCGGTGAAATACTGCATTTTTTGCGCGATCGCTCTACCTTAGTAAAAATTCCCCGCCGTTGTCAAGAACTTTACAGCCAAGGACAAAAAATTCGGAAAGAATTAACTATAGCTTTCAATCGTCCTCCCAAAGAAATTGAAATTGCTAACAAGTTGCGGATATCCCTAGAAGAGTGGCAAGAAATTAAGTTAGCAGCCCAAAATCGAATGCCTTTAAGTCTAGATAATACAATATCTAATTCTGTAGATTTCCCTGTCACCTGGGCTGATTTACTTCCCTGTCCTCATACTACCGCACTTCAGCAACAACAAGAAGAACAACAGCAGCTAGAAGGAGCAATGAGTATGCTAGATGATAAACCCAGAATGGCAGTGGAATTAGTATTTGTTAACCAATTAACTCGCAAGGATGCTGCTAAAAGGATTGGAGCTACACCAATGACAGTAACACGATATCTACAACAAGGTATGCAACAGTTGATTACTTATTTGCAACCAACAGCCGTAGTGACTGGATCATAATTACATTATTAGCAAAAAATACGGGGATTTCTGATTTTTGGCATTTTGGCATTTTTTCGAGTTGTTGCATTGCTATTCTGGGTACGCGAATGTCTTTGTGCGATAATTCCGACTTGCAGAATCCCTCGGTCTATACTGGGGGTCTTTTTTTGTCTATTCAATTAGACGGAAAGCAATTAAATTTAAACTTTTCTACAGATAGAGGCAATGATCTAGCATATCAAGTTAAATTCATATTTGAACTAGTCCACATTTTGATGTCTTTAATCAAAGCCTCCAGTGATTTTTTTAAGCTGGAGGTAGTTTCTTATACAGCATTTTCCGGTATTATGAGGTACATATATTGCGGGCATCTTGCCCGCACTACAAGAGTTTTATAATTCAAGCGAAATATGCTGTAAATAAATCTCCATCTGATCATTGAAAAACTCGTTCTAGATTATCTTGTTCTCTTTGTAATAAAGTAGTAATTCGTGCATAATCATTAAATAATGAAGCATGATTAAGAGTAGTTATTAACATATCAAATTTCTGCACTTCTGTTTTGTTACCATGAGCTAAAACTAAAGGGCGAATAGATAACCAAGTGCGACTTATATTTTTCGCTGTTTTATCTAACCAGGGTTTATTTCCTGTAGGAATCCAGATTTCTAATTCTCGTTCATAGTAGTTTAATAAAGTAACTTCCACTGGTACTTTCTTGGGAAAATTCTTATTCATTTCAGTTACTACAAAAATAATTTGATTAGCAGTACGCATTGCTATTTGGGAATCTTTATTATCAATAGCGTTATTTAATAAATAAATTTTATTAGTTAGTTTTTTGAAGTAGTGTGTTTTCGGTTGAAATTTTCTTTCTAAGTGTTTCATAATTTTGTGTATTTTTTTGTTCTCAGCTTTTGCTTTTCTCCAATGGTGAGCTTTGACTAATTTATAAATATGTTCACTGGATTGAGATATCTTAGTTAAATTATCTGAAAAATGATTTTGATTTTCGAAAGTATCAATATTTGGTAATTTTTCTAGGAGGATGTGGTTAATTTGTAGTTCTTGCTGTTGCGGTAAATTACCATATACATAATTATTCTTAATTAATTCCCAATTATTAAAAATATCACTAGTTTCTATATTATTGTCATCTTGAACCATAATTGCGATTGGCGATGGCACT
The DNA here is from genome assembly GCA_903848645.1 of uncultured cyanobacterium. GTDB lineage: Bacteria > Cyanobacteriota > Cyanobacteriia > Cyanobacteriales > Nostocaceae > Dolichospermum. The sequence goes on along the minus strand of CAINGU010000074.1, from coordinate 562 downwards.
TCATTATTAAATATAACTTTTACTAAGCCATAAAATCCTAATATGACTAATAAAGGCAGAAAAATAATTATTTTTATTAACTTTTTCATCGCCATAGATTAAATACAAGTATTAAACAAGATCGTAAATCATAATTGTCAAGAAGTTGAAAAGATTTCAGCTATAGAGTCCATGGCTTTCGCTAGGGATGCGCTACTACGTAAATAAAATTCAGATGGCGTGTACACTTTAGAGTATAACCCGTATTAGGGAGTTTTTCCTTGTACTTCAGTCCCTGGATTGAAGACAGCAATGGACTTTTACCTTTTACTATGCTGGTGTATAACTATCTGTCTGGATTTTTGAAAATATTTAAAAATCTTTCCGAATTCTTTACTTTTACTTCCTATAGTTAAAACTACGCAAGAAAACAATCTTGTACAAAATCAACACCAGAAAAGATAACACAATGAAAAGCACAACTAAAGCAATTTTCAGTCTTGGTTTAATCAGCTTCTTAACTTTGGGTGGAATCTGTCAGAATGCTTTTGCTGCTGAAGTTCAAGCTAATAATCACCACCAT
>CAINGU010000073.1 GCA_903848645.1 uncultured cyanobacterium | reverse complement strand
CACTATTACACAACAGCGTAAATCAACCAACCATTAAAAATCCCTGAAAAGCTTATACAATCTGCTTTTTAATTTTTAATTTTTAATTTTTAATTCCGCCCTGCGGTACTAGATTCTAGAGTTTTCACTTGGTTTTGTAGTTTTTCTAAGGTTTGCAAATGCGATTGCTGTAATGAATAACTTAGCCAAATCAAACTACCACTAAACATTGTCACCACTGCGAATAAAAGACCTATTAGCAACTTAACCTGAAAACGAAGACGCTTTACCTGATCAATTTGATTTTGATCTAAAAACTGAGAATTAGCAGTTATATTTGTAGTTTCATTTTCTTCCACTACTTCTATTTTCGCTTCTTTTACTTGAGAAAATGTAACTTTACTTTGCAGCCATCCAGTAATTAAGTTAGGACAATTATTCTTAAACCAGTGCCAAGCCAAGATTTTAAATGCTGGCTTAGATATTTTAGTAATAAATTTTAGGGTTTTATTGAAAGTCCCAACCTGAAATTTTTCGTTAATCAAATTAGTTGCACCAATATCATAAAGACAGTCTATAATTAACTTAATTGTAATTTCCTGCTCATAAATCAAAGTTTTTACCAAAAGAAGCACTTCATTCATGAGTTTTTCTTCTCTGGCTTTTTCTGGAGACTGTTGTATTAAATGATTTGATATTTTTACTTGTTTTGACATATTCTGAGTATAAATCTTGTTTTTTAATGTATTCTTAATACTCATCTGGTTTAATTAATAAAATTATAGTTCGGGTTAAGTGACAACGCAACCCCATATAATCAAAGTATTTGTTAATTTTTAAGCTTTGCCTTTTGCCTTGCCATAACGACAATTTTCAATGCCAACCTAATTAACTCTACAATTCTTGTTACGCTTAAGCATAATTTACTATAAATTCCAATCACGACGATAATTAAAGAAACTTACTAGCAACTCTTGTAAACCATAGTTTTTATTAATTCTGTGTCTATTCCATTCTCGCGCTGTTTCCATCAAAATTTCGGAGAAGCTGGGATAAATAGGCGATAATTTATCTAAATTCTGAACTTTAATATTTTGCGATATTGCTAAACTAATTAAACTAATTAACTCTTCTGCGGCTATTCCTAACATAGAACATCCTAAAATTTTGCCATTTTCTAGAACTATTAATTTACAAATACCTGGAATTTGTCCTTGAATTTGTGAGGCTGTAGCTGTTTTAAAATATTGCTTGCAAACTAAAACTTGATTTTGAGGATATCGGTTTTTAGCTTGAATTTCTGTTAAACCAACTTGTGCTACCATGGGCTGAGAATATATTCCCCAAGGAACAGATTCATAATTAACTTTCAGTTTAGGAAAAAATAGGGCATTTTCTATGGCAATATTAGCTTCATAATTACCAATATTCGGAATATCATAACCACCTAGCACATCACCACAAGCGTAAATTCGATGATTTTTAGTTTGTAATTTTTCATTGACAACCAAGCGGTGTTCATACCATTTTACTCCTACTGCTGGTAAATTCAAATCTTCTAAATTTGGTTGTTGTCCAGTTGCGATCAAAATTTCATCAGTTTCAATGGCTTGATTTTCTGCTTGCACCCATTTTTTATTGTCTATGCGTCGTACTTGAGAAACTTTGGTTTCTGTTAAAACACGCACACCATCAACTTCTAATTGTGCTGTTAGTAATTGAGCTATTTCTGAGTCCAGATTAGGCAGAATATGAGAATGTTTAACTATTAAGGTGACATGACAACCGAATCTGGCTAAAACTTGGGCTATTTCTATACTTTGAGGAACACCACCCAAAATTACCCAATTTTCTGGTAATGTTGTTTTTGCTAAAACTGTCCAAATATTAGCTAGAGTCAGATATTCAATAGTACCTAATCCTGCAATATCGGGTATGAGGGGACGAGAACCATTAGCGAGTAAGTAAGTGCGACTATATAACCGTCTTTCATTAACTGTAAAACTTAATTTTCCCGAAGATTGAAATTGACCATTACCAATAATAATATCAACACCTTGGGCAGCTAAATTAGGTAGAGAATTTATTTGATTAAGATTTTTTGAGACAGCACGCGCATAAGTTAATGCCTTGTTCCAATTAAAAGATGCTGTGTTTATGTTAATATTTGTTTCGTAAATTCCCAGATTTGTTAAATTCCGAGCTTGCTGGGTAATTTTACTAATTTCACTGAGTACATATTGATAATTAAAATTATAGGCATAAGAAAAATCTGCCCCGACAATTAAAGCTACTTTAGCCTGTAGTCCAGTAGCAGTTAAAGCGGCTTGATGTGCAGCAATACTACCACCAATAATAACTATATCGTAATCAACATTGGTCATTGGTCAGTTGTCAGTTGTCAGTTGTTCGTTGTTAGTAATTTTTTAATTCTTAATTTTCAATTTTTAATTCTTTAAGCGCGGTTAATAGGCGTTGGTTATCAGACTCGGAACGGACTGCAACGCGGAAAAAGCGATCGCCTAATTCTTTAAAGCTTAAACAGTTACGAATTAAAATCTGGTGTTGCCGAAGTAAGTTTTGTTGTAACTGAGAAGTAGACTGTTGGCATTCTACCAATAGGTAGTTAACAGTGCCTTCTAAGGGGTTCAAACCAGGAATTGAGGATAGACCTTGAAATAGTTGATTTCTCGCGGCTGGTAGCCATTTCCAGGTGTGGTTTTGAAATTCTGTATCTTGGAGGGCGGCGATCGCTGCGGCTGCTGCTAAAGTATTGACAGGCCAGGGATCTCGCCATGATTGCCATTTAGCCAGACGGTGGGGGTGAGCGATCGCATATCCTAATCTTAGTCCTGGTAAACTGTAAAATTTAGTGAGCGATCGTAAAATCACTAAATTCTCATATTCCTGTACCAACCCAATCAGGCTTTGTTCCTCATCTGGTGGTAAAAAATCCATAAACGCCTCATCCACCACCACTAAGGCAAACTTTTCCAAATACGGTAAAACAGATTCCCGTGCAAATAACTTTCCCGTCGGGTTATGAGGATTATTCAGCAATAAACCCAATTTTGGAGATGAGGGGCAGGTTTCCCAATTCCCTATGGACAAATTAACAGGAAACTCCATGACTTTAGCGTTATAAGCCGCGAGGGTGCGGTAATAATCGCCAAAAGCTGGAGTTAGTAAAACCGTCGCTGCTAATTGTGATAATTCTCTACCCACCAGAGTTAATAATTCGGCTGAACCATTCCCTGGCAAAATCCACTCAGAAGGTAATTGATGAAAGTGACTCAGAGCAAGTCTGAGTTCACTATACTCTGGGTCAGGATAATTCCGCAGATTACCCAGTTGGGACACAATCGCGGCAATGACGCTGTTTGGTGGTCCCAAGGGGCTGATACTGGCAGAAAAATCCACAATAGCATCAGGGGAACAGCCAGCCAGTGCTGCTGCCCAAGCTAAGTTTCCCCCGTGTGCTTGTTGTGGCATCAAAAATATCTTTCCGCTAACTAAACTTATTCTTTTGGCTCTTTTGGGGGCGCTACTCTTTCTCTAAACTGTTTCCCAGCGGAGAATGCGGGAACTCTGGTAGCAGGAATTTCCATTTTTTCGTTGGTTTTGGGGTTACGTCCTTCACGAGCTTTGCGTTCCCGTGATTCAAAAGAACCAAATCCCACCAATGTTACCTTATCGCCGGAAGAAACCGCCTCAATAATGGTTTCTATGGCAGCACTCAAAACTTGGTCAACCTGTTTCTTCGTAACGTTAGCCTTTTCAGCCACTGCATCAACTAATTCACCCTTGTTCATATCAAACTCCTAAAGTTTTACCAGAGATTCTTTAAAGATGCACTATGAAAGCATTATTAAGTAAATCTCTGTTTGTACAAATACAAAAATCGCTTCCTAAGAGTATTTACACTCAAAATCGCCGTAAATCCAATTGACTCGACTTTTCAATGAATCATTCTAAGGCGTTGTAGCCCGAAGTGGATAGATGAAACTATTAATTTATATAGATTTCAGGATTTTTTGTGTTTTTTACCTCTTTATTGTAGCCAAAATACCCTATTTTTAGGAATAAATACTTAGTGGGGCTGGGGATGAGGTTGATATAGTCATTGGTCATTGGTCATTGGGAATAGATAGAAATTTATTCTCCCCATGCCTCCTGCCCCTGGGCTTTCAAACCTGATGATTGCTAGATTTTTGGCGTGTATTAATGACTTTTCCCCTCTCTTTCAGAACTCTTCTGAGTCTGTCAGCACTCAGGTAAACTTGTCGCTCAGATGCTAGTTTTTTGGCTAGTTGTTGAGAGCTATAAGTTTGAGGTTCTTGAAATAGGCAGTTCTCTAAATACTCTAAATCATCTTCTGAGTAACGGGGTTTTCCTCCACGACCTGGAGCATCCCACAATCCTCCTAAGCCCATCTTTTCCCAACGATGTAGAGTTTGACGAACCGTAGAAATTGCCCAGTTTAAACCTTGAGCAATTTGCTCATTTTTCAATCCACGAGCATTCAATAGTAGAACTTGAGCGCGGTCTTTTGTCCGTTGAGGAACGTCCTTGGCTTTTCTCAATTCTTCTAAAGTTAGTTTTTCCTCGTCAGTTAGAAAAATTCTTAATCGGCATCCCATAGGCGTTTGGCTTTCATTTTTTCAATCTTGTTGGGTATATCAACATAAGATGATAACCCAAGTTGCTAGTACCCCAGGGCGGAATTAAAAATTAAATATTAAAAAAACGGATTCCAGAAACTGTTGAGGAATTTTTAATGGTTGGTTGACTGAGACTTTTCCTTTGCACCGAAAAAAAAGGTTTGGTTCTATAACCAAACCTCAATAATTGCTGTGCTTAACAACGTACTCAATTAATTTAGTGCTACTCTGCGGACAGATCATCTTCCTATGGAATGTGTCCAATTTGCCCTAAATATGATAAAGCACAATATGTTTACATATTAGCGTTACATATATTAAAGAATAAGTTTTTACCAAACTCTTCACTAAAGCTATACTCATCATGACAAAACAGAACTATTTATTTTTTGACTTACTCTCAAATTTTACTAACTAGCTTAAAAATAAAAAAGGCTTGGGGGTTAGCCAAGCCTTTATATATACCAGGTGTTTACCATATATAGCTACTTTAAACCCTAAGTTATTACTATTCATCTTCCTATAAGGTGTGTACAAATTGAAGAAAATCTGATATGGCCTAGACACCAGAATTCAGGAGTCACAGAGTCAGGTGTAAAACCCTGTTGTGGACAGAGTGTCATTATCAATTGATGTCCTCACGACCTTATCCGTTACTATATATCTCAATACTGCTCGGCAAAGATGTACAATCCTTAGACAGAACCGAACCTTCTCAATTACCCGATGAATTGGGTTGTTAAGCACTCAATAACAAAAAAAGACCCTGAAAATAATTTCAGGGTACATACACGTTTTTCAGGCATTAATAAAGTTAAGACTACTCAATCTCCAGAAACATTTCTACTACCTAAAGTAGAATTAAAGGAGATATTTGTGCTTGCGATGGATAAGAAGTTACATTTAAGATAAAAAAGGCTTGGTAAATCGCCAAGCCTACAGATAGGATTCCTGTATAGGACTAATATTTGATTTTTGAAATGTACGTAGGGTGGGCAATGTCCACCGTAGGGGGTTTTGGTGGGCATTGCCCACCGTACACTACTTAAAATTTTATGGCTACGCCACGCAAGCTATCAAATATCACTTATGATTCCTATAGGACTAATATTTGATTTTTGAAATATACGTAGGGTGGGCAATGCTCACCGTAGGGGGGTTTTGGTGGGCATTGCCCACCCTACACTACTTAAAATTTTTCCAAGATCATTTATGATTCCTATATATATACCAAGTGTTTACGATGGTTGACTAATCTATATTAAGTGCTGCTAATTTTCATCTATCTATAGTATATGTATCAGAAATATATTTTTCCTCAAATAAAAAAGGTTTAGCATCAAGCTAAACCTTCATATAAAGCAGTTATTCGACACACCAGGATTAATGTAAATCTACTTTTATTTCTGTGCATCTTCCTAGGGAGTGTGTTTACTTGTTTATGAATATGCTATCTCTAAGTAAAGGTGATTTTTCGTACACTGATATTGTAACTTAAACGACTAAATGTAATAGTAGTGTTTCCAGATACATTAACAAATAAAAAAATTTAGTTCTCTTTCATGTTCTCCATTGGGTTAGCCAATTTCCCAAAAATGTTTCCTAAAATAAACTTGGAGTGTATTTGTAAAATTACCTAACTTTAGCCGTGACAAAACTTGAGCAAACACTACCACTAATAAAAAACCCAGAACGCTTAGAAACCCGTTTGGGAGAAATTCCCCCACTACCGGGGGTTTATTTGCTGCGGGATGGCAGCGATCGCTTAATATATATAGGTAAATCTCGTAAATTGCGTTCTCGTGTCCGTTCTTATTTCCGCGACTCTACCAACAAGACGGAACGCATTAACACGATGGTTAAGTTAGTGACAGAAATTGAATTTATTGTCACTGATACCGAAGCTGAAGCATTAGCACTAGAAGCCAATTTAATTAAACAGCATCAGCCCTATTTTAACGTTTTACTCAAAGATGATAAAAAATATCCCTATCTCTGCATTACTTGGTCAGAGGAATATCCGCGGATTTTCATGACCCGCAAACGTCAATTAGGGAAAGCCAAAGATAAATATTACGGTCCCTATACAGATTCGGGTTTATTACGGGAAATTGTCCATTTATGCAAGCGCATTTTTCCCCTGCGACAAAGACCACAACCCCTATTTAAAGACCGTCCTTGCTTAAATTATGATATTGGTCGTTGTCCGGGAGTTTGTCAAAAATTAGTTTCCACAGTTGAATATGGGAAAATTGTCCAAAAAGTGGCAATGGTTTTTCAAGGAAGGACTCAGGAACTAATTGATATTTTAACAGCACAAATGGACACTGCGGCTGAAGAATTGAATTTTGAAAATGCCGCAAAAATTCGTGATCAAATTGTGGCTTTAAAATCCCTAAATGCAGCCCAAAAGGTATCCTTACCTGATGATACAGTATCACGGGATGCGATCGCTTTAGCAGCCGATGACCAACACGCCTATATTCAATTATTCCAAATTCGTGCGGGTCAATTAGTTGGACGTTTGGCTTTTGTTGCTGACTCTCACGCTGAACCGGGAGCAATTTTACAACGAGTTTTAGAGGAACATTACCAAACTGCGGAAAGTGTAGAAATTCCTAGCGAGATTTTGGTACAACATGAGTTACCAGATAGTGAGATTTTAGCGGATATTTTGACAGAATGCAAAGGCAGAAAAGTGACAATTTTAAATCCCTTGCGACAAAGTAAAGCTGAATTAATAGAAATGGTGCAAAAAAATGCCCAATATGAATTACAGAGAATGCAAAAATTGGGAGATAGTAATTTACAAGCAACCCAAGATTTAGCTGCTATTCTCGATTTACCAGATTTACCCCAACGCATTGAAGGTTATGATATTTCTCATATTCAAGGGACTAATGCGGTAGCTTCCCAAGTCGTATTTATTGATGGTTTACCAGCAAAACAACATTACCGACATTACAAAATTAAAAATCCTGATATTAAAATTGGCCATTCAGATGATTTTGCTAGTTTAGCAGAAGTTATTAATAGACGCTTTCGTAAATATATTGAAGATCCTCAATTAGCAAGATTGGGTAATGCTGACTGGCCTGATTTAATTATGATTGATGGTGGTAAAGGCCAATTATCTGCTGTTGTGGGTATTTTACAAGAAATGAATTTATTAGCAGATTTGCGGATTGTCAGTTTAGCAAAAAAGCGAGAAGAAATCTTTTTACCTGGGGAATCTAAAGCTTTAGAAACTCACGCAGAACAACCAGGAGTACAATTATTAAGAAGATTGCGAGATGAAGCACACAGATTTGCTGTGAGTTTTCATCGTCAGCAAAGAAGTGATAAACTAAAGCGATCTCGTTTAGATGAAATTCCCGGTTTAGGACAAAATCGGCAAAAGTTGCTATTAGCTCATTTTCGTTCAGTTGATTATATTCGTCAAGCCACACCTACACAATTAACGGAAGTTCCCGGAATTGGTTCACAATTAGCGCAAGAGATTTATAATTATTTCCATCCCGTTTAACAATAAAACAGGACTTTCAATAACTTTCAACCCTATTGCCTGTTGCCTCTTGCCTGCTATATTGACCAAAGTTGTAAATACCATAGTTTTACCAGATGAAAATCAGCCTGTGCATGATTGTTAAAAATGAAGAAACTACTTTGCCAAAGTGCTTAGGAAGTGTTAAGAATTTCGTTGATGAAATTGTAGTTCTCGATACGGGTTCAACTGATAAAACGTCTCAAATTGCTGAACAATTTGGGGCTAAGGTGCATTATTTTACCTGGAATAATAATTTTAGTTCGGCTCGAAATGAAGCTTTAAAATATGTGACGGGTGATTGGATTTTAGTTTTAGATGCTGATGAAACTTTGACACCAGAAATTATCCCTTTACTCAAAGCAGTTATTAGCAAAGAAGAATATCTTGTGATTAATCTGGTTCGTCAAGAAGTTGGTTCAGCACAATCACCTTATTCTCTGGTTTCTCGATTATTTCGTAATCATCCAGATATCTATTTTGATCGCCCTTATCATGCTTTAATTGATGATAGTGTGACAGCAATTTTAACTAAAGAAGCTAATTGGGAAATTGGTTATTTACCAGGGGTAGCAATTCTCCATACTGGTTATCAAAAAGCTGTGATTAATGAGCAGAATAAATATGCTAAAGCCGCAGCCGCAATGGAAGATTTTTTTGCAACTCATCCCTATGATGCTTATGTTTGTAGTAAGTTGGGGGCTTTGTATATGCAAATGGGGAAAATTGATGCGGGTATGGAGTTATTAAATCGGGGATTAAATCAAATTATTGGTAATCAACTTCATGAAGATAAAAATGCGTTGAGTAAATTAAAATATTCGCAATCACAGAAAGTTGAAGTTTCTCTTGATGAAGATATAAATTATGATATTTTGTATGAATTGCATTATCATTTAGGAATTGCTTATACTAATTTACAAGATTTATCTCCAGCTATTGCTCATTATCAAGCTGCTGTGAAATTACCTATTTATCCTTTATTGAAATTAGGAGGATATAATAATTTAGGGAATTTATTAAAAATTCTGGGAGATTTACAAGGGGCAAAAATTGCTTATGAAACGGCAATAAAAATTGATCCTAATTTTGTGATTGGTTATTATAATTTAGGCATGGTATCTAAAGCAATGGGTTTGTTTGCTGAAGCTATTGATTATTATAATAATGCCATTAATTTAAATCCTGATTATGCCGAAGCTTACCAAAATTTAGGAGTTGTGCTGTTGAAAATTGGTGATGTTCCCGGTAGTTTAGAAGCTTTTGAATATGCGATTGCTCTTCATGAATTGAACAACCCCGAAGAAGCACAACGACTTCATCAGGGTTTAAAGGAAATGGGTTTGTTGTAATTTCTAAATCCGAGAACGCACGAATTTCTCTAATCTATCCATTCCCTTTTCAATTGTCGTCATATCAGTAGCGTAGGAAAGACGAATATTTTTATCAGCGCCGAAAGCTACACCGGGAATAAGTGCAACTTGATGTTCTGCTAATAAAGCATCACAAAATTCTAGAGATTTCAAGCCGGTTTTGCTGATATCTGGGAAGAGGTAAAAAGCACCATCTGGTTTCGCGGTACTTAAACCCGGAATAGCTTTGAGTCTTTCAAACATTACCTGACGACGTTTAGCGAAAGCTTGACGCATTTCCTCTACACAGTCTTGGGAACTTTCTAAAGCGGCGATCGCACCATATTGAGCAAAAGTACACACATTTGATGTACTATGTCCCTGAATGGTACTAGCGGCTTTGATAATTTCCAATGGTCCGGCTAAATAACCCAAGCGCCAACCGGTCATAGAATAACCTTTAGCAAAACCGTTACTAATTAAGGTGCGGTTAAAGATTTCTTCACCTAAAGAACCAATGCTGATATGTTCTGCACCATCATAGAGAATTTTTTCGTAAATCTCGTCAGACACAACATAGATATCTGCATCAACTATTACCTTAGCCAAAGCCTTGATTTCCCCTGGCGTGTATACCATCCCTGTGGGGTTAGAAGGGGAGTTAAGGACAAATAACTTAGTTTTTGGGGTAATAGCTTTTTTTAGCTGTTCTGGTGTGATTTTGTAGCCAGTGGAAGCATCTGTTTCCACAATCACAGACTTACCACCAACTAAAGTCACCATTTCGGGATAACTTAGCCAGTAGGGTGAGGGAATAATTACCTCATCACCTGGGTCAATCAATGCCACAATCAAATTATACAGAGAATGCTTACCGCCATTGGTGACAAGGACATTCTCCGCCTTATAATTAAGACCATTATCATTTTTTAGCTTGTGAGCGATCGCTTCCCGTAACTTTGGTTCACCAGCGGCCGGACCATACTTGGTTTTACCTTCATCTAAAGCCTTTGCGGCTGCGGCTTTGATATGCGCTGGGGTATCAAAATCCGGTTCACCCGCGCTAAAACTACAAACATCTATCCCCTCGGCTTTCATAGCCTTAGCTTTAGCTGCGATGGCTAAGGTGATGGAGGGTGTTACCTGACTTACTCTTGCTGCCAGCTTCATTCTACTTTAATTTCGCCAATATCCTTTCTATCTAAGGATATCCCAGAATCATATCCGATATTTGCCCTTTCTAAATTCTTTTCTCTCCCAGGTGAGGACAAATTAATTTACTTCAAGACTTGACAAGACGAAAATTTTGGTTTACACTAATGTTAGGAGTAGAAATCTGTCCGCGCATATATAGTAAACTTTTCAACTATTAACATCATTATTTTCATTCATATCAAAAAATCCTGAAAATCCAGATAAGTAGCTTGGCACAATTAAATATAAAACCTCTCTCCAAACCTCTCCCCTACTAGGGGAGAGGCTTTGACTCCCCCTTCCCTACCAGGGAAGGGGGTTGGGGGGTTAGGTTTATATATATTTTTTAAAGCCTACTTACTTATTATGATCATCCTGTACATCCTCAAATCCTGGATATCCTGATTCAGACAATTAAACGCAGATGAACGCGGATGTTATACTAATTATTAATTTCTCTCCTATCCTTAAATCCTGATTCAGACAATATGCAATCCTGGACACCTAACACCCCACTACAGAACGGACAGTATATCATTAAAAGAGCGATCAGTGGCGGTGGCTTTGGTGAAACATATCTTGCAGAAGATACAGAAGAAAACAGGTTAGTTGTGATTAAAACCCTCAACCGGGAACAACAACAAAAACCCGACTTTGCGGAAATACAAAAGAGGTTTAGAAAAGAAGCCTTAGATTTATCAAAATGCTATCATCCCCATATTGTCCAAGTTTACGACAATTTTCCCGAAGATGGACTTTGGGCTATTGTGATGGAACACATTGACGGTGATGATTTAGCAGCCTATGTGGAAAACTACACAGATGAAAATGGTTACTTGTCAGAAACCGAAGCTTTGCGCTACATTGACCAAATCGGACAAGCTTTAGAATGTGTTCATGAACGGAAACTTTTACACCGAGATGTGAAACCCAATAATATTTTGTTGCGACGGGAAAGCAAAGAAGCAGTATTAATTGATTTTGGGTTAGCGCGGGAATTTCAACCTGGTAAAATCAGAAGCATGACTGCGATGATAACCCAAGGTTATGCACCCATAGAACAATATGAACGGCGTGGAGATTTTGGTTATTATACAGATGTTTATGCTTTAGCTGCGACATTATATAGTTTATTAACGAATAGAGTTCCCATTCCTGCTAATTATCGCGCTGAGGAAGATGTCAAGTTATCACCACCGCAAAAATTTAATCAGAAAATTAGTGATAAGGTAAATACTGCTATTCTCAAAGGCATGGAGTTAGAACCAGTCAACCGTCCCCAAACTGTGCGGGAGTTTCGGGAAATATTGGGTTTAGTGGTGAAACCTGTTATGAATATTCCCACACCACCACCTGTTAATTATCCTCCTATTCCGGTGCAACAAAAAGCCCCGCAAAATATCCCTACTCCTCAACAAAATAACCAAGAGGTACAATTAAAATCATCCTGTGGAATGGACTACAGATAACTGCGTGAATTACTCGCACAAGGGAAATGGAAGCAAGCAGACGAGGAAACAGAACGAGTAATGTTAGCAGTTGCAAAGCGTGAAAATGAAGGTTGGTTAGATGTTAAAGATATTGATAATTTTCCCTGTCCAGACCTGCGAACCATTGACCAATTGTGGGTAAAATACAGTAATGGAAAGTTTGGTTTCTCTGTTCAAAAAAGGATTTATCAAGGTTATACGGTTTTGGTAGAATATAACTCTGAAATCTGGGAAAAGTTCGGGAAGGAGGTAGGATGGATAGAGGGGGGAGACTGGTTGTACTACAACGATATTACTTTTGATATAAAAGCACCAGAAGGCCACCTCCCAGGGACTTTTTTAGTTGTCGACTGTGTATACCGTGGTTATCTAGTTTGGATGTCTTCTCTCGCGTCGAGACTTGTAAGTTGTAACATTTAAAGATTACAGAAAATTATTAAGTCTGAATCAGGATATCCAGGATTAAAGGATTTTCAGGATGTTAGTTTGGATTTAAAGATCCCCGAATTCTGCGATAATTAATGTGATAAATGAAAAGATTGTTAAAAGTTGTCGGAGATTTGAATTTCTCAATTGTCTGAATCAGGATAACCAGGATTAAAGGATTTACAGGATATTATTTTGAAATGTTTGATTTACAATATGAACTTTTAAATTTCTAAGTTATTAAAGAATATTTATTGAATATGTAATCATCAATTTTAAAATTGAAAACATGAGAGTTAAACCTTCAAATAACCACCAAAAATCATCCAATAACATCCTGAAAATCCTCAAATCCTGGATATCCTGATTCAGACAAATAAAAATCACCAACTCTCCACCAAAAATAATTCAATAACATCCTGAAAATCATCAAATCCTGGACATCCTGATTCAGACAATTAAAAATCACCAACTCTCCACTAAAAATCATCCAACAACATCCTGAAAATCCTCAAATCCTGGAAATCCTGATTCAGACAATTACGTTTATAATGAAAATCATCAGTTATAGGAAATAGACAATGAATATTACCCTAAAACCAGAACAAGAACAGTTTATTCAAAACCAGTTAGCTCAAGGGAGATTTCCTAATGCTGAAGCCGTTATTAATCAAGCTCTACAACTTTTACAAGAAAAACAACGAGAATATGAAGACTGGGTAGAAGATGTGAGAATTAAAGTTAATGAAGCCGCAGCAGAATTAGAACGAGGGGAAGGAGTTCCTTTAGAAACAGTTGTTGAACAGATACAGGCAAAATTTCGTCATGCGCGAGAGGAGAAAAAATGAATCAATGTTTGATTTCACCTCTAGCAATTCGAGATTTAGATAGCATTTCTGATTATTTTGTAAACAGAAATATTGAAGCGGGAGAAATCCTCTTTCAAGATTTCACAAAAAAGTGTGAAAAATTACTGCTATTTCCTCAAATGGGACGCAGTTACGAATACATAAGACAGGGAATGCGTGGACTTCCTTTAAATGGTTACATCATTTTTTATCAAGTTGTTGATAATAATGTGGAAATTCTTAGAGTTGTGAATGGTCGTCAAGATTTAGAATCTTTATTTGCAATTTGCAGAATAGATAGTTTTTATGGTGCGTTAGCAGCGCGAAAAGATGAGAAAACATCCCATTAAAAGTGATTTATCAAAAAAATACAAAAGTACGGAAATTAGACGTACAATAAAAAGAAATTGAGATCAATAAAATTCATGTTGAATACTCGAAAATCCCAATTATCTAAAAAAGAACGCTTAGAAGCACGCTTAACTTCTGAACAAAAAGAACTATTACAAATTGCTGCCGAAATTGAAGGAACAACCTTAACTGATTTTGTCATTAGAAGCGCACAATCTCATGCTCGTCAAGTAATTTCAGAACATAATCAGATTAAATTAAGTTTAGAAGATTCTCAATCCTTTGTAGAATCACTTCTGAATCCTCCAGCACCTAATGAGCGGATGATGAAAGCTGCGGCTGAGTATAAAAAAGCAATAGGATTAGAATGACTATTCCTAAGTTTAATTACATCATTGAACCTATTTCCTCTCAACACAACCGAGATGATTTTCACTGTGGGATAGAAGCACTTGACTATTATTTAAAAAAGCAAGCTAAACAAGATGTGCGCCGATTTTTGACAGCAGTATTTGTTTTACATGATTTGGAAAAACAGTGTATTGCTGGTTATTATACATTGGCTGCAACTGCTATTCACTTAACTGATTTACCTGATTTTCTCATCCGAAAATTGCCTAAATATCCCTTACTTCCAGCCACATTATTAGGAAGATTAGCAATTGATCAAAATTATCAAAATCAGGGATTAGGTACTTTTCTGCTATTTGATGCTTTACAGCGAAGTAAAAATAATGAAGTAGCTTCTATGGCGGTTGTAGTAGATGCTAAAAATGATCAAGCTAAGGCATTTTACGAATATCATCAGTTTATTGCCTTTTCTAGTCAACCCCTAAAACTTTATTTACCAATGGCGACTATTTTAGAGATATTACCATAATTGAAGGTTGAAGAATGTACAGGATTTTGGTTTGAAAATGTGAGAGTTTAAATAGAATTACCCAACAATCATTCACTGACATAATAAGATTATCTAAAAAATCCCCACATCACAAAAATCCTCAGCACAACTGGCATCTGTATAATTGGGTTTAAGACATCCAGCAAATCATAGATTTGCTGGTGCTTCCCTCACTAATTTATTCTGAATCCTGCTTCAAAACTAACCCAATGTAATACTAGGCTGTGACTTCTGCCTTCGCTTCCTTCTGTAAAGATGAAAACAGTCTATTCAGTGCATTTACGTAAGCCTGTGCCGATGCCACAATAATATCGGTATTAGCTGCATGACCTGAAAATACACGGGATTCATGGCGTAAGCGAATTGTCACCTCTCCTAAAGCATCAATCCCCCCCGTGACTGATTGCACAGAAAACTCAATCAATTCATTCGGTACATTCACTACCCGATTGATGGCTTTGTACACTGCATCTACTGGACCTGTACCAATGGCTGCATCAGTTAATTCTTCTCCGTTGGGAGTGCGAAGAGTTACGGTAGCGGTGGGTGTGGTGTTACTACCACAAGAAACCTGTACTAACTCGACTTTAAATAACTCTGGTGCTTGTTGGATTTCATCATTGACAATCGCTTCCAAATCCCAATCAGAGATTTCTTTCTTTTTATCGGCTACGTCTTTGAATTTGACGAAGGCTTTATTCAATTCAGTTTCTGATAGTTCAAAGCCCAATTCTTTCAAACGGGTCCGAAAAGCATTTCTACCAGAATGTTTACCCAATACTATTTGATTATCGGATAAACCAATCAATTGGGCATCCATAATCTCATAGGTGAGTTTGTTTTTCAATACCCCATCTTGGTGAATTCCAGATTCATGAGCAAAGGCATTTGCACCAACAATAGCTTTATTTGGTTGCACCAACATTCCGGTTAAACTAGAAACCAAACGGGAGGTTTTATAAATTTGTTTGGTGTCAATATTTGTGAGTTGTGCTTCGGAATTTTCAGCCCGTCCCAAGAAGGGATTAAAATATTGTCTGCGGACGTGCAAGGCCATGACTAATTCTTCTAAAGCTGCGTTTCCGGCTCTTTCTCCAATGCCATTGATGGTACATTCTAGTTGACGAGCGCCGTTTTTCACAGCTTCCAAAAAGTTAGCAACTGCTAAACCCAAATCATTATGGCCGTGAACGGAAATAATAGCTTTGTCAATGTTGGGGACATTTTCAATAATGCCTTTAATGATTGCCCCAAATTCGCTGGGAGTAGTGTAACCTACAGTATCAGGAATATTAACAGTTGTTGCTCCAGCAGCGATCGCTCTTTCCAAAACTTCATACAAAAATTCTGGATCAGATCGTCCCGCATCTTCCGGAGAAAATTCGACATCATCGGTGAAGGTTTTGGCATAAGCTACCATTTCTTCAGCAATGGCAACTACTTCTGGTCTAGTCTTTTTTAACTTATATTGCAGGTGAATATCAGAGGTAGCAATAAAAGTATGAATTCGTCCTTTAGCAGCAGGTTTGATGGCTGCGGCTGCGGCTTTAATATCATCATGTCTAGCTCTGGCCAAACTACAAATCACAGGACCATTTTCTGTTCCCACTGTTTGGGCAATTTTGCTAACTGCTTCAAAATCTCCAGGACTAGCAAAAGCAAATCCAGCCTCAATAATATCTACTCCTAAACGTGCTAATTGCTTGGCAATAATCAGCTTTTCATCTATGTTGAGAGTTGCTCCTGGACACTGTTCTCCATCACGCAATGTGGTGTCAAAGATGATAATTCCATCGGCTTGTTTGCTCATTAGCTTAACCTCGGTTAGTTTTGAAAGTGGGCTGAATAAAAGAAAATAATGGAATTAGAATGAATCAAATGTGATTTGTTAGTCTAGAGAATTTATTCTGATTCGGTGACTTCTAATTCCTAAATTCTTTCTTGATAAAATAACTTGAACTGTGAAATGAGAGTTTTTAACTTTGAGATTTGTAAATAAATACTAAGGTTATTAACCGTCAGTTTTTTCTATTCTATCTCTAATATCGTTCAAATCTATATATCTATCAGTAGCATTACGTAGTTCTCTGGCGATCATTCCTTCTGTTGATACTACTGTAATATGCGTATTTTTTGAGCGTAAAAGTTCTATAGCTCTTTCAAAATCACCATCTCCGCTGAATAATACAACTCTGTCATATTGATCTACTGTATTAAACATATCAACGACAATTTCAATATCTAAATTCGCTTTTTGGGAGTAACGACCAGAAGCATCATCATAATACTCTTTGAGGATTTTCGTGCGAACTGTATATCCCAAACTGATCAGGGCATCTCGGAAGCCCCTTTGGTCTTGTGGGTCTTTTAATCCAGTGTACCAGAAAGCATTGATTAATGTAGTATCTGACTGTTCGTATTTGAAGTATTCTAAAACGCGTCGAGGGTCGAAAAACCAACCATTTTTTTGTTGAGCATAGAACATATTGTTTCCGTCTACAAAAATAGACAGACGATTCATTGGAGAACCCATAAAAATTTACACCTAATAATAGATAAGAATGTTAGAGGGAAGAATAGATTATAGCAATTATCAAGTGGTAATTTCGCTAATATCTTTAAGGTACATAATTATGTATAGCTATTATCTTACCTCTTTTAAAGCCAGAAATTGACCAAAATATCCGAGTTGAGATCCGAATTATTTAACTTGTTTCACCTCCGGTAGTTATAAAGATGTTCTCTGATCAAAATTTACCAATAAAACTGACCTAGTAATAGCATTCTAAACCAAATAATCTGTAATTTTACTCCTAAACAGGTATGGTATAGGATTTTGGGGAGAGAATAGGTTGATATCCATCAATAGATTGTTTGATCAACTCTAGGGATGAATTGACAAAATTATCAATACTTCACCAGAGAAGACTATGGAGGATACGCATCTAGGATATCCTAAATGAACACCTAAAATTTGAGGAATACTCTATGACATCAGTTTGAATAAGTTGATGACTCCGAATATAAATTTTTATTACAACTAATCTTATCTGCTATTACAGAGGCAGGTTTAGTTAGATAAAGGTGGAGATGTATCTGTATAGAGTTTTTGTACGGCAAATATACTGATATAAGTTGGATGAAAACTAGAAGATACTAGACAAGGGCAGAAGATACTCATTTAAGTCTTAAATTTGAAGTTTTTAGCAGTTGAACAGGTTTCTGAATCAATAAAAGTATTGTACTTAAACTAATCAGTAACATAATATGGCACAAGAGCCTATATCTAGCTTAACTAAAAAATCAGCTTCTGTTGGCAAATCAGGAAAGCAGTCTCAGAGAGTGATAGGCTTGAGTCATTTACTAACTGTTACTTTTGCCTTCATAGCAGCATTACTGAGTATTTATGGGGCTAATGGAGTGCAATGGATGGAAAATCAAGTGGTAACAACTTGGTTTCAACTGCGGGGAGCAATCGCACCGCCACAAGATATTATCATTTTAGCAATTGATGATCAGTCTATTTCTACTCCTGAACAGTACTATAAATCAGATCCGCAACAGTATGCCTACTTAGAACCGCTGAAATCTTTCCCTTATAAGCGTGAAGCTTATGCTCATGTCATTACTAAGTTGATGAAAGCTGGTGCGAAGTCAGTAGCCTTAGATATAGTCTTTGATAAACCAAGCAGTTACGGTGCAGGGGATGATCGCCAATTGCAGAAAGTATTACAACAATATGGCAATAAAGTTACCTTAGCAGCACTTTACGAAAATTTCGATACACATCAAGGAACATTTACACAACTAACCCAACCCCAGGAAATATTTCGCACTGCGTCAGTGTCCATTGGTACGGTAAATTTCCCCTTAGAGGTAGATGGTAAAATTCATCGCTTGGCTAGTGAATTTACCAAGTCTTTGGCTGTAGGTGATCTGATTAATACAAAAGTTCCCTCCTTTGAAGAAGCAATTTTAGCATCTGCACAGGTGAAATATCCACAACCAAAGGGCGATATCATTTATTTTTGGGGGAATGAGGGGACATTTGAGACAATTTCTTTTTGCTCTGTCCTTGACCCAGAAAACTGGAATAATTATTTACAACAGGGTAAATTTTTCCAAAATAAAATTGTGATTATTGGGGCTACAGCCCAGTTAATTCATGATATTCATCCGGTGGCTATATCCCCAAATCAAAGAATGTCTGGGGTGGAGATTCATGCAAATGCGATCGCTAGTTTAATGATGAATAAAACCATTGCCCCAGCCATTAATAATCCCCTATTAAATGGTTTATTTGTAATGATTTTGGTCAGTGGGACAGGTTTGCTAGTTACTAGAAATAAAAATGGGATTAATAGATTTTTGCTAAGTATAGCTGTGGCTATAGTTTGGGGAGTAATTAGTTATAATAGCTTTATTTATGGTCAATTAATGTTTCCTACCACAATCCCCATCATGACCATTATTTTAAATGGAATTTGCTACTTAGTTTCAGAAGTAATTAAAGAAAAAATTAACAAACAACAATTAGTCACAATTTTCCAAAAATATCAATCTTCTCCAGTTGTTCAGGAAATTCTCAATCAACAAACTGACTTGCAAGATATGATTGAGAAAAGAGACTCAGAAATCAAAGGTAAAATACTCAGCGGCCGCTATCAAATTATTAAAGTTCTTGGTGCTGGGGGATTTAGTGAAACCTATATTGCTGAAGATATCCACCGTCCTGATCATCCTCAATGTGTTGTTAAACAACTCAAACCAGTCACAACTAAAGCAGAAAGTTTAGTCCTGGCCAGAAGGTTATTTAGTTCAGAAGCAAAAACCCTGGAAAAATTGGGAACACACAATCAAATTCCCCAACTTTTAGCTTATTTTGAAGAAGATGAAGAATTTTATTTAATCCAAGAGTATATTCTTGGTCATCCCCTCAGTAAAGAATTAGTTTCAGGTAAAATTCTTCAAGAAAGTTTAGTCATTGAAATATTAAACGACCTTTTACAAATAGTCAGATTTGTCCATGAAAATGGTGTAATTCACCGAGATATTAAACCAAATAATATCATTCGTCGTCAATCAGATTGGAAATTGGTATTAATAGATTTTGGTGCTGTTAAAGAAGTCAGCACACAAATTACAGAGGGTTTTGAGTCAACTGCTTTTACAATCGGTATTGGGACTAAAGGTTATGCACCCAGTGAACAATGTTTTGGTCGTCCTCAATATAATAGCGATATTTACGCCATTGGTATGGTAGGAATTAAAGCTTTAACTGGTATTTCTCCCCATGAATTAAAACATGATAGCAATGGTGAAGTAATCTGGTTAGATCATGCCACAGTCAGTGGAACTTTAGCAGAAATTATCAATAAAATGGTCATAGATGATCATAAACACAGATATAATTCTGCACTGGAGGTGCTAGAAGCTTTGAATAAAATTCCTATGTCTGAACATAGAAATAGGGGAACAGCAATAGACTCTTTGGAAGATGATAATCATGATGATGTCACCGCACCTTGGATAGAAGATGAATGAGGAAATGTAGTTGACAACTACACTTTTTATTCCTCTTTCACAAACTCCAAATATCCTTTACTCAATTCTTCAACAGCCAAATCATAAAACTGCTTACCATGTTCTGGGGTTGCTAAATCTGGATTTGAACCCATGCGGCCATCTGGATAACGTAACCGAAAATCAACAGCACTATAAATTTTATGTCCACTAGCAACTTCTGGATCAAGAAAAGCCTTTTTAATTGCTTCTGGATAAACATATTGGGTAACAGCTACTTCGCTAGGGGTAGCATGAGAACCTTCTTGATTACCATACAATTCTTTGGCAAGTTTGTACACTGAACCACCCATAAACCAATTCGCAATTTGACATTGCACTTTTGCAGAATTGGGAATTTGTAAATCTTCTAAATGAGCGTAAGTTTCCGAAAAAGCAGCTTTGAGAGTTGCAATATTTCCCCCATGTCCATTAATAAAATAGAACTTGGTAAACCCAGCTTTGACTAAACAAGTTAAATAATCTTTAACTACTAAAATTAAAGTGCTAGGACGCAAACTAATTGTTCCCGGAAAAGCAGTATGATGTAATGCCATTCCTACATTAATTGTTGGTCCTACCATGGCTTGAGTTGCTTCCCCAACACCTTTGGAAATAGATTCTGCACAAATTGCATCAGTCCCAATTAACCCCGTTGGGCCATGTTGTTCAGTCGAACCAATGGGTAAAATAATTCCTTGAGATTGTTGCAGATAAGTTTCAACTTCCGGCCAAGTGCTTAAATGTAAGAGCATTTTTTATTACAGGAGTCAGGAGTCAGGAGAAAGAAAGAAGAAAGAAGAAAGAAGAAAGAAAATTACCAATCACCAATTATCCAACTATTTCCCACCAACCGAAAGCAGGACCGATAAAACGGATGATTACCCAAGCAACAACCATAGTACCAATACCTATCCATGCACCACGAGTGGTGATATCCACAAATTGTGAAGCTTGGGTTTTAGTGATAGGAATCCAAGGTAAGATTCTAGTAGTGTCTTGTCCGTATTCTTCTCCTAGTGAGTTTTTACGGCGTTTTGCTTCACCCATAAGTTAATAATTTACTTTATTCAGATGTTCAATTTAAATTTTAATAGAAATTCGTCATTGATCATTGAAATTAATTAACCAGAATCATCTTCATTATTCGCAGAAAACAGACTAGGATCGAGATAGTTCAAACGGGCTAGGGGACTAAGCGCAGAGAGGATTTGCACGCCATAGCTACGGTTAACGACACGACTATCTAATAAAGCGACAATACCTTGATTTTCGCGGACAGGTGCGATCGCTCTTTGTAATTCATTCATGGCTGTGGGTAACAAGTACAGACGAAACCAATCTTGGTGCGATCGCTTATAATGAGCTACTCTACCAGCTACCAAAGGATTTTCTAAAGATGGTAAAGGTAAAGTTGCAATAATTAACAATCTTGGTGATGGTAAAACACTTTGATTTTCGCGCCAAAATTCCCAACCAGCAATCAAAATCCCATTTTCATCTAAACAAGTTTTTTCCACCTGTACCCGTGAACCAAATTCAGAAGCCAAAATTGCCCCTACCCTGGCTTTTAGTGGCATATCTCCTATTAATACGACCGTCATTCCCGGCGCAGTTGCACTTAAACAGACTAAAGTGCGAACTTGATGAATTAAAGCTGATTGAAATTCCGGTGTATTCGGTAAAGGCAACTTATAAGGTACATAAAGTTGAATTGCTTCCCCTTGACTGTCAGCAGCAAATTTTAAACAAGTAACATCTTCCAAACCCAAGCGTTGACGGAAAAGAGGTGCTTCCGTTTCTGGTTCTAAAGCACTACCAATTAATACTACAGGTTGACGTTGCCAAATCGGTGCGAGGATTTTACTTAATTCAATTGGGGCATAATGTAAAGAAAATAACCCTTGACGACGGGCAATAGTTGACCAAAATAAAGTAGGAGAAGAAGAATCTTCCAAATTTGGGAATTGTTGCCAAAAATTTCGCCAAGCATCTGGAAGATTATTTTTATCTAAAGCTAAGTATAAATCTTGTAAAATCTCAATTTCTGGCTGAGAAATTAGATAACAATGATAGGGATTTTCGGGATGCTGAAATAATTTATACGTCAGTTCTACCCTAACTTCCCGAATTAAATCCGCTTGATAGGGATAAGCCAGCATTAATTGATCCCAATCATGGGGTTCAATACTTTGAGTCAGTTGAGAACGGACCCAATCTTCTAAATCGTCAACGCCATCAATAATTGTGGGAATATTAGCAGGAAATGGATTGTGATCAGCCAATTGTCCTTTTAACCAAGCTGCGGGGGAAGTCAACAGCAAACCCTGAAAATCGGGACTCGGCCAAGTGTCACCGGTTCTAATGGGCTTATTTGCTGGTAGCCACTGCTGGAGTCGGGGAATTTCTACCTTTAACAGGCGTTGCTGGACAGTTTCCGAAGCGACAATAATTACAGAACCATGCCACATTAAAGCAGAAGCGATAAAACTGGTGCGATATTGCCCTTGATGTCCACAAACTGCCCCTACCTGAATCAAAGCACTACGTCCCAACCGCAAAGCACGTGCTACCAACCTAGCCATTGTCAAATGATGCGGCCAGGAAGGAAACCCGTCCTGCGATCGCAGGAAGTTATGTAATGATAAATGAACTTCAGCTTCAATCACGCGCTTTAAATTCCATAACAAGTTTTTTCGTTGTCAGTTGTCAGTTGTCAGTTGTTTTATCTTTACCAGTTACCAATCACCAATTACCCATCCTTCTAAATTATGCCAACTTACCCAGGAATTTCCAGCGAAGCCTTCAGACATCCATTAGACCGTCAAGCAGAACAAGCTTTACGCAGTTTACCCGGCTTTGATTTAATCGCCCGTAAATTTGTAGAATTTGTCTATGAACGCCCCCAATTTGTCTATTTAATGGGTAACTCCATTCAAGTCGGACCGCGCCAATATTCCACCATTTACCAGATATTCCGGGAATGTGTCCGAGATTTGGACATCAGCGGTGAACCGGGATTGTTTATTGCCCAAGATGCCCAAGTTAATAGTTATGCTTTAGGACAAGAACATCCTTACATAGTCGTTAACACTGGGTTACTAGAGTTACTCAATGAATCCGAACTACGGACGGTCTTAGCGCATGAACTGGGACATATTAAATGTGGTCATACTATTTTAATTCAAATGGCGATGTGGGCGATGAGTACCGTTGAAACCATTGGTGAATTAACCTTCGGTGTAGGTAAATTTGTCAGTCAAGCCTTGATTTATGCTTTTTTTGAGTGGCGACGCAAAGCTGAGTTATCGGCTGATAGAGCGGCTTTATTGGTGATGGATGATTTAAATCCAGTTATGTCATCTATGATGAAACTCTCTGGAGGTAGTAATAAATATGCCCATGAATGTAGTTTACAAGAGTTTATTCAGCAGTCGGAAAAATATCAGGCACTCGATGATGATGGGCTGAATCAAGTATATAAATTTCTGTTATACAATGGCGCACAAGGAATGATGTTGAGTCATCCTTTCCCTGTGGAACGTTTGCACTATTTACGCAGTTGGGCAGTATCAGAAGAATATCAGCAAATCAGAAAAGGCAATTATCAGCGTTCTGCGGCTGGTTCAGTAGATGTGACACCGGAAACACCTGAGCATGAAGCGGAAAAACTCAGAAAAGAAATTGAAAAGTTACAAGCAGAAATCAATAAAATGAGAAAATCTGATTAGGTAATGGGTAATGGGTAATAAAGAGTATTTATTAATCACCAATCACCAATCACCAAATTAATCAACTTTCAGTTTCGCAATCAGGAACACCTTCTCTAAATACTCGACTAGCGAGAATATCTATGGCTTCAATGGTAATTAAATCCTGTTTATTTAATAGTTTGCCACTACTTAATAACCGATTGGCTTGACGTAAACGCGCTCTATCTATAGCATTACGCACACTTCTAGCATTGGCAAAATGGGGCATGGTCTTCCGTTTAATTAAATATTCACGGAAGGCTTTTTCGGCATCTGGACTGAAGCAATAGTTTTGGGCTTTGACTATAGATTGAGCAATTACCATTAAGTTATCAACGCCATAATCGTTAAATTCAATATGTAATCCAATGCGGGAATTCATCCCCGGATTACTATGAAAAAATCTTTCCATGTGGTCTTTATAACCAGCCAGAATAACGACTAAATCATCTCTTTGGTTTTCCATAACCTGCATGAGAATTTCTATGGCTTCTAAACCAAAATCCCCAGGATAATCTGGACGGTATAAAGTATAAGCCTCGTCAACTAATAAAACTCCGCCCATGGCATTATTTAATACTTCCCTGGTTTTGGGTCCTGTTTGCCCCATACCTTGGCCAACTAAATCATCTCGCGTCACTAACATGACGTGTTCTTTACGGATATATTCGAGACGGTAGAGGATTTCTGCCATTCGCATGGCTACGGTGGTTTTACCCATACCAGGATTACCTAAAAATGTCATGTGCAAACTGGGCGCACCTGCATCTAAACCTAAGCTTTTGCGGATACGGTCAACCAACAACAAAGCCGCCATTTCTCTAATTTTGTTTTTGACGGACTTTAACCCAACTAATTCCTGATCTAATTTATCGAGGATTTCTTGAATATGAGATTCTTGGAAAGCTGCTTCTAAATCTATACCGTCATTTTGATCTAGTTGTTTTTCTAATATCTGTTCGGTCATGACTATCACCTTTACTAATGAATTTGATGATAGCCTGGAGTCGGAAAATATAAAAGAACATAATCTTTATGCCTCTGATATATTTTTCTTACTTATCAATTTCTGAGTTTGGTCATAGAGAAAACATTATCTATCTTACCCCACCTCCAATATAGAAACAGTCTGATTTCCTTGTCTGTATCTTGAACTCAGGATTTATGCTGTTTAGGTAATAGTAAATCTGTTCTATTAAATAAGTGCTGATCAATATTTGTTTATCTTTGCCAGGTAGCACCCAGAAATAGGAAAATTGTCTAAGCTACTCTTCCCTTAACTAAAATTTGACTTAAGCTGTTATGAACATCAACATCAACATGATTAATAAATTAACACAACGGTTATTGACTTTGGCTCTTATTTTTGCTATTACCTTCTGTTCCTGGGAAGTTCCTTTTGCTTGGGCAGATCACTTCTTCACTAACGCTGGAGAAATTAGCGATAATATCAAATTATCTGAATATGATTTTACTCCCCAAGAAAATCAAGCACTGCAAGCTATTCGTCAGCGTCGAAATAAGGAAATTGCCGGAATTTTAGATTTATCTCAACGTGATTTGCTTGCCCACAAATTGCACAATGGTAATAATATTGATCAAGCTTTAGAAGCAATAAATTTAAGTTCTGAACAACGAGAGTTAGTAAATTCTATAAATGCGTTCACTAATTTAAAATTGAAGGGCATTTTTTCTCGGCATAGTTTACTTGATAGTCATAGATAAGGTTGGAAATTGGTAATGATAGATTATGCCAGTTGTGGGAAATATGATTTTTCTTGCAACTGGTAATTAGTTAGGAAAATTGTCAGAATCAGGATGTCCAGGATTGAAGGATCAACAGGATAAAAGCAATCAATTACAAAGTATTTATTTATAGGATTTAGTTCTTTATTAATCACACCTTTTTTAGTTCATTCTGGAATTCAATCTCGTCCGTGTTGTACTAGCATTTTCTGTGTAACAAATATTTTCCGTCTTGACTACTGCTTAGGTTATCTAAGTTTCTTACTTATCTCCTCTATCTTTCGGTATCCCCCACCCGCTCTCTGCGCGCTACAATAACCCCACCCCCAACGCCCTCCCCGCAAGCGAGGAGGGGACTATAATGTATCTCACTCAAGTGCATACCGCTATAAGGTATTGTTAAATAAAACAATTAAAGTAAGTTGTCAGTTGACAACCTACTTTTTACAGACTAAGATTATAGGTGTCTAGAATAATGGCAAATAAACAACATCCTAATAAAAAGATACAAGCTGCATTGGACTATGCTGTTACAAAAGGCTGGTCTGTAGAAGTAGGAGGTTCCCACGCTTGGGGTAAAATTTATTGCCCTTACAATGATTCTGAATGCAGATGTGGACAATTTTGTATCAATAGTATTTGGAGTACACCTAGAAATCCTACTAATCACGCAAAACTAATTCGGAAAGTAGTTGATAAGTGTATTCGTTTAGAGGAAAAACAACCGACTACTTCTAATGAAGGATAATGCAAAATGCAAGAATATGAATTCACTCTAAAATTCAAACTTCCAAACCCTGTGACTGATCCTGATATGTACATTGAAGTCCTTTATGAATCAGGCTGTGATGATGCAATTATTGGTATTGGTATGAAAGGTTTTATTGGACTTGATTTTATTCGTGAGGCATCATCTGCGTGTGAGGCAATGTCCAGTGCAATAAAAGATGTAAGAAAAGCCATTCCACAAGCAGAACTTATAGAAGCTTCACCTGATTTTGTGGGTATAACTGATGTTGCAAAACTTATAGGCTGTTCTAGACAAAATATCCAAAAATTACTATCAAAAAGTAATTCAAACCTTCCTTTAACTGTTTACGAAGGATCACAATCAGTCTGGCATCTTTTTGAAATTCTTACTTGGTTGATTGAGTCTAAGGATTATAATATTGACCAATCTCTGTTAGAAATTGCTAAAATCACGAGGAATTTAAATTTTATCAAAGAGTCCAAAAGGTTAGATCATGAGATGCAAAAACAATTCCAAGAACTCGTTTTTGCTAATAATATGTAATATCTACGAAAATACGAATATCGTTAGCAAATTTGTCAAAGTTGGTATTTGCCAACTTCAACCACTCACCCGCTAAAAAACACGCTAAAATCAATGATTCTAGGGTGATTTGTGCATATACAGCACTTCCCGGTATTATGAGGTACACCATTAGCGGGCAAGATGCCCGCACTACAAGAGTTTCATGATTCAACTTTGTACCCCATAAGAGCGGAAACCGCTGTAGGAAATTATGGAAACTTGGTTAGAATTTCTGCAAGAAATACAGAATGGTAGGGTGCGTTAGGAGCGCAAAAATATTATAAAACACATAATTAAATCACATACGCGACGTAACGCACCAAAACTGAGAAAAATAAATTGATAAATATAAGATGCGTTACGCTGCCGCTTATACAAACTACTTATCTATAAATCAATATTTTACGATAAATAAAAAATATTCAGGGTGCATTAGGAAAACCCAACACACCCTTATGATTAATTAGCAACTTCAGCCATTTCAATGACACGCCCTTCATAATCCTTAACTAAAAAATTCAAAGGCTTTTGGTTGCGAATTTTGAACTTTAAACCCCGGACTTCCACCCGCATTAAAATTAATTCTAGACAATCATGATCAAAGCAAACATGACGATGCTGATCTTTCTTGCCTAAACTTGCACCAGTGATAATATGTAATTGAGTATTTTTCTTGAGTTGATACCACAGCCCGTCATTACCATTATTCATGGTGTTATTAGACCAACTGGGACTAGCGGACATATACAGCGGGTCAATGCTTGTTGCACCAATAGTTTGCTCATAGTTGTAATAATAGTGCAAAGGAACTTCCGCCACTGGCAAATCTAGCAATCCTGCATATAACTGTCGGGCAACTTCCAAATCCGATACCATAACAGTATAAACTTTAGGTGCGCTACTCAGGAACATCCACATAGCGCCAGCGTAAGCTGCCAATAGCATAATCATAATCCCCTGGGTGGAGAACAGGCTATCCAAGGGCAGGGAAGGTAAGAACGAGCCGAAAGTGAGTGGACTCAGCAGGAACATTATGGAACTAGCTTCTATAACCATGAACAAACAAAATCACAATAAAGGAGACGCTTTGAGTATTGTCAGTTAAGACTAACATTAAGTCCTTGTTTCTAGTTTATCAATAGTCTAGTGATCTGACTTTACAAACTAACTGACTTTCCGATATTATTAACCATCCCATCACCATTCCCTAGTATATTTTAACAATTATCTAGTCCAGAGATTGTGCAAATTCCTCACTTTCCCGAAGCTAATCACCCATTGGTGAAGTCGCTATTTCATCACAGTGATCAAGAATTACTGAGTCTGTTTCAGCGATATCCAGATGATGGCAAGTATTTTACAGTGATTTTTTGCCGTTACAGTCCAATAGTTTACACCTTAATTCGGCATTCGGCGCGATCGCCTGTGCAAGCTGATTATTTGTTTGCTCTGATCTGGCGACATATATATTATGAATTAGGTGGACTGGATTTAAACCAAGCAGCCACAGAAACGGATTCCTTAACCTTACAAAACTGGTTAATTAACATCACTGCATTTCATATTAACGAGATTAAACTACCACCCACAGAAGCCATTCATTACTCTCTCAAGGATACTTCCCCACCTTTATGGTGCTATGTAGAACAAGCATTAGATCAATTACCACCAATATCGCGGTTAATAGTCTTAATGGCACAAACTTTCCACTGGAGTGAAACGAGAATTGCTGCTTATTTGCAAGCTGAGGGAGAACAAATTTCCCCCGCTGAAGTAGCAAATTCTCTCCAAGAAAGTTATCAGATGTTAGAAGATAAATTACCTGCTGATATTCGGGCTATTTACTTAGGTGAAGAGGCGATTTAGTCATAATTTAGCTATAATAATCACCATAGCTCATCTCCTGCACATAACCAAGGGTGAAAGTCCCTTGTTTCCATAACATTAGTTCTCTGCTTGCTCACATGAAATTGGGATAACACCATCTATTTTACAGCCGGAATTTCACGGTTAAATATTATGAAACAGCAGCATTTATTATCAGAAAATATGATTACTATCGGCAATTTTAAAAAATTGTCATCTGGCATTTTTCATATTATCCTGTTTACATCTTTATTTACTAATACAACTGCAAAAGCAATAGATATTACCCAACAAATTCAACGCCCTTTAAATAGTTCCGCTGACAAATTATCACGAGATGTAGCCGATAGATTAGTAAAACAGGGGAAACAGCAATTATCTCTAAGATTTCCCGAAAAAACTTTAAAATCAGCTTTAGAAGCTTTGGAAATTTATCACTCTTTAGGTGATTTAAAAGCCCAAGGTTCAACCTACGAGTTATTAGCCAATACCTATCTGCAACTAGGTGATATTAAAAATGCCGAAGATGCCTTACGGCGACAGTTAGCAATTGCCCGTGATAATCGAGATTTTCAAAATCAGATTTTTGCTTTAAATAATCTGGGTAATTTATTCCTAGAAAAGGGCGCAAATGTCGCAGCCCAAAAAACTATGGAAGAAGCTTTAGTCATTGCTCGTAATGTTAGTAACATTGAAGGACAAGGGCTATCGTTAAGTAATTTAAGCTTAGTTGCTATAAGAAGAGGTGATTATAATAAAGCCATCAAAATTGGTGAATACGCCCTCACTTTCCGCCGCCAAATTGGTGATGCTATCGGTGAAGCTAACACCCTAAATAATCTTGGTGATGCTTATCTAGCAATTGGAGATTATCAAAATACCATTGGTAGTTATGGTTTGGCAATGCGATTAGCTAAAGGGAGTTTTGAGCGTCCTAACCAATTACGAGCCATTGATGGTTTAGTCACGGCTCATGCTGCTGTAGGACGTTATGATCGAGCTTTAGAACTATTAGAAACCCGTGTCGCAATTGCCGATTCAATTAGGAGTCCTGCCGAAGATTTAAAATATTTAGCTATTTCTGGGGATATCTATGAAAAAATGGGAAACTTTACCAAAGCTAAGGATTTGTATAACCGGGCTATTTCCATAGCCCAAAAATTAGAAGATAGCAAACAACAAACTTTATTAGTTAATAGACTTAACGACTTAAAAGGACGTTAATTTTTTAATTAGATTCAATTTAGAATTTAGATCCCCGATTTCTTGAAGAAATCGGGGATTTAATCATTTTTATTCATGATCACGAATTAAAGACAACTATGATAGTATAGTAATGAAGAGGATAAAGATGCAAAAAAAAATTTAAAATTCACCCAATCAGGCGATGCAATTCAATAAATCAAATGATTATCATAGAATCTGAACTATAAAATATTCGTACTAACTCCTATTCCTCAACTTTTGCAATCATGACTTTTTACATAGAACTTCCCTTAATTCGCAAAAAAGTTAAATATCCATTACGGTGGTTAATGGGTTTAATCGCTGGCAGTGCCTTAATTGTGGGAACAACAGCCACTATCAAAACCATCCAGCAAAAAAATAGTCCCATAGATGTTAGTAAATTGACTGTTCCTGTAGACGCAAAAAGCGTAACTGTTCGCATTACTGCTAGTGGCAAAGTTCAACCAGTGCAAAGTGTGAATATTAGTCCTAAAAGTCCAGGACTTTTGGCAGATTTAAATGTGGAACAGGGAGATACTGTTAAAAAGGGACAAATTATTGCTCGCATGGATAATTCGGAAATTAAAATGCGAATTCTCCAATACCAAGCTAATTTAGCACAGGCAAAGGCACAGTTGGCGGAAAGCCAAGCCGGAAGTCGTCCCGAAGAAATTGCCCAAGCCAAAGCCCGTGTAGCCCAGGCACAGGCACAATTAGCGATTATTCGTGATGGTAATCGTTTACAGGAAATTCAACAAGCACGCGCTCAGGTAGACTCAGCAAAAGCTTCTGTCGCACTTACCCAATCTAGATTAAAACGTTATCAAGATTTAGCGAAAGATGGGGCAATTTCTCAAGATAGTTTAGAACAATATATCAGTGAAAATAGAAAAGCCAAGGCTAATTTAGAAGAATCTCAACGCCGATTATCTTTACTTAAAGTTGGCAACCGCAACGAAGATATTCAAAAGCAACAAGCAATAGTTAATCAAGAACGGGAAGGATTACGAAAGTTAGAAAATGGCAATCGTCCCGAAGAAATTGCCAGATTGAAAGCAGCAGTAGCTAGTGCGGAAGCTCAGTTAAAACAACAACAAGTTCAACTAGAAGATACAATTATCCGCGCTCCGTTTGCAGGAATTGTTACTCAAAGATATGCCACATTAGGTGGCTATGTCAGTCCAGCAATTTCCGCTTCGAGTAATGCTTCTGCCACTTCAACTTCCATAGTAGCTTTAGCCAAGGGTTTAGAAGTTTTAGCCAATGTTCCTGAAGTGGATATATCTCAGATTAAACAGGGACAAAAAGTAGAAATACTTGTTGATGCTTATCCTGAAGAAGTTTTCCAAGGACAGGTACGTTTGATTGCTCCGGAAGCGGTAGTTGATCAAAATGTGACATCATTTCAAGTGCGAGTTGCTATTAATACCGGATCTAACAAACTGCGCTCAGGAATGAATGTTAGTGAAGTGACATTTCTTGGCAATAATATTAAAGATGCACTGTTAATCCCCCAGGAGTTAATTGTTACTCAAAAGGGAAAAACTGGAGTGTGGCTATTAGGTGAAAAAAATAAACCCCAGTTTCGTCTTGTGACAATTGGAGCTAATATTGATAACCAAATTCAGGTTCTAGAAGGTCTTAAAGCCGGAGATCGGGTATTTATTGACTTACCTAAAACAAAAGAAAAAGAGAAACCAGAACAGGGAAAAGAAAATAAAAAATAAGCACAAATTATGGACATTTTAGAAAGTGTGAAAATGGCAACTACTACCTTATTAGCTAATAAGTTGCGGAGTAGTTTAACCATGTTAGGAATTATTATTGGTAATGCTTCAGTCATTGCCATGATTGGCATTGGAGAAGGCGCACAAACATTAGCAACTAAGCAATTTGAATCATTAGGACCTAATACCTTATTTATTGTTCCTGGGAGTCCAGGGAGTCGGGGAAGAGTCACAGCAATGCCCAGAACTTTAGTTTTACAAGATGCTAAAGCGATCGCTAAACAAGTCCGTGCCGTTAAAGAAGTTGCTCCAGAAATTAATAACAGAACAACAATTACTTATAGAAATAGAAATACAACTAGTACAGTTATTGGCACTACTCCTAATTATATAACAGTTCGTAGTGTAGAAATTAAGGAAGGCAGATTTTTTAATGACTTCGATATTAAACGGAATAAGAGAGTAGCAGTATTAGCTCCAGATTTAGCCAACAAACTATTTGATAATCAAAATCCTGTTGGTCAAAAAATCCGTATTCAAAATACTACTTTTCAGATCATTGGCTTAACAGTAGCCAAAGGTTCTTCCTTTGGCAGTAACACTGATGATACTGTTTATATCCCCATTAATACAATGTATAGTCGGCTGGTGGGGAGAACATCCCCCTTTGGTATTAATATTTCTTTAATTTCTGTATCTGCTAAAGATGAAAATAGTATATCAGCAGCAGAATTTCAAATGACAAACTTACTCCGTCGCAGACACAAAATTGTTCGTGAAGATGATTTTACCGTTCAAACCCAAAAAAATCTTTTAGAAATCACCAATACCATTACTGGAGCATTAACAATCATGTTGGCTGCAATAGCTAGTATTTCCTTATTTGTGGGTGGTATTGGAATTATGAATATTATGCTAGTTTCTGTCACCGAACGAACTCAAGAAATAGGACTGCGTAAAGCTATTGGTGCAACTCAACAAGACATCCTTTTGCAATTCATGATTGAAGCTGTAATTTTATCAGTAGCTGGTGGTGTAATCGGTATTGCTTTAGGCGGTGGTAGCATTATCTTAGTGGGAATATTTAGCCCTTTACAGGCTACACTTTCATTAAATGCAGTAATATTAGCTGCTGGTGTTTCTGGTGGTATTGGTTTATTTTTTGGTGTCGTTCCTGCCCGGCGTGCGGCTCAACTTGATCCCATGGTAGCACTGAGAACGGCGTAATTTACAATTGATAATTTTAAAAAAGGAATAAATTTTTATGGCTAATACTCTGAGTTTTAATGATGCAAATATTTCCCAGACTAAACAAGAATTAGAAATTATTCGTTTAGAGGATATTTTCAAAGTTTATGGCATTGGAGAAATAGAAGTTAAAGCACTTAATAATGTGAATTTGGTCATAGAAAAAGGTGACTATTGTTCAATCATGGGTCCTTCTGGTTCGGGTAAATCCACAGCCATGAATATTATCGGTTGTTTAGATCGTCCCAGTGATGGAAATTACTATTTAGATAATTTGAATGTTGCTCAAATGAGTGATACTGAATTGGCGCATATTCGGAATAAGAAATTAGGGTTTGTCTTTCAACAATTCCATTTATTAAATCAATTAACGGCTCTAGAAAATGTAATGTTGCCAATGGTGTATGCTGGTGTTAAACCTGGAGAAAGAAAAGAACGCGCGACATCCGCATTAATCAAAGTCGGTTTAGAAAAACGCCTCAATAACAAACCTACTCAATTATCTGGAGGACAACAACAAAGAGTAGCAATTGCTCGCGCTATTGTCAATAATCCCGTTGTTCTCCTCGCAGATGAACCCACCGGCGCACTTGATTCTCATACCACCCAAGAAGTATTAGACTTGTTTAATGAACTTAATAGCAGTGGTATCACCGTTGTTATCGTCACCCATGAATCAGAGGTTGCGCGTCAAACTAAGCGCATTGTTTGGTTTCGTGATGGTGAAGTTGTTCATTCTCATCTGACTCCCAATGAATTACATCAAGTTGTCATATCTTAGAGAATTAAAAATGCAATTATTTACTATTCCCTATTCTCTGTTCCCTAATCCTAATGAATACTATACCCGAATCCATCCCTAATTGGGAAGAAGAACTAGATCAGGCCATTTTTACCTTTGATGATATTCAAGCAGAACTTAACTATAAACAAGCGAAAACCGCACTAAAAAACTTAGTTAATAATCTGGATCTTTCTACTGCGGAAAAATCAGGTTTAGAAGCGGAAATTAATGATTTAGAAACCATGCTAGATAAACTAGAAAACATGGTAGTCCAAATTGCGGCTTTTGGTATGGTAGGACGGGGTAAATCTTCTCTTCTCAATGCTTTAGTCGGTCAATCAGTCTTTGTTACTGGACCTTTACATGGTGTTACCCGTGACGCACAAACAGTAAATTGGAGTATTAGTGAAGAAGCTTTAGGAACTTTCAAAGCCACATTACCCAGCAATGGCCAATCCCAAGTTGAATTAATTGATACTCCTGGATTAGATGAAGTAGACGGTGAAACTCGCGCAGCTTTAGCTGAACAAATCGCTAAACAAGCAGATTTAATTCTCTTTGTAATTTCGGGAGATATGACTAAGATTGAACAAATAGCATTATCGCAATTGAGAGAAGTCGGTAAACCAATAATTTTAGTCTTTAATAAAGTTGATCAATATCCCGAAACTGACCGCATGACAATTTACGAAAAAATTCGAGATGATAGAGTGAGGGAATTACTTTCACCCGCAGAAATTGTCATGGCTTCCGCTGCACCATTGGTAAAAATTGCAGTTCAAAATCCTGATGGTTCTAGAAGTGTAAAATTGCAAAAAGGCAAATCGCAAGTTAATGAATTAAAATTGAAAATTTTGGAAATTCTCCACCATGAAGGTAAAGCTTTAGTGGCTTTAAATACTATGCTTTATACTGATAATATTAATCAGCAATTGGTACAGAGGAAACTAATAATTAGGGATGAAAATGCTAATCAGTTGATTTGGAAAGCAGTAATTACTAAAGCATTAGCGATCGCTCTCAATCCTGTTACAGTAGTTGATATATTAAGCGCCGTAATTATTGATATTTCCTTAATATTAGGTTTATCTAAACTTTACGGTATCCCCATGACAGAAACCGGTGCAGTGAAATTACTCCAAAAAATCGCCTTGAGTATGGGTGGTATTGGTGCGAGTGAACTATTAGCAAATTTAGGTTTAAGTGGTTTAAAAACCCTACTTGGTATCTCTGCAACAGCAACCGCAGGAATGACAATTGGACCCTATTTATCCATAGCCATAACCCAAGCGGGAGTAGCTGGTGTCTCTTCTTATGGTATTGGACAAGTTACTAAAGCTTATTTAGCAAATGGTGCAACCTGGGGACCAGATGGACCAAAAGCAGTAGTTAGTCAAATTCTATCAACTTTAAATGAAACTTCAATTTTAAACCGGATTAAAGATGAATTGCTGATTAAAGTTAGACTCCGAAAAAAAATCTGAAGGTTAGGAGTCAGCAAGAATACTTGTAGAATCACTGCGAAAAATCCTGACTAACAACTAACAACTGACAACAGACAAATAACAACTGACAACTAACAACTAACAACTGACGAATAACAACTGACAACTAACAAATAACAACTAACTAATTCAACTTAGCAAGTAATTGACGAATGACATCGGCATCTCTAGCATCAGGAACTTTAATTAAATAAATTTGTAAATCTTCCACAGCTTGAGAAAACTGCCCAAGTTGATAATACAATAATCCCCTATCTCTTAATTCAAAACTTGCTTGTGGAAACAACAGCAAAATCCGTTCTACTGTTCCCAAACTTCTTTCCAAATCCTGCTTTTGCAGATAAATATACTTTAAATTAGTTAACATTCGCGCCAAAAATTGCCGATTGCTGACAACAGCTAAAAATTCAGGTTTTAATATTACTGATTGCTGGTAAATTTGTGAAAGTCGTTCTTGACAGTCTTGGGTAAACATTACCTCACCACCATTAAAAGCATCTACAAAAATGCCTATATCTTCAATATCTGGACGAATCAAAAAATGTCCCGGCATTCCTACCCCCACCATGGGGAAATCAATCCGTTTTGCCACCTCCATATAAATCAAAGCTAAAGTAATAGGAATCCCCGTTTTGCGCTCAATGACATCATTTAAAAAACTATTGCGGGGGTCATAATAATCAATTTTATTCCCGTCAAAACCTAATTCTTCGTATAAATATTGATTAATACTTTGAATAATCCGCAGAGGATAGCGAGAAGATGGCAAACGCTCCTCTAACTCCATTGCCATGGTATCAAGAGCATTTAAATATTCTTCAGTATCAATATCTGGATATTCTTCCTGGGCAATATACAAAGCTGCCTTTGCTAAGTTAATATACTCGTCAGGTTGTTGAATCTCTTGGTAAAAATGCTGTCGTGCTGACGAGAAGTTCATAAGCAATAAGGATGAAGCGACTGGAGGACAGTACAGAGTTTTTTGTACCTACTCTTATTTTAGAGTATTCAGGCGATTTAGAGCGGTAATTTTTATAGGAGTCATACTTCATGGCAAAACGTGTAAACGGAAGCAAGAAAGGTTTTGGCAAGCCATATAAACCCCATCAATTGGATGATTTATTTGATTTTGAAGGTTTAGTTAATGGTACAAAAATATTGGTGGCTCATCCAATTGAGGATGAAGTAAAAGGGTTAGGAGATATGTTTGTTCTGCTAACCTCCGATGATCTAAATGATCAATCAGCTATTATCTCAATTATGAAAACTGCTTTTAGCACTGCTTGTGTGAACTTAGCAAAACAGCGGTTTAAAAATGGTAGAGGGTTACTAACTTTGACTCCAAAAAGTTATCGTAGGCAATGGGGACTAGCAGATGAATCTGATGGCGAAATAGTTTTTAATTGGTGGAATAAATCTGAGTTAAAAGTTGCTCAGGAACGTAGTTATATTTTTGGAGGCACTCGGATAATTGCTGAAGTGGCGATTCCCTTAGTTACTAAATGTATAGATAGGTTTCCTGTTATTATTCATGTTGTTCCTTTCCAAGATACCGATGGAAATTTAATTTACCCACATTTAGTTTTTACTGTTCCATTTAGTCTTGAACAATCAAAAGAACTTGTTAACGTTGTCATCTGTGAACGTAAGACTAAACCTTTAATATAACTGCTTCCTTTGAATGAATTATCAATGTAGTATTTTTATTCAATTTATCAAAACAGTTTAAAATATGAAACTACCTGAATTAGATACTGAAACCATAGATCGGATCATCGAAATGGCTTGGGAAGATAGAACACCATTTGATGTCATAGAAACACAATTTGGACTTTTAGAAAAACAGGTAATTGCCCTTATGAGAAGGGAAATGAAATCATCCAGTTTCCAAATGTGGAGAGAAAGAGTTACTAAACGCAAA
Source organism: uncultured cyanobacterium (assembly GCA_903848645.1). Taxonomy (GTDB): domain Bacteria; phylum Cyanobacteriota; class Cyanobacteriia; order Cyanobacteriales; family Nostocaceae; genus Dolichospermum. Next base: position 52,865 of record CAINGU010000073.1, on the reverse strand, counting down.
ACCAAACATTTAGAAAAAAGAGAATTTATTGCTGGTAGATTCAAATCCCAAAATCAAAAAACTTAAATTAATTTCTTCTACTGGGATTCCCCTCGTTCCCAGTCTCCAGACCAGCAGTGTCAACTCCAGACATGGCATTTTTGCTTTTGATACCAGAGATTTCCAATTTCTTCTATTTAATTTCTTGACTAATTAAATCAATAATTTCTAAAATATTCATACAAACACTTGAATAAACATTAGATTCTTCACCAATATGGATATGATGAGGAAAATTTGGTAAATTAGGAAAATGCTCTACATTATCCCATATTTTTATTAACTGGGTTTTAGTAGCATCCATCCATTGATAACGATAGGTTTCCGTAATACATTTATCTCCCTTGAGTTTAAAAAACTCCACTACTTCTAGAAAATCACCATTCGTTAAATTCAACCTTGCCCGAAAATAACCTTGATCAGATAATGCTCGTTCTTTAACAATATCAATCTTATCAATTATCGGACTAGTAATTAATTTAGCTTTTATTTCTGTCAAATAATCCGCAACTATCATATTCAATTTAAGATTGAAGTAACGCTAAACGAGCTTGTAAATCAGTCCACATTTGATAAAAAGCACTCCATTCAACAAAATCTACTTCATCTCCTAATTGACCTGTTTTAAATTGCCGATAAAAATCCTCAGATGATAATTGATACTGTTGTTCAAATACCTGCAAATCATTTTCTAATTCTTTGATTTGCTGCTGAATATAATTTATTTCTTGAGTAATAATTTTTCTTAGCGATGAAGCCAGGATATCACTATATCCTCCTTGTTGAGAAAATGCTTCTAGAGTTTTTAATTGATTGATTATTTCTGCCTGAGTTGTGATCATGACCTTTTAATTTTAAATCAGGTTAACATCCATTCTAGCGGTGATCGGTGGAGTGAGATACAACAACCTCATAGGCATGGTATTTTTGCTTTTGATACTAAACGCCCATAAGTAGTTCCAGAATTTTCAAGAAATCCGGGATCTCGTTTTAATAATGAATTTAAGGCAAAGGTGGAGTCGTTAAGTGCTAACCTAAGAGATGATATCGCTTGATCTGGGGTCTTAAACGACCCACTTGTGAAAAATAGCTTCATTCATTTAGGCGCAGCATGGTCACCACCGCAGAAAAAACAAACATTGGTTACATTACCCAAGTAATTGGTCCGGTTGTAGACGTTAAGTTCCCCGGCGGTAAATTACCCCAAATCTACAACGCTTTAACCATCACAGGCACAAACGAAGCTGGACAAAATATCAGCTTGACTGTTGAAGTACAGCAACTTCTAGGCGACAACCAAGTCCGCGCTGTGGCTATGAGTACCACCGACGGTTTAGTTCGTGGTCTAGAAGTAGTTGATACTGGCGCTCCCATCACTGTTCCCGTTGGTAAAGCCACTTTAGGTCGGATTTTCAACGTTTTAGGCGAACCAGTAGATCAGCAAGGTCCCGTAAACGCCGAAGCATATCTACCTATTCACCGTGACGCTCCCAAATTCACAGATTTGGAAACCAAACCTTCTGTGTTTGAAACTGGGATTAAGGTTGTTGACTTGCTCACTCCCTACAAACGCGGTGGTAAAATCGGTCTGTTCGGCGGTGCTGGTGTTGGTAAAACCGTGATCATGATGGAATTGATCAACAACATCGCTACTCAACACGGTGGTGTGTCTGTATTTGCGGGTGTGGGTGAACGCACCCGGGAAGGAAATGACCTCTACAACGAAATGATGGAATCTGGAGTTATCAACAAAGATAACCTCAACGAATCCAAAATTGCCCTAGTTTATGGTCAAATGAACGAGCCACCCGGAGCAAGAATGCGGGTTGGTTTGTCTGGGTTGACAATGGCTGAGTATTTCCGTGATGTCAACAAGCAAGACGTATTGCTATTTGTTGATAACATTTTCCGCTTTGTTCAAGCTGGTTCTGAAGTATCCGCGCTCTTGGGTCGGATGCCTTCTGCGGTAGGATATCAGCCTACTCTGGGTACAGACGTAGGTGCTTTACAAGAACGGATTACCTCCACCACCGAAGGTTCTATTACTTCTATTCAAGCTGTATATGTACCTGCCGATGACTTGACCGACCCCGCACCTGCAACCACCTTTGCTCACTTAGACGGGACAACAGTATTGTCTCGTGGTTTGGCGGCTAAAGGTATCTATCCTGCGGTTGATCCTCTGGGTTCTACTTCCACCATGTTGCAACCCAACATCGTTGGTAGCGAACACTACGACACCGCACGGGCTGTACAATCCACCCTCCAACGTTACAAAGAACTCCAAGACATCATCGCCATTTTGGGTTTAGATGAATTGTCTGAAGAAGACCGTTTGATTGTGGCCCGGGCGCGGAAAGTTGAACGGTTCTTGTCTCAGCCTTTCTTCGTAGCTGAAGTATTTACTGGTTCTCCTGGTAAGTATGTGAAGTTGGAAGACACCATTAAAGGATTCCAACAAATTCTTTCTGGTGAATTGGATGCTTTACCTGAGCAAGCTTTCTACTTAGTAGGCGATATCACCGAAGCTAAAGCTAAAGCTGAAAAGCTCAAAGGTTAGTCAGTAGGGGCGGGGTTTCCCCGCCTGTACAGAGATTTGTGCAACTGACAACTGACAACTGACAAAGGACAACCGATAAATGACATTAACTGTTCGTGTAATTTCTCCAGACAAAACTGTTTGGGATGCTGAAGCTGAGGAAGTAGTTTTACCTAGCACCACTGGTCAATTAGGTATCCTTAGTGGACACGCACCAATGTTGACAGCTTTGGATATAGGTGTAATGCGTGTTCGGGCTACTAAAAATTCTAGTTGGCAAGCGATCGCTCTTTTAGGCGGTTTTGCTGAAGTTGATGAAAATGAAGTCACAATTTTAGTCAATGGTGCTGAACGTGGCGACAAAATTAAACTTGAAGAAGCCCGCACTGCTTTTACTGAAGCACAAACTAGCCTAAATCAAGTTAAACTAGAAGATCGTCAAGCACAAATCCAGGCAACAAAAGTATTTAAACGCGCTCGCGCTCGTTTTCAAGCTGCCGGCGGCTCGGTATAAATTGCATACTGCATCTAAAATTAATGAGGGTGGGCAAATGCCTACCCTTATTTACTGGGTTAAAAATTCAATTACAGCACTTTCTGTTGTTATGAGGTACATTTTTTATTGTCAAACGCGTAGGGGTGCGGCTTCCCCGCCCTCGATTAGAGCGAGAACCGCTGTAATTCTTGATAGGGTGGGCATCTTGCCTGCCCTTAAACCTGGACGGGCTAGAAGCCCATCTCACAAAATGGGATAATTTATTTTTTGGTATTCCTACATAAAAATTACATTAAGTTTAAGAAAAATCATTCCATCCTGATGAAGTGATACCTTGGATGATTAATTGCCCAAAGAGGCACATATATGAAAAGCTTTCCATTTTTTATTGATAAAAGCAAGCAATATAAATTTGTAGCCTTGGCTACATCTGCGGTTGCAGCCTTAGCCTTAGCAGGTGGTATTAATACTGCTAATGCCACTCCTATAAAAACACTGACAGCACCAGAAATAACTTCTGTCTCAATCCCCTCTACCCAAACTCAATCCGTAGTTACTCAATCAGTAACCCGCCAAATTCCCTATCAAGCAATGGGGATTGAGCCTTTGATCATTATTCCTGTCATTCTGATTGGTGGTTGTTTCTTCTTTGGTGGACTGGTAGTTATCGGTGAACGTGAAGTTGGCATTGTTGTCAAAAAATTCACCCTTTCCGGTAAAGGACTACCTCCTGGTAGATTAATTGCCCTCAATGGTGAAGCGGGTTTGCAAGCAGATACCCTCGCCCCAGGTTGGCATTGGGGACATTGGCCTTGGCAATATTCAGTTAAAAAAGAACCTGTGATAGTTGTCCCCCAAGGTCAAATAGCTCTGATTGTCGCTGCTGATGGCGCACAAAACCCCCCAGAACGGATTTTGGGCAAAATTGTCGAATGTGATAATTTTCAAGATGCTCGCAAATTTCTGACCAAAGGTGGGGAAAAAGGCCGACAAATGGGCTTTCTCACCGCAGGTAGTTACCGGATTAATACTGCCCTGTTTAAAGTAATTACAGCCGCTAATGCCTCTGCCCATGGCATGAATCCAGAACAATTAAACGTATATAGTGTCAAATCTGATAAAGTCGGTATTGTCACCACTTTGGATGGATTGCCAATTTCTCCTGGTGAAATTGCTGGGGCTGTAATTGAAGGACACGACAACTTTCAAAATGGTCAAAAATTTATTAACGGTGGTGGTAAAAGAGGTTTGCAAGAGCAAATTTTACTATCTGGTTCTTGGAACTTGAATCCCTGGTTTGTGCAAGTTGAACAAGTACCCATGACAGAAATACCTATTGGTTATGTAGGTGTGGTAATTTCTTTCGTAGGTAGAGAACAAGAAGATATTAGTGGTGCAGCTTTCACCCACGGTAACTTGGTACACCAGGGACATAAGGGCGTTTGGGTAGAACCTCTGTATCCTGGTAAACACCCGACTAACTCCCGAATTATGAAAATTGAGTTAGTCCCAACGACAAACATAGTTTTAAATTGGTCAGGGAGAACAGAAAGACATAGCTATGATGAGAAGCTACAATCTTTAACTGTGCGATCTCGTGATGGTTTTGCGTTTGATTTGGAAGTAGCGCAAATTATCCATGTTGGGGCTTTAGATGCACCAAAGGTGATTTCCCGTGTGGGTGCAATGCAAAATTTAGTAGATCATGTTCTCGAACCAACCATTGGTAACTATTTCCGCAACTCGGCTCAAAACTGCACTGTTCTCGACTTTTTAACAGCCCGGAGTGAACGCCAAACTGAGGCTGCTGACTATATTAAAGTCGCTTTACGTGCCTATGATGTGCAAGCAATTGATACCTTAATTGGTGATATTCAACCCCCTGCGGCCTTAATGCAGACACAGACAGACCGGAAAATTGCCGAAGAAGAACGCAAGACTTACGAAGTGCAGCAAATGGCGCAAACCCAACGCCAACAACTGGTACGGGAAACGGCTCTGGCGAACATTCAGCAAGAAATGGTCAAATCTGAGCAAAGTGTGCAAATAGCAGAGTTAAAATCCCAAGCAGCCATTAAGGAAGCGAATGGGGAAGCCGAAGCAACTAAGCTAAAAGCTATAGCGGAAGCTGAGGGTATCCGGGCTACAGGTAACGCTAAGGCGGAAACCTACCGGACAGGTGTACAAGCTTTGGGTTTACAAGGTTACACAGCGATGCAGTTAATGCAAATTGTGGGCGATCGCCATGTTCGCATTATTCCTGATATCATTGTTGGTGGTAATAATGGTAGTAATAATGGTTTAGCAGATGGTTTATTGTCTATGATTCTTTTGAATCAAACTAATAGCAAAACCCATCCAGAATCGAAAATTCCTTCACCTCCACCTCTTCCTAATCCTGTAGTTAACTTAAGTCCTGACGACTAGAAGTCGCGGCTATACAAACAAAGTCCGTCTGCGCGGACTAAAAAAATCAAAAGGAAAGCAACCCACCTGCGTGGGTTTTGTCGGCTCAGATATTGTCAATATTATCGCTTTTATATACCAAAAAGCATAAACTATTAATTTAAACAAATCTTTTTATCCTGTTCAAAATCGCTACAATAGCTACCACAGCTAGATTTATTCCCATTTAATTTGAAAAATTTAGGCGATTAGGATTGCTATAGCTATTTACCTTCCGCCTATTGCACTAAAATTAGTAGACACCTAGCTGAGTTGTACAAACTTTTGAAATTAGGAGTGCATACGTGCCAACACTTGCTAAATACTTGCTGGTTGGATCAGTTGAAGCTTACAGTGGCAAATCTGCAACAGTTTTAGGTTTGTCTCATCAGCTAAAACAAAAAGGTTTGGATATTGCTTATGGCAAACCTTTGGGTAATTTTGTCAAGACATCTGCCGGAACAGTAGTTGAAGAAGATGTCCAGTTCATTACTCATAACCTTAACCTGCCAGACAACCGCATTGCTCCCACCTTATTATCTTTGGATGAAATTACCGTCCAGAAACGCTTACAGGGAGAAGATACAACTAACTATCAAGAGTTACTAGTACAAAAGTATTCACAAATTCCCAAGAGTAATTTGGTAATCTTAGAAGGGCCTGCTAACTTATCAGAAGGAAATTTATTTGGATTATCCTTACTGGAATTAGCAGAAAAATTAGATGCTCCTGTACTCTTAATTAGCCGTTATCAATCACTAACTTCTGTTGAGGCATTGTTGTCTGCTAAACAGCGATTGGGTAAACGGTTAATGGGTGTGGTAATTAATGAAGTACCTCAGGAAAAATTAGAGTTAGTTCACACACTCTTACGCCCATTTTTGGAAAAACAGGATATTCCTGTACTGGCAACATTGCCCAAAAGCGATATACTTCGCAGTGTGAGTGTAGGAGAATTAGTCAAGCAGTTAAACGCTGATGTTCTCTGTCGGAGCGATCGCTTAGATTTATTAGTTGAAAGTCTAGCGATTGGGGCGATGAATGTCAATTCCGCCGTCAAATACTTCCGCAAACGTCAGAACATGGCAGTAGTAACAGGAGGCGATCGCGTTGAAATTCAACAAGCGGCTCTAGAAACATCTACTCAATGCCTCATCCTGACTGGACAACTGCCACCTCCTGCATTTATCCTCAACCGCGCTGAAGAGTTAGAAATCCCGATTTTATCCGTGGATCTTGATACTCTCACCACAGTAGAAATTATTGATCGCACCTTTGGTCAGGTTCGTGTCCATGAACCAATTAAAATAGAGTGCATTCGCTCTCTTATGTCTGAGCATTTTGATATTAACCGCTTATTATCCCAATTGGGATTTAATCCAGCAGCGGTATTATCATAAATTGCTTTGATTCCCTTGATTATTTGGAATCAGCAGCGTAAATCCTCTTAATTACTCCTCAACGGGTTTATTTAGTGGTATTTGTTCTGGCAATGCTTCCCCAACTGGTTTAACTTCCTCAACGGTCATATCAGATTTTTCGGCTGCTTCTGTGGCTAATAACTCGGATATCACTGGATTTGGGGAACTTATTTCTGGCGTACTTATAGTTTCGCTAGTTTCTTCTATGGCAATAATTACCTCAGTTTGAATTATCTCTACCAGAGTTTCAGTTTCTGCTGCTATTGGTGATTCTAAAATCACAACCTCAGTTTGAATGATCTCGACTACAGTTTCAGTTTCCGCTGCTGTAGGTGCTTCTGTTGGCTTTTCTTCCTCCTCAATCACAGGTGGTGGAGTTTGTCCTGGTTCTACCATTTCCAAAACAGGAGATTGGGAAACAGTTTCCTCTGACAAAGCTTCAGTTGCAATTACTGGGGTAACAGTTACCGACTCATCTGGTAATTTTGACGGTGGCGTTGCTTCAGTTGTAGTTGTTTGTAAAATCTCTTCAGCAGTTTTGATAACTGGCTTTTTATTCACAGTCTGCTGTAGCTTCGCTTTAGCACCACCAAACAGACTACCAAGGAAGCCAACTAATTGTGCAAATTTCTCTTTCACAGAAAACTTTGACATTTGTGTTTGGAAACTAATTTTAATTAGCTCAGGACTGGGGAGAGGAGTTTGTTGTCCTGCGGGAGCTAACTGTCGCCGTAATGACAGCGTTTGCCAGCCAAAGCATACCAACAGTGTCACACTAGCTACATGACCCAGTAATAGCCCCCCAGTAATTCGAGATGCAAAAATCCATAATACTAAAGCGTAGAATAGCCCAACTCCACTCCAGATAAAATCATTCTTCCGGTGGATTTCTGGAAAAAAGAAGGCGGATAAATAAATGGCAAGACTGCCAAAACCGACTACTAACGCTAGAAGATAAGCCAGCATTTTTTAATACTCCTTAATAGTTCACTAAAGAAAGGGAACAGGGAACAGGGAACAGGGAACAGGGAACAGGGTGGATTTTCTTCTTTCTTATTCTCAACTCCTGACTGGGCGCAGGCCCTGCGCCCCTACCTCCTGACTCCCGCTATATGTATTTCAATTTTGCAAATTTTGTCACTAAATTGTGGACTTCGATACAAAATAAAATTAATTATTGATATTAGTTGGAATTTTTTAAAATTCTCGAAAAACTCTTAATATCTTCTTTAGGAGTGAAGCCAAAATCTCAGACTACCCTTAAAGAGAAAGGATCTGCAAGAGAAAGAGCCAAACCCAAACAAAAGATTTAAACTGAACTATGACACTACAAAGCTTTGGTGTGATTGGATTAGCAGTTATGGGCGAAAATATCGCACTTAACGTAGAAAGAAATGGCTTCCCAATTGCAGTTTACAACCGCTCTCGTGAAAAAACCGATGCCTTCATGGCGCACCGCGCCCAAGGACGGAACGTTAGAGCCGCTTTTAGCCTCGAACAATTTGTCGCCTCATTGGAACGTCCCCGCAAAATTTTGGTGATGGTACAAGCTGGTAAGCCTGTTGATGCGGTAATTCAACAGCTTAAGCCTTTACTACAAGAGGGTGATATCATTATTGACGGTGGTAACTCTTGGTTTGAAGATACCGAAAGACGCACTCAAGAATTAGAACCTTCTGGTTTACGTTATATCGGTATGGGTGTGAGCGGTGGTGAAGAAGGTGCTTTAAACGGTCCTTCTCTTATGCCCGGTGGGACAAAAAGCTCCTACGAGTACCTATCCCCCATTTTCAACAAAATCGCGGCTCAAGTTGATGACGGTCCTTGTGTAACTTACATTGGTCCTGGTGGTTCTGGACACTATGTAAAAATGGTTCACAACGGTATTGAGTATGGCGATATGCAGTTAATTGCAGAAGCTTACGATTTGCTGAAAAATGTGGCTGGTTTAAGTGCAGCACAACTCCATGAAGTGTTTGCTCAATGGAATACAACTGACGAACTCAATTCATTTTTGATTGAGATTACCGCCAATATTTTCCCCTACGTTGATCCAGAAAGCAAAATTCCTCTAGTTGACTTGATTGTTGACGCAGCCGGTCAAAAGGGAACTGGTCGTTGGACTGTACAAACTGCTTTAGAATTGGGTGTAGCTATTCCGACAATTACAGCGGCAGTAAATGCTCGGATTCTCTCTTCTATTAGAGATGAACGGATTGCTGCTTCTAAGGTAATCACCGGACCTAATGCTAAGTATGGTGGAGACATTGCCGCTTTTATAAACATGGTGCGTGATGCTCTTTATTGTTCCAAAATCTGTTCCTATGCTCAAGGTATGGCGCTGTTATCTACAGCTTCCAAAACTTACAACTGGGAATTGAATTTGGGCGAAATGGCTCGAATTTGGAAGGGTGGTTGTATTATTCGCGCTGGTTTCTTGAATAAGATTAAGAAAGCATTTGACGAAAATCCCGCTTTACCTAACTTGTTGTTAGCGCCTGAATTTAAGCAAACAATTTTGGATAGACAAGCTGCTTGGCGGGAAGTAATTGTTACTGCTGCTAAGTTGGGTATTCCTGTTCCTGCTTTCAGTGCTTCTTTAGATTACTTCGATAGCTACCGCCGCGCTCGCTTGCCACAAAACTTAACTCAAGCACAACGCGACTACTTCGGCGCACATACCTACAAACGGACTGATAAAGAAGGCAGTTTCCACACTGAGTGGGTTCCCATTGCTGAATCTCAGAAGTAAGAATTTTTCTGCCTCCAAGGGTTAAAAAAATCAAGGATCAAATTTTTGTAGGGACGGGAAAACCCCGCCCCTACGGAAGTTTAAACGCCAGCATGACCTAATGCTATCCCTGTTATTAGCATTCCCAAAACCAAAAACGGTTGGGCGCTGGCTTGATATTTGACATCATTGGCTATGGGGTCACGGAGAAAATACATATCCTGGAAAGTGATTTGGGGAATGATTAATAAGACGAGAATCGCTGCATATAAATTCTCGTGAATACTCACCAAATAACCTGCAACTAAACCTTGAAATAAGTCAATCATGACGACACAAATCAAAGCCGCAGTTTGTATCCCAAACATAACTGGTAATGATTGTAAACCTAATTGGCGATCGCCTTCTACACTTTTAAAATCATTGACAATGGCAATACCTAAACCTGCCAAACTGTAGAATAGAGTGAGAATGACAATTTTCCAATTTAGTTCACCAAATAAAGCATGACCAGCCCACCAAGGTAAAGCAATGTAACTTGCACCTAAAGCATAATTTCCTAACCAACCATTTTGTTTTAATTTTAATGGTGGTGCAGAATAGATATAGGCAATGAAACTACCAAAAACAGACAACATTAAAACAGTAGGAAATGGATGACCTGCCCATAAATCTAAGGTGTAAGCCACCCCATATCCTAATAATAGTAAAAGCACGAATTGGCTAATTACTTGCTTTTCTGAAATTCTCCCAGAAGGTATGGGACGGTAAGGTTCATTAATTGCGTCAATTTCCCGGTCATAATAATCATTGATGGTTTGGGTATAACCTGTCAATAAAGGACCAGAAAGCAACATACACAGGGCAGACTTCAAAACATTTTCTAAAGTCCAGGTGTAGTTACCAGAAGAAGCCGCACCACAGACTACACCCCAAATTAAGGGAATCCAGGTAATCGGTTTCATCAATTGCAAGCGAATTTTCCAAATGGAAGTTTCCCCAGCACTTGCACCTTTCATTCCTAGCAATTGTCGAGTTTTGGCATTGCGGTCTTCTGTGATTGTAACTTCTGGATTTGGAGATTCTACAGCTTCATTTGGCTGAGAACTTGGGTTAATGGGAGTTGATTCAGACATAAGGTGTAATGGTAATTGGTGATTGGGGAAGAGGTGATTGGTAATAGGTAATTGGAAAAACTTTTACCCGTTACCCATTACCTATTACCCATTACCTAACTAAAAAGAAATTATCAAATAACTATTTTGAAACTTTGCACCAGTGACAGGTTTACCACTTAAGGCAGGAGGGAGGAAGATATTGCGTCTTTGATCTCCGGCTTCTACCGTGACTTCTGGCCCGTACTGGGTGAGTTTGACTTGTTTTTTGTCAAACCCAGGCAAAAATAAGCGTACTTGGCGATTATGTACGTCAATTTCAATTGGTTGATTAGCTTGTAATGCTTGTTCAACAAAGTTGGGTAAAGCATCTATGAGAGGTTGCCATTCCCCATTAGAGACATCAGGAACTATGCTTACAGGTAGAGGTGCAAATTCTTCGGATAAATTAGTATTTTCTGACCCAGCAACTAGTATTGCCCCACCAATAGTTAAACCAATTTGTTGGGCGCTTCCCCAAAGATAGCGGGAATTTGCCACATCAATGGGTTCTGATGTTGTCACCAAAAATGCGGCAATACGCCGAGGATTAGCTAAAGCAGCCCTACCTTGTTCAAGAAAATTATTAACTTGGTTAGTGGGTTGGGAAAAATTATCAGCAGTCCAATTAACATTAAAAAGACTGCTAATTAAAGGTTGAATTAGGGGAGATTCGGTAATTGTTTTGCCTAAATCGGAGTTAACAAACAATTGCCGGAATCGTCTCATATACCAACTTAAAGATTCTGGCATTCCCAACATTCGCAAGGTGGAAGCGTCACCTGTACCATCGTAGATAATCGCGTCATATTTGCCACTGGCATCATATTCACGAATAGCATTGAGTGCGAGGGCGTTATCCATCCCTGGTAATGCTACCAGTTCTTGCCCATAAACCTCTTTGAAAATAGGTGTGCGGAGGTATTGAGCCTCCAATTTTTTCACTTCGTCCCAGTTCCGTTCTAGCAGTACAGATGCTTGAAACTGTACTGCTTGGAGATTGGGAGAGATTTCCTGGGGGTCAGGAGTCAGAGTAGTATTGAGTAGAATTGGCAATGTTGGATCTGCTAGTCCTGCTAGGAGTACCCTTTTGCCTTGTGTTGCCAATAGCTTGGCTGCGGCGATCGCTATCTTACTACGAGCGATGCCGTTTTTGCCCAAAAATGTCAGTATCAAGGCCATTACTCAATTTCCAATTTTGCCGATCTTGTCAATTACAACTTAGCACTCAACCAATCTTCTTAGCCTCTGCTATAAGTTGTTTTGACTAAGCTGGTTTGATTTCATCTTCAAAAAACCAGGTGGAGAAGTTGTCGTCAAACTTCACCACCACACCGATTCCTTTACCATCTGTGACTTTGTAGCCTTCGATAGTGCCAACTTTTCCGAGTTTTTGAGCGATAGTAGAGGATACGCGATCGCGCAAACGAATCACCTTAACTTTCTGTCCGATGTCCATGATCTAGTTACAATAAAATAATCCAAATCTCAGTGTAGCGGAATCTGGTACTCTGTTTTCACTGCCCATGGCTTAAAATTAAATCAGCAAGCAAGTAGGTATCCTCTTATGTTTGTTACAGCCCAACAGCTAGAACAACAAATGCCCGATGCGACTCAGTTGTTAAGTGATGAGCCGGAAATGGAAAGTTCTTTACATTATATGCAGTTACTATTATTGGTAACTAGCTTAGAGTGGTTATGGCGTGATCAAAATGATTTTTTTATTGGTGCAAATCTAACTATTTATTTTAGTCGTCAGCAGTTAAAAAATCGAGAATTTAGAGGACCAGATTTCTTTTTAGTCAAAGATACAGAAAAACGCCCCCGCACTTCTTGGGTTGTCTGGGAAGAAGATGGACGTTATCCAGATTTAATTATTGAATTATTATCAGATAGTACGGCAAAAGTTGACCGCAATTTAAAAAAAGTTCTCTATGAAAGTCGCTTTCATACTCCCGAATATTTTTGGTTTAGCCCCGAAAGTTTAGAATTTGTGGGGTTTAAACTGGTAGGAAATCAATATCAGGAAATTGTCCCTAATGAACAGGGATTACTTTGGAGTGAAGTCCTGAATTTATATTTAGGTGTGGCAAATAGTAAACTCCGCTATTTTACATCTGAAGGTGAGTTAGTACCAACACCAGAAGAAGCGGCTAAAAAGATCCAAAAGGAAGCCCAAGAAGCTCAAAATCAAGCCCTTGCAGCGGAACGAGAAGCTCAATTAGCCCAAAATCAAGCGCTCGCAGCGGAACGAGAAGCTCAATTAGCCCAAAATCAAGCGCTCGCAGCGGAACAGCAGTTAGCAGATGAAAGAGAGAAAGTGCAACTTTTAGCCGCACGTTTGCGATCGCTCGGTGTAGATCCTGATAGTGTGGTTAATTAGGAAAAAACTATGACTACAACCATAAAGTTAACCGATGTCACCATCGAATATCCTAGCTCTGATGGAGAACCTGTGGCAGAAACCTATATACATCTCTATGCAATTTTAAATACTTTAGAAGTTTTGAAACAGTACCTAGCAGGAAGACAAGCAACGGTACTCGCAAATCAGTTTTTATACTATGCTCAAGGTTTTCCGAAATTAAGAGTAGCGCCAGATGTGATGGTAATTTTTGATGTGCCACCTGGGGGTAGAGATAATTATAAGGTCTGGGAAGAAGGTCAAGTTCCCCAAGTTGTTTTGGAAATGACTAGCGCAGGAACTCAAAGGCAAGACCAAGAGCAAAAGAAGTTATTGTATGAACAATTAGGGATTTTAGAATATTGGTTATTTGACCCGAAAGGAGAATGGATTAACAAAAAGTTACAGGGGTATCGTTTACAGGATGAGATTTATCAACCCATTACCGATAGTTTATCTCAGCCTTTGGGATTGCGTCTAGAAGTGGAAGGGGAGCTTTTAAGATTTTATCGTCTTGATACAGGTGATAAATTACTCATACCCACAGAATTGGCAGAAAAGGCTGAAACTGAACGTCGACGGGCTGATGATGCGGAGGCTAAGGTAGCAATTTTGGATCAACGGTTAAGGGAGTTAGGTATTGACTCTGATAGTTTGTAAGTAATTACCTGAGATAGATAAAATTTCACTAATCTGAAAATTAATCGCAGACAATATAACGCATATAGTATAGAATGCCCAAATGAGTTTTGTCTGGTGTGTAATGGTGCTATAAGAATGACACTTTCCCTGAAAGATAATTTAAATTGGTTACAAGTGCAGCGTTATTGCGAACTCCTGCACGTCTTAGTAGGAAGAAATCTGAAAGTACGCTATCGAGGTTCTTTTTTGGGGGTTTATTGGTCACTATTGAACCCTTTAATTATGACAGGACTTTACACTGCTATTTTCGGTGCTACCTTTGCATCTTATTATGGTAATTCCGTCATTAACTATATGCTGGCAGCACTGACAGGGCTGTTAGTCATCAATTTTTTCTCAGCTTGCACATCCCAAGCTTTAGCCAGTGTAGTCGGAAATGGTGCATTATTAAATAAGATTCGCTTGCCAGTCAGTGTTTTTCCAGTATCAATGATTGCATCCAATGTATTTCAGTTTTCAGTGGGAGCATTGCCGTTACTAGCGATTATGACTTTGATTAACTCTAAAAGTCTAGTCAATGTCCTAGCTTTGGTATTTCCATTTCTCGCACTGATTTTAGTTTCTACAGGAGTTGGGTTTTTAGTCAGTGCTTTGTACGTATTTTTTAGAGACTTTCCTTACTTTTATGAGTTAGTGGTATTTGTAATTTGGTTAAGTAGTCCTATATTTTACCCAGCAGCTATAGTACCAAAAAAGGTAAAACAGTTTTTAGCTTTAAATCCTTTATCCCCAATTATTGAAAGTCTGCGTCAGATTACATTATCAGGTTCTCCACCGGATTTAGGTTTAATTTGGGGGGCTTTACTGAGTGGCATCATTATTTTAGCCTTGGGATGGACTTGTTTTCATCTGTGGCGACATCAATTTATGGATTTGCTGTAAATGGAAGTAATACGTTTGGATAATGTTTCGCTGTGGAGAAGGACTCAAGAGGAATTTTCCTATGACTTGAAAAAAACGCTCCTCTCTGTGGTAGAGGGTAAATATCGGCAACCTGCTAAGAAATTAGTTTTAGATAATATTAACTTGGTGGTTGAAAAAGGCGAAAAAATAGGTATAATTGGGGCGAACGGTTCAGGTAAGTCCACTCTATTAAAGATAATTTCTGGGATTCTTCAGCCTACATCTGGTACTGTCAGGGTTCGGGGTCAAGTTGCACCTTTAATTGAACTGGGAGCAGGTTTTGATGCGGAAATTTCTGTCATGGACAACATACTGCTTTATGGTGTATTGTTGGGTTTTTCTAGGGCTGAGATGAAAGCAAGAGCGTGTTCTATTTTGGAGTTTGCCGAGTTGGAGGATTATGCTTTAGTTCCAGTTAAGGGTTTATCTTCGGGTATGGTGGCTCGTTTGGGGTTTGCTATTGCTACAGATGTCCAGCCGGATATTTTGATTTTAGATGAGGTTTTGTCGGTGGGAGATGAGAGTTTTAAGAATAAGTGTAAGCAAAGAATGGATCAGTTTTGGGATAATAATGTCACTATTTTAGTAGTGTCGCATTCAATGGAGTTTATTCAACAGTCTTGTAATAAGGCTATTTGGTTAGAGAAGGGCAAAATTAAATATGCTGGTATTGCGAATGATACTGTGGATCAATATTTAAAATTTGTAAATATCTGCTTTTAAATTAATTCAGATTAAATATCAATATTTTTTAGGTAAATAAAATGAACAATAAGTATAGTAACTATGAAGATGTAAAGCTCATTGTAGACGTTATAGATGGCTTTTTAGTGCCAGGACAGGAAAAATATTTATTTGATAAAGTGAAAGCTTTGCCTGATAGCGCCGTTATAGTTGAAATTGGCTCTTTTAAGGGACGTTCTAGTGCATCAATGGGGTATGCCTGTTTGGCAAGTAACAAAAGGATATATTGTATTGATACATGGAATTCTCAAACTTGGGAAGGAAATAGCTCCGATTGTCAAGAGTCAGATTTTTTTGAAATTTGGCAGAAAAATACTTCTCTGGATGGTGTTAGTGAACACTTAACCCCTCTTAGAGGATACTCTCATGATATTTTAAGTCAATGGTATGAGATTGTCGGGCAACAAGAGATAGATTTTATATTTATAGATGGTAGTCATGAATATAAAAATGTTTTGAAAGACTTTGAACTGTGTTTGCCATTAGTAAAAGAAGGCGGATGGATTGCGTTTCATGACGTAACACCTGAATGGGAAGGCTCGGAGCGGGTATGGAACGAAATAGCTAAAAATTATCTAACTAATCATGAATATTGCTCAACGATTGCTTGTGGACAAAAAATATTCTCATTTAATACTGAAAAATCAGAACAAACTTTAGTTAGAAATTTGATTCAACCAGGAATGACGGTTTTTGATATAGGTGCAAATATAGGTGATTACTCCATTTTATTTAGTAAGCTAGTTGGTAAATCAGGAAAAGTATATGCTTTTGAACCTACACTTACTACATTTAGCAAGCTTAATGAACGAATAGAAAAATATCAATGTAAAAATGTAAGTTTATTTCAAATAGCTATTTTTTCACAAGAAGGCCAGGTTGAAATAAATGAGTTTCCAGAAGATTATTCAGGATGGAATAGCATTGGTAAACCTAAGATGCTTGATCCTCAACAAAATTATGAAAAATATGTTGAAATTATTCGGACTGAAAGTGTAAAGTCTTTAACAATAGACTCATTTTGTAGGAACAATGGGATTGAAAAAATTGATTACTTAAAAATTGATGTTGAGGGAGCAGAAAGTCATGTATTATTGGGAGCTAATGAGCTTTTAAAAGAAAAGAAAATTAGATTTATTCAATTTGAAATTTCTGAAAATATGTTGAAAGGTTTAAACCTTCAAGCCAAAGATGTTTTCGATATCTTAATAAATAATGGATATGAGTGTCACCAAATACAAGATGACGGAGAAATTGGTAAAGAAGTTTTTGTGTCAAATTCTTTTTACGAAAATTATATTGCCTTTCCTTCATTACCAGCACCCTTTTCTGGAATAATTGAGAGATTGCAATCTAATCTGCAAATTACTACAGCAAATTTAGAGCTTTCCCAATCTGAATTACAAACTAATATAGCAGAGTTAGATCATAGCCGATCTGAATTACAACAATTAGAATCTAAATTCCAGCAATTAGAATGTATAATTGCTGGGATGGAAAGTAGTAAGTTTTGGAAAATACGTCAAGCATGGTTTAAATTGAAAAATTTTTTGGCTTCCAATTAGTTACTAAATAATCTAAAAATAATATGAAAATATCAATTATTACAGTCTGCTATAACTCAGATGATTACATAAAACAATCAATTGAAAGTGTAATTAATCAAGATTATAAAAACATTGAGTATATAATTGTTGATGGTAATTCTCAAGATAATACAAAAAAAATTATAGCTAATTATTCATCTGGTATTACTAAGTTTATTAGTGAGCCTGATCATGGTATTTATAATGCCATGAATAAAGGAGTTAAATTAGCATCTGGAGATTATATTTATTTCTTAGGTTCAGATGATTATTTAATAGATAATCAAGTAATATCAGATGTAGTTAATTTCATCAATAAAAATCCTAAATATGAATTTGTTTACGGAAATATTGAAGTACGTTCTAGCACAAATTCTTCTTATATACATAAACCTCCAAAACCAGACAATGTATTAGAAGAACTAATTTGTGGATGTTTACCCCATCAGGCTAGTTTTTCCCATTATAGCCTATTCGATAGTCAAAAGGTTGGTTTGTTTAGCGAAAAATATAAATCAGCATCAGATTATGAATGGTTTGTAAAAGTTGCTACATTTATATCTGAGAATGGAAAGCAGTTAGGTTATTTTAATAGGTTAATTGCTTCATATAATTCTGAAGGAACTTCAAGTAACATAGAAAATGCACTGACAGAAATGTTTGAGATTCAAAATAATACCCCAATTTATCAACAAGAAAGATGGTTAAAATTTAGAATTAATAAATATCAACAAGTTCTAATTAGTCCTAATGGATATTGGGAACTAAATCGAACCAAAATAGATGATAATCAAGGTAATAGTTTAGAGAGAAAAATTAATTATCTACAAACGGAAATAAAAGCAATGGAAAGTAGTAAATTCTGGAAACTACGAACAGCTTGGTTTAAATTAAAGAAGTTGTTTGGTTTAACATCAAGTTAAATAACAACGCCAATAAATCAACAAAATAATCTCAGTTGATATGATTATAAATCATCTAATCACGTCTTTTTAAGATTAATCATACACTTTTAGTTCAAATAATCAAAATGACTGAACCAAAAAATCAAACATCACAACTTAATTCATTAATTGCTCCTGAAATTAAAAATGATGAATTATACAATATAATTCAAGCGATTTCAGCTTCAGCAGAAATCAGGAATGTCTTAGAAATTGGTTCTTCTTCAGGTGGAGGAAGTACAGAAGCTTTTGTTAAAGGACTAGAGAAAAATAAAAACAAGCCCCTAATGTATTGTATGGAAGTCTCTGAGGTGCGTTATTCAGCACTACAGAAAACTTATTCATCTGTTGATTTTGTGAAGTGTTATAACTTATCTTCAATTAAAGTTGAAGATTTTCCAACAGTTGAAGAAGTTATTAAGTTTTACAAAGAAAATAAAACTAATCTGAATAATTATCCTTTAAACGAAATTATAAAATGGTTAGAACAAGATATTAATTATGTAAAAAATAGTGGTGTTTCAGAGAATGGAATCAGAAAAATCAAAGAGGAAAACAATATTGATTATTTCGATCTAGTCTTGATAGATGGTTCAGAATTTACCGGAAATATTGAACTCAATGAAGTATATGGGGCAAAAATAATCATATTAGATGATGCCAATAGCTTTAAAAATTATGAAGCTCATCAAAGATTATTAAAAGATGAGAATTATATTTTAGTTCATCAAAATTTGAATCTGAGAAACGGATATTCTATTTTCAAGAAAAAAGGTGTAGAGTCTATTTTTTCTGAGTTACCTATTCATTTCTTTACCATTGTTTTAAATGGAATGCCTTTTATTGAATATCATATTGAAGTTTTCAAACAACTTCCTTTTAAATGGCATTGGCATATTGTTGAAGGTGTTGCTGAATTAAAGCATGATACAGGATGGAGCATCAGTTTAGGAGGAAAAGTAACAGATAACATACATAATAAAGGTCTTAGTAAAGATGGGACTACAGAATATATAGATACTATATCTCAACGATATCCTGAAAATATTACCGTCTATCGTAAACCAGAAGGGCAATTTTGGGACGGTAAAAAAGAAATGGTTCAAGCTCCTCTTGTTAACATCCAAGAAGAGTGTTTACTTTGGCAAGTTGATGTTGATGAATTATGGACAGTTGAACAAATTTCTTCGGCAAGACAATTGTTTGTTGAACATCCAGAAAAAACGGCTGCTTATTATTGGTGTTCATATTTTGTTGGTGAAAAATTAGTTATTAGTAGCCGTAATTGTTATACTCAAAATCCACAACAGGAATGGTTAAGAACTTGGAGATTTAAACCCGGATATACTTGGGAGGCACACGAACCTCCTATTTTAGTAGAGCGTTTATCTAATAATCAAATCAAAGATATTGCTAAAGTTAATCCTTTCTTGCATGAAGAAACAGAAAAACATAATCTGTTATTTCAACATTATGCCTATGTACTTTCTGAACAATTGAAATTTAAAGAAACTTATTATGGATATAAAGATGCCGAGTCTCAATGGCTAAAACTGCAAAAACCTGAAATATTACCTTTGTTTTTAAGTGATTATTTATCATGGGTAACAGATGAGACAATGGTAGACAATGCCGAATCTTTGGGAATAGTTCCTATTGCTCAAAAAGATAATCAAAGTAATAAGTGGAAATTTTTATTATCATTAGAAATCAAAGAAAAATTAACTGAAATTAAGAAAGAAAAGGTTTTTCCTCTTGTTGCTATAGATGCAGTATTTTTTCAATTTTTAAATACGGGAATTGGCCGTGTGTGGCGTTCTCTATTTGAGGAATGGTTAGAAAGTGGTTTTGCCAAACATATTTTAATTTTGGATCGTAATGGTACTGCACCCCGAATTTCGGGCATTCGTTACCGCAAAATACATTCTCTTGATTATAAAAAAACAGGTATTGATTCTCAGACTCTGCAAGAAATTTGTGATGAAGAAGGAGTTGATATTTTTGTTTCTACTTATTATACAACTCCTATATCTACGCCATCAGTGTTTTTAGCTTATGACATGATTCCAGAAGTAATGAATCTTGATTTGTCTCTTCCTGTATGGAAGGAAAAATATTACAGTATTCTTCATGCTTGTAAACATATTACTATTTCTCAAAATACTGCTTCCGATGTAGCCAAATTTTTTCCACAAATTTCTCTTGATTCAATTTCAGTCGCTTACCCAGGAATTAAAACTCTTTTTTCTATAGCTTCGGAAGAAGAAATTAATCAATTTAGAAACAATAATAAAATATCCAAACCTTATTTTATTGTTGTTGGCGATCGCATTGGCTGTCAGGGGTATAAAAATGTTGAATATTTTTTCAAAGCATTTTCTCAACTAGATAATAAACATGATTTATCTATTGTATGCGTAGGCGGTAATCCTCAACTTGAGCCAGAAATGGCAAATTTAGTTACTAATACTTCTACTTATATGCTGAAGTTATCAGATGAAGATTTAAAAGTTGCTTATTCTGGTGCAATTGCATTGGTTTATCCTTCCCTATATGAAGGGTTTGGCTTACCAATTTTAGAAGCAATGGCTTGTGGATGCCCAGTTATTACTTGTAAGACAGCTTCTATTCCAGAAGTTGGGGGTGACGCAGTTATTTATGTAAGTGGATATAATATTGATGAATTAGTGACTGCATTATCAAAAGTGCAACATCCTGATACTCGCTCCTCATTAGTAAATGCTGGTTTAGAACAAGCTAAGAAATTTTCTTGGTCAAAAATGGCAGAAATAGTAGCAGATGTATTGATGCAAACTGCTCAAAATATTCAAAAGCAAAATATTTCAGTTGTTCCTTCACTATGGGAAGACTTTCGTAGTCTGCAAGCTGAATTTCAAAACTTACAATCTCAGTTACAGTCAGATTCAAAGTCGCAACTTAAATATCCTGCTCAATTAAAACAAGCTCTTGATTTGATCAATGCGATGGAAACCAGTAAGTTCTGGCAATTGCGAACAAGTTGGTTTAATCTCAAAAGATTGCTTGGTTTACGAGTAGATTATTTTGAATCACAAGTTAACTCCAATCAGCCTACTAATATTCAATTAGAAGAAGCTTATACTATTATCGAAGCTATGCAAAGCAGTAAGTTTTGGCAGTTGCGAACTGCTTGGTTTCGATTGAAGAAAAAAATTGGTTTACCAATTGATGAATAAATAACTGAAAGGTATTGATGTCTAAACTAAGAATTGCTATAGATTTAACGCCTTTATTGCCTGATGGTAAAAATGGTGGAGCAAAGATATTGGTATTAAACCTTTTAAGTCAACTGCAAAAACTAGCTCCCGATTATCAATTTTTACTATTAACCGCACCTTGGAATCACCTAGAATTAGCTGAGTATGACAATCAAAATACTCAGCGTCTTTTATTAGCTGACTTAGTTGAAGATACTAACTCAGTAAAATATAGAGAAAAACTGAAAAACCTCTGGAAAAGACTTAAATTTAAGCTGGCTAGATTAACTTATGCAAAATCATTATTAAAAAATCATCAGATTAATCTATTATTCTGTCCCTTTTCTGCACCTAGATTTGCTGAAAACAACATTCCAGTTGTCGCAATTATTTATGATCTACAACATCTTGATTATCCAGAATTCTTTGAACTAAGAGAACAACAACTCCGAACTGAATTTCTCAATAACCTTCTTGAGAAAGCACAAAAAATTATTTGTATATCTGATTTTTGTCGTCAGTCATTTATTAAACATTTAAAAGCTCCCGATAATCAGCTTACAGTTATTCCTATCTCTATTCAAGATCGTTGGCATGGATTAAGCCAAGAAATAACTAACCAGTATTTGATAGAATTGGGATTAGTAAATTGTAGTTATGCTTTCTATCCAGCAAATTACTGGCAACATAAAAATCACCGTCTGCTTTTAGAAGCTTACAAAATTTATCGAGAAAAATGTCCTAATTTACCTTTAGATTTAGTTTTCACAGGAGATTTAAAACAACAAGAAAATCAACTTCGTCAAGAAGTTGCAGATGCTAACCTCAGTGATTATGTCCATTTTTTAGGGTTCTTAGATGAAAAATCCTTAGAAGCCGTTTGGTGTGGCTGTAAATGCTTAGTTTTTCCCTCTCTTTATGAAGGTTTTGGTATGCCTCTGTTAGAAGCAATGTATTTTGCTAAACCTATTCTGTGTAGCAATGCTGGCAGCTTACCGGAGGTGGGAGGAGATGCTGTTCTCTATTTTAATCCCAATAGTTCTGAAGATTTAGTTAATTGTTTACTCAGGATTAGTTATGATCCTGATTTAGTCGCTCAATTAGTTCGCAAAGGCAAAGAACGACTTAAAATATTTAATGGTCAAGAAATGGCTAAACAATATATTAATATATTTGAATTAGCAATAGTCAGAAGGCAAAGTATAGGAATATAACTTAAACTTTACTAAACATCTTGTGACTTTCACATATAGCGGTTATTGGTTAGGTGAAATACAAGAACCCCACCCCCAACCCCCTCCCATATCAAAAGTTTATCCTTTTCTTCCCCCCGCAGCGGGGGGATTGAGGGGGGTGCGAGGAGGTGGCTTATGACTGTATATCATTCAAGTGCATACCGCTATATATCATGTTATTTCGTAAATACACCTGAGTTTAAAAAATAAAATACTAGTCTTAATATATGAACTTACGATTTAGTGTAATTACACCTTCTTTTCTTCAAGGTCGTTTTATAGAGAGAACTATACAGAGTGTCTTATCTCAAAATATAGAAGATATAGAGTACATCGTGTGTGATGGAGGAAGTGATGATGAAACACTAGAAATATTGCAAAAATATGAGCAAAAAATACGCTGGGTATCAGAAGTAGACAAGGGACAATCTGATGCTGTGAATAAAGGTATATCAATGACAACAGGTGAGATTATTGCTTGGATTAACTCCGATGATATCTACTATCCAGGAGCCTTTCAAACAGTTAAGCAGATATTTGAATCTGATTCGGAAATAGAAGTTATTTATGGCAATGCTGACTGGATTGATGAATCCGATGATCTTCTTTATCCCTACCCTACAGAAGCTTGGAACTACAAGCGATTAATTAAAAGTTGTTACCTTTGTCAGCCAGCAGTATTTTTTAGACGCAGCTTAATTGAGCGTTTTGGAAACTTAGATATATCTTTAGATTACTGCATGGACTATGAACTGTGGCTACGCTATGGACAACATATTCAGTTTAAATATATATCTCATAAACTCGCTGGTTCGCGGATGTATGCCTCTAATAAAACACTTGGTAAAAAATTAGCTGTTCATAATGAAATTATCCAGATGTTGCACAATAAGTTTGGAAAAATACCTGATATTTGGCTACTGGAATATGCCTTAATTAAAGTAGAAGAAACAACAGATTTAAGTAAATCGAATGAGAAACAAGTTAGAGATTTTACTAGAGTTCTAATTCAAACAACTTTATTAGAATACCAGTATCGCCAAAAGTGGCTATCTCCTGTTATCATTGCGAAAATGATATTTTGGTGGTTTTTTCCAAATTTATCTTGGTTTAGAAGAACGGTATGGACAAATGTTAAAAATAACGATTGATGCTACTCCAGTAAAACCTAACCCCAGTGGAGTGGGGCTGTATGTTGCTAACTTAATCCGTGAACTTGATGCATTACAAGTAGATGAGAATTTTGAGTTAGGAATAGTTTATCAACCACAGTTACAAAAGTGGGTAAAAGGTGACTTTAATTTTCCTGCGTCTCTAAAAAACTATTCTCAAACGAATGTATTACCTTTACCCGTAAGAATATCAGATTTATTATTTGCTTCAGGGTTGAAATTGAATTTATCCTATTTTGAAAAATATTTTGGTTTACCAGATATATTGCATGGGACAAATTATTCAGTTTATCCTGATAAAAACAGCCTTAAGATCATGGATATATATGACTTAAGTTTTATTAAATATCCTGCTTATACAAATACATCTATCCGGGCGTTTATGTATACGCAAAAAGTTAAAAACTGCCTAAAATGGACAGACTTAGTTTTAACAATTTCAGAAAGCTCTAAAAGAGACATTATTGAGTATTTACAAGTAGATCCAAACAAGGTTTCTGTTATTCCTTTAGCTAGTAGATATCACCCTGACTACTTATCTGATGAAATGATCCAAGAGCTAGAACAGCAAGTTAAATATGATTTTTCTAAACCATATTTACTTTTCGTCAGTAATATAGAACCAAGAAAAAATATTAATAGCATAATTACAGCATTTAACTTTTTAAAAGAAAAATATAAAATTGAGCATCAATTAATATTAATTGGACAAAAAGGATGGAAATACAAGCAAATATTTACAGCAATTGAAACCTCCCCTTGGAAACACGAAATTCATCATCTAAACTACCTATCTGATGAACTTGTAGCATTATTTTATGCAAAAGCTGACATTTTTGTTTACCCTTCTCACTATGAAGGATTTGGCTTACCTGTACTGGAAGCAATGACATTGGGTGCGCCAGTAGTTACATCTAATACTTCGTCAATCCCGGAAGTTACAGGAGATGCAGCCCTACTAATTGATCCCAATGAACCTATACAATTAGCTGAAGCCATTTTAAAAATAATTAGCGATTCCCAGTTGCGTCAAACGTTAATTGATAAAGGAAAAGCCAGAACAAAGTTGTTCTCCTGGGAAAAAACTGCGCGAGAGGTATTAAAAGTTTATAGGAGTATTGTTTAAACAATATAATCATATATGTATGATTATATAAATTGGATTCAATTTATTCAGAAATCACAAAACAACTTTTACAAAAACGACTGGAAAGAACAAATAAATTTAGTTGGAGAAAAATCGAATTGGCTACAGTTGAAGTTAAAAAAATATCTTTAAAAGAATTAATTGACGAAGTATTATGATGGCATGAAGGCGTAAAATTCAAAATAACAAGGTATCACCAACTATGAAAGAAATGAAACGGGCTTTAATTACTGGACTAACTGGACAAGATGGTTCTTATCTTGCTGAATTACTAATAGAAAAAGGTTATCAAGTTTATGGCTTAGTACGTCGCTCTAGTACCAGTAATCTTGTCCGTATTAGTCATTTCGCGGGTGAAATTAACATCATTTCTGGTGATTTATTAGATCAATCCTCGTTAATGGATGCGATCGCCCAATCTCAACCTGAGGAAATTTATAACCTTGCATCTCAAAGTTATGTTCCGCTCTCATGGACACAACCCTCTTTAACTGCTGAGTATACAGCCATTGGTGTATCCCGGATACTAGAATCTATTCGCCGAATTAAACCGGATGCTAAATTTTATCAAGCATCCAGTAGTGAAGTATTTGGTCAACCTGACGAATCACCTCAAACAGAGAAAACTGCTTTTCGTCCTCGTAATCCTTATGGTACAGCAAAAGCTTATGCCCATTGGATCACTGGAAATTACCGCCAGTATTATCAGCTTTATGCTTGTTGCGGTATTACTTATACCCATGAATCCCCCCGTCGAGGTACAGAATTTGTTTTTCGTAAAATTACCCGTGGGGCTGCTATGATTAAACTCGGTTTAATTAATGAGTTAAAATTGGGTAATCTTGATGCCCGTCGTGATTGGTGTTATGCGAAAGATGCTGTTGAGGCGATGTGGCTGATAATGCAACAAGACAAACCAGATGATTATATAATTGGTAGTGGAAAAACACATTCTGTAAGAGAATTAGTTGATACTGCTTTTAAATATGTTGGTTTAAACTATCAAGATTATGTATCTGTTGATCCTCAATTTTACCGTCCAGACGAGCCTATTCAATTAGTAGGTAGTATTGAAAAAATTAAAACTCAAATAGGCTGGACTCCTAAATATTCTTTTGAGAATTTAGTTGAAGTTATGGTTGAGTATGATCTCAAAGAATTAAGTAAGAATTATTAAATTCAAAGCTGCCAAAATTGACAAAATCTTAGAGGATATCAAAATTTTGATAACTTTAGACCACATTTTGCTTTAGATTCCCTGTCTATTCCAGAAGTTGCGGGAGATGCTGCTATTCTGATTAATCCTTATACAGCACTTCCTGTTGTTATGAGGTACATTTTTTATTGTCACTAAATAGGAAGAAATTCGACAATATATAAAAAGAAACTTCTCCTTTACCTGATTTCTACATAGGCGCTCATGCAGCCGTTACAAACATGATACTTTTAACTAGAGATGTCAATCGCTACCGCACTTATTTTCCCACCGTAGAACTTATAGTTCCAGAATCTTGATACAATGAGACAGTAATATCGTTATAGGTATAATTTAAAACATTCAATGAAAATTATCCCCACCTCCATTCCTGATATCCTCATCCTAGAACCCCAAATCTTCCAAGATTCACGGGGCTTTTTTTTGGAATCCTACAATCAAAAAATATTTGCAGAAACACTGGGAATCACAGCCAACTTCGTCCAAGATAATCACTCAAAATCTGAATACAATGTCCTGCGAGGACTACACTACCAAATCATCCAACCTCAAGGTAAATTAGTCCGGGTCATCACTGGTACAATCTTTGATGTAGCAGTAGATATTAGAAAAAACTCCTCCACCTTTGGACAATGGCTAGGTTATGAACTCAGTGCTGAAAACAAACGCCAGTTGTGGATAGCACCAGGTTTTGCCCATGGCTTTCTCGTGCTTTCAGAAATAGCCGAAGTTATCTATAAAACCACAGATTATTATGCACCAAAAGGCGATCGCGCTATACTGTGGAATGACCCAGATTTAGCTATAGATTGGCCTTTGAAAACACCCCCAATTTTATCAGCTAAAGATAGTAACGCTCAAACCTTTAAAAACGCCGAAGTTTATGAGTAAATCCATATTATTAATAGGTAGTAACGGACAAGTTGGCACAGAATTACAAAATACCCTTTCATCTAACTATAAAGTTATTGCAGTTACCCGTCCACAAATAGACTTAACTCAAGCTGATAACCTTCGCCAAATTATCAGACAAACCCAACCAGAAATAATTATCAATGCTGCTGCTTACACCGCAGTAGACAAAGCCGAAAGTGAACCGGAAAATGCTCACCTAATAAATGCCATAGCCCCGCAAATTATTGCCGAAGAAAGTCAAAAACTAGGAAGTTTCTTAATTCATCTTTCTACAGATTACGTATTTAATGGCAACAGTAATTATCCCTATCAAGAAACAGATATTACCAATCCCTTGAGTGTATATGGACAGACAAAATTAGCGGGAGAAATAGCAATTCAAAAAACTTGTCCCCAACATATCATTTTACGTACAGCTTGGGTTTATGGAACTTATGGAAAAAGCAACTTCGTTAAAACCATGTTACGACTTGGTAAAGAAAGACCAGAAGTGAGAGTAGTTGCAGATCAAATTGGTAGTCCTACTTGGGCAAAAGATATAGCTTTGACAATTACCCAAATTATTCCCAAATTAACATTAGAAACTTCTGGAATTTATCACTATACAAATAGTGGAGTTGCGAGTTGGTATGACTTTGCTATAGCTATCTTTGAAGAAGCCGAGAAATTAGATTTTCCCCTGAAAATTGCAAATATTATCCTCATTACCACCCCCGAATATCCCACACCAGCAAAACGTCCTGCTTATTCCGTCTTAGCTTGTGAGAAAGTATCTAAAATATTGGGAACTAATCCTCCCCATTGGCGACAAAGATTAAGATTAATGTTAAAAGAATTACAAGAAAAATATTTATGAAAGCACTAATTTTATCCGGTGGTAAAGGTACAAGATTACGTCCTTTAACCTATACAGGCGCAAAACAACTTGTACCCGTTGCCAACAAACCTATTTTATGGTACGGCATTGAAGAAATGGCTGCTGCGGGGATTACTGATATTGGTATTATTATCAGTCCAGAAACAGGGGAAGAAGTCAAGAATAAAACTGGAAATGGCGAAAAGTTTGGTGTTAATATCACCTATATTTTACAAGAACAACCAGCAGGATTAGCCCATGCTGTTAAAGTTGCCCGTCCTTTTTTAAAAGATTCACCTTTTGTCATGTATTTAGGTGATAACCTGATTCAGCAAGGGGATTTAACTTCATTTTTAGATAAATTTACCCAACAACAACCAGATGCTTTGATTTTGTTGCGTGAAGTGACAAATCCTAGTGCTTTTGGTGTGGCAAAGGTAGATGAAAAAGGCAGAGTATTACAGTTAATTGAAAAGCCAAAAATTCCCCCTTCAAACTTAGCATTGGTAGGGGTTTATTTCTTTTCACCGATTATCCATGATGCGATTTCTCTGATTAAACCTTCAGCTAGAGGAGAATTAGAAATAACTGATGCTATTCAATGTTTAATAGATCAAGAAAAGCAAGTTGTCGCTTGTAATCTTGACGGTTGGTGGTTAGATACAGGTAAAAAAGATGATTTATTAGAAGCTAACCGGCTCATTCTGGATACCTATTTAACAAAATCAATTTTAAGTGATGTTGATACCAAAACCCAGATTACGGGAAGAGTGCAAATTGGTACTGAATCTAAAATTATTAACTGTACAATTCGCGGACCTGTAGTAATTGGTAATAATTGCTATTTAGAAAACTGTTTTATTGGTCCCTATAGTAGCATTGCCGATAATTCAACACTGATAGAAACAGATTTAGAACACAGCGTAGTTTTAGAAGGTGCTAAAATCACCGGAATTCAGCAACGAATTATTGATAGCCTCATTGGACAACGCGCCCAATTAAGTATTGCTCCCCGTCGCCCGAAAGCATTGCGCTTTTTAATAGGTGATGATTCTCAAATTGAACTAACGTAATGGGTAATGGGTAATGGGTAATGGGTAATTACAATCACCAATCACCAATCACCAATCACCAATCACCAATCACCTATTACCTATTACCTATTACCAAATTTAAGTTCCCACAGCACCGGAATAAATTAAACCCCGCTGCATATCCAAAGTCAGAATTGCACCATCCTTAATTACCTGTGTTGCGTCCTTCACACCCACAATTACTGGTACACCGAGACGTAAACCAATAACTGCGGCGTGACTTGTGAGACTTTCATCTTCAGTAATAATCCCTCCGGCTTTGCGAATTGCTTCCACAAAATCAACACCAGTGCGGGATGCCACCAAAATATCACCAGGGTTGAAATTACTGGCATCCATAGCATTATGAACTACCCTAGCGCGGCCACTCACTGAACCTTGTCCCAGTCCAATTCCCTGACCTAATATGGCAGTAACTATTTCTACTTTAATCAAGTCCGTTGACCCAGAAACGCCCTGAAGTGTACCAGCAGTCATGACCACCAAATCACCTTCAGTTAAGAGGTTTTTTTCTTGAGCCACATTGATAGCTGCTTGGAAAGTCTGACCAGTAGAAGGTAATTCTAATACCAACAACGGTCTTACTCCCCATACCATCTGTAACTGTCGCGCCACATTGACATGAGGTGTAATAGCTAAAATTGGGGTTTTGGGACGGAACTTAGAAACGTTGCGGGCTGTAGCCCCGGTTTGTGTCAAAGTCATAATTGCCGCCGCGCCCAAATTTTCAGCAATTTGACCAACCGCTTGGCTAATCGCATTGGGAATAGAACGCCTCTTATCTCGTGACAAACGGGAATTGGCGTTAAGGGTTTCCTCTTGTTCAATGCGTTCAGCAATTCTGGCCATAGTAGCTACAGCTTCCACTGGGAAACTACCAACGGCGGTTTCATTGGAAAGCATAACCGCGTCTGTACCGTCTAAAATGGCGTTAGCAACATCAGATACTTCCGCACGGGTGGGACGGGGGTTGCTGACCATGCTATCTAGCATTTGGGTCGCGGTAATGATGGGAATACCCAAACGGTTGGCTGTAGCAATGAGCCGTTTTTGCAGTACGGGTACATCTTCGGCGGGTAATTCTACCCCTAAATCACCTCTAGCAACCATTACGCCGTCACACAAAGATAGAACCGCTTCCATTTGTTCAATGGCTTCGTGTTTTTCGATTTTGGCAACCACAGGGACATATTTGCCGGTGCTGGAAATTAGCTCTTTAATTTCGATAATGTCCTGGGGATTGCGGACAAAGGAAAGAGCTACCCAATCAACACCTTGGTCTAGACCAAACATTAGATCCTCGCGGTCTTTGTCGGTCATGGCTTTAATGGATAAGTAAACTCCCGGAAAGTTAACACCTTTATTGTTGGAAAGTTTACCGGGAACTGTAACCCGACAATGTAAATCACCTTTTTCGTGGTTAATTTCCTCCACTACCATTTCGACTTTGCCATCATCGAGGAGGATATTTGAACCGACAGGAACTTCATCTGCTAAGTAATCGTAGGTAACGCAGCTTATTTCCTGTGTTCCTTCGATGAGGCGATTTGTTAACGTGAAGCGATCGCCTTTTGCTAGAATTATAGAGCCAGTTTCAAACCGACCTAAGCGAATTTTTGGCCCCTGTAAGTCTTGCAAAATTGCGACTGGTCTATTCAGTTCAAAAGCGGTTTGCCGAATTAACCGAATACTACGCTGATGGTCAGCATGAGTTCCGTGGGAAAAGTTGAGCCGTAGCGTTGTTGCACCCGCTTCAATAATCGCTTTTAGCATTTCTGGGCTGCTGGTAGCAGGTCCAATAGTAGCAACAATTTTAGTTCGGCGCTGAGAATCTCTTAATTGCATAGGGCTGGGTTCAAGATTTTGGGAATCTACCTGGGAATTAATCGTAATATAATTGTCATAGTTACTAATTACGTGGACAAATATCCACTTAACCAGCTTAGTTCGCTTTTACACGGACGGGGTTAACTACAAACCACTAAGATTGAGTCTTGTTGATGAAACAACGAATTCTCAACTACAAATTTTTACAATACCATTTTAGATTTTGGATGATGAAAGACCGACTGAATCAGCAAATCATTTTTCCATTTATCACCATCATTTTGCAAATTGATATGAATTAAACAGACTCTCTTTTTCAGTCAGTGTTATAAGCAGTTATAGATGTAATGGCGGTATAGATTTGATATCGTACACTAATCTAATCGGCAACCTTCCTCTCAGCGAGGTTTTTTTGTCTAAAAGCACTGGTTTAGCAAAGAATCATAGCGTTATTTATGGATTCTTCAGCACGACTGTGGATAAATCTTGCTTTACACAACTTTACTCTT
Source organism: uncultured cyanobacterium (assembly GCA_903848645.1). Classification (GTDB taxonomy): domain Bacteria; phylum Cyanobacteriota; class Cyanobacteriia; order Cyanobacteriales; family Nostocaceae; genus Dolichospermum. The sequence goes on along the minus strand of CAINGU010000073.1, from coordinate 21,550 downwards.
AACTAAGATTAATAGTATGATCCGTAAAGATTGATTATTAAAGGAGTTAAGAATGCTCACGTCGGAGGCACAAAAGCCACTGACAATTCCCCCCAAAGAACTTTTATCACCTCCTGGTGATTTTAACCCCACGCTATTGATGTTTTTAGTCGTAGTGATGATGTTGGTTTTGTCTAACTTTGGGTATTGGCTTTGGGAATGGCCGCATTGGTTGTGTTTTAGTGTCAATACTCTAGCACTACATTGTTCAGGAACGGTGATTCATGATGCTTGTCACCAATCAGCCCATCGCAATCGAATTGTTAACGCTATCTTAGGGCATTGTAGCGCCTTAATCCTAGTTTTTGCTTTTCCAGTATTTACACGAGTACATTTACAGCATCATGGTAATGTCAATCACCCCAAGGATGACCCAGATCATTATGTTTCTACAGGTGGTCCCCTGTGGTTGATTGCGGTGAGATTTTTGTACCATGAAGTATTTTTCTTTCAAAGACGGTTATGGCGGAATTATGAACTACTAGAATGGTTTATTAGTCGCTTAATTGTCATTACTATTGTTTATATTTCTGTCCAATATCATTTTTTGGGCTATATTCTTAACTTTTGGTTTATTCCCGCTTTTTTGGTGGGGATAGCATTGGGGTTATTTTTTGATTATTTACCCCACCGTCCTTTTGTGGAACGCAGTCGCTGGAAAAATGCCCGCGTCTATCCTGGTAAGGTTCTCAATATCCTGATTTTGGGGCAGAATTATCACTTAATTCATCATCTCTGGCCTTCGATTCCTTGGTATAATTACCAGCCAGCTTATTATTTGATGAAGCCGTTATTGGATGAAAAGGGTAGTCCGCAAACTTCTGGGTTATTGCAGAAGAAGGACTTTTTTGAGTTTGTCTATGATGTTTTCATAGGTATTCACTTTCATCATAATCATGATTGAAGTGGTTTTCTACATCTGAAGTTGTAATTTGGGCGGGCAAGATGCCCACCCCACAATATTTATTCAAGTTGCCTTTTTTTCCAATAGTTTGGTCTTCGCTTTCCGTGGGCGATCGCAATTACCCAAATAAACTCCTCTAATTCTACGTAGAAAATGAGATATGGAAACCCTTGGATCACGTAACGACGTACCCCTGCAATTGTGTGTTGCGTTCCCAAATTAGGATTTTGTTGGATTTTTCCCAGAGCTTCTTCTACTTGAGATAGTAAATCCAGCCCTAATCCTATCTTTTGATCTTCATAGTAAGCGATGGCACTATCAAACTCCCTGATAGCTTCGGTATGGATAATAATTGGCTTCACGAATACTTCTCTCGCAACTTAGAAAATACTTGATTCGATGATTCACCAATAGCTTTTCCGCTCATGATTTCGTCTAATCTTCCAGTTAATTCTCTATCCCAAGCAACCTCTACATCATCATCTATACTTTCTTCTAGAGAATGAATTAAAAAGTAGGCAAGTTCTGCACGATCTTTTATGGAGAGTTGAGAGAGTTCAACTTTGAGTTTTTCCGCAATTTCAGTCATGTTTTGTACCATCTCCTAGATAGTCAGTACAATTATTCCATTGTAAAATACTCTGGCTCATTTCCTGTTTTTATAACATGATTTAATCAACCCAAAAATCAGGTCAGAAAACCCAACCAGTGTTATTAGGTTATTTTACTTCATGCTTCCCTATGCTACGCTACAAACTGTTGGTTCTGGAAGTGGATCACCCGCAGCTTCGTAAGCAATAATTAGAGATTCTAAGGCTTCAATTCCATTCGTTACTGCTAACTCGTATGTATCCCCATGAGTACGCCATTTTTGTCCGGGAAAATCAGGGAATCCTACTAAGAAGCAATTATCTTCCTCAGACCACTGGATAATCATTTGGTACTTGAGTTTATTCATCTTCTTTCTTATCCACTATTGACTCTATTGCCTGTTTTACTTCTTTTTCTTGGTAGCGTTTAGCATCTGCTCCGTCTTTGCCTGAAATCGTGACCTTTCCATAATATAAGTGATGTATCCAGTTCGTATGACTAATCTAGGGCGGGGTTTCCCCGCCCCTACAGGGTAATGGACAAACTTCCTAATCCAACTGGGAACTTCTCTGCAAGATACTACAGCAAAATCTTTAAGGTACTATTAATTGATATAATTGTTGTTTTCCTAATGGTGTCCTCACTATAGCTTCTACTTTACGATTAAATGGTAAAGGCACAATAATATCAAATTTGCCATTAAGATCAATATTTTGACGCTGTTGATTAAATATTAAGAGGTTAACTGCATCAACTTTACCAACTATTCTAACTTGATTACCCTCAGCTAAAAGTTGACTAATATTTAAATGAGTATCTTCTTGAAGAGGAATAGGAATACTTGGAGGTTGTCCAGGAATGGTAATATTTTGAAACCCAGCTTTTACCAATATTGTTTGATTTTCAGCAGAGGTAGCTACTGCACCTTTTCTAGTAGCAACTCCCATTTTTCCATCTTCTTGGACACTCACACCGAATTCTGTACCTCTCACTCCAGCTATACCCGCAGGAGTTTTAATTTCTACGCGAGATGTTTTATGAGTTAAAGGACGAATTTGTAAATTAACTTGGCCAGATTTAACTTCAAGTTCGGTAATTTTTTGTCCTTTATTACCAGTTTCTAATTTTTTAATTGTTACTGTTGTATTTTCCGCAACTTTAACTAAACCAGTCGCTATATCAATAGCTAGGATGACGCTAGAACCTTGTTTTGTGGTGATAGTTTCTCCTACTGTTTGTAGTCGCATTCCATTAGTTGCTTTTTGTATTGTTTGTCCACGAGAATAGATTACTTCTCCTTGCGGACGACGGACTTCTAACCAACGATTAATATTAATTATTATCGGATCTGCGGCAGAAGCATGAAGACTTGTGATTAAGCCTATTGTTATGAAAATTAAGATATAAGTCCACCATTTTTTCATAGATAACACCCAGAAAATTAAATAATTACAAATTACAAGCATTAAGAATCATTATTTTTAATTCTTGTATCAGCAGGTTTAATGAAAATAAACAACTCGCGCATCTAAACGATAGGATCTTAAAAAGTTAGATACACATTCTGCCTCCTGCGGATTTGTAAATCCTCCTGCATGAATATAAGCACCTCGTTTATCTTTAGCTAAAAACGCATCTGTAATATAACTTTTCACAGTGTTTAATAATCTTTCTGAATCACCGGGAATAACGACTACATAATGATTATTAGGAAGTCTACCGATGACAATAACATTATTTTGGCGATCGCTATTTAAAGAAATGTTAAACTGATTTTGATTTTTATAAATACAATAGGGTGTCTGTGCATAACCTTGATGAGATAAATTTTGCCAGATAATTATTGTTAATATGACTAGAAATAGATGCTTGTTCACAAAATCACCAAATTTTTTATTTATGGATTATAGATTTATAATATTGTATTTTAGCGATTATATAGCAATTAGTGAGGTAAAACAATAAATAATTAACCGCAGATTGAAGAGGATAGACGCAGATGAACGCAGATAAATTTGTACCTCATTAGACTAGTCAATTATCAAATTGACTCCCTGTAATTGCATGAATCATTGTTAATTGTTGTCTTCCCTTTAACTGCATTTCCTGAACTGTTTGAGTAGGAAAATGAGATTTAATTAATTGAAATGTAGTTTGACTAATTAAAATACTATAAGGATTTTTATCTTTAGTATTTTTATTAAGTTGTTCTAAACGGGCTGCAATATTCACAGCATCTCCTAATACAGAATAATTTAGTCTTTTTGAACCTCCCATACTACCAGCAACGACTAAACCTGTATGTATTCCTATACCGATATGAATAGTTGGTTTACCTGCTGTTTCTAACTCCTGGTTTAATAAAATTAATCTGTCTTGCATGGCCATAGCAGCAGCTACGGCATTAATAGCATCTTGTTGAATTTCTTCTGGTTGAGTATGGGCAAAAGGAATACCAAAAACAGCCATAACAGCATCACCAATATATTTATCAACTACCCCATGATGCTGTTGTACGCATTCAGCCATAGCACCAAGATAGTTATTCAACCAGTCTAATAATTCTCGTGGTGTCATTCCCTCAGAAATGCTGGTAAAGCTGCGGATATCGCTAAATAATACAGTTGCTACCATTTCTTGGGCTTCTAATTGCCCATTTTGTAAAATTTGATCGCGTTTTTGCCAAATTAAACTGGCTGTTTCTTGAGAAACGTGACTAGCAAATAAACTCATTAATTGTTGTTTTTCTTTTTGTTCTTGCCATTGTATTGTCATCATAGATAGCAACATGGTACTAATAGGGCTAACAATAGGTAAATAAGTATTATATGTGGTCAAAATAAATAATGAAATACTCAACCAAGCTAAAGGTAATATTATTAAAATAAGAGTGCGTTGATTAAGTTTTAAAGGCAGAAATAAGTAACTTACACCAATAGCAATAACAATTAGTAAAAATATTTCTAATTGCCAGGGTAATTTTTGTAAAAATCTCTGATTTAAGAGATTATCAATAGTGGCAGCGTGGACATAAATACCCGCAGTCGGTGGTGTTTGTTGAAAAGGCGTTTTTAGGGTATCTTTTGCACCGGTGGCTGTTAAGCCGACAATAACAATTTTGTTTTTGAGTTTAACTGTATCTATTTTACGGTCAATTACATCAATAAAGGAATAAGTAGGAATTGTGTTAGTAGGTGCTACCCAGTTAATAAATACTGTTTGTTCTGGGGTATTTGTTTGCGGAGATGGGATAATTATCGGCTGTAAATTTGATTTTTTATTGTTTGAAGTAATAGTTTGTTGTAAGTTATAATTGTACATTTCTAATAATTTAATGCTTAAAGATGGAAATTGATTTATATATAGGGAAATTTGCCGGGTTATGCCATCTATATCTGCATTACTGATAATGTGACCTTTAGCGGTGACGTTGTTTAAAATGGGTACGGGAAGAAGAGTTTTTTGGTCAGAACTAGGAGCGATTCCTACGGAGCGCTTCGCTATCGCTAAAACAATATTACCATTAATTGCCATAGCTTCGGCTAATGCTGTATCATGCCCAGTTGGTTCGCTAAAAAGGATATCAAAACCAATTGTCGCTGGGGGTGAGGCTTCCAGGGTTTCTAATAGTTGAGTATAGCGATCGCGTGAAATAGGAAATTCTCCATATTTAGCTAAAGTTTGATCGTCAATAGCAATCACCGCTATCCGTTCATCCCAATGATCATTAGTTAAATAATAACGAGTTTGTAATAATAAATTAGACGTGAGTAATTCTAAAGATTGCCAAATACCAATTTGCCATAAGCCTATTGATAAAATGCTAGTTAATAAACCAGGCAAAAGTAGATACTTTTCTACAATTGATATTTGCAAATATTTTTTGCGGATTTTTCTAAACATTGCTAATTTTTTGAAATGAGATGCACCATAGAAAGATTATCTCATATCAAATGAAATCTAAAAACATAAAATAAGAATCAAAATTTTAGTTGAATCTCATAAATGTCTTTTAGCATTACACTGCTAGGGTATTATTGTAATAATTAAGACTTATCCACTATCTGATTTATTTTATCAAATATCCGTCCCTAAACTCTGCGCGTAAATCACCTCAATATTGCTACTAAAATCCAATTTATCTAAGGATTCTGTAAAAAATACAAAACCCTTATACGCCGTCACATACTTATATATTTTCGTAAAATAACCTTCACTGGTGACAATGACAAGCGGCTCTTCAGCCTTGGCGAGAATATCTAAAAAAGCATCTAACTTTACACAAACACCAGTACCCCGATGAGTGAAAATACTCCCACCAATAGCAGCAGGTTGAGCAGCCGCGTCACCACTGTAATAGCTCATGAATGCGCTAACTTTTAATTATGTTATTGACCTGCTAATTTTAAACTTTCGTCTCCACTACCTGCTGTGAAGTTTGTAACGTTTGGGGTAAACTCCAATCGGGACGCAGTTTAGCAGCTTGACGTAAATAAATATGGTGAATTGGCGTAGAAGTTAGTAAATTGGCGTGAATTAGAAAACGAATGCAGCGCGGTAAACTCCCTTCAACGTGCATTTGTTGGACATCCAACATAGCTACACTATCCCATAAAGGACGACTGCGAGCGATCGCCGCTGGGAAGATAGCATCTAAATCCTTTGTCACTGAAAAAGTCACACTAATCATATCGTCCGGTTGGAGTTGATTTCTTTGCTCCAATTCATCTAATAATTCTGTCACTGAATCTCGAATTGCTTCGACACTGTTCTCTGCAACAGTTGTTGCACCCCGAATTGCTCGCATTTGCCATTCCACTTCTAAAATTCTCCTTTTGTATTTGTTAGTTGTCAGTCGTCAGTTGTCAGTTGTCAGTCGTCAGTTGTTATTTCTATTTATTTCCTCATGACCAATGACCAATGACCACTGACTACTAACTTGTTATGGACGATATAACCACATAGGTAAACCACTTGTAGACACTTCAAATTCTAGCCAATCAATCCCCGCACCAATAACCGATTTAGCTTGACGACTTCCTGGGAGAACACGACTCAAAAATGGTTTTCGTTCTTCTAGCGTATAGCAAAGAGTTTTCTCAGGATCAAGTCCTACTAATTCCGCTGTCCACTGTCTTGCATCTTCTTCTGTTCCTAAGCGGTCTACAACGCCCAATGCTAGAGCCTGCTGTCCGGTAAAAATCCTGCCGTCAGCAAAGCTTTTTACCTTTTCTACAGTCAGTGAACGAGCCTCTGCTACCGTTTCCACAAATTGCTGATAGCTACAATCAATCAATTCTTGCAGAATAGTTTCTTCTGGTTCTGTTAGTTGCCGATCAAAAGCTAATATATCTTTGTAGGGGCCGGACTTAATTACTTTAAAAGAAACGCCAATTTTTTCCAGCAGCACTTCTAGGTTATTTCCTCGCAAAATCACCCCGATACTGCCTGTAATCGTGCCTGGATTCGCCATGATATGTTCTGCGCCCATACCAATATAAACGCCACCAGAGGCAGAAATATTGCCAAAACTAGCAACTATCTTGGTTTTTTTAGCCAATCTCTTGAGAGCGCTGTATATTTCTTGGGAATCTCCCACAGTACCCCCAGGGCTATCAATGCGTAATAGTAAAGCGGGAAATTTACTTTCTTCTACGGTTTTTAGGGCTTCTAGGACGTGCTTACGGGTTGCACCAGCGATTGCACCGCTAACTTCAATCCGCGCAATTTGTTTCCGAAAGTTGGGCTTAAATGGCCAAATCATGAGCAATCAAATAATTTTTTAATTTTCTGAATATCTTTAATATAGAACCCCCAGCGTGAAGCTAACAGGCTTTACCTCTAATCCGATTGGGAATTAGGTATTGAAAAGGGGACAGGGAGCAACAATTTTTTTTTTTGAATTATTTTGTCCTCTCCTTCCTCTAAAAAATGCAGAATTTCTTAATTATTTGATGATCAGGCGATTTTCGGGAAATTTTATTTTCCTGATTATTTCCGGAATTCGCAGAAAAAATCAGTAATGGTAAGAGTTGAGGAATTTAAACTGAAAAACCAATGCTTTAAGATATGCCTCTTTTCCCTGATTTAATGACAAAGACAACTTCTCAATTCGCGTTGAACATGAAATTAGTTGTTCTCAGAAATGTTGATCAATCACGGCTTAAATTTTCTGCTCAAGTATCATTGGCTTGACTTTCACTCGAAAAGCCACTGAAAAATGATCAATTCGCAATTAGCAACAAATCACATCAGTAATTGCGTTTTGCAGAGGCTTTGGCAATGATGGCACGTTTAAACTATGATCAGTAAAAGTAGATTTTATTAGCCAAGCCACCAAAAAATAATCACCAGTTCCCTACTTCCTAGGGGGTTATGGTAGATCAAAAGATTGAAATTACCCACTTAAAAAAATTCTCTCCTCTAGTTTGAGACAGATGAGAATTGATCAGTAGACTTCAATTATGTAATACTACGAGTAGTTGCAGGCTAGTTGAATAAAGCTAGGACAGCAGGAGCTTTATCAAGCTATTTTGTCAGGTGGGTCAGGTTCAAATGCAGTTGGTATCTATGACTCGCAGTTTAGGTGATAAGTTCCCAGTTGGACTTGATATCTTTAAAACTGTTATAAGAGCGATCGCTATTATAAATTTTCCCCCTGTTGCTTAAAAAGTTAAACAGCTTGGGAGTTACACTATAACCTCCTCATTGTTATCTGTCAAGCAATTCCTACATAAATTTTTTGGGGAGTTGTCCAGAAAATCTGAGTTAATAATTCGTTCTCAAAGCTGAACCGCTGCGGTTCACATACTGAAATTTTTAGCAGATTTGATTACTCCTGACTGAGTTATCATGCGGACTTAACCCTGATCCTATACCGAAGTATCCGCTCTGATTAGAACAATCAGCGGAAAATGGTAATCAATAATGATAGTTATTCTTACTTGATTAGCTTAATAACTATCACTGTAATCTCACTAATATCAATAAGTTGTATAAATATAATTACCAAACTTATTATTTAAGCCAATGGTAATCTGGCTTAATAAATAAATAGCTATTGCTAAATAAATTAGATAATAACTAAAAGTTCACCTTGATACAGTTTTCGCTGTACACACATATTAAATATATTTTTTTTATTCAATAAATAAATACATCTTAAAATTATAATAATATCGAAAATTAGTCAAATTTATAATAATTGGCATGAAAAATCATGGAAATATTTATATTTTTAATTTACACATACTTTCCTGAATTTTACAGTCAAATAAATAGTCAAAACTCTTACTGGATAAGCATTTTAGCTAAATATTAATAATAAAAATATATTGTAAATATCGAAATAAATATGTTGAAATTAATTTTTTCATTGTTAATGGTAGTAGATTTTGTTATCTATATGCTAAGAACATAGATAGAAGTTATTGGTAGTATTTTTGCTTCGTATAACGATAATAGCATCTACCAATCAGATTAAAATGGGGGGTGTCACCCCTCATTTTTTGCCAAGTGGGGACAAAACTCAAACTTGCACAAGACATAAGTAAAGGTTTCGATATCTTGAGTAAATTTAACTTAAATCTTGCCAGTTTGGCAGATGACATTAGCGACAAAAAATAGTATAAATAAAAATGTGGCTTTTGAAATTGAGAAATCAATGGTTTTCCTGATTCCATTCAGCAATTGTGAGGTTTTACTTAAAAGCGTCATAGTAAATGGTAAAAAGTTATACAGCAGTAACTAGGGAAAAGCAGAAAATTTCCACTTGAAAGTTTCAACAGTACACAATGGCATCTACGAAAAGCTACGTCGAACTTCATTCCTCTCGGTAGAAACCAGAAGATTTGGTAAATTTTTACCTTTGATTCATTAGTAAGTATAAATCTAAAGCCCAGAAGCAATTAATACATATTATCTCTGTGAGCTATAGATATTACTAAATGAAAACTGGAAAAATGCCCAGAAAATCAGGGTATACATGGCAAAGCCAAACAGCACAGAGGCTTGATTAAAAACAATCAGGTTTTCAATCACAGGTCAGGTTATGAAAAAAATCATCAGGTCAAATGCACTTTTTAGCTCAGTTCAACGGGTAATTTTAGAGATAAAGTTCTCTGAATCCGATTCCCGTCAGGTATCCATGCTCGCAAGTAATGCACTTTTACCCAAAGTTGTTACTACGCATCAACATCTGCCAGCAATTGATTACCTATAGATTCCGGTCATTCCCGCAACAGCAATTTGGCTGAAGCTGTTTATCAACTGCAATCAAAACCATCGCATTTGCAGAAACTGGACTAATTTACTCAATTCAAAGACAACTAAGATTATGAATCAAGATATTGCTGGCAGTAGTAACAACTTAGAACCCAAAATCCATCCTGAACAGTTAGACCAGGTAGTCGAAGCGATTTTGGCAGGGAAGTATTCTTGGGCTTGTGTTTTAATGTTGCGGTTTGTAGGCTATAATCCGATGCACTATATTCCTTATCGCACTTATAACCGCATACTGAAAGAAAATGCCCGGATGAGTCGCTCAAACCCACAAAATAATGAAACTTTGAAAATTGCGAAACCAACCACAGAGAAAAAAGCCGAAAGCAATCTGGCATCTAGCTGTTTGAGCAAGATTAAAGATCTAGCTTATATGGAAGTGGGAGGTAAGCATCATGCTGAAGCACGCGCTAATAGTCGGGAAAAAAAGTCGGCATAGTTGCCGATAATACTGTAATTGCTTGTTACTCAGTATAAGCTGATCGGAAATGTGAGTAACTGCAATTACTGAATCCGTTGTAAAAATCTGCCAGAATGGCAAATATACACTGATAACATCTTATAAAATTACTCAGTAAGCGTAAAACTCAGATACTTTAGTGCTGAGATATAAGTGAACAATCCTGGGACAATCTTGTGGCCTAGTACCGCAGGGCGGAAGTCAAAAGTAATAGGTCATAGGCGATTGAGAATGGTTCATTAACTTACGCCGCTCTGTACTAGTTACGTTTCTCATTAATTAAATAAATTCTAGATCCAGACTGATGAACCATAACTAAAGGTGGTTCTTTTTCCCCAGGAAGTCTGAGCAGTTTTCAATTAGGGTGGTGGTTTACCCTAATTTGAGATGGCAATATAACTTCTGCTACTAAATTTCCTGTGACTAAGGTTTGGCTAACTTTAGTGACAAAGGTAGATGAGGAAAGAGAAAAGTTATGGTGAAATCATTCTCCTACTCTCAAATTATTCTTGTTATGTCAACTGGCAATTGATATAACAAGAATTAGAGGCTGTAAAATTATTACAGCTTCTTTTTTCGTGTATATAAAATTTCACGATAGGATTTACTAGAAATTACTAAACATATTTTTACCAAAGTTAAGTTTATATGAATTTTCTATAAAGTTTTCATAAAGTTTAAATGAAGATTTTATTTTTTATATAAATTTTAGAAGAAGATATAGCAGAATTTAAAGATAACAATTAAAGCTTTGTCACTTTTTTATCTAAATTGAACGGCAGAAGCCAGATGATCAGACAGAAAATTTCATATTTAAGAAAGTCTGCTGATGAGAATTTTCTGGCTTTAGGCTACTGTAAGAGATAGATTAAATTCTGCTTGACCTGATCTACCTTGAGGCTACAATTTTTGGAACAGGTGTTCCGTAATTTTTGGGGCATTAAAACTGCATGAACGTAAATGTTTTCGGGTTGATTAATCAATCTGAATACTAATGTTTATAAATATCCTTAAATCTAAATTAGGGATAATATCATCCTCTAAGTAGATTTTTGAAATGATTAACTAATGCAGATAAATTTAGCATTACGAAGAGAAATTTTTGGAGTTTTTCTGTGGGTGTTTTACCAGACAGTGCTGTTTATTGGGGGACAAAACAGCTATGCCTGTTGCATAGAGATTGAGAATTAAATGAATACTCGGAAAACACCCTACAGATTAAATACTGAATGTCTGTGAAATTTTTTGCATCTGTAATTGAGCAATAGATGTAACAGATAGATTTGCCCAAATTTGAAAGTAGAAGGCAACTGGTAAGAATTATGTCATCTTATTCTCATCAAGATCAGGTTGTTAATATTTACGATAGTTATGAAAGTAAGTTTTTAACACCTTTTCAGCGGAAGGCGTTGCTAAAAAACTTACAAAACAATTCACAACCAGAATATCGGCGACGGATTGAGATTATGTTGTTAGCAGATATGGGGAAATCGCAAACTCATATTTGTGAAATAATTGGTTGTTCTCAGGAAATGGCTAGGTATTGGATAGGTGTTGCTGAGGCAGGTATGGCGCACAAATGGAATCAGCGCCCATTAGGTAGACCAAAAATTGTTAATCATCAATATATTGAAAGGTTGAAAGAATTAGTTAATTGTAGTCCCCGTGAATATGGCTATGCTTTTGGTGATTGGACGGCTCAATGGTTGAGTAAACATTTAGCAAAAGAGTTGGGAATTCAAATTAGCGATCGCCACATTAATCGTCTTCTTAAACAAATGGGACTTTCCACGAAACGGAAAAGTTCCCCATTGATAACTACTGAAAATCAGGATTTAGCAATTACAATTTGTGATTTGCATTCTCCACCTGAACCTAGTTTTCATTGGTCATTTAATCTCATGCAGACCAATAAATAATAGTGTTTTGGAGGTTAGGAAATGCTATCAGCGTTTTCTCAGGAACAGTTAGTTACACACATTAAGCAAGCCTTGGGTGATTCCCTATCAGATCAAGCAGTTACAGATTGTATCAAGGCTTTAGAAATTATTGAACCACCAGTAGCAAAGCAATTTTGGCAAACGACAACAGCAAAACCGGGAATTTATATTGTGCTAACTGGTAAAGTGAGATTACTTGATAGCTCCAATAATTTAATTAATACTCTGGGAGCAGGATCGTCATTTGGGGAGTTAACTTTATTTCCAGAACAAGAGTTTAGCAGTTATGTGGCTAGAGCTTCTGTAAATTTAAAAATTGCCTATCTTCCTCAACAAATAGTGAAGAAGGTAATGGGAGAATTTCCTAGTATTTATGATCGGTTGTTGAATCAAGCCGAAATAATTCATACTCCCAAATCTCCAGAGATGCCGATCATTGAAGCACCTAGGAAAGCAAAAACTACCAATTTTACCCAACCGATAATTCTCACACCGACACCACCCAAAAAACGCCTTAAATACTTTCCTATTCCCACTGTAACTGCTGGAAATTGGTGGCGTAAATTTACCAAACGTTATCCATTTTTTGAACAACAAAGTGCGGCTGATTGTGGTGCGGCTTGCTTAGTAATGATTGGTCGTTATTGGGGGAAAAACTTCAGTATTAATCGGCTGCGGGATTTGGCTAATGTTAACCGTAGTGGTGCGTCCATGCGGAGTTTAAGTGCAGCAGCGGAAAGCCTTGGTTTTGCTACCCGTCCAGTGAAAGCAAGTTTGGATAAATTTGCTCAACAACCTTTACCAGCGATCGCGCATTGGGAAGGTAAACATTACATTGTTGTCTATGAAATTACCAAAAAACAGGTAATTATTGCTGATCCTGCGGTTGGCCAGCGTTACCTGACTATTAAGGAATTTCTTGCAGGTTGGACTGGTTACGCTTTATTATTACAACCCACAGCTTCACTCAAAAAAACACAAGAAGCTAACACACCATTTTGGCAGTTATTGGATTTAGTTAAACCTCATTTTCAAGTCCTGCTAGAAGTGTTTATTGCTTCGGTATTAATTCAGGTATTTGGATTAGTCACACCTTTATTTACTCAACTTTTATTAGATAGAGTAATTGTGCAAGGTAGTGTTTTAACCTTAAATACTGTGGGCTTTGGATTGTTAATTTTTGGGTTGTTTCGTGTTGCTATTAATGGGTTAAGACAATATTTACTAGATCACACCGCTAACCGAATTAGTGTAGCCTTAATGGTGGGATTTATTAAACATACATTTGCCTTACCTCTTTCATTTTTTGAATCCCGTTATGTTGGGGATATTGTCTCCCGTATTCAAGAAAATCAAAAAATTCAGCGTTTTCTCACTGGTGAAGCTCTGTCTATTGGGTTAGATTTATTGACAGTCTTTATTTATGTGGGATTAATGTTTTGGTACAGTCCACCAATGGCATTAATGACATTAGCAATTGTGCCGCCATTTGTGTTATTAACATTATTTGCTACGCCCTTTTTACGGCGAATTAGTCGGGAGGTATTTGCAGCCGGAACGCTAGAAAATAGTTATTTAATTCAAAGCTTGACGGGGATTTCTTCCATTCGCTCAATGGCCATTGAACAAACAGTTCGTTGGCGTTGGGAAGAATTACTGAATAATTTAATCAAAAAGAACTTTAGTGGTCAAGTAGTTAGTAATCAACTGCAATTAGTTAGCTCGACAATTCAATCCTTAGCAAGTACGGGATTACTATGGTTTGGGGCTTGGTTGGTGATTCAAAATCAACTGACAATTGGTCAATTAGTAGCTTTTAATATGTTACTGGGGAATATTATCCAGCCTTTCCAAAGATTAATTATTTTGTGGAATCAATTACAAGAAGTAATTGTTGCTACAGAACGGATTAATGATGTCTTAGAAGCACAACCAGAGGAAGATTTAGAACATCAGCCCCGGCAATATTTACCGAGATTAGTCGGGAGAATTCGCTTTAATAATGTGACTTTTCGCTATCATCCCGAAAGTGAAATTAACATTCTAGAAAACTTGAGCTTTGAAATTTTACCGGAACAAACAGTAGCAGTTGTAGGGCGCAGTGGTTCAGGTAAAACAACCCTTTCTAAATTAATTTTAGGTTTATATCTACCGACAGATGGAAGGATTCTAATTGACAATCAAGATGTGACTAGTATTTCCTTACATTCTTTGCGATCGCAAATAGGAGTTGTTGATCAAGATACATTTTTATTTGGGGGAACAATTCGGGAAAATATCACAATTGCCCATCCTGATGCCTCATTAGACGAGATTATAGAAGCAGCCCAACTTGCAGGTGCAGATGAGTTTATAAAAAGGATGCCCATGGGTTATGAAACACAAATTGGTGAAGGTGGAGGAATGTTATCAGGAGGACAACGGCAACGGTTAGCAATTGCCCGGGCTTTACTAGGAAATCCCCGACTTTTAATATTAGATGAAGCTACGAGTCATCTTGATTCTGAATCTGAACGGATTATTCAGAATAACCTTAGAAAAATTCTCCAAGGACGTACCAGTGTAATTATTGCTCACCGTCTTTCTACAGTTCGTCATGCTGATCTAATTTTAGTTTTAGATCGTGGTGTGTTAGTAGAAAGTGGTACACACGAAGAATTAATTACCAAAAAAGGACATTATTTCTATCTCAACCAACAACAATTAGCACAAATAAATTAATTGTTGAATTGCAACTAGATCCCCGACTTTTTCCAGAAGTTGGGGATCTATAACTACAAAAATATAGAACTCTAAAATTACTTATGCCACAGTCAGTTTATACACAACCAACAACTACCAGAAAGCCTCAGAACCAAGCTGAGTCTACTGATTTGATCCAAAATCAAACCCAGAAATTAGATAAAGCCAAGGATTGGTTTTATGGGACAGAAGAATTATTAGATGCTTTACCAAAAGCATGGACTCGTTCAATGTTGTATTTGTTAGTTAGTTTTGCCGCAATTATTTTACCTTGGGCAATGTTAACTAAAGTTGATGAAACAGGAAGTGCTACAGGAAGGATAGAACCCAAAGGTGCAACACAAAAATTAGATAGTGCCGTGACTGGTAATGTTGTTGCTGTTAAAGTCAAAGAAGGTGCAACTGTTAAAGCTGGAGAAGTTTTAGTAGAAATGGAATCTGAGGTTCTCCAAACAGAAATGCAACAAACAAAAGCTAAATTAGAAGGGCTAATAAGTCGCCAAGCGCAACTAGAAATCTTAAAAAATCAAGTCTTAATGTCCATTAATATCCAACGTCAGCAAAACCAATCTCAATCCTTAGAAAAAACTGCTCAAGTTAATCAAGCCAGACAAACATTTGAGACTAAAAAAAGTGCTTATAACTTCCAAAACTTGGAGAAATTAGCACAAATTGATCAGATAAAACAAAATATACAATCTACTCAAAGTAACTACCGATTAGCGACAAGTCGGTTGCGTCGAGATGTGTCCGAAGTTGAACGTTATCGTCTACTTTTAAAGGAAGGAATCATTCCTCAAACTAAAGTAGTAGAATTAGAAAAAACTGCAGAAGAAAGTCAACGTTTACAACAAGAAGCAAAATTTAATATTCAAACAGCACAGTTACGATTAAAAGAACAAGAAAGTAGTTATCAGTCGCTTATGAATCAATTCAAATCAGATATTGAGCAGGCAAAATTGCGATTAAAAGAACAAGAAAGTAGTTATAAAAGTGCCATGCAAGGAGGAGAATTAGCATTATTAAAAAGTCAGGAACAGTTTAAAGACTTACAAAACCAAGTTATTTCCCTTCAATCAGAAATTGTGCAAACAAAAGGACAGATTTTATCCCTCCAATTACAGTTAAAACAGCGAATTGTTCGCTCTCCTATTGATGGAACAATTTTTGAGCTACCGATTAAAAAACCTGGTTCTGTAGTGCAACCAGGACAAATGATTGCTCAAGTTGCACCCCAAAATGCTGCCTTAATTTTGAAGGCACGTATGCCTAGTCAACATAGTGGATTTGTCAAGGTAGGAATGCCAGTAAAAATTAAGTTTGATGCTTATCCTTTCCAAGAATATGGAATTGTATCAGGGCGAATTAATTGGATTGCACCTAACTCTAAGATTCAGGAAAATAGTTCCAATCGGATAGAGAGTTATGAATTAGATATTGCCTTGGAAAATCCTTATATTCAAGTTGGTAACAAACAGATTGCTCTCACCCCTGGACAAACAGCCAGTGCTGAAGTAATTATTCGTCAACGGCGAGTTATTGACTTCATTTTAGATCCATTTAAGAAATTACAGAAAAATGGACTGGAGCTTTAATTTACATTAGCCTTCAAGACAAAAATCATTAACTTATGTCTAAAAAAAAAGACGTTAATATGCAACTTTTTCATTATTTACTCACAAGTAATGTCAAAATATAATAGTTAACCTAATAAAAATTCAGAGATAATTCAATGGAAAGAATAGTAATTTATGACTTGTATCCTACTGGCTTAGAAACCTTTATTAAGGATTTAGAAACATCAGAATTAAGTATTATATTAGGGGGTAACTTTTGGGGAGGTTTTCCCAATTTGGGACTGAATCCTAATATTTTAATAAGTACCGTTTATGATGGTATAAATACCATATCAACAACTTATGAAGGAGCAGGTAATGTCCATGATAATAAAGTCAATACGGTAGATTATTCTCGGACAACTAATGCTTGGGTATATCGTTAATTATTTCAGCAGATTTACAGGCAATTTTGTCACAATTGCAAAACCGTTCACTTTTTGATTAGGAAATAATGTCATGGCTGCAATCATAATTTCTGACTTACAATTTATTGAGCAGAAGACATTTTTGTATGACTTAAATTCAGAGCAAACACAACAAATATTAGGTACTGGTATTCTGCCTTTATGGGGTGGGGGTATTTCTAGTGTTGCATTAACGACTGTTTATGATGGAATAAATAACCTTCAATCAGCATATGAAGGTCCATTTGGTTTTCATGATAATAAGTTTTTTACTCTTGATTTTGCAAGAAGTGCTGTCTATTTAATAGTTTGAATATTTACCAAATAACTCTTAAAAAATTATATCCCCGAATTTTGAGAAAAGTTGGGGATATAAATCTAGTAATTTTCTTAATATTAATTATCAAACATATTAAAAGTACCATTAGATAGAGGTAAGAAAATAACAGATCACGTAAATATGATAAATACAGGAATAATTTATTTAAACAAGCTCAAACAATAAATTCTTAATAAATTTAGTAGATTGAGGAATTACATCATGTCAAATATTGTAAAAATATCCAAAGAAGATATTATTTATCACATCAAAATATCTTGCCAAATACCTAGTTTATTAGAGGCAATTGCTACGAGAAAAATCATTACTGAAACTGCTGAAAAAGCAGGTATTACCATCGAAATAGCCGAACTACAACAGTCCGCAGATAGTTTAAGATTAGCTAACAAACTGATTAAAGCAGAAGAAACCTGGGAATGGTTACAAAAACATTATCTTTCTCTAGATAACTTTGAAGAAATAGCAAATTTTAATCTCACATCTGCAAAATTAGCTCATCATTTATTTGCTGATAAAGTTGAACCATTCTTTTATGCTCATCAACTTGATTACAGCGCAGCAGTTACCTATGAAGTGATTTTAGACGATGAAGATTTAGCTCTAGAAATATTTTATGCTCTCCAAGAAGGGGAAATTAGTTTTCAAGAAATCGCTCGTCAATATATCGAAAATCCCGAAATACGACGGACTGGAGGATATCAAGGTATTCGTAAACGTAGTGATTTTAAACCGGAAATTGCCTCCGCAGTGTTTGCAGCTAATCCCCCACAAATTCTCAAACCAGTAATTACACCAAAGGGAGCGCATATCATTATAGTTGAAGAAATAATCGAACCCCAATTAAATGAACAAATGCGTGTAGGAATTCTCAGCGATTTATTTACCAATTGGTTAAAAGAGCAAATTAATAAATTAGAAATTACCGCTACATTAGGAGATGATACCAAGCTTTCCTCTTCTCCAGTAGAAATGTTCAGTGAAGCTAGTTGAAATTAGATAAGTAGCTTGGCACAATTAAATATAAAACCTCTCTGGTAAACCTCTCCCTAACCCTCTCCTACAAGGAGAGGGAAAAGGAATAACTCTTAATACTGGAGAGGCTTTGACTCCCCCTTCCAGCTAACAAAAGTCTTTCCGCTTCCCTCTCCTCTTAGGAGAGGGTTAGGGAGAGGTAGGGAAGGGGGTTGGGGAGTTAGGTTTATATTATATTTTTTAACGCCCACTTACTTAATGATACAACCGAGAATATTAAAGATACTCATAAATTCTCGGTTTTGATATAATTAAGAACGTCCTATCATCCATCTAATGGAGTATAGATATCCTCTGAATTGCTATTAAGATAAGGATATTCTAGTTTAATTTTATGTAATGCAAATTGTTCAAAAATAGCTGTCATTCGACTTCTGGGATGATTCTTACCTGCTTGCCAAGCTGCAATTAAACCATTAGCAATAATTTGACAACGATTAGTACCAAAACTTTCTTTTTCACCAAATTTATTTTCTGGTTCTTCAGCACAACCTAACCCCGGTGCTAGTGGCTTAGTAAACAACGGTACTTGTTGAGAAAAACTGTCTTGATTTTCTAAATATACCTTTTGCAATATAGGATAAATAGTTTTATAGTGATGTTTGTTGAAATAAAGCACTGCTGAATCATAACGTTCATATTCATCAGGAGTATATAAAGCTTTAAATGAGAAAGCAACTGGAATATTATTAAGTTGTTTTGTTAAACTATTCATCACCGATACCGCACCTTCTGGTGATACATTAAAGTAAATTCTGACAATATCTTGATGATCTTGAGTTCCTAGATTAGATGCTGCCATATAAAATCCATTTTGAACTAAATTTTTAGGCATTTTGATTGCTACTAAATTACCAACACTAGCCGATTTATCAACACTTGATAAATATAAATCACGCTCAATATGCAAGGTTAAACCATTTTTGTGAACTGCCAAAGATCCATCAGCTTCTTCATTAACTACTAGCCAATTTTTACTCCAATAGCCTGTACCTGTATTACTTGTATGTAGTCGTTCATAAAAAGCTAAATCTATGCCAAATAAGCTATTATTACTTAAGTCATTGTCCTGGGTATTAGCAGTGGTAGAGTTATGCCAAGAACCGTTATAATAAGCACTGTAGAGAAAATTACGTAATTGGATACTCAAATGTTTATGTTGAATATCTAAGGGTAAATTTTGAAAGCGAGAGATAACTGATTCTGGCAATGCTAATAAGTTGTATTCTGGATGCTTAATAGCATAAAATGATTCAATTTCCAGATGATTAACAATATTTTCCAGGGATGTTTGTAATTCCTGTGGTAGTTGAAAAAGTTGACTGTCTAGAGAATCTAATACTTGCATACAGGTTTTCCTTCTCTAAGCAAGAGATAAATTTTTAGAAATTATTGTTGAAAATTCCATCCCTAAAATTGTGGGAATAGATGCTTGGGGACGACATAATAAACTCTTAGCAACTTGGAGAATGCAGATACCCGAATTACCAAAAGTTTTTTCATATTGCAGTTTAGCCTGAATAGCTCTAATTAAGGCTAAACCGCAATACTGCATCACTAATTCCAAGAAGTTTGGCCGAAGTTCTAAAATTTCGGGAAAATTACTTAAATAACCACTCACTAATGTTGATAAAGAAGGTTGAATCCTTGGTAAAGGAATAGCAGCTAAACGCAAACATTCTTCAAGAGGTATAGTTTTACTAGCGACTATGCTATATAACCAAATTTGCAGATAACTAGCAATTATTGTGCCTAAGTCATTAGCAGGATCTCCCCAACTACCTCTTTCCCAATCAATCAGTCTGAGAATATTGCTATTTCCAGGTAATTTATCTTCTATTTCTGTTTCCCAGTTTAAAGATAAAAGAATATTATTCAGTTTGAGATCATTATGAGTCAAACAACAAGGCATAAAAGCCTGATTTAATTCGGCAATTGCTTTTCCTAAATTATCATAACGTTGGTAGAGAGCAAAAAATTTTAAACCATCAGCAGGAAGATTACCAAATATTTGTGGTGTAATTCTATCTAATCCCTTGCTCAAATTTGGAGCTTCTAGAGAATTTTCAAAGAACTTTTGATAATTTTTATCTTCTATGGTTGAGCGATGAACTTTTGCCAGTGTTGTCCCAAGTAACTCAGCAATTTCTGGAGGAAATACCTGATCTTTGGCATAAAATTCTGCCAAATCTTGATATTGATTTAGATAGTTAAACACCATAATGGAGTTTTCTAAATCAAAATAGATTGCTTCCGATAAAGATGAACGTAAATGATTTATTTCTGGAAATTTCTGACAAAAATCATGAATTCTCCATTCTGCTCTAAACTCACCTAAAGTTTTACCATCTCGATCATGACGCTCTTGTTTAACTAGGATTTGACGTTCCTCTGGTAAACTGATTAATAAATTAAAGTTTTTGGCTGGTTTTAACTCAATTTTGCTTAATGATTCGTCTTGTGGGTGACAAATTTCGTGATTAACCAAGTAGTCAAAAACGTTAGTAGAACTTATGAGAAATGGCATAGCTTTATAGGAAAAATTAGTTAACAATGCGTTGGCTAATTAACACAATATCGGCTGATTGCACAGCAAATTATATTTAATCCTTGCTATTAAATGAACTTCCTAAATAGGAAATAGAATCTATGGCATAAGCTAATAGAATGAACTCCATAGACTGAATTCCGAATTTAACTAATTCACGAAAACTGTCACTATCTCCCCCAAATATAGAAACAGATTCCATATTACTAATTTCATAGATTAATAATTTTTCTTGGGTTGTGTTTAGATCAGAAATTTTAATTCTTGCCATTTGCTTAATACCCACTAATTGCAAAATCATGATAGCCGTAAAGTGTAAGCAAACACTAGATATCAATTGATTATTTAATCCAGTTCAGTAAGTTATTCACAATCCTAATTTGCCTAAATAATAGAGAAATTAGGGTGAT
Organism: uncultured cyanobacterium; assembly: GCA_903848645.1. Taxonomy (GTDB): domain Bacteria; phylum Cyanobacteriota; class Cyanobacteriia; order Cyanobacteriales; family Nostocaceae; genus Dolichospermum. The sequence goes on along the minus strand of CAINGU010000073.1, from coordinate 241 downwards.
AAATTCTTGACTGAACCGGATTTTCATGGAATGAATAAGCAATTTAATTTGGCTTATTTATCCCATACATTTTAATGATGAGAGTAACCATGACTGTCATCATGGCTAAATGATTTAGCTAGAGATACAACGTTATCAATAGCAAAACCTAACAAGACAAATTCCTTACCTTTAATGCTGTATTCAACTAAATCATGTATCCCAGAACCGCTACCACCTTGAATAGAAATGGTATCGACAT
>CAINGU010000072.1 GCA_903848645.1 uncultured cyanobacterium | reverse complement strand
GCTTCCTTTTCCACTCATTTTCGCTAGATTTACCCTTAGTTACCGCGCCAAGAGTAAAATATCCACTTGGATGATTTCACTGGGTGTAATTCCATGCCAGGATAAATATTAGAAGTGCGATTCGTTGTTAGATCAGCTATCTAATAGATTACTGGTAATGGATTTAACTACTAGGCTTATAGAAGGTTCTGGACTGAGTATACCTATCTTTGATGGGTCGTACAACAATGGCAAGGGGAGATATTTATCAGAACCAGAAATTATCAAAAATTCCCTATTAGCACAAATATTTGAGCCATCAGAATTGCCATCTCTCCTCCTGGTGAAAATTGACAGTAAAAATCCAGATGCCAACCATTTAAGACAAAGGACATTTACAGATGGCATTAAACGTAAATTAGCCTTTAGTTCAGGCGATAATTATTACTTCGCTGATGATGCACTGCGGAAAAAAATTAAACGGTTATTTGCCACAGAACCAGATACCGCTTGTCGTTATGGTTCATTATTAGTTAGTAATTGCTACAAAGGTTCAGAAACATTTACAAACTTACGAGTCAAAATCGTAGACTTTACAGACCCACAATATGCTGATTACAAAACCGGAGACTGTCACGGCAAGATTTCACCGCGACTAGCTAAACAACTGGGAGGAGAAGGCAATTGTCCACTACAATTTCGATTTGCATGGATGAAATCTTGGGCTGAAAGTGATAAATCGCAATCTCCAAAAACTAGCTTTTTAACCACACAAGCTCCAAAAACCAGCTTTTTAGCGAAAGGAACTTTTTTACCAGATGCTAAATTAACAGATGCTCAAGGTTACGATATTGTTATGGATCGTTCCTCAATTAAAGGCATCAAAAAATCTCAACTTCAAGATTTAATCCCTTGTGGTGAATATCAACTTCCCCAAGCAGTAATAGGTAATCGAGGTAATGCCAAAGCCACCAGTTACGATAATAGTTGGCAGTTTACCATCTGGTACTCAGAAGTAGCAGTTCAACAAGATTTAAGTCAACCAACTCAGAAAAAAGCTCAGGAATTGGCACAGTTACAAAGTAATCCCTTGACCTTGGCAAAATACATTATTCAACAATATGACAAACAACAATCCCAACAAGAACAAACAGAAGAAACTGTTAATGGAATAGATGATAATACTAACAATCAAGTACAGGAATCTCGCTGGATTTCTCTACTTCGCAGCGATAAATATGGTCAATTAATTGAAACACCCAAATTTCGCAAATTTGCTACTGATTATATAGCCAATCAATGGCGTGATTTAGCCATTAAAAGTGGATACAGCCATAATTCGGGTATGGCCATGCCATGCGACACTTTACCACGAGGGACAATTTGTGTCCCCCATCTACCAGAAGGAGATGTGATTCTTACCCGTTACCCCATTGTCAACTCAGACAATATTCGTCTTTACAATAACGTTCATGATCCAGAACTAAAGAAAACTCGCAACGTAGTTTGGATTCACCCCAAAGATGCTGAAGAATACCACCAAGCTGATTTTGACGGCGACCAATTAATGGTTAGTCCTGCTAATAAACTGCCCAATATTGCCAAAGAAACACTCCGCGCAGGTGAACCTGGACATTTTAAACCAGTTAAACAACGTCCGAAGTTGGCATATACGGAAATTACAGATGAAGAAGGCAATTTAAAATACCGTGATTTATCGCAAATTGCCGCTGCCAGCAGTCAAAATAAAGTAGGTCTAGTGGCGACAAACATTGGGCGTGTCCAGTCCTCAATGCCAGGTGAGGGTGAAAATAGCGAACGATTTGTCAGACGACAAAGGAAGCTGCTAAATCGTCTTTTTCAAGCACTACAAGTAGAAGTAGATTCACCCAAAAGTGCCGAAAGATTAGAAGACATTCAAGAAATTGATGGTGCCAATTTATTAGCAGATGCTAAAAAATGGTCAGAATCCCATCCCAGTTACTTCTTTGACTTTAAAAAAGATGACCGCCTTTATCGTTCCTTTGCTATGCCAGCAGATGCCCCAGAAGCAATAAATGTGATTGCCAGAGAAGTAGTAAATCCCTTGTGGGAACCAACACGGATTCGCAGTAGAGATAGACATGAATTTCGTTATTTGTTTCCCAAAGAAACATTATCAGTAGATGCTTTAGAATGGGCAGAAGAATTAAAAACTAGGTTTCAACAATCGAGAGATGAAATTAAAGAACGGGTGGGAGATGATAGAGAAGCATTCAATGAAGAATTGGGCAAACTTTACGATAGTTACAGAGCCGAAATTGATGAATTATTCACCACTCCAGAGGATAGATTTGAGGGTGCAGCAGCACTGTGGCATACCCAACACACCCGTCCAGAATTAGACCGACATCGTAAGGAATGTTTACAGTTGGCAGCACAGATGGAAATTACGTTTTCGTTTGAGCATAATTATGAAATGCCCAGTGCAGCATTACCACAAGATACTTATGTATTGACTGTTCCGTTTGGGAAAGATGCGATTAAATGGAAGGAATCTTTAGAACAAAAGGGAATTGAATTTGATGCCACTATTCATCCGCAATTACCTGTGATTGAATTTGCTTTTAAAGATTTATCTCCCAAAGTAGTTGAGAAATTAGCGGCTAAATTTGGTGACAATATTCACGATTTAGATGAATTGAATATCCCCAAAGATTTACGCATCATTCCTCCCGCAGATCATAATTGGGCAACATCACGTCAGGATGCGGGTGTGGGGGCTTTGGCATATAATTTATTTACGGAGGAAGTATGTCAGCAGCTTCAGGATTTTCAGTTTGAAGAAATGAAAGTGTTGGGGATTAAATACAATGATTTTGCTGATGAGAATTTTGCCAGTCAGCAATGGAGAAAGCGAAGTGTGACTCTAGAAGTAGGAGTTTTTGAATTACCTGCATCACACCCAGACTTTTATCGTTATAACGGGACACCAATATTACAAATTGATGGTCAGAATTTAGGAACTTTTGCACCTGATAGTCCAAAGTTGCCTGTGGGAACTACATTTGCAGCTACATTAAAACCAGAAGGTTCTAGTATTATCCTCAAAGTGAATTCTGATTCGATAGAGTTGCCAGATGTGACATTAGCGGAATCAGAACCAAAGTTAGATAATGCTGGAGAATTGCGAGCTATTCACCGTGAATTTTGGCGGCAGGAAATGTTTGATAATTTGGTAGAAGCGATTGGTATTACCTACGAACAGCGACAAGCCAATCAATCTGACAGTAAGGAAATTGAGCAATTCAAAATTGGTGGACAGTGGACGGCTTATGTTCAGCGTAGTGGTGATTTTATTGTGCGGAATGAGAATAAGCGAACGATTTGTCGAGGGAATATTCACACAGAAGAAGAGATATTTCCGCTTTCAGAAGCAGCCGCAAGTGAGTTAGAGGAGATGATTTTAGAGAGGGAGCGTTCTACTGAAAATAGTGCTTCTCCACGAGATGCTACACGAATGCTATCACTAGGAAGACATCAGGAGTTATC
>CAINGU010000071.1 GCA_903848645.1 uncultured cyanobacterium | reverse complement strand
CGTGTCTGCTGGATTTCCGTCCCTGCGGCTGGACAAATATCAACAGCATCAGACTTAATAAACCTAGCATTAGGGTAATAGTCCGCTAAATAGGATAAATCTTTGTCACTAACCAAATAATAAGTTACCCGCTCCGTCCTCCGGTTAGCTCTAGTTCTACCTACAGATTGCACAACTTCAGTCTGAACCAGATGATTAATCACCTTTTGAAAAGCTTCGTTTTCCTTACCAACACTTCTATCTCCCGTTAAGGTTATATAAGCTTGCTCTGACGCTCCAATATCTTGATAAGGAGTGCCGAAACTACAAATAGCTTGCTTATTTTCATAAGCATTACTACCACGATTATCAACAAACCAATATCCATCACCCTTGTTTTTATGTGCCAAGTGGTCTATGTAAGCAATATTGCCATCATGACGCAAATCTAACTCTCTTCGCAGTGCTGTAACCCGTTCTTTTAACGGTTCACTACGGTCTTTATTCAGCAAACCAAAGCCCGTAATTTGGTGAATAGTCAGATTACTATAATCAGGGGGGATTTCCGATATCACCAGTATTTCCTCTGGATTAATCCCCAACTGCATAGCCATATTGTCACGGGTAGCAGTAGCATCCATCAAAAAAACAAACTCAAAAGCTTTGAGAACATCAACATGACGGGTGTTTTTAGTAGCAATAATTAAATGTTTGTTCTTAACCCGTAACGCTCCTGGTTTAATGTCTCCAATGATTTCTAGCAGGGGAATTAACCATCTCACAGGTAAATTTTCGATATTCCTGTAAGTTTCTTGGGCAGCTTGTTTATTGAGGTGACTACGAATTAATTTCAAGGTTTTTCTGCTGACAGAATCGCGATCGCTCTTATCAACCCCATCCAATGTAATACTATCAGCCTGTTGTACCAATTCCTCAATATCGGGAGCAATAGTTTCCAGTTCGGCAATAATTTCTGGGATATTTGTAGGAATTTCCCCTAATAAATCCCGGATTAATTCATCATTGTACCCATGATAAGTTTCCTGAACACGGGGGATATTTCCAGTCAGCAGTCCTCGCAGTGGTAAAACTAAACCCTTAATTTTGTCATAGACTGCGGGTAATAGAGTTTGTACCTCCATCATTGAAGAATCAAAATCCTTAGAACTAACCCTGATGAATTCCACAGGTTGTATTTGTCTGGAAGCTTCATCAACAAAACCACCTGCTTTCATCTCAATCATATCTGTAGCTTGAGGTAAGGAGTTGATATTGGCACGAATTCGTTTAGACGCTAGTGCCTCCCTTCTATCACGTCGAAACGTAGAACCATTGACTTTCGGCAGGGCATTACCAGCAGCATCTCTACCCGCACAATTAGCTCTGAGTTTACAACCGTTGCAAATGGGATTAAGACTAGCTTCTGCGGATGTTTCTTTTTTATATCCTTTATTTGCCAGAGCATTAAATAAATGTGTCAGTGGACAAGTTCCCTCAACATTGGTTTCCTCCCCTGATTGAGGCCAGTGTACCTGGGGATTGCCTAACGGTGTAAGTTTGAAAGCATCTGCCACTAGTCCATCGTGACGGACTGGTAAATCAGTCCAGTTTTCAATAGTTGCTACAGTGGGGTTACGGTGTTCATTGCTGAGGTAAAACAGCATATTGACCCCAAACTGTTCTGGCATAAATTCCCCCACCGTATAAGATTTACCAGCACCAGCGTGTGATAAATCTAAGATGAATTTATGACCTGATTTAATTGCATTTATATAAGTCTGAGTCCGTTGATTTGAGGTAAACCAAATATCAACGTCAAGGTTATTGTTGGCGACAAGTATAGTTTGTTTTACTGGGCAAACTATATTACCTATTAATCGTTGGGCTTTATTAGTAACAGTGATTAAGGTTTCCAGAAACTCTTGAAAGTCTCTTTTTATACCGTGTTTAGCAAACCATTCTTGTTTGCTGATTATGGGATCTGTGACGGTGCGGTTTAGGTTATTATCGGAGTATTTTTGGTGGTAATCCTTAAATATCTCCCTTTGATAATTGTTTAACTCTTGTTGTTGGTCATCTGGGAATACACCACTTTGATATTTGTTATACTTGTTATCTTGGTAATTACTATTAAAAATATTCCGTTCAACTGTGGGAAATCTAAATCCATATTGTTTAGCAATGTGAAATAGCGTACCAATTGATATACCAGAACGACTGCGAAAACTCCTAATTTTATCTCGAATATTCCAACT
>CAINGU010000070.1 GCA_903848645.1 uncultured cyanobacterium | reverse complement strand
GGGATTAGAATCCCCGCAAGGGGACTGAAACGTTGGGTATCCATTTTCTCTAGCCCAAACTATCTGTTTAGTTTCCGCATATCTAATCCCCGCAAGGGGACTGAAACATCTTACCGGACTCAATGCTCGTGCCACAAATAGAGTTTCCGCATATCTAATCCCCGCAAGGGGACTGAAACAGCTAACAAGTGTATCTGAATGGCTTCATCTTGATAGGTTTCCGCATATCTAATCCCCGCAAGGGGACTGAAACAAGAACGTTTCCCTGAAACTCAGCGAGAAAGACTGGGTTTCCGCATATCTAATCCCCGCAAGGGGACTGAAACTTAGAAATTGCTACCGGACAATTACTGCCACACGCTGTTTCCGCATATCTAATCCCCGCAAGGGGACTGAAACGTTTTTTGTGCGATCGCTCTTTTTTTTTCTAGGAAGTTTCCGCATATCTAATCCCCGCAAGGGGACTGAAACTTTTTTACTGGAACACTTCCGGGGTCTTCACCTCCTGGTTTCCGCATATCTAATCCCCGCAAGGGGACTGAAACTCAAATTTTGAGCCGTAAATAATCCCTAAATTTTTTCGACTGTTTCCACATATCTAATCCCCGCAAGGGGACTGAAACTCCCTTAGCGTTTCTCGATGTTATTTAGATACATCCAATTAAAGAAATATCCAAAATTTCTTGTAGTGCGGGCATCTTGCCCGCTAATAATACAAGAACGATCCCACAAGATTGGATAGCGAAGCGCTGCTGCAAGCAGTTCATCTTTTTTGTGGAGTTCTCTTAGACGTTTCTTTTGTTTCCACATATCTAATCCCCGCAAGGGGACTGAAACAATCAGCAAACATTGACGATGCTTATAAAACCCAAGAGAGGGGGTCTTTGTGCATAGGATATTACTTGATTTTAGGCAAAATTTAGTCAAGTTCAAATATTCAAAAGGCTGAAAGCCAGTGGGTGACGAGGGAATCGAACCCGCAACCAATTGATTAAGAGTCAACTGCTCTACCGTTGAGCTAGTCACCCCCACATATAACTACAATATCAGACTTTTGACTTTTGCGCTAGTGTTGCAGTTAAAAAACTGGCCGCAGGGGAAATTGGACAATTAACGTGATTTGACTGTTAGCATTTGTGAGCATTTAAAAACTAGATGAATCAGAACTATTACTCAAGTCAAACTTTGTACATTCATAATACTGATTAGTTTGCAGTTATTGATACTAAATTAGGCTGAAAAAAGATTAATACTGAAGTTGTGTCATCACTTCTCTAGTCCATTGACGGTAGGACATACCGGAACTTTTGCGCTAGACGTAAGCAACGCTTTAGGAGATGAGTCCTCTGCTCAGGTTGGAGAAATCCTATCTGAGTAAGTCATATCTTTGATTAAAGAATCTCAGCGGCTTTAGCTGCTGAGAGTGTCAATTGTTTGACTTTCCTTTCTCCAAAGCTAGGATGTCAAGATCTACAAATTATCTGCTAATGTTATTGTGGGTATATTATCCAATTCATAACTATATTTGAGGATGTGACGACAATTGCATTATTCCCCATTGGTAACTCTTCCTACTGTTGGATCTGATCTGGTAAGCTATAGCAGTAATCAGAAACAATCAATTGGCTAAAAACAATTGCACAGTAGATGCAGATACTGTTAAATAAGTATGGATACCAAAAAGATTTAAAATAAATCTTAAATATTATCATTGATCAATTTTCAGTTCTAAATCATACCATATTGGAAGATAGTTATGTCAGTGCATGAATCAACTACTGAAGTAAACACAGATGTGAGTATTGATGGTAATCATCAACAAAAGAATAGAGGACAAAGAAATTCGGCTAACGTGGTTTCTTTAACTACACAAAAAGGAACTATTTCTCAGTTTCTTGCTCCCTTGAATAAGGATACTTTTAAAGGAGTAGTTCAAGAAGTTGAGCAGAAATTACAGGTTGTTAACCAAACCTTATCCATGTTGGATTATCAAGGTTTTGAAACAATCCTGCAAGAAATGCTGCATTCAATTACTCTGAAAACTGGGGAATTATTGGGAGCAGATCGGACAACTATATTTTTATTAGATGAAGAGCAACAAGAACTCTGGTCTATTCTGGCCGAAGGAAAAAGTAAACGCCCTTTAGAAATTCGCATTCCAGCCAACAAAGGCATTGCTGGTGAAGTTGCCACCTTCAAACGGGTAGTCAATATTCCCTTCGATTTTTATGATGATCCCCGGTCAAAATTTGCTCAAGAGCAAGATAAAAGAAATGGCTACCGTACTTATACAATGTTGGCGTTGCCACTTTTAAATATAGATGATCAATTAGTTGCGGTAGTACAATTACTAAATAAATTAAAACCCATTCATGATCCTGTCGCGCCGCTAGAAGATCGCATTGATACGAAAGGATTTACTGAAGCTGATGAAAATGTATTTCTAGAATTTGCTCCCTCAATTCGGTTAATTTTAGAATCATCTCAATCCTTTTACATTGCCACTCAAAAACAAAGAGCCGCAGCCGCATTAATGAAGGCAATTAAATCTCTTAGTCAAAGTGGTCTTGATTTAGAAGATACCCTAAAACGGGTAATGAATGAGGCAAAAGAATTAATGAACGCAGACCGCAGTACACTGTGGTTAATAGACCGCGAACGTCATGATTTGTGGACAAAAATTTATCAAGCTAATGGTACAGCTAAAGAAATGCGTGTACCAATGGGTCAAGGTTTTGTAGGCATAGTTGCGGCATCTGGTAAAAAACTGAATATTCCCTTTGATTTATATGAGCATCCTGACTCAGGAACTGCTCAAAAAATGGATCAAAGTAATGGCTATCGCACCTGTAGTTTGCTGTGTATGCCAATATTTAATAGCGATCAAGAATTGATTGGTGTTACCCAGTTAGTTAATAAAAAGAAAGTTGGGGATTTTCCACCCTATAATCCAGCCTCCTGGCCTAATTCTCCTGAATGCTTCCAAGCTAGTTTTGATCGAAATGATGAAGAATTTATGGAAGCATTTAACATTCAAGCCGGGGTGGCTTTGCAAAATGCTCAGTTATTTGCCAAAGTTAAACAACAGGAAAAAATGCAGCGGGATATCTTACGAAGTCTTTCCAATGGGGTGATTTCTACAGATCAAACTGGCGTAATTATTACAGCTAATGAAAGTGCTAAACAATTGCTAGGCTTGGGAGCAGAAGAAGCTTTAGAAGGAAAAATGGTGAGTGATCTGATCACCATAAAAGAGGGAGACTTTAGCAAGTGGTTTCAGGATACTCTCCAGTCTAATAATGCCAAAAACAGCCAGCAATATTATCCTGATCGCACCCTATTAACTACAGGAACAGAACAACATAGCGTTAACTTATCACTAAATAGCATTTCCGATGTTAAAGACGAAAATAAAGTCTGTGGTGCATTGGTAGTCATGGAAGATATTAGTGATGAGAAACGGCTCAAGAGTACAATGTACCGTTACATGACCCAGGAATTAGCAGAAGAATTACTAAAATTAGATGATGCTAAATTAGGAGGCGATCGCAAAGAAGTTACCATTTTATTCTCTGATATTCGTGGCTACACCACCCTCACAGAAAATATGCAAGCTGAAGAAGTGGTAAGAATGCTCAACGAATATTTTGAATCAATGGTAGAAGCCGTCTTTAAACATAAAGGCACTCTTGATAAATATATCGGTGATGCCATCATGGCTGTGTTTGGTTCTCCCCTCCCCTTAGCAGAACACGCAATTATGGCAGTCCAAACTTCTCTAGAAATGCGCGATCGCTTGCGAGAATTAAATATACTTCGCCAATCAACTAATCAATGCGCCATTAAAATCGGGATTGGGATTAATTCTGATACCGTCATTAGTGGCAATATTGGCTCTAGTAAGCGCATGGAATTCACCGCTATTGGTGATGGTGTCAATCTCGGTTCTCGATTAGAAAGCGTCAGCAAACAGTATGGTTGCGACATTATTATCAGCGATAATACCTATAAAATCTGCCAGGATAGTGTTTGGGCCAGAGAACTAGATTATATCCGCGTTAAAGGACGCAATGAACCAGTCGCTATTTACGAATTGATAGGATCGCGGACTGATCACATTAATAGCGCCAAACTAGAACTAATTGAGCATTACCACAAAGGACGTGAATACTATCTAAAACGTCAATTCACCCCAGCCCTCGCAGAGTTTGTGAAAGCCCTATCTGCTGACAATAATGATAAAGCCTCTATGTTATACATGACTCGTTGTCAGCACTGGTTACAATCACCCCCATCAGACGTTGATTGGGATGAAGGTGTTTGGACATTTAAAGAAAAATAACCATATTGGTAATTGGTGTTAGTAATTGGGACAGGGGAAAACCATCTAAATCTTCTTGACAAAATACCATTTTAATGTATAAACAAAGAAATCAGAATTTATCGTTTGATTGATTTTTTCAGAGTTATAGTGATGGACTAAAATATTGTCAATAAGTAGGCATTAATGCGAATTAGCCTATACTTATTGCTATTAGTGTTCCCTATTGCTTTTTCCCTTGCGCCTAATAAATGTTTGCTGCGTCAAATCAACTGCTATGGTCTATGATAGGCTTGCTGCTCACAATGGGTGGTACGTTCCTAGAAGCTTATGGTATTACCTCACCTTGGAACTGGAGTCAGCACGGAATTCAAACCCTTTCATTAGGTGTCAGCTATCAAATTGGTGCAGTGCTACTAGTCGGTTGTTTAGGAGGTCAAAATGCTGGGGCGCTCTCACAAATTGCCTATTTAGTGATGGGATTAACATTATTACCTGTATTTGCCGAAGGAGGCGGTATCGGTTATGTTAAACTATCTCAGTTTGGCTATTTGCTGGGTTTTATTCCCGGAGCTTGGATTTGTGGTTATTTAGCCTTTAAAGCTAGACCTCGACTAGAAACTCTCGCTTTTAGTTGTTTTTGTGGCTTGTTCACTGTTCACATCTGCGGTATTGCGTATCTAATTATCAGTTATCTTTTGCCTTGGAGAGGAACAGACAATTTATCCCTGATTCAAGCCATCCTCAAATACTCTTGCTTTGCACTACCAGGGCAACTAGTAGTTGTTTGTGCTGTAACTATAATAGCTTATGTGCTAAGACATATAATGTTTTATTAGTCATTGGTCATTTGTCATTTGTCATTTGTCATTGGTCAAGGAAAAACAACGGACAACGGACAACGGACAACGGACAACGGACAACGGACAACGGACAACTGACAACTGACAAATTTATCATGCGTATAAAAAATCGCTTCTTCTGGATTGCTGCTTTAATAGCATTTTTATTAGACCAACTGACAAAATACTGGGTAGTGCAAACCTTCAGCCCAGGACAAACACTGCCGTTGTTACGTGGTATATTTCATTTTACGTATGTTACGAATACAGGTGCAGCGTTTAGTTTGTTAAGTGGCAGGGTAGAGTGGTTACGCTGGCTATCTTTAGCTGTAAGTTTAATATTAATGATCATTGCATTGTCAGGACCATTGTTAAGTTTTTGGGAGCAATTGGGTTATGGTTTGATTTTAGGAGGAGCAATGGGCAATGGTATTGATAGATTTACATTAGGTTACGTCGTTGACTTTCTCGATTTTCGGTTAATTAATTTTGCCGTATTTAATATGGCTGATTCTTTTATTAGTATTGGCATTGTCTGCCTGTTAATTGCCTCATGGCAAAAAACACCAAGTAATTAAAAATGCCAAATTAAACATTAAAAAATTAGATTCTTCTGTTTGAATTTTCAATTGTTGATATTCCGCTTCTTCCTGTTGAATTTTTAATTTTCATTGTTTATGAGTTCCCCCCAACCTCCTCAAAAGCCACAAACCTTACTTGGTCAACTGACTCAAGCCGTAAATACTATTCAAGCTAGAGTTGATTTTTCCAAGCTGGCACTTAAACCCAATGCCAAAGTACCAGAACTGTTGGTGTATGATGCAGCAGAAAATCAATCGTCAGAATATCCACTATTAGGCGATCGCTATATTCTCGGACGGAGTTCAAAATCCTGTGATATTGTCGTCCGTAACCAAGTTGTCAGTCAAATTCACCTTTCATTGTCGCGGGATTCCACCCAAAACACCCCCATTTTCACCATCAAAGATGAAAACTCCACCAACGGTATTTATCTGGGCAAAAGGCGGATAAATGCTCTAGAACTGCGTGATGGTGATGTCATTACCTTGGGTCCCCCTGAACTAGCCGCTTCCGTGCGTCTCCAATATATAGACCCACCAGCTTGGTATGTCAAAGCTGCTACTTGGACAGCTTATGGTGTCGGTGGTGTGACGGCTCTAATTGCCTTAGCCATAGGTGTTGAATGGCTGAAATTTTCTGTTAGACCCTTACCTACAGCCACTCGCGCCCCGGTGGTTGTCTATGCCCGTGATGGCTCAACCCCACTGCGTGAACCTCGAAATATCGCTCACGCAGACCTGAAAAAGTTATCAGACTTTGGACCCTATTTAGCTGCTGCTGTGGTAGCTTCTGAGGATAGTCGTTATTATTGGCACTTTGGAGTAGATCCTTTGGGTGTGTTGCGAGCCGTATTGATTAATAGTCGCAGCGGTGATGTCCAACAAGGAGCAAGTACAGTTACCCAACAAGTAGCTCGGAGTTTATTCCGTGAATATGTAGGTAGTCAAGACTCTTTAGGAAGGAAAGTAAAGGAAGCTGTCGTCTCTCTCAAGTTAGAAACCTTTTACAGCAAAGATGATATTTTATTAACTTACTTAAATCGGGTGTTTTTAGGAGCAGATACTTCCGGTTTTGAGGATGCAGCTAAATATTACTTCAACAAATCAGCCAAAGAATTAACTCTTGCTGAAGCAGCAACCTTAGTGGGGATTTTACCCGCTCCCAATGCCTTTGATTTTTGTGGCAGTGGTCCGCGGAAACTCGGAGCAGCCGATTACCGGAATCGAGTCATTAAGCGACTGTTGGAAATGGGTAAAATCACCCAAGAGGAAGCCAACCGCGCCCGCCGTTCTACAGTCCAAATCAGCCCGAAAGTCTGTGAACGACAAGCTAAAACCATTGCCCCCTATTTTTATGATTACGTTTTTCAAGAACTGATATCAAAACTAGGTCCTGCCGCTGCCAGAGAAGGCAACTATATAATTCAAACCCAACTAGATCCAGCTATCCAAGCCAAAGCCGAAACAGCATTAAAGAATTCCATAACGAAAGATGGCTCAAACTTGGGTTTTTCTCAAGGGGGGATGGTAACTCTCGATTCTAAAACTGGCAGTATTGTGGCTATGGTGGGGGGAACTGATTATCGAAAAAGCCAGTTTAATCGCACCGTGCAAGCCAAACGGCAGCCAGGTTCTACTTTTAAAATTTTTGCTTACACTGCGGCCATTGAACAAGGTATTTCCCCATACAACAGTTATTCTTGCAGTCCTTTAACTTGGCAAGGTTTTACCTATAAACCCTGCCGGGCTGGGGCTGGTGGTAGTTTAGATATAGCAACTGGCTTGGCACTTTCAGAAAACCCCATTGCCTTGCGGGTAGCAAAAGAAATTGGGTTAAATAAAGTAGTAAATATGGCCGAGCGGTTGGGTATTAAGTCTGAGCTTGAGGCAGTACCAGGCTTAGTATTAGGTCAAAGTGTGGTTAATGTTTTAGAAATGACTGGTGCTTTTGGGGCAATTGGCAATCATGGAGTGTGGAATCCTCCTCATGCTATTAGTAGAATTCTCGACAGTAGTGATTGTAAGGATCTCAAAGATATACAAACCTGTCGTGTCATTTACTCCTTTGATCAAGATCCAGATGGTAACAAACCCGCGATCAAAAAAGCAGTTGCCAATCAAATGACTACTTTGATGCGAGGAGTAATTAGTAATGGTACAGGTCGTAGTGCCGCTATTGGTTTAGGGGAAGCAGGGAAAACCGGAACGACAAATAATAATGTTGATCTTTGGTTTATTGGTTTTATTCCTAGTCGTCAACTTGTCACCGGTATTTGGTTAGGAAACGATAATAATTCGCCTACATCTGGCAGCAGCGCCCAAGCAGCCCAACTTTGGGGTAATTATATGGGGAAAATTACTAAATAATTTGTGATAAATTTCGTGAAAATTTCGTGAAAATTTCAACTTGTAACTAAATAACCATCTTCCATTTTAACTATCCGATCAGCAATATCTAAAATGCGGTGATCATGAGTCACAAGCAAAATCGTACAATCTTGCTCTTTTGCTAGTTGCTGCATTAAATTTACCACATCTCGTCCTGATTTACTATCTAAAGCCGCTGTGGGTTCGTCAGCTAAGACAAGTTGAGGATGATGTACTAACGCACGAGCTATAGCAACTCGTTGTTTTTGCCCCCCAGAAAGTCCGTCAGGATAATAATTCAATCTTTCACCTAAACCCACAGTTTTTAACATAGCTGCGGCTTTGGCTTGTGCTTCCTGAAAGGAAATTTTATCATTATTTTCAAATGGCATTTGCACATTTTGTTGAGCAGTCAAAAAGCCTAAAAGATTATGTGCTTGAAAAATATAGCCAATATTCCGTCGTATTTGTACCATTTCATTTTTATTTGCACCACAAAGTTCTTTACCCAAGATTTTGAGACTACCTGATTGGACAGAACGCAAACTACCAATTAAAGTTAATAAGGTGGTTTTACCAGAACCAGAAGGTCCTGTCATGATCACAATTTCTCCTGGGAGGATATCTAAATTAATATCGAATAAAGTCTGCTTTTTAAATCCACCTTCATTATAAGAGTGATTGAGATGAGAAACAGAGATAGCTGGAAAATTATTCATGATTTTTATCTCTAGAAAATATCAGCAGGATCAGCAGATTGTAATTTTTGCATAGCTATTAATGCCGAAATTGAACACATTAATGTTGTCAGAATAAATATTAATATTGCTCTTTCTACAGTCATCATAATTGGTAGTAAAGTTGCTTGTTTAGTGATCATATATAAACCTTTAGCAATAGTAGCTCCGGGAATAAAACCAATAACTGCTAGAATTAATGCTTCTTGAAATACCACCACAATTAAATAGTTATTTTTAAAACCTATGGCTTTTAAAGTTGCATATTCTGGTAAATGATCAGAAACGTCACTATAAAGAATTTGATAAACAATGACAGCACCAACAACAAAACCAATTACTGCACCTAATGCAAAGATAAATCCTACAGGTGTACTCGTGTTCCAGAAGCTTTTTTCCCTAGTCATAAGCTCCTGTTTAGAAAAGACTTGAACATCATTGGGTAATTTTGCTTTTAAGTTGGCTATTACCCAATCTAAATTTGCTCCAGGTTCTAATTTAATTAGTCCAAAATCAATTAATCCTCTTTCTCTTTTTTTGCCAAATAAGCGTAGGAAATTAACATCACTGGTGATAATATTTCCATTCACACCAAAGGAAGTTCCTAAAGGAAATAAACCCACCACATTAATTTGCCGATTATTTAATTCTGTGGTAACAGTATTATTAGTTTGAAATTGAGAAACAACTGTACCAAATTCTGCACGAGAAGCACGATCAAATAAAATAGTATCTGGTTCTTTTAATTTGTTTAAATTCTCTTTAACTCCAGATAAGTTAACTACTTGTTCTTCGGGATTAAAGCCAATAGCATAAATATTCCAAGTTTGTTGATTATCGGTATTTTTCCAAGGAATAAAACCTAAATAAATCGGACTTACAGATTTTACACCAGTGAAACCTAATGCTTGATATAATCTTCTTTGGGAAAATTGATCTAATGAAATTAAGGATTTATAGCGAGAACTAACTAAAACAATTTCTCCTTCTAAACTGTTATGTAGTTGGACTGCACCATCAAATAAAGCTTCACGAATACCAAGTTGTAAAAACATTAATACATCAGCAAAAGCAATACCAGCAATAGCAACTAACATTCGAGATTTTTCTCTGGATAATTGTAACCATGCTAAAGGTATTTTTCGTTTCCACATATTCTTATTCCTAATTATGAATTGTTATTTAAGTTAATCGCTACCTTGACTTTAGAGTTAGTTAAAGCCGTGACTTTTTGACTAGATTCTGGATTCAGGCGAATTTTTACTTCTACAACTCGCGCATCAATATCAGCCGCAGGATCAGTATTGAGGACATCTTTTTTGGCAATTAATAAGCCTATTTCCTCAACAATTCCTGCTAAATTACCTGGTGAATTTAGTTGAGTAATAGTGGCAGTTTGTCCTATTTTAATACTATGAATGTCGGATTCATATACTTCTGCAACTACATACATTTGATTGGTTTTTCCAATTTCTACAATACCTTTATTACTGACAATTTCTCCCGCCCAAGTATGGATTTTGAGAACTTTTCCATCTTGAGGAGAACGTACATAAGCTAAATCTAAATCTGCTTGAGCTTCCCTAACTGCGGCTTTGGCATTTTCTATTTCCGCGCTTGCTACTTGGATATCAGTAGGACGTATTTCGGCAATTTGATTTAAAGTCGCTCTAGCTTGTCTGAGTTTCTCTTTTAGGGTTTCTGATGTTTGACTACGATTAGCAATAGCTTCTCGTAAACTAGCTTGGGCTGTTTCTAAAATTAACTTTTTACTATCACGAATAGAGGTAGAAATAGCTCCCTCTCCTTGTAAATATTCATAGCGTTGATATTCTAATTGAGCATTTTTCACTTCTGCTTCTAAGCGTTTGACTGTGGCTATTCTAGCTGCACTTTGCTGACGTAATTCTGCTTCTAATTCGCTAATTGTGGCGTTTTGGGCGGCGATTTCTCCCTGCTTTGCACCAGCTTTTACCCGTGCTAATTGAGATTCAGCTATTTTTACCTGTTGCTTGGCGCGGTTAAATGTAGCTAAACGGCGTTCTTTACTATCCAAAATCGCAATTACTTGTCCTTTGCTAATGCTTTCACCTTGTTTGACTAATAGCTCCCCAATTCGGTTACTACCCGCCATTTGCGACACTGATACTTGAATTACTTCTCCTTGGGGTTCAATTCTCCCCAAAGCTGTCACTGCTTTAATTATCGGTAAATTACCTGCTGCTAGAGTGGTAGCTTTGTGGTTGCTATTTTGTCCCCTGATGAAAAAGTATGAGGATGCTGTAGCAATAATAACAGCAAAGACTAATGTACTGATAATTAGCCCTCGATTTTTAGCACTTTTGGCGGGTTCCGAGTAAAAATTCTGCATTTAAGTTACCATCTGAGTTAACTTGATCAATTTAGTTAGCTAAACTTTTTTTATTCAACTTGTTGTATACAAGATTTAGTGTATCATAAAGAAAATATCTGTCAAGCAGTTTTTTATGGGCTTATCGCAAGCAATTTTGACCTGTTTAATTGAAAATCCCCATAGTGGTTATGATCTTTCCAAGGTGTTTAGCGAATCTATAGGTTGTTTTTGGAACACATCACAGCAGCAAATTTATCGAGAGCTAGGTAAATTAGAGTCACAGAATTTAATTGTTTCCGAGATTATTCCCCGTCAAGGACGCTTAGATAAAAAAATTTACTCAATTACAGAATTAGGTAAACAGCATTTATTAGAGTGGATGCGAGAACCCAGCGAACCTGACATAATTAGAGAAGACATATTAGTAAAAGTTTTTGCTGGTACTTTAATACCTGCTAGTGTGCTAATAGAAGATGTAGAACGTCGTCGGCGAATACATATAGAAAAATTGGCTAAATATCGAGAAATTGAACAAGAAAAGTTCCCTAATCCAGAAGCATTAACTAGACAAGACAAACTCAGATATTTAGTTTTAAATGCAGGTGTTCGTTATGAATTAGAATGGATAGATTGGTGTGATCAAGCTTTAGAAGTTATAGCAATTCCAAATTAGTTATGAACAACAAAATCCCCAACTACTCTAAGAAGTCGGGGATCTGACTCTTGCAATGTATACTTACGGCACGCTACAGTTTTAACTCTTTTGCGTAATTCCCCACCCTCAATGTACATTGAGGGTGGGGATGTAAGCAAGTCAAAAACGAAACGTTCAAAAAATGTTTTTTACTGCAAGTAAAAGAATTTTGAGGACAGTTGAGTTTTTGACAAAATATTAGGTTGTCGGCGTAACAGTCGATTTTATGTATTCTTTTAGAATTTCCAATGGCGTTACGTAGGGCAACTTTCAGGCTATATCCGAATAGACAAGTCAATGAAATGTTGCACTATCACCGCAAACTTCATAAAGATTTGTATAATGCTGCTGTATCTAATCGCATTACTTCATATAAAAAGTTTGGTAAATCTGTTTCTTACTTTGAACAACAGAACTCGTTGCCAGATTTTAAAGAAGTTTGGACAGAATATAAAGTCATCAATTCTCAAGCATTACAAGCCACCTTAAAGCGGGTTGATTTTGCTTTTCAAAGATTTTTCAAGGGACTAGTAAAGTATCCTAAATTCAAGTCAATTCGTGATTATTCTGGTTGGACTTACCCATCTTTTACAGGCTGGAAAGTCCACAGTACAGGCGACAGCGGTTATTTAGAATTAGCAAAGATTGGTCAGATCCAAATGCGAGGTAAAGCTAGGCTTTGGGGACACCCCAAGGCTTTAGATATCGTTAACCGTAATGGTAAATGGTACGCTTCTATCGGATTAGAAATTGATGATACTTTGTTAAAGAATAGCCGCAAAACTGATAATGGGATTATTGCAATTGACTTAGGTTGCAACGATGCAATCGCATGGACAAATGGTGAAGAAAATGGGTTAGTCCCTGCGCCTCGGTTTTTCCGAAAAGCAGAACAAAAAAATAAACAATTGGGTAAAGCTAAACGTCGGAAACGTTCTCCCAATTTCAAGAAAAAAGTCAAGGCTTCTAGAAGGTGGAGAAAAGTTCAGAAATTAATTAGTGAACTTTCGAGAAAAGTTGCTAACCAAAGACAAAACTTTGTTCACCAGGAAACTACACGAATAATCAGCGGTAATAGCACGGTAGTTACTGAAAAATTAGAAGTCAAAAACATGAGTGCCAAAGCCAAAAAAGGTAAACGTAAAAAGCAAAAGGCTGGGTTGAATAAATCAATTCTTGATGTAGGGATGGGGATGATAAAGGACGCTCTGAAGGCGAAATTATCAGATATTGGTGGCTTGTTTGTAGAAGTGCCTACTCGCAAAGTGAAACCATCTCAAACCTGTCCAAAATGTGGGCATCAAGAGAAAAAAACTTTAGACCAACGAACTCACGTTTGCAATAACTGCGGGTATACTCAACAGCGCGATATCGCTGCTGCAGAAGTCATGCTACTTTGGCACTCAAATAATCTACAGGGGTTAGGAACTAGCCTCTCAGACGTAGATGATTCTAGCTCTACTTCAAACACTAGCAAACGCAAGAATGCTGGAAGTATGAAGCAACTAGGTCGTGTGAAACGTCAAAAATCTCAACTTACTGATGGGGATGTAGAAACCCCATCTTCAACGAAGTAAGATGGGGTAGTTCATTTTATTTGTATCCTTTCCAAGGCGTGACTTTTAATTCTCCTTTGGGTGTAAATACTACTTGAAAATGAGCCAGAGCTTCTTTATTATTGGGCGCAGCGACATTTGAGCCATAAACGGATTGGAACATCTGGGGAAGCGGTGTTTCCTTAAAATGGTCAAAAGCAACTTGGTTGAGTGGTTCATAGTCAGCAATTACACCTTCTTTATTCACCGCTACCCGATATTTTAAATCGCTGGCAAAGGTGGGAGTAACACTCCAATTTTGACGAATGGTACTATACAGCTTTTGATTTAGATCTTTGATTTTACTGGAGTCAGTAATTTTTTCGCCGATGACTTCTGGTGTTTTCGCGTATCCTCCCCAAGGGCTAATTTCTAGAACACCTTTTTGAGTAAAGACGACTTTGAATTGAGCAATGGCTTCATTAGGAATGCGATTAGCAGGATTATAGAGCAGTTTGGGCAATGGTGTTTTTTCGATAGCATCACTGGCTTTTTGATTAACTGCTTTATAACCAACGATACTACCATCGGCGGCGACACCTAAACGATAGACTAAATCCTCTGGTATTTCTGAGCGATTTTGCCAATTTGGATCAATTTGATTATAAACTTGGCGATTTAATGCCTTTAACTGAGATGGATTTGTTATTTCTGGAACTGTCTTTAAAAGTGCTTCTAAATCTTTAACTGCGACTGGTGTTGCTGTTTCTGTGGGTGTGGTTGTGGGGGTTGCTATTGCTGTGGGTGTGGGTGTAGTTGTCGGGGTTGCGGCTGCTATGGGTGTAACTGAGACTGACGGTTGAGGTGTGGCTGTAGGTATGGAAGTGCTGGACTGTTCCTCTGGTTTGACTTCCGGTGGCCGGAGTTGAGGGGCAGGAATTAAGCTAAAAGCTAATGCAGCTATAGCTAGGCTGGATACGCCTACGGTAGCGGGGATTGCTTGTTTGAGTAAAACTTTATTTGAACCACCATAACTACGAGTAACTGGGTGTAGTTCTAGGCATAATTCTGGTAAAGTTTGGCTATCAGCGAAAAACTGATCTACGGCTTCCACTAAATCAAATAACTGGACTGTGTTGAGGATGATTTCAATGGTTGATTGTTGTCCTTGGCTGGTGTTTTCTGCCAGGTTTTCTCCTGTCATTTCCGAGTGAACAATTAATCTGTGTCTGTTGCTGTCAATTTTTTGTAATTCTACTAACTCTGACTGATGATTTTGGATTTGGGGGTTAGGTATGTTACTTAAAACTTCTTGGGCGTAGGCGCTCACGGCTCTAACTAAGCTTTCAAAAAATTCTCTTCCCCCGCGAATGGGTTGATTGTAATTAGATAAATAGCATTCTGCATTTACTAATATGGATAGATCAGGACGCAGTTCTTGAAAGTTAGCAGTCCGTGTCATGTCGCTTAACCCTTCTAGGAGCAGGGTACAATTAGGCAAACTATACTTACGTTGGATATTCATTTTTATTTACCGAAAAATTGGGTTTAAAGCCCCGTCGTTCTACGACGGCTTTGAATTCATTGGTTTACTAAAATGCTGCTATAGTAATTGTAGTGGAAAGGTAATCAACCACTTAAAAAACCTAGCTGTCGAAAGACAAAGCACTGCACCTTGATAATTGAACGGCAGTTGCTCTACTTGGGGAACCCCCAAGACCGCACCGCCTCATCTATGCGGTTCTACTGCATTGTTCTAGTTTCCTACTAGCAGTAGGTAAAAGATTCATAGGGGCTAGACGAATCAGAATTTTGAAACAAATTGTTTCAAACCAAACAGGACTTGCACTAATGCAAATAGGGTAGGGCATACCCGAATTAACGCTTGGGGAGAATCCCACCTCTGGTCTAGATGACGCAAGGACTTTAGATTAAGTGGTTTCGTTGAACCAAGAATCCCTGTCGATTTATCGCAGGGAGTGTCAATCTACTTCACCGTCAAAAAGAGAAATCCAGTATCGCTGCATTCCCGCTGTCCCTGTACAGAATAGTAATTTTCCTAATAACTCTATAGCTAGTTCATCTAATTTTTCATCAGAAGTTAATGCTAGGACACCGGAGCGACGGGAATTCATCCGACTTTTAAAATGGGTTCTAAACCTTTCTAGGTAATTAGCTAATCTTAAATTTTGTTCTGGGGGAATCTGCTTTTCGGCTAATTGTTGGTATATGGTTAGTAGTTGCCGAATCACAACTGTTAACCGCCGCGCAATGTAGCAAGCAATGACTACTAAGGCTTTGGCTTCTAATATATCTAAAGGACGGCGACTATGCGCTCTTCTCATGGGGTTAGAGGCTCGCATTCGCCATAAGTTTACCCGATTTTTGATAATTCCTTTCAGGTCTAATTCTTCAGCAAAGGACAGTATTGCTTCAGAACCGCCTAGTTCTAAGGCTTCAATGGCTAATAACATCAAGTCTATTTGCAATCTAGTTCTGGCTGGACATACCTGCCCAGCGATCGCTGGATCTGGTAAAGTGTCCAAAATCATGGGTGTTCCTACAAAATTTGGGCTGTTTACAGGTGTAACATTAGCGGAGACATTCATTCTATAAAGTACCTTATGCGTTTCCAATAATCTGATTTTCTGATCCGCCTACTGCTCATCGCTGGCGCGATATGGCAGTTCAATTATATACATTACTTAGTTTTTCTACCCAAATGTTTCCATATACATTAAATTTTTAAATTCTTGGTAATCGTCAATAAATAATAAACCAAAAGCTCTAGTCTCCAGCGTATGACATTATAGTGTAGGATTTGGCAGGGATTGGGGAAAATTTTTGCCTCTTGTCTTTTGCTTGTTCTTTGATCACTTACTACTCACAAATATGGATTTAAAATCTCTGATTCGTGATATACCAGATTTTCCTAAACCGGGGATTTTATTCCGGGATGTGACTACTCTATTAAGCAACCCAGCGGGATTGCGTTATACTATTGACTTTTTAGCACAAAAATGCTCTGAAATTGAACTTCAGGTAGATTATATTATTGGCATGGAGTCGCGGGGGTTTATTTTTGGTGCGCCTGTGGCTTATAAATTAGGTGCGGGTTTTATTCCTGTTCGCAAAAAAGGCAAGTTACCGGCAGCGGTTCACTCAATTGAATATCAACTAGAGTATGGTACAGATACATTGGAAGTACATCAGGATGCTTTAGTGCCAGGTAGCAAGGTTTTGATTGTGGATGATTTGATTGCTACTGGTGGAACTGCAAGTGCCACAGCAAAGTTAGTACAGAAAATTGACTGCGAACTTGTAGGCTTTGGGTTTATCATCGAGCTACGGGATTTGCAAGGAAGGAAACATTTACCTGATGTCCCCATTATCTCACTAGTTGAATATTAGGATTAATCAACCACTGACAACCGACAACTGACAACCGACAAACGACAACTGACTAATGACTTATACAAAAATTTCCTTGGAGACGAGTCGAGACTGGCTGATAAGGCTAGTTACGAATGAGACTTTTATTTATGTGATAAAACGGCTTTTACAGGCACTATTGACCATTCTTTTAGCGTCTGCTTTATCGTTTTTTATTATGAAGTTTTCTCCAGGAGATTATGTAGATACGCTGCGGCAAAACCCGAAAATTTCCCCAGAACGAATTGAGGAAATTAGGCGACAATTTGGGTTAGATAAGTCTTGGCCAGAACAGTTTGGATTTTGGTTAAAGCAAATTGTGACTAAAGGTGATTTTGGTACAAGTTTTGTTTATCAACGTTCTGTATCATCGCTGTTATGGGAACGAGTTCCAGCAACGTTGTTATTAGCGATCGCTTCTTTAATTATAACCTGGGCGATCGCTATTCCTTTGGGTATTCTCGCTGCTGTGAAACAAAATCGCAGAACTGACCAGGTTTTACAAATTGTTAGTTATGCTGGTCAAGGTATTCCCAGTTTTATCACTGTCTTATTTTTACTATTCTTTGCTCAACTGACTACTCCACTTTTTCCGGTGGGTAATATGACGAGTATTGATCATGCAGACCTGACATGGTTAGGTAAAATTCTGGATATTGCTTGGCATTCAGTTTTACCATTGATTGCTCTGAGTATTACCAGTTTTGCTGGTTTACAACGGATTATGCGCGGTCAATTATTGGATGTTTTACGCCAAGATTATATTCAAACGGCTCGCGCTAAAGGACTTCCAGAAAACCGCGTTATTTATGTTCATGCTTTGCGAAATGCTATTAACCCGTTAATTACTTTGTTGGGTTTTGAATTAGCAGGTTTATTAAGTGGTGCATTTATTACGGAAAATTTCTTCAACTGGCCGGGTTTAGGAAAGTTAACTTTACAAGCTGTTTTAGCTAAAGACCAATATTTGGTAATGGCGAGTTTAGTAATGAGTGCGGTATTATTGATTATTGGTAATTTAATTGCTGACTTGATTTTAAAAGCAGCAGATCCTCGAATTAAGTTGGAAGATTTGAATTAGTCAGTTGTCAGTTGTCAGTTGTTACCAATTACCAATTACCCTATGGTTTATTATATTATTCGTTCAAGAACAGATGGTAAATATCTCACAGCCCGTGTTGATGATGCCACATCAGGATATTTATTATTGTTTAAAGAAGATTTCGAGGCTTTGAGTTATCTGAATACCCATGCTGCTGATTTAGCCAGCCGTTTGACTGTAGAATCTTTGGCTAGTTCTCAAATAGGTGGTTTAATTAAACGTTGGGGTTTTGCTGGTGTGGGAATTGTTAATGATCCTTTATTACCAGAAGTTGAGTTTTTACAGCATATTTAAAATATAACCAGGGTGTAAAAATATGAAGATGAAATTTGCGATTTCTGCTACATTATTGGCTACAACTTTACTATTAACAGCAATTAAATCTCAGGTGACATTAGCGGGAACTTGTGCTTCTCGTTGTGGTAATGCTCCACTTCATTTTACCCCAGGGCAATATATTCGGGTGCAAGTTATTAACCGCAGTTATGGTGATGTGAAATTGGAACAGTTACCAGAATTGAGAAAAACGACTTTAAAACCAGGAGAAAAATTACAATTTGATTTAAAACCGGGAACATTAGCCGAATTTTCTCTAATGTTTTGGGATGATGGGGGTAGATATGTCAAAGGTGTAGTATCTAAACCGAATTTTGGGACTTTGGTTTTAGAAATTCGTCCGAATAGTCGAGATTATCCAGGCGATCGCTCTCTCTATATTCGCAATGATGGACAGGTAAGCATATTATAGTTTAAAAGCGTTGCTTTGTAATATACCAGCTTCATGAATAAAGATACAAATAAAAAATTTGGCAACAAAAAAAATCGAAATTTTCCTGATCACAGGCTGCTATTTTCAGTCGAATAAACGCATAATGGAAATGTGACTGATTTACTAGCCCCTTTCCAATCCCTAAAACAAGGTAACTGGTTCAAATTGATTTGCGGAGCCAGTTTCCAACACCTGCCTGCGGTCAGAAATTTAACATTGGCCTACACTTTGGCTGGTGCTGACTGTATAGATGTAGCAGCCGATCCGGCGGTTATTGCCGCTACCCAAGAAGCTTTACTGGTAGCCAAAAGTTTGGCAGATGATGCCCAGCAGCGCGGCTTTGCCTTTGCAGGTGATTTGCCTTTGTTAATGGTTAGCCTCAATGATGGCGAAGATCCCCATTTTCGGAAAGCTGAGTTTAATTCTCAGGACTGTCCTAGGGATTGTTCCAGACCATGTGAGAAAATTTGTCCAGCCCAAGCAATTTTATTTAACAATACCAAAGATGATTTTTCTGGAGTAGTTTCTGAAAAATGTTATGGCTGTGGCCGTTGCATTCCTATCTGTCCTTATGGGATAATTTATACAAAATCATATGTGTCAACGCCAAGGGAGGTCGCACCATTGATTATGTCAACGGGAATAGAAGCCGTAGAAATTCATACTCAAGTGGGGCGGTTGGGAGAATTCCAACGGTTATGGGACGCAATGACACCTTGGGCAGATAAATTAAAATTGGTAGCCATCAGTTGTAACGATGGTGAAGGGTTAATTGATTACCTACAAGCTATTTATGATTTGATTGTCCCCCGTCCCCAGTTTTTAATTTGGCAAACTGATGGGCGTTCAATGAGTGGTGATATTGGTGATGGTACTACCATAGCCACAGTTAAATTAGGACAAAAAGTTTTGGCAGCAAACCTACCGGGATATGTGCAGTTAGCAGGCGGCACTAATAGCTATACCGTTCCTAAATTAAAGGGAATGGGACTGCTTAATGATTTTAGATTGCCGATTTTAGATTTTGGATTACAAGATCACAATCCCAAATCCCAAATCCCAAATCCCAAATCCAAAATAGCTGGGGTTGCCTATGGTAGCTACGCCCGTGTATTGCTGTCATCTATTCTTGACCAGTTGGAACACAAGGAGGTGATTAACACTGATAGTCAAGGTAATATCCGCCTAGAATCAGAACCGGAATTACTGTGGGAGGCTGTAAGGCTTGCCCATACTCTCGTTTCCCAGATTAAGTCTGGGCAGTAACGCTCCAACCATATCTCTAAAAACGTCAAGTCACCAATAGAAAGCATGACGATTACAGAAGATCTCCAAAAGTTGTTAGACATTTTGCCCCAAGACCTCCAGCAAAAACTAGATGATCATCCTAACCGAGATAATTTAGTTGAAGTGGTTTTGGATTTAGGCCGTCGTCCCGAAGCTCGGTTTCCCCATGTAGCTGAGTATTTGAGCGAAACACCAGTCACTCAAGCACAGATAGATGATTGCATTCAACGAGTGGGAAATTTTGGGGGGGATAATCGGGCAGGAATTGAGCAAACTTTGCATCGGATCAGTGCTATCCGTAACCGTAGCGGTAAGATTATTGGCTTAACTTGTCGGGTCGGCAGGGCGGTATTCGGAACAATTGCCATGATCCGCGATTTGGTGGAAACTGGTCAATCAATTCTCATGCTAGGTCGTCCTGGTGTTGGTAAAACCACGGCTTTAAGGGAAATTGCCCGTGTGTTGGCGGATGACTTAAATAAGCGAGTGGTCATTATTGACACATCTAACGAAATTGCTGGTGATGGTGATGTTGCTCACCCAGCCATTGGTCGGGCGAGACGGATGCAAGTTTCTAAGCCAGAATTACAACATCAAGTCATGATTGAGGCTGTGGAAAACCATATGCCAGAGGTTATTGTCATTGATGAAATTGGCACGGAACTGGAAGCTTTAGCAGCCCGGACGATTGCGGAAAGGGGTGTGCAATTGGTAGGAACTGCCCACGGTAATCAGATTGAAAACCTGATCAAAAATCCCACTCTGTCAGATTTGGTTGGGGGGATTCAGGCTGTTACCCTGGGAGATGATGAAGCGAGACGGCGTGGTTCGCAAAAGACGGTTTTGGAACGCAAAGCTCCACCGACTTTTGAGATTGCTGTGGAAATGCTAGAACGGCAACGCTGGGTAGTTCATGAGTGTGTGGCTGATACGGTTGATACTCTGTTACGTGGTCGTCAACCGACTCCACAAACGAGAACTGTTGATGATCATGGCAAGGTTGGCATTGCTAGACAGTTGGCTGTGGTCAATGGTGGCAATAGTAATGGCAATGGCCACCTTACGAATGTGGAAGAATCTTTCCTCGCTGCTAAACCTAATGGTTGGCGTTCTTCTGGACAAATGGTGGCTTTACCACCTTTATCTCTGGATCGGGAAAGACCGACGGGACGCAGTGAGTTTGACCGGTTGTTGGATGAATCTTTCAATTACTCGGAAGGTTTTGATTTTGTCAGCCGTAAACAAGCAGGGCCAAATGGGGAAGATTTACCATTGCACATTTACCCCTATGGGGTGAGTCGTCACCAACTGGAACAGGTGATTAATGTGCTGACTTTGCCTGTGATATTGACGAAAGACTTAGATAGTGCGGATGCTATTCTGGCTTTGCGATCGCACGTCAAGAACCACGCTAAATTAAGACAAATGGCTAAGGCTCGTCATGTACCCATTCATGTGATCAAGTCTAGTACAATTCCCCAAATTACTCGCAGTCTCCGCCGCTTACTGAATATTGATGATCCAGATATTGGCGATGACAGAGAGTTACAACTGTTATTACACAACGGTGGTGATGATGAAATGGACGCTTTGGAGGAAGCCAGACTTGCTGTGGAGCAGATTGTCATCCCTAAAGGTCAGCCTGTGGAGTTATTACCGCGTTCTTCCCAAGTGCGGAAAATGCAGCATGAGTTGGTAGAACATTATCGCCTCAAATCTGATAGTTTTGGCGATGAACCTAATCGGCGGTTAAGAATTTACCCGGCGTAGGTTCTTATACTCAACACAGCTTAATTATTTGATTCTTTAGGTAGGGGTTTAGCAGTGCTAAACCCTTACAATTATCGGTTGTTCGTAATTTTGCAAAAGTCTATATCCCACTTCTGAAAGGATTGTTTTTACAAAAAAAGGGAACAGATAAGAAACACTCATTTGCACCAGTTTAGAGCTTCAGTCAAAAAAAAAGATGTTTTTAAAAGATGCGTAGCACGAAAAAAACACTGTCATTATTTCCATCTCATCTTCAATGTAGGAGATTAATTCCCTACCAATGGTGCATTCAAGGTTTTTTCAATGCGATCGCGTGTTTCTAGTAAGAAAGCTTGAGTATATTCATCTTCAGAATTTACCCGTTTTAATTTACTATTTAACTGCTTGAGTTTATACCAAGCTAAGGTGCGTGCATCTTCGGGAGCAGCTTCTTTTCGCAACACCATTCCCATTAGTACATTCAGATATTCCCGTTGTAAACCTCTTCGCAGACTGGAAATTTTTAATTTGCCTTTAGGTTGCAAAACTTCTGACCAAATCCCAGTTTGTAAAGTATCAAATAGTTCTGGTAATGTCAGGGCTTTTCCTGATTCACTTTTTAATTCTAGATCCTTAATCCGAGTTAAGCGATCGCTTGCCAATAAATCCCGTAAAACCGCAGTCTGCACCAACAACACTAAATCATGAATCGGATAATCTAACCGTCCGACTTGAATATTAGTCCCCCAATGTAGCCACCTCGAAGGTACTAACTTATTCAGTAATTCTGGAGGAAATTTCAAAGCATCTTCCGCAAAAACATACTTTTGCATTGTCATCAATGCTTGTCGCTGTTGTTCTAGCGGCACAGGAACAAATGGTAATTGTCCTTTAGTATCATTTGGTTTAACTCGGTAAAAAGACTGGCCACCAATGTATTTACTGATATAATATAAATTTTGCAAATAATTTCTTAAGATGGTATTGAAACGCTCTTCTACATCGCTGGAATTCTCTGCATCTATGGAATATCCCTTATTTAGTCGTTCCCACATCCGCCGCGCATTAGCTAATTGTGACTGAGAATAAACCAATACATTACTGCTATGATCCCAAGGATTTACAGTTGGATCACTGTTAGATACATCCTCATCAGGAGAATAACTCAATTCTCGTTGGTAAGATTTTCCCGCAATTGTCGCTAAAAACGACTTTTCTCCCAGGGTAGTTGTTGCTTGACTAGGAGTATAACCATACTCAATTGCCCATTCATCATAAGGTCCCACCATGCGGGGAAAATAATCTCCTTGCTTTGTCCCATCAGGGGCAATATTTGGAGGAAGATAATCCATAACAGATGTTGTTAATCCTTTAGTGCGGGTAATTTCTGGATTATTCATATCCTCTGGTGAGAGGAGGGTACTACCACGGAAATTATGACGCAAACCTAAAGTATGTCCAACTTCATGGGCAATAATTAAACGTAAATATTGGTGAATATAATCTTTTACTTGCTCTGGAGTTGGTGTAGTATTTCCTAACATTGACATTGCCAAAGAACCAAAAGCAAGTTGATTAGATGCTTCTATTCCATAGCATAAATCATAATCTGTCGCTAGTTTAGACAAATTGCCTAATGATTTAGGAGATTTTTGATTACCTTGGCCACACAAACGACCATTTTCTATTAATGCTGATAAAGAAGTATGAGTTTGTGTGTTCTGAGGTTGCACCATTTGCCGATAATCGTTTTTTAATAAGCGGACAAAACTACCATCAACTAGAATATGTGCATCCAAAATTTCCCCAGTCAAAGGATTAACACGGGATGGACCCATGGCAAAAAAACCATCTACCGTGTTAATCCAACGGATGGTATTATAGCGAATATCTGCTGATTCCCAGGTAGCATTATCAGGCATTTGTTGCACTTGAATAGCATCCTTAAATCCCGCTTTCAAAAATGCTTGATTCCACATCAGAATCCCCTCTTTGATAGCATCACGATATTCTAGAGGCACAGCATTATCAATCCAAAAAACAATGGGCTTTTTCGGTGGAGAAATTGCGGCTGTAGGATCTTGTTTTTCTAAATTCCAGCGATTAATATAACGAACAAAAGGATCTCTTCGTTCATCTTTAGATAAATCTTGATAAGCTGTGACAAAATAACCTACTCGTTCATCAGCTAATCGAGGTTGATATTTACTTTGTGGTAATTCCGATAGACTATAATGCACTTTTAAGGTAAAGCCGCGACTATCGGGTAATGCACCAAATTTTTGAGCTTCTTTACTACCACCATTAGCAAAGTTGAAAATCGCTTCAAGTTCTAAATTACTGGGAAATACTTTCGCATTACCAAGATAACCCTGTTCTGGACTGGCAGCTAATTCTAAATTAGTAGATAATCCGGCTAAATCTGTTAGTAGTAAATCACCTAAATCAATAAGAATGGTTTTGCGTTGTGAATGAATACTCTTAATGGGAATAGTATAAAGAACAGAATCACTAAATGATCTCGCTACGGATCTGGCTTGGGGATCTCCTTCCCGAGTCCGGAAATTGACATTACGAACCACAAATTGCAATTGATTATCTACTTTTTGGAAATAGAATAAAAAATCTTGTAATGGCATTCCACTATAAATACCTTTTTCACCAATTCCTGATTCTAAGGTAGAGGTTGCTAGAAAGTTTTTTTGGAGTTGTTCTGGTTTAATTTCTAAATATATTTTCTTTTTATTTTTATAGCGATAAATGGTAAAGATCCCCTCTGATTTTTGAGTATCTTTGGTAACTTCTGCAAAATCTTCTAATTCATCTTCTTTCGGTGATCTAGAATTAGATTCAGGTTTGGGCTTGGGATTATTAGTTTCTTTATTAACTTGGAGAAATGGTTGTTTCCCTACTTGCTTTAAATCTTTATATACCCAAACAAAATTTTGTTTTTGTACCTGATTATTATGATCAATAACTGCTATCTTTGAAGATGGTAATTTTAATTGTTGAGAAATTCCATCCACTTCAGCGTTCTTTCTCTCTATATTTATATCTGAATTGTGGTGATTATTTGTTAATAATTGAGCGTTAGCAGTTTCTACTGAAACAAATAGACTATTAAACAAAATGATAGATAAAGTAAATTTATTCATTCCCTACTTTCCTAATAATTATGACTTGAGAGGTGTAGAAATATTTAAAGGCAACATCAATATTATTATTTAAGAATTTAAAGTTAATATTAGCATATCACATTTTCTTGATTGCTACTTACGTAAGTATATAGGACTAATATTTGATTTTTGAAATATACGTAGGGTGGGCAATGCCCACCGTAGGGTGTTTTGGTGGGCATTGCCTACACTACTTAAAATTTTATGGCTACGCCACGCAAGCTATCAAATATCATTTATGATTCCTATAGCAATGATAAATAATATCTGGAAGATGTTAAGTAATGTAGATTTCTGGGCGCAGGCCCTGCGCCCCTACTTCTGAATCCTGCTGTATTGCCAATTGCGTCAGTTACATTACTTATTCACTGTGCATGATTTCTCTAAATAGGATTCAAGCCAGTTTTGAACTAAATAAGCTGGTATAGGTGGAGAAAATAGATAACCTTGCCCATAATTACAGTCTAGAGATTGCAAATATTTCATTTGTTGTACCGTTTCCACACCTTCAGCAACAACATCTAAATTTAGTGTATGCGCTAAGGTAATAATTGCTTGAATAATTCCCCAAGCTTCTTGATTAGCTGCTATTTTGGAAACAAAGGAACGATCAATTTTTAAAGTATCAATTGGTAGATATTGTAAATATGAAAGAGAAGAATAACCAGTTCCAAAATCATCCATACTAATTTTAATACCAGCGGTTCTTAGTTGTCCTAAACTGGCAATAATTTTAGCTGTATTTTTCATCAGTCTACTTTCGGTAATTTCTAACTTCAACTGGACTTTATGCTGATCTAAAAATTGATGAAGATCAATTATTCTTGGTACTAATTCTGGTTCATTTAACTGCACACTAGATAAATTAACTGACAGACTCAGTGGTAAATGATCCATTAACTGAGTTTCCCATATTTTAATCTGTTTGCAGACTGTTTCTAAAATCCATTGTCCCAAAGGAATAATCAATCCTGTTTGTTCTGCTAGGGGAATAAAATCTGCGGGTGAAATCCAACCTCTCTGGGGGTGGTGCCAGCGAATCAAAGCTTCAAAGCCAACTACTTGATGAGAATTGAGGCAAACTATAGGTTGATAAAATATCTGTAATTCTTGATGAAAAATTGCCTGACGAAGTTGATTTTCTATATTTAAATGCTCTAGAATTTCAGTTTGCATATTCTGAGTGTAGATCACAGTTGAATATGAGTGTAATCCTTTTTCCTTGGCATTATAGTTAGCTATTTCTGCTGCTCGTAAAAATTCCTCTGCTTCTGTAAAGCCAATACTAGATTCTACTATACCAATGGTAATTGAGCTATAGGTAACAAAGCCTTCTAAATTAAAAGGAGGATCAAGCAAATCATGAATTTCCGTTGCTTTTACTTCTATGTTATCTAGATTATTAGTATTACCTACTAATAGTATAAACTCATCTTTTCCTACTCTTGCTAAATAATCATGAGCAGATAAAGTAGTTTTGAGACGGTGGGCAATCTCAATGAGCAATTCCTCACTTTTGATATGTCCAAAACCATATTTAATATTGCGATACTGATCAATATCTAAAAATAAAACTGCAAATTGATGAGGATCATGATTAGCATTATTAATGTGCATTTGTAAAACTTTTAATAAAGCATTACGATTAGGTAAGCCTGTTAATTCATCTGCAAATGCTAAGATTTTGATTTTCTCTAAAGCCTGGTTATGTTCATGACGCATTTTTGCTTCTCGTAATTCCCTTTTAATTGCTGGAATTAGTCTGGTTAAATTGCACTTGAGTAAATAATCATGAGCGCCATTTCTCATCAATTCAACCGCTGTTTCTTCACCAATTGAACCCGATACTACGATAAAAGGAGTATCTAATCCCAGTTCTTTGACTAAATTTAGGGCAGCGATCGCACTAAAATGAGGCATAGAATAATCAGTTAAAATTACATCCCATGCTTGAATTTTCAGAGCAGTTGACATGGCTTCGGGAGTATCAACTATCTGATAAACTACATCATAATTTGCAGATTCCAATTCTAAGACTAGCAACTCAGCATCATCTACATTGTCTTCAGCAATTAAGACTCTAATTTGATTATTCATAAACACCTGGTTAGGAGGTAAGAGGAGGAGGATTGTTAAGAACCAACCAATACATTGCTAGTTGTTTCATAACATTCACAAACTCGCTATAATTCACTGGTTTGCGAATATAGCTATTACAACCTAAACTATAGCCTTGTAGACGATCACTCTCTTCGTAAGAGGTCGTCAAAATCACAATAGGTAACAACTTAGTCCGAGGATTAGCCCGAATTTCCCGAATCAAGTCTAAACCATTTAGTCGGGGCATTTGTAAGTCTAACAGAATTAGGTCAGGTAGAGGTGTTGATATCTGATTTTGTGATAAAAAATAGTTGATTGCTTCCACACCGTCTCTAGCAATAATAATATTTGCTTCCAGTTCAGTTTGCTCAAATGCCAATAGTGTCAATTCTAGATCATCAGGATTATCCTCAACAATTAATATTGTCTGTGTTTGAGTCATATTGGTGGGCAAGATATTGATAATTTTGAGGTTAAAAAATGAAGTTTAACTATAGAGAGTAAAGTAAAAAGTTGCTCCTTCCCCAACTACTCCTTTAGCCCATATATTTCCGCCATGACGGTTAATGATTCTTTGTACAGTTGCTAAACCGATACCCGTACCGGGAAATTCTTCATGAGTATGAAGACGTTGAAAAGGTTGAAATAGTTTATTAGCATAGATTTCATCAAATCCAACTCCATTATCTCGGACAAAGTAAGTTAGGCAAGAATCATTATCTTTGTCTAAAATTATACTATTTAATTCAATTTTTGGATCTAGTTGACCAGATGTAAA
Organism: uncultured cyanobacterium; assembly: GCA_903848645.1. GTDB lineage: Bacteria > Cyanobacteriota > Cyanobacteriia > Cyanobacteriales > Nostocaceae > Dolichospermum. The sequence continues at coordinate 10,191 of CAINGU010000070.1, read as the reverse complement.
CTTCCAAGCATTGTTAAGTAGATTCTCCATGAGAATTCGTAAAAGTTGACGATCACCACTAACAATTAAATCAGAGGCAATTAACCACTTTACTGGCCTTTCTGGGTTACTTTCACCTAGTTCTTGAATAATTTCTTCAGCAATTTCACTCAAATTAACTTGGGTGCGTCCCATTGGACTCCGAGTTACTCGTGAAAGTTGTAACATATCATCAATCAGTCTTCCCATCCGCTCAGTAGCAGTACGAATGCGTGTTAGATAATGCTTACCCTTATCATCTAGTTGTTCTTGATAGCGATCTAAAAGTGTTTTACTAAATCCATCAATAGCGCGCAGAGGTGAGCGCAAATCATGGGATACAGAATAAGAAAATGATTCTAGTTCTTTATTAACAGCCGTAAGCTCCGCAGTCCGTTGCTGTACACGCTGTTCTAGTTCATCATTAATTTGGCGGATTTTCAGTTCAGCTTGTTTGCGTTGGGTAATATCTTCAGCAATACCCACATGACGTAATATATCTCCAGACTGACTGTAAACAGGGGAAGTCCGCGCAAATATCCAGCGAATTTCCCCATTGGGACGGAAGATTCGATATTCTTCTTCTAGGGATTCACCTTTAATCAGATTCATAAAGGCTGCCGTGATCCGATTATAATCATCAGGATGTATAGACTCACTCCAAGAATAAGGATCTTGATATAAGCTTTCACAACTTCTGCCCCATACTTCTTGATAAGCAGGGCTAATATATAACATCTGAGTCATGTCAGCGGAGTTAATATGAAATACTTCATGAATATTTTCAGCTAATTCTCGAAATCTAGTTTCACTCTGACGTAGTGCTGTTTCTGTCTGTTTAATGGATGTAATATCAATAATGAATCCTTCAATTGGTAGACTTTGGGAATCATCAAAGAAGGAAGCCAAAATCCCTTTTTCCCACAACCATTTTTCTTGACCACTTTTCGTAAAAATTCGATATTCTATTTCGTAAGACCGATTTTTGGCAATAGCTTTTTGAATAGCCGTACTAATTTTGTCTACATCTTCTGGAAAAATTAAATCTTGGAAACTGGGATGAGTCCCCCTAGTTAAATCGGCTTTACTATAACCAGTTACAGCTAAACAGCCATCACTAATGTCATCAACAGACCAATTAATATCCTGACTGCGAGAAAACACAATTCCTGGCAGGGTATTAATCAAATTAGATAATTTGCTCCGCTTTTTGTCTAACGCATTATTAACAGTCTTTAACTGGAGGGTACGCTGCTGCACGCGGACTTCTAGATGTTCATAGGATTCCTGAAGTTGCTGTTGACTTTCTTGGTGTTTTTTATCAATAATATTTAAGTCTTTGGCATTCCACCATAGGACTCCACCTAATACGGCAATATTCACTATCGCACTCATCACAAATCTAACTTCCAAAGATAGAAAATTGCTGCGGTGAATAGATAAAAATAATCCTGTAGTCAAAAGAGGAACACCGATAATTATAGGTAAAAGACGACGAGCGGTGATACCACCAAGAGAAGGACTCATCACTACCTGTATCCAGCCTTTTTCAGGATCAGCCAATAAAATCCCTAAACTCAGGAATATCAACGCTATACTGGTATGGAGTGCCATGCCAGTAAAAGATACTAAATTATATAAGTATAAAGTGCCAATGCCAAAACTATAACCAACTAACCCTAATAAAGCAATTAAAAAACTACTGAGGGCTAAACTTTGGGTAATACTAAATATACTTGGCCATCGCAAAATTAGAGCTAAACCCAGGAAAAAAAAGCATAATGCTGTATTTGGTGCCATCCTCCCTGGACTAGAGGTAGATATAGTATTTTTAGCTTCTGGAATCAGTAGTTGATCAATACCTAAATTCAGATTGAAACCATACTGAATCATGGTTAGCAACCCTATTAGCAAGACAATTACGGCTAAAATCAGGGATATTGGCTGATATTTACGTGGTTGACTACACAGCCATAAAGAAGTTCCACCAAGCAAAAAACCCATAGCGGTGTTTACCTTCATTGTTATCAATCCTGGTAAAACACTTTTGAGGATTTCTAAATCAAATATCCATCCTATTAAGACAAGTAGGCCGATTAAGGCGACAATTTGCCCCAATATACTTGATATAGTCCCAGATAAGGAAGCTAATTTAGGTAACATCATCCACCAATATCCTTCACCACTGTCAGTAATCCACTCTTTTAAAATACAGCAGATTTCATGCTAGTGAAGCATAAAGAGACGGATTAAGATTAGGTTAAAAGTAGGTTAATCCGAATACTTGAATTATGAAACTCTTGTAGTGCGGGCATCTTGCCCGCTATATATGTACTTCATAACACCGGAAAGTGCTTGAATTATGAAACTCTTGTAGTGCGGGCATCTTGCCCGCTATATATTTACCTCATAACACCAGAAAGTGCTATATCTAATTTGTAATTGATTGAGCTTCCTGATACATAATTTCTTGGAAGTGAATCATATCTTTTTGGGGATCAGCCAAACTAACTTTCACTAATAAATTTTCTCCCAAACTGACAGAACGCCGGAAAGACATAGGCAACTGTAAACCCAAATCTTCTAATAAAATTAGTGCTAAATTGCTATCTTCTCGTAACCACATTAATACTGTTACCTGCCAAACCTGTTCAGGATGACGACGTAAATATTCTAAAGCGTAATATCTATTAGTTTGTCGTTCCACCATTGTGGCTTCTTGAGTGGTGCTGCTGACCGTCATCATCACTTCTTTGAGTTGTTCAGCAGAAAAAGGTAAACCTTCACCACGCAAATGCGCTTTCAGTTGGAAGTGGGTGAGTAAGTCGCTATAACGACGAATGGGAGAAGTAGCTTGAGTGTAAGTATCTAAACCCAAACCAGCATGACGCACCGGTGTAATGCTCATTTCACTCTTAGGCATACAGCGGCGCATAGCACAGGAACGAACGAAACCGGCAGGGAGTAGGAGTAGTTCCTCGTCTGGGGGTAATTCTGGTTGGGGTTGGCCGCGAAAAGGCAGAGGGATATTATGGGTTTGTCCATAACGTGCGGCAACTTCTCCAGCAAGAATCATCATTTCTGCGACTAATTGCCGGGATGAGGAATCATCTAAAACATCAATATTGATATCATCGTCTTTGACTTTGATCATCGCTTCGGGCATATTGATACTGATAGCACCTTGAGCATAACGCCAAGTTTTGCGGATTTTTGCCCAATTAGCGATCGCTGCAATTTCTGGTTCAGCCTGAACTCCCAATTCCAACATCTCATCAACATCTTGATATGTGAGACGATAGGTAGGCTTAATCAAACCAGCGTGGATACAATAATCCTCTACAGCCCCAATTTGATCTAAGATCACGCCAAAACTGAGGGCGCAACAGACTTTCCCCTGTACCAAACTCATGGGACCTGTAGCCAACACCTCTGGAAACATGGGAATCATCCCCGTGGGTAAATAAACCGTACTCCCTCGTTTTCTAGCTTCTAAATCTAATTCATCATCTGGTATTAATAACCGGGTGGGGTCAGCTATATGTACCCATAACCGTTCTTTACCATCTGGTAATACCTCCCAACTCAAACCATCGTCTATTTCTGTCGTGCTTTCATCATCAATGGTGTAGACCTTGAGATGTGTAAGATCGAGACGGTTTGTGTCTAAATCCGTGGGAGGGAAATCCAAACGTTCTTGCGCCACTTCTAATACCTTATGAGGAAATTGCACGGAAATTGATGAACGGCGCAGGAACAGGTTTTCACGGGAAGTCCACCAACCCAAATCTATCAAGAGTTGAAAGGCCGCCTGGGGCGTAGCAGAACGTCCCAGCATATTCATGGTTTCTGATACTGCTACTGGTGGCTTATAAGCATGGGCTAAAGAGTCGTAATTCATCTTCAGAATAACAACATCTGCTAGTAGCACCGCATACTTTTCTAGCGCATCTAAACGTTGGCGATCCAGTCGTTGCCATTCTACTACTTGTCCCTGAAGCGCCTGTTCTACACGGGCTAAAAATTCCTGCTGTCCCTTGGCTTTTTGGGATTCTACTTCAATCTGGTGCTTGCGTTCTGCCACCTGTGCCGCGCTGCGGGGTTCGTAAGCGTCTCCTTTTTGTTTGAAATAGAGTTTATCTTCTGATAACAAACAATGGGCTGCGTAACACTGGGGAGATGTGGATTCCGAAAATAATATATTTGCCAATTGGCTAGGAGTGACAGTTTCCCCATCTTCAATGAGTAGTTCCCAAGCTACTTCCAGACTTGATGGGTCTAGATAAGGCTGGACTTGACTTAAAAACTCAGCAATTTCACTTGGTTTATAGGTTTGTCCGTTAACCGTGTAGGTAAATTGGTTGTTTTTGATGTTATGGGATTGACCACGTTCATCTACTACAAACCAACTAGTTTTACCGTCTGGACGATCTACCACTCCAAGCCGGCGATCGCCTTTAACCCTAAATTCAACTAACGTCCCCTTATCCACAACTGTCGCACTTTTTTAATATGTTTAGATTTTTAGACTGGAAATTTTGGATTAAATAACGGGTATTTAATCCTTTATTTAATAATTTGCTATGACGAATGCTATGACAATTTAGAATTTCATCCCCAAATTTAGCGATATCGTACCATTTTTGAGAATGAATTAATTAAATGTTTTTGGCAATTTCCTAACATTAAATATTAAATTTTAGATTTTGGACTCAAAGTAACCGGGCAATATCCATGCAACTGCTACTTTTTTGGATAATCATCCAAAATCCAAAATCCAAAATATTCTTAACCTTCGGCGTTAATGAAGGGCAATAAAGCCACAATTCGGGCGCGTTTAATGGCTAGAGTCAGGGCGCGTTGTTGCTGACAGGTCAAGCCAGTGATTCTCCGAGGTAGAATTTTGCCACGTTCGGTGAGAAACTTCCGCAACAAATCTACATCTTTATAATCAATGGTATCTCCTGGCTTAATAGGAGAAAGGCGACGACGATAGTAACTCATTCTTACTTAATTTCCTTGTGAACTGTGTGTTTGTTGCAGTGAGTACAGAACTTTTTCAGTTCTAAGCGGTTGGTCGTGTTTCGACGGTTTTTGGTGCTGGTATAACGGGATACACCAGGAGAACGTTTATCTGGATTTGTCCGACACTCGGTGCATTCTAGTGTCACTATTATGCGCGCACCTTTGCTTTTAGCCATAATCTTACAAACTGTAAAGCCTGGAGATAATTAACACAAATGGTTATTATCTCATATTTCGCTGAAATTTTGCAACTAACCGTTTAATTTTTATATCTAATGAATAACCGCGGCGGGAAGAAACTATGATAGTCCGAAAAAAGCGGTCATGGAAAGCCTGACGCATTTGAGTATCGGATAAAGCTGCACCCCCGTCAATGATCAGGGGAAGTAAGAGGACGACAGCAGCGGGATTGAGGATGATATTCCCCAAGAAAATGGATAATAACAAGCTAGAAAAGCAAATAACCCCTTCTCGCAGTAATAATGTCTGAAATTGGGGGATTCTGTTGACTATTTCTCCATTTGCGACTTCTAGGATTTTTAAATCAAATGCCCAACGTCCTAAACTTTGTCCTTGATTGCTGTAAACTACGACTACGCGGAAAATTAGCCAAGCAAAAATAAAAACAAAAATTTGGGCAAATTGAATACCGATTTGATTATTTGCCACGATAGAACTGAGAAACCATGCACCGCAGAAGTCAAGAGCTAAGGCCATGCCCCGACGGGTAATATCCCCTTTTGGGTAGTGTTTTTGATTTACTTTAACAAGAGTCATAGCCTTTACCTCGCTAGTGGTACAGGTAACGTATCATCAAATAGATCATACAAAATAAATGGGTAACATTTAACAATTAACGATTTCAGTTAGAGGATGTTTGAAAAGTTTTAGGGAGTCAAAATTTAAGCAACTCGTCTAACCACAATACGGATCATAGCAAAGTCTGACATGGCTACAAAAAAAGCCCACCTAAGTGGACCCATAAAAAATTAAATATTTTCAACCCACGCAGGTGGGTTTTGCCTATGTAGATGCGGTTTCTAACTGCCTCAATTACTTAATGGTGATGATGATGATGAGTAATAGCTGATTGTGAATTAACAGCCATTCCTTCAGTTTCCATCAACTCTGCTATATGTGCATTTGCCCATTCAGCAGCCATAGCTAAAAATTGGGGATCATCATTAACACAAGCCATTTGTAAATAATCTACATTTGGATGTTGTTTTTCCAAATCATGAATAATGTGATGCACATCTAACAAAGTTTCATGATTTTCTGTGGCAAAACCAATAGGCATAAATAGCAATACCTTCGCACCCAATTGAATCAAGTTTTCAGCAGCTTGGGTAGCATTTGGTTGTGTCCATTCAATTAATGGGGTATCGTGGTTCAACCAACCCACAGAAATTAACGGGTAATTGTTAATTAACTTGTTTCTGACTAACTCATACATGGCTTGACTTTCATCAATCCCAGATGTAAAACCTTTAGCTTTGTGGGGACAACCATGATTCATCAAGATAATCCCAATTTGCGAAGGTAAATAACCTGTAGCCAAATCAGTATGAATTTTTTCTTCTACCAAATGCGCCATTAAATCAATATATTTTGGCTCATTGTAGAACGAAGGAATATATCTTTGTGCCTTTATCCAATGTTCATCACCATCAGCTAATTCTACCAGGGCATTATTCACTTGTTCGATAGCAATACCACTGGTAAAAATGGAATCAACAACCAATAATGGATAAATCAGCAGTTTGCTAAAGCCTTGATCTTTAATTTCGGCTAAAACTTGGTTTGGTAAAAAAGGAGCGCAGAAGTTAAAAGCTTTGAAAACTTGCACACCATTACCCCATTTATGTTGTAATTCGTGTTCAATCCCGGCTCTTTGTCTTTCAAAAATGGCATTATGTGGGGAGATAAAATCATGATGCGTGTGTCCCCATTCATGACGATCAAATAATGCCAAAAGTTTGGCTAAAGGGGGATAAATCCAAGTAGGAACAGGGGCAAATTTAGCCGTCAGTAAATTTAAAGCTTGTTCGTTATAGTTAGCAAAATCTTCGTAGCTTTCGACTTCGCCATAGCCCATCAGCAATACGGCTACACGGTCTTTACTGGGTAGATGCTCGTGACTATGGGTAGCGTGCAGTTTTTCGGGGGTTGCAACCACAATGAGTTCCTCAAGATAACCAAAACAGAGAGATAAGCCTAGACAATTACTAGATGATCTCTCTCAATTTGTAGCATAATATCCTATCCGGGGGGATGGGATAAATATAAAAATAAAAATATACATCTATAGGAATCATAAATAATATTTGATAGCTTGCGTGGCGTAGCCATAAAATTTTAAGTAGTGTAGGGTGGGCATTGCCCACCGTAGAGGGTTTTGGTGGGCATTGCCCACCCTACGTACTAGTATCCTCATCAGGAGAAGGCACATTACTTAGAATCATTAACTACCTGGTAGCCTACTGCGTCAGCAGCGATTTTATCAGCCCAAAACATTTGCTATTTATCTTTTCACAATCCATCCATTTTAACTTTTGTCATGGAGAATAATCTCATTGTTGACTAAGTTCAATAATATTTCTATCTGGATCTTTAATAAAAATCGCCGCCCGACCAGAAGCACTAGCCTGAAAAGGATAATTTTTAGCGATTAACTCATCTTTCACAACCTGCAAATCAACCACAGCAAAAGCAATATGAGGATTTTGTCCCCATTTTTCCTGTTGCTTATCAGTTGGTACGGTGGGTGCAACAATCAGATGAAGTTGATAATTACCAATTTGATACCAGACACCGGGATATTTTAGGGGACGTTCTACTTTATTTAATCCTAATACCTGACTATAAAAATATTCGGAACGTTCTAAATCAGTTACTAGAATAGCAGTGTGAAGACTCTGTATAATTTGCATTTTTTGTTAAAAATATAGTACAATTTTATCTGTCAAATTAGGACTTATGTAATTGATTCAAAATATATCAAGAAATATGACCTATATTTTTTATGAAATTATCATCAATTTTGACAATAATTTCTCACATATTCCGTAAAAACTGAAGATAATTGAAACAAGATTGTATTATTTCTTATTTTCGTGACTAAATACCTTTGTTGTAAAGACTGTAACCCATTATTAAAATCAATAACAGATAAATTTAAACCTTCTTTTAAATAGTCTCTAGTAATAGGTATATCAAACTTACTTAAATGCAATACTATTTCTTTTTCTTGGGTTGATAAATGGTTAAATATTTCCTGAAAACGAGATTGCATTTGATTGGTAATCTGCAAAGTATTCTCGGCTAAAAAATCAGCAACTTGACCATCATAATTCTTATTAATCAAGATACTCACACTTTTTAAATCAATAAAATTACCTGCATATAAATCAATTAATTGTAACCAATAGTCTTCATTTTTTAATCCTCTATTTTGGAGAATATCAACATCATATAATCCTGATAGCTCTAAAGATTTAATCGGACATAATTCATCATCTAAACATTCTATTTCTGGACATTGTTCTTGACTAATAACAATTACATGACTTTGATGTTTAAGCTCTGTTATCATAGTAAAAAAGTTTTGATAATCTTGATATGCAACTTTGTATTGTCCTGCAAATTGACCATAGATAAATATATTTTGTAAATCATCAAGGATAATTAAACATTTCTGATTTGCCAGAATATCAAATAATTGTTTTAATTGTTTATCTAAAGTTGCTTGAGGTTCTTGTTGACAAACATTCAACAAATCGCTAATAAGTAACTCTAAAGGTTGAGGATATTTTAAACTTCTCCAAATAACTACTGCAAATTTCTGTAAGTTTAAATCAATAAATCTTTTAACTAAAGTAGTTTTACCAGTTCCATATAATCCTGATACTGAAATCAAACGAGTATTTTGTTTAAATATCCAATCAAAGAGTTTTTCTAATTCTGTTTCTCGTTGATAAAAATTTATAACTTCAGGAGCTAAGGTTAAATCATAACTAGATAATTTAGATTCCGTATTTATCTTACTTTTTTCCTCTTGTTTATTAGGTTGATTTAATATTTGCGAACTAAAATTAAAATAATGATTATTACCAATACAAATATTAGGATTAATATGATGATTTGGAGATGATCTAATATAATAAACCCTTTCCAACGTAGAACAAAAATTAGTTTTTTTTATATCTTCATGTAATATTTCTGATAAAAGTTGCCATAATTCAGATCCTACATCTCCTACATGACTTGTAGAAACATTATATTCCCTGGCAATATAATCATAAGTTTGTCTTTTCCATGTACCTTCTACTACAGCAGCTTGGATATCATCTAGATGTTTTCCCGTTTTTTCAAATACCATTTTATCAACAAATTTTACAACTTCGTCAACAGTCATAAAAACTATATAGGGTAAGGGTTTCAGTAATTATAGCAAAAGATAATCCTATTTTTACCGATATTTTACGTATAAAATCGTAAAATTTTGCAATAAATCTCCCGATAAAATCCGATGTTTTCCAATAGACAGATGACAACAAGGAATAATAAACTTTGACTCAATGTGAATTGTCTGTGCAGAATTATTAGGGGTCAGTCATGTCAAATGAGAAGCCTTCAGAGAATCCAAAAGAAAGGATGGAGCGTAAATGCGATATCTGTAGTGGGACAGGACAAGTCAAGTGTCCTCCTGGATCTCCAAGAGAGATGCAGCAATGCGTGAAATGTAAAGGGACGGGGTTCACTGTTGGAAAATAGCAATGATCATTGTTTGGGATCAATCTGGCTATCCCTCGCATGATTGGGCGTTTCAATAATGGAAAGACATGAGTAAATAACCCGAATTTATCACAAAGTCTCACTTCAAAGGAGGTATTTTTATGGCAATGGTTGTCAAAGTGCAGTGGGAAGATGGAAAACCTGTAAGTGGTGTAAAGGTTTGTGCTTGGGTCAATGGTGAAGGAAATAGCGATGTTTATACAGATACCAATGCAATACTGCTCGGTTAAGGGGAGATAGGGGGTGAATTCAAAAATATTTTGTTCGCGTAGACATTACGAGAACAATAAAAGCTAAAAAAGTTGCTTATACCTAACGAAAGGCACACTGAAAAAACTTAATTGTCAATTG